>CAVWUL010000005.1:0-151509 GCA_963758125.1 uncultured Actinomycetes bacterium
AACAAAGACCGGCAACATCTTCGCCCGAACGGCGAAAGCCACCCGCCCGTCCGGCGGGATCGGCTTACCGCTTCGAGAACTGGGCGCCTTGCGCGCCTTGTGCAGGCCGGCCTTCTTGCGCTCGACCTGGCGGGCGTCCCTCGTGAGGAAGCCCTGGCGCTTCAGCAGCACGCGGAAGTCCGGGTTGATCTCGACGAGCGCGCGGGCGATGCCGTGGCGGATCGCGCCGGCCTGGCCGGAGGCGCCGCCGCCGTGGACGCGCACCCGGAGGTCGTACTGACCGGCGAGCTCGGTCGTCTCGAGCGGCGACATGATCGCCTTGCGGTGGGTCATCCGCGGGAAGTAGGCGTCGATCTGCTTGCCGTTGATCCAGGTGGCTCCGCCGCCGGGCCTGAGGATCACGCGCGCCACGGACGTCTTCCGCTTGCCGGTTCCCATGTACTGAGCCGTTGCCATCAGAACACCCTAGCCGTCAGAACGGCTTCGGCTCCTGCGCGGTGTGCGGATGCTCGGGGCCGGCGTAGATCTTCAGCTTCGTGAGCTGCTGGCGGCCGAGCTTGTTGCGGGGAAGCATCCCCTTGACCGCCTTGCGCAGCACCTCGGTCGGGCGGCGCTGCAGCTGCTCGCGCAGCGGCCGCTCCCTGAGCCCGCCCGGGTAGCCCGAATGGCGGTAGTAGATCTTCTGGTCGAGCTTGTTGCCCGTGACCGCGATCTTCTCGGCGTTCACGACGACGACGAAGTCGCCCGTGTCCACATGCGGCGTGAACTGCGGCTTGTTCTTGCCGCGCAGCCGGTCGGCGATCTGGGTCGCCAGCCGGCCGAGGGTCTGCCCGTCGGCATCGACGACATACCAGTCGCGTGTGATCTCGCCGGGCTTGGCGCTGTAGGTCTTCATCAGAGAGGTCTTCGTCGCACGAACAAGCGGCAGAGGTCCTGCCGCGCGTCCAAGAGTACCAGGATCGACCCGGGTCGGACCCGGCGGCCTCACCGCTCCCGCGGACGGAGCCGCAACGCCGCGATCCCGCGGCGGAACTCCGCCGAGCCGCCGTGAGCCGGATGGCGCACATACGCGCCGCCGAGCGCCGCCTGGGCGATCCGCCCGACCGGGACGACCCTCCGTCCCCGCGCGAGCTCGAGCGCGAACGGGACGCCCGCCGCGATCTCGGCGCGCGTGGGCGGCCGGTTCGAGCGCTCGCCGCCCGGATGGGTCGGGACGACGTTCCAGAGCAGAACGTCGTCGGCGAGGCCGAGCTCGCCGAGCGCCGCATGCACCACGGTCGCGGTCGCCTCGGCGGGCCCGGTTCCGGCGAGCTGGCGCTCGGAGGTCAGCGGGATCCCGGAGACGCGCGTTCCCCGGTAGCCCGGAGCCTCGGCCACGAGCAGCACGGACGCGCCCGCACGCGCTTCGAGGTAGGCGGCAAGCCGCTCGCGCAGCAGTGCGGCGCGTTCGCCGTCACGGTAGAAGTTGAACGTCCCGCCGATCCGGGCGGCGACCAGCCGCTCGATGAAGCCGTTCATCACGATCCGTACTCTGACCGACGGTGGCCAGCCGGCAACCGATGTCGCCGCGGCGATCGCGGGCTTCCTCGACGGCGCCGAGCGAACGCTCGACCTGGCCCAGTACGACTTCGACCTCGGCCCCGAATCGGCGGCTGCCGTGGGCAACGCAATTCGCCGCGCGGCGGCGCGCGGCGTTCGCGTCCGTCTCGCCTACAACGTCGACCACGCGAACCCGGTGCCTGTCCCACCCCCGGCCTCGCCGGACGAGACGCTGATCGAGTCGCTGCCGATCGAGGCGTTCGCGATCGCGGGCGTCCCCGATCTGATGCACCACAAGTACGTGATCCGCGACAACGCCTCGGTCTGGACGGGCTCGACGAACTGGACGGACGATGCCTGGACGAGGCAGGAGAACGTGATCGTCATCGTCGACTCGCCGGCGCTCGCGGCCGAGTTCCGCCGCGACTTTGCGCAGCTGATCGACGCGGGGACGTCGGTGGGAACCGGTCACGTCGACCCGACCTGGCACGACGGGTCCGCGTCTGGTTCACGCCCGCCCACGGCGAGGCTCTCTCCCACCGCATGGGCCGGGCGATCGGGTGCGCGAAGCGCCGCGTGCGGGTCTGCTCGCCGGTGCTGACGACGCCGCCCGTCCTCGGGGCGCTCGCAGGCGCCGTCGTCGCCGGCCGGATCGACGTCGCGGGCTGCCTGGACGGCACCCAGATGCACGACGTCGCCCGCCAGTGGCTCGCCGGACAGGGCGGCTGGAAGGTGCCGCTCCTGCACCGGGTCGCCGCACACTTTCACCGCGAAGCTCAGCACGCCCTACGGCTCCGGCAACGTCCACGACTTCATGCACGCGAAGCTGACGGTCTGCGACGACACGGTCTTCGCGGGCTCGTTCAACCTCTCCCGCTCCGGCGAGCGCAACGCCGAGAACGTGCTCGAGATCGACGATGCCGACCTCGCGGACAGCCTGGCGGCGTTCGTCGACGAGGTTCGCGGGCGCTACCGGCCGCTGGCGCTGCCGTGACCGGGCCGCCCGCCGGTTCGCGTTTGACGCCGCCGCCGCGCCGTCGCTAACGTTCCATTTGCAGCGTCCCCGTGGACGATGCAGGGCGACGAGGCCTGAAGACCCCGGGAGGGATCTTCAGGCCTTTTCGTCTTTCCGAGACAGTTCGTGTTTACGAGCCCATGGAGGAGCGGTCAATGAGCAAGTTCAAACTCGAATACATCTGGCTCGACGGTTACGAGCCCGTTCCGAACCTCCGCGGAAAGACGCAGGTGAAGGACTTCGACTCGATGCCGACCCTCGAGCAGCTCCCGCTGTGGGGCTTCGACGGCAGCTCGACCCGCCAGGCCGACGGCGGCGACTCCGACTGCATGCTGAAGCCGGTCGCCGCGTTCCCGGACCCGGCGCGCGAGAACTCCGTGCTCGTGATGTGCGAGGTGCTCCTGCCTGACGACTCGCCGCATCCGAGCAACAGCCGGGCGACGATCCCGGACGACCCCGACACGTGGTTCGGCTTCGAGCAGGAGTACTTCCTCTATCGCGACGGCCGTCCGCTCGGCTTCCCGCGCGACGGCTTCCCGCTGCCCCAGGGCGAGTACTACACCGGCGTCGGCTACAAGAACGTCGGCGAGATCGCCCGCGAGATCGTCGACAAGCACCTCGACCTCTGCCTCGCCGCCGGGATCAACCACGAGGGCATCAACGCCGAGGTGGCGAAGGGCCAGTGGGAGTTCCAGATCTTCGGCAAGGGCTCCAAGCGCGCGGCGGACGAGGTGTGGATCGCCCGCTACATGCTGCTGCGCCTCTGCGAGAAATACCGCGTCGACGTGAACTTCCACCCGAAGCCGCTCGGGATCGAGCACGACTGGAACGGCTCGGGAATGCACGCGAACTTCTCGACGAAGTACATGCGCGAGGTCGGCGGCAAGGAGTACTTCGAGAAGTTGATGGCCGCTTTCGACGACGCGAAGGACGACCACATCGCCGTCTACGGCCCCGACAACCACATGCGGCTGACCGGGCTCCACGAGACGCAGTCGATCGACAAGTTCAACTACGGCGTCGCAAACCGCGGTGCCTCGGTCCGCGTCCCGCACAGCTTCGTGAGGAACGGCTACAAGGGCTACCTCGAGGACCGCCGCCCGAACTCGCTCGGCGATCCCTACCAGATCGCCGGACGGATCCTGCAGACGATCCAGACCGTCCCGACGGACGCCCCGGCGCCGGTCGCTGCAGGCGCCGCAGTCTGAGTCGACGCTGTCCGGGATCGCGCCTTGCGAGCAGGGCGCGATCCCGGGACGCCCACCAGGCGCCGGCGGGCCTCCTTACGACGTTCGACCCAAGAGCCAGCATCCCGGCCGCACTTATGCCACGCCGGTTGCGTGCACGTCGAATGCGTGCGGCATCTCGAGGTCGTAGACGTTCGGGGCGCGCGTCGCACCCGAGCCGATCGTGACCGTGCCCGTCGCGCCCCTGAACGCGCCGGTGCCGCCCGTGACCGGCAGGACGGTCACCCCGTGCTTCGTCCGGAACGGCGCCGCCGAACCGGAGCGTGCCGACACCGGGGAAGATCGCCGTCGCCCTCATCGTCGTCTGCGTGGCGCTCGTGTAGAGGAGCGTGCCCTTGTCGTAGGCGACCGCCTTGCCGGTCGCCTTGCCGAACTGGTTCTTCCTGTTCAGGAGCAGGTCCTTGAACGCAATCGAGTCGCCCTTGTTCGGCTTGCCCTTCGGCGGGAGGTCGTTCGCCTTCGCCTGCGTCGTGACCGAGGTGACCTCGATCCTGACGTGTTGCGCCTGGGCGTTCGCCACGAACAGGAGCGCAAGCGGGGCCAGCACGACGGCACCTAGCGGAATACGCACGCGGGCATTCTGCCGCATCGGCGGTGAAAGGTGAAGTGGGCGATGCGCGGGAAGGGTCTCAGGCCACCGGCGCCACGGCTTCGGGCCGGATCAGACGGTAGGTGTTGAGCACCCTGCGGTTGCCGGGGGCGATGGTGAGGGTGCCGCGGACGTTCGCGAAGCTCCCGGTTCCACCGGCCACGGGGATCACGATGCTCCCGCCCTGGGTGGTGTACACCGGCCCCGCCAGGATCAGGGTGCCTCCGGGAAGCCTCGTGCGGCCCGAGAAGGTGGCGGTGTGGGGGCTCGTGAAGGTGAGGGTGCCGGCGTCGGCCCCGACGACCGAGCCCTTCTTCCGCCCGAACTGGGCTGCCGCGTTCAGGAGGCGGTCCGTGGAGGTGACCGTGTCGCCGCGGCTCGTGCCTTTCGGGGCGATGTCGTGGCTCGACATCTTGATCGTGACCGAGGTCACCCGGATCGTCTGCGTTGCCGCTCCCGCCGAGGCCGCGAAGACGAGCGCGAGCAGGGCGATCGCGGCCGCGCCCTTCATTCCCACTCGATCGTCGCAGGAGGCTTGGAGGTCACATCCAGGACGACGCGGTTCACCGCCGGGATCTCGTTCACGATCCGCGAGGCGACGAGCTCGACGAGGTCATACGGGAGCCTCGCCCAGTCGGCGGTCATCGCGTCGTCGGAGGTCACTGCACGGATCGCGATCGGATAGCCGTAGGTGCGCGAATCGCCCTGGACGCCGACCGATCGGATCGCGGGCAGCACTGCGAACGACTGCCAGAGCCCGCGGTAGAGACCTGCCCGGCGGATCTCGTCCTGCAGGATCGAGTCGGCCTCGCGCAGCGTCTCCAGCCGCTCGGCGGTGACCTCGCCGATGATCCGGATCGCGAGCCCGGGGCCGGGGAACGGCTGTCGCCAGACCATCCGCTCGGGCATCCCGAGCTCCTCGCCGACGCGGCGCACCTCATC
Organism: uncultured Actinomycetes bacterium; assembly: GCA_963758125.1. Classification (GTDB taxonomy): domain Bacteria; phylum Actinomycetota; class Thermoleophilia; order Gaiellales; family Gaiellaceae; genus PALSA-600. The sequence continues at coordinate 5,333 of CAVWUL010000005.1, forward strand.
CTTGAACAGCATCCGGAGCGGCTCGACGAGCTTCATCTCCATCTCCGCGGGAAGGCCGCCCACGTTGTGGTGGCTCTTGATCTTGGAGGCGACGCCGTCGGTCCCGCCCGACTCGATCACGTCGGAATAGAGCGTCCCCTGGACGAGCCAGGGCGTCCTCCCCGAGCTTGCGGGCCTCCTCCTCGAAGACCCGGATGAACTCCTCGCCGATGCGCTTGCGCTTCTCCTCCGGCTCACTGATCCCGGCGAGCCTCGCGAGGAAGCGATCCTGTGCCGCCACGTGCACCAGCGGGACCCGGAAGTGGCCGTCGAACGCCTCCACCACCTGCTCGGCCTCGCCCTTGCGCAGGAAGCCGTGGTCGACGAAGACGCACGTGAGCTGGTCGCCGATTGCCTTGTGCACGAGGAGCGCGGCCACCGCGCTGTCGACTCCGCCGGAGAGGGCGCAGAGCACTCTGTCGCCGCCGACCGTTGCGCGGATCCGGTCGACCTGCTCCTCGATCACGGCCGCAGGCGTCCAGGACGGGGTGATCCCGGCAAGCTCGTAGAGGAAGTTCTTCAGCACCTGCTGGCCGTGCGGGGTGTGAACGACCTCGGGGTGGAACTGGACGCCGTAGCGCCCGTGCGCCTCGTCCTCGAAGGCGGCGATCGGGGTCGCAGGCGAGCCGGCGACGACCTGAGCGCCGGCGGGCGGCTCGACGACGGAGTCGCCGTGGGACATCCACACGGTCTGCTCCGCGGGCAGGTCGCCGAAGAGCCCGCCGCCTGTGGCCTCGAGCTCGGTCTTCCCGAACTCGGAGCTCCCCGTGCGATCGACGCGGCCGCCGAGGTCGAGCGCCATCAGCTGCATCCCGTAACAGATCCCGAGCGTGGGAACACCGAGCTCGTAGATCGCCTTGTCGATGTGCGGCGAGCCGTCCGCGTACACCGAGGCCCCACCGCCGGAGAGGATCAGGGCGGCCGGCCGCCGCGCGCGGATCTCGGCCGCGGAGATGCGGTGCGAGACGACCTCCGAGTACACCCGTGCCTCGCGGACGCGGCGCGCGATCAGCTGGGCGTACTGGCCGCCGAGATCGATGACGAGGACCGGCCGCTCTTCCGGAGCGGGCTCCGGGTGAAGCTGGACGACCTCAGCTCCGGCGGTAATTGGGCGCGTCCTTGGTGATCGTGATGTCGTGCGGGTGCGACTCGCGCAGCCCCGCCCCGGTGATCCGGACGAACCGGGCCTGCTTCATCGCCTCGATCGTCGGCGCGCCGCAGTAGCCCATCGCCTGACGAACCCCGCCGACGATCTGGTGGACAACACCGCTCAACGCACCCTTGTACGGCACCCGGCCTTCGATCCCCTCGGGCACGAGCTTCTCCACGTCCTCGACGTCGCCCTGGAAGTACCGGTCTTTCGAGAAACCACGAGCCTTCATCGCGCCGATCGAGCCCATGCCGCGATATTCCTTGTAACGCTCGCCCTGCGAGTAGATGACGTCTCCTGGAGCCTCGTCTGTGCCTGCGAAGTACGAGCCGAGCATGACCGTGTCGGCACCGGCAACGAGCGCCTTGGCCACGTCCCCAGACGAAGCGATCCCTCCGTCGGCGATGACCGGGACCCCATGACGCGAGGCGACTTCGGCGATGTCGTAGACGGCAGTGATCTGCGGAACACCCACCCCGGCGACGATCCGGGTCGTGCACGAGCTACCAGGTCCGATCCCCGCCTTGACGGCATCAGCGCCGGCGTCGATCAGTGCTTCCGCCGCCTCGGCGGTCGCGATATTGCCTGCGACGATCTCGAACTCCCCGGAGAGACCCCGGATTCGCTCGACCATCTCGATCACTCCACGCGAGTGGCCGTGGGCCGTGTCCACGACGACGACATCGGCCCCCGCAGCGATCAGGGCCTGAGCCCGGTCGATCGCATCCGGGCCCACGCCGACCGCGGCGCCCACCCGTAGCCGGCCCTGCGGGTCCTTCGTCGAGTTCGGGAACTCGATCCGCTTGGAGATGTCCTTCACCGTGATCAGCCCGCGCAGCACGCCGTGCTCGTCGACCACCGGGAGTTTCTCGATGCGGTGACGGTGCAGGAGGCTCTCGGCCTCGCCGAGCGTCGTCCCGAGTGGCGCGGTCACGAGGCCCTCCGAGGTCATCAGCGCCGAGACCGGCTGCCGGGTGTCCTTCTCGAAGCGGAGGTCGCGGTTCGTGAGGATCCCGACGAGACGGCCGCCCTCCTCGGTGATCGGAACGCCGGAGACGTGGTAGTGCTCCATCAGCTCGAGCGCGTCGGCGACGAGCGCCGACGGGGGGAGGGTGAGCGGCTCGACGATCATTCCCGACTCGGAGCGCTTGACCTTGTCGACCTCGGCGACCTGATCGGAGATCGAGAGGTTGCGGTGGACGATCCCGATCCCGCCTTCGCGTGCGAGCGCGATCGCCATCCGCGCCTCGGTCACCGTGTCCATCGCGGCGGAGACGATCGGGATCTCGAGCGCGATCGTCCGCGTCAGCCGGGTCGCCGTGGAGACCGCGTTCGGCAACACGGCCGACTCGGCCGGCACGAGCAGCACATCGTCGAAAGTGAGTCCCTCTTTGGCGAACTTCTCGGTCCGGTCAAGACCGGAATCGCCCAGCCGCTCGACTCTCCCGATCTCCATTTCCCAACGATACCGATGGCGCCGGGTGGCGCTAGAGAGCAGCGACTTCGGCCAGTTCCGTGACCGTCACGCCCGCGTGGAGCCGATGGGCCTCCCGGGGATCGAACCGGCCGGCGCCGAGCTCGAGCACCGAGGCGGCGCCGGCGGCGACCGCCTCGCGGAGGCATTCCTCGTGCCCGCGGCCCGCGGCCCAGGCCGCGACGAACGCCGCCAGGAGCACGTCGCCCGCTCCCACGCGCGACACCGGCTCGAGCCGGGGCGCGTCGACCCGGTAGCGATGGATCGTGCGCTCCTCACGCAGGAGGGCGTAGCACCCGCCCTCCGTGGTGATGATCACGTTGCGAGCGCCACGGTCGGTGATGCCGTCGAGGCCGAGCACGAAGTCCTCGTCGTCATGGAACTCCTGGCCGACGAGCGCCTCGGCCTCGGCCTGGTTCGGCGAGACGAGGAACGGCTCGGCTTCGATTCCGAGCCGGAGCGCCTCGCCCTCGCAGTCGAGCGCGGACGGGATGTGCAGCCGGTGCAGCTCGCGGACGGCCTCCGCATAGAAGTCCTCGGAGACGTCACGCGGGAGAGACCCTCCGAAGACGACAAGGCTCGCGCCCTGCGAAAGGTAGCGGAGCTTGCCGTCGAAGAGCTCGAGCTCCTCGGGCTTCACCACGGGCCCCCACTCGTTGATCTCCGTGTAGCTCGAGTTCGTGGGATCGACGACGGCGGTCGTCGTCCGGGACTCGCCCTCGATCCGGACGAAGTCGTTGAGGATCGCCTCGCCGGTGAGGCGCTCCACGATCCTGAGCCCTGCCTGGCCGCCCGCAAGCCCGGTCGCCACCACGGGCACTCCGAGGGCCTTCAGGGCACGCGCAACATTGATTCCCTTGCCACCCGCGAGCGGCAGCCCCGCACTCGCACGGTGACGCTGGCCGCGCTGGAAGTTCGGGACGGTGATCGTGCGCGCGAACGCGGCGTTGAGCGTGACCGTGACGATCATGGCGTGAAGAAGCCGACGACGTTCGAGACTGTACGCCCCGCGTACCAGCCTGCGCGACCGAGGAGCGACGGCTTGGCAACCGAGCGCGACGCCACGAGCGGGCGGACCCCGAGCAGGCGGCCGCGCGACCAGATCTGGACGCGGCCGAGCACCTGCCCCCGATGAACGGGAAGCGAGGCGACCGCTGTCGCGACGACCCGCTCGGTGAGCGGGGCGCCGATCCTCACGACCGCCTGGAGCCGACCGCGGGCGACGAGCCGGAGCGGCCGGCGGCCGTAGGGCAGCTCCACCATCGCGTACCGCTTTCCCGACACGACGGGGTCGACCCGGCGGTACTGCGCGAGCCCGTACGCGAGCAGCCTCTCGAGGTCGGCATCGCGACGCGCGCGCGACGGGCTGCCGAGGATCGTCACGTAGATCGTCGCCCCACCGCCTCTCGCCGCCGACACCTGCCCCCAGCGGGCGCCGTCGGTGTGCCCCGTCTTCACCCCGTAGACGCCGGGGAACACGCCGAGCAGGTCGTCCCAGGTGTGGAGCGTCTGCCCGTCGGTGATCGTGGCCTCGGTCTCGTCGACCGCCTCGCGCACCGGGGCGAGCTTCATCGCCGCGAGCGCGAGCTTCGTGACGTCACGCGCGCTCGAGTACTCGCCGGGCGCGTCGAGACCGTCGGGCCGGACGAAGTGCGAGTCGGTCAGGCCGAGCTGCTCTGCCTTCGCGTTCATCAGGTCGGCGAAGGCCGGAAAGCTCGAGGCGGTCGCGAGCGCCAGCGCGTCGGCGGCGTCGTTTGCCGACTGGATCATCGAGCCCTTGACGAGATCCGCGACCGTGATCGCCTGGCCTGGCTGCAGGTAGATCGACTCCTGCCCGACGGCGGCTGCGCGCGGGTCGACGTGTACGACGTCCGAAAGCTTCAGGTGCTGGAGCGCAACGATCATCGTCATCAGCTTCGTGATCGAGGCGATCGGAACGCGATAGCGGTCGTCGTGCTCGGCGAGCACCTCGCCGGTGACCGGGTTCATCACGAGCCACGCGCGGGCATCGACGGTCGGGGCCGCGGCCTTTGCCGACCCTCCCGCACAGCAGGCCACCGCGACCACGAAAGCGGCGAGCAGCCCTCTCATCGGAGCCGCAGCTTCTCGCCGATGAAGAGCGCCGTCGGCGAGGCCTTTGGATTCAACGCCAGGATCCGGGACTGCGCGACATGCACCTTCACCGAGATGGCAGCGATCGTGTCGCCGGAGCGCACGACGTAGAGCTTGCGCTGCGGATGACGGTGAACCGGCCTCACGTGGTGAGCCGGGGGTGTCAGCGTTGGAGCCGCGTGTGAGCTCCCCTGCAGCTCTGACCGGAGCAGGGCGACGACGATCGTCGCGACGAGCAGGAACGCCGCCGGGCCCGCATAGACACGCCAGCTGCGCCCCCCGAGAGCGCCTACCACCCGGAGACGGTCCATATCTCGTTTCGAAGCCTGGCTGCCTCTGCGCCCGCGGCGGCGCGAAAGTCCCCGCCGCCCTCGCGAAACGCATAGATGACGGAGCGCGACGCCGCGACGAGGGCGCTTGCCGGGCCGCTCGTGAACGCCCGCTCGAGGTCCGCCGGCTTCGCACCCTGCGCACCGACGCCGGGAAGGAGGAGGATCGACTGCGGCATGAGCTTCCGTGCCTCGCGGACCGCGCGTGGATGGGTTGCGCCGACCACCGCCCCGACGGCCGAGAGACCGCGCTCGCCGACCAGGTCGGAGCCCCAGTCGGCCACCAGCGAGGCGACGCCGTGCCACGCCGGGCTGCCGTCCGAGAGCGTCATGTCCTGGACGTCGCCGCCCGCATTCGAGGTCTTGACGATGCAGAAGATCCCCCTGCCGTCGCGTCGGGCCGCTGCCAGGTACGGCTCGATCGACTCGCGCCCGAGCCACGGGTTCACCGTGAGCGCGTCGGCGTAGGAGTCTGGCCCGTCGAGGTAGGCCGCCGAGTAGGCCCGTGCCGTCGAGCCGACATCGCCGCGCTTCCCATCGGCGATCACGAGCAGCCCTGCGCGCCGAGCGTAGGCGCAGGTCTCGGCGAACGCGACGAACCCGGCGGGCCCGAGCGCCTCGAAGAAAGCGAGCTGCGGCTTCACCGCCACCGCGTGCGGGGCAACAGCGTCGACGATCCCGCAGCAGAAGCGCGCGACATCACCGCGGAGCTCGACGGGCAGAAGATCCGGCAGCGGGTCGAGCCCGACCACGAGCTGGCTTCGCTTACGCTCGACCTCGACGGCGACCCGGTCGCCGAAGGTGAGCGTTGCAACAGCCATCGACCGGAAGCTTAGAGGCCCCACCCGACGCGGGCGGCACCTGAACGACCGAGGGCCGCGTCACTCCGCGGCCCTCGGCATTTCTGTTCCGAGCTGTCGTGACTCGTGGACTGCACTGCGTGATTGCAGCCCCGACCTCGGCTCCTAGCTGCTTGCCTAAGCTGGCTTGCTAACCCTTGAGCGCTGCCTTCAGCTGGCTCCCGGCGCTGAACTTGGGCACGGTCGTGGCGGCGATCTGGACACGCTCGCCGGTCCGCGGGTTGACGCCCATGCGGGCTGCGCGAGCCGCGGCCGAGAACTTGCCGAAACCCGTGAAGTTGACCGAGTCGCCGGCCTTCAACGCCTCGGTCACTGACTCCATGAAGGCATCGACGGCCTTCCCGGCGTCGCGATTCGACAGGCCGCTCTTACCGGCGACCTTCTGGATGAACTCCTGCTTCGTCAAAGCCTTCCTCCTGGTTGGGTTCCGATTAGTCAGACCTTGAGCCGGAACCCTAACAAGGCAATCGGATATCGCTCAACCATGCGGCCTCGGTCAGGCAGACAGCACCTCGGAGGCAAGCAGCAGCGGCCGGAGCCTGACTGCGGCTCTCGCGAGGGCGTCGGCCCCGCCCTCTTCCCGGTCGACCACGCACACGACGGTCGAAATTTGAAGCCCTGCCTCGCGTAGCGCCTCCACCGCCTCGAGCGCTGCGCCCCCTGCGGTGACGATGTCCTCGACGAGGCAGACGAGCTCACCCGGCTCGAAAGGGCCCTCGATCCGGTTGCCCGTGCCGTGATCCTTGGGTGCGTTCCTCACGATCACGAACGGCAACCCGGCCGCGAGCGAGGCTGCGGCGGCGAGCGGCACGGCCCCGAGCTCCGGGGCGGCGAGCCGCACGGCGGCGGGCTCATGCTCGCGCACGGCGGCCGCGATCGCTGCGCCGAGCGCGCCGAGCAGATCGGGCCGGGTCGAGAAGCGGTACTTGTCGAGGTAGTAGTTGCTCCGCCTCCCCGATCGGAGTAGGAAGTCGCCTTCGAGGAGCGCGGCTTCGCGAATCGAGCCGGCGAGCTCGGACATCAGCCCGGAACCGAGAGAACACCGCGGGCGAGCCCGAGCATCTCCTCGGCCTCGATCGAGCCGTCGGCGAGCGAGACCATCGTGCCGTCGCCCGCGTAGAGCTCGACGCGTTCGATCCGCTTCGCCGAACGACGTCGGTAGAGGACCGAGGCCACCACCGAGCCGATGAGGAGGACGAGGAGTGTCAGCGACCTACGCAGAGCTGTCTGCCTTCCTGCGCCGGCGGGTCGGGCCTGCCGGCGGGTCGGGTGCCGGCTGCTCGGCGGGCGCATCGTCGATGCCGCCGAGACAGTGCTTGAGGTCGTAGAAGATCAGGCCGACCGTCGGGTCGGAGCGCGTCGTCGCGACGATCAGCCGGCCGTCGCGCCGGACGGCGAAGACGCTGCCGTCGAGGGTCGAGGCCTCGAGCTGCGAGAGCTCGGGGAGCCCGCGTGCCAGCGCGAGCCGATCGGCTTGCTCGAGCAGCTTCGTCGCGGCCGAAACGAACCGTTCGGCACGGCCCGGATCGCGCGTGGTCGTGGCGAGGATCGACCCATCCCGGTCGAGGATCGCCACCTGGGCGACCTGGGACGAGATCTCTGTGAGGTCGGCAAGCGCCTGAGCGGCATCCATGGCGCTGAGCATACTGCGCGCACATGGCGTCGATCCTGCGGAAGTTCTTCTCCGACCGCGGAACGCACCTCGCGGCGATGATCGCGTACTTCGCGCTTCTCTCGTTCGTGCCGCTGCTCTTCCTTGCGCTCGCGCTGCTCGGGACGACGAACGACGACGATTCCGGCTCGTTCTTCGTCCGTGAGCTCCATCGAACGTTTCCGAGCACGTCGCTCGACTCGATCCTGACGCCGTGCGCGCGATCCAGCACAACTCGGCCGCGCTCGGGATCGTCGGCGCGGCGTTCCTGCTCTGGTCGTCGCTCTCGCTCTTCAGCGTGCTCGAGAGCGCGTTCAACATCGTCTACGACCGCCCGAACCGGCCGTTCCTGCGGGGGAAGGCGCTCGCAAGCGTGATGATGATCTTCTCGCTGGCGTTCCTCTTCAGCTCGCTCGTGATCGGGACGATCGGAGTCGAGCTGCTCAAGCGCTACACCGGGCTCTCCGACAACGTCGTCGTTGCCTACGTGCTGACGGTGAGCGTCTCCCTCGTCGGCGTGTTCGTGTTCCTGACCTCCGCCTACGTCGTGCTCACGAACCTCAGGCTCGGCTGGCGTGAGGTCGTGCCCGGCGCGGCGGTCGCGGCGGTGCTCCTCGAGGCGACGTTCCAGTTCCTGCCGCTCTTCGTCCGCGTCTCGAAGCACAACCCGGTGCTGCAGGCGCTCTCGGGCCCGGTCGTGCTGCTCGTCTGGCTGTATGTGATGTCGAACGTGATCGTGCTCGGGGCCGAGGTCAACTGCCATCTCCGCTCGCGTGTGAGCTCAGCCGTCGGCGAGGATCGCAGCCTCGAGGGCCTGGGCGGCACGGGCACGGTGTGAGTTCCGGCGCTTCCAGTCATCGCCGAGCTCGGCCACGGTCTGCGTGTCCCCGGCGGGGACGAAGATCGGGTCGTAGCCGAAGCCGCCCTCGCCTCGGCGCTCGGTTGCGAGCCTGCCTTCGAGGACGCCCGAGCCGCGGAGCTCTCGACCGTCGGGCGCGATCGCGACGAGCTCGGTGACCATCCGCGCCCCACGCTCCGCTTCGCCGGCGAGCCGGTCGAGTAGCGCGTCTGCCTGGTCCTGCCCCGGTGCCCAGCGGGCCGAGTGCAGGCCGGGCGCGCCGTCGAGCGCGGCGGCCTCGATCCCGGAGTCCTCGCCGAGCATCCACCGATCGGCGGGGGCGCGCCCCCGCCCGAAGCGCGCCTTCAGGAGCGCGTTCTCGTAGTAGGTCTCACCGGTCTCCTCTGGCCAGTCGTCGGCCTCGAGGGGCTCGATCTCCCAGTCCTGGAGGGCCTCGCGGAGCTCGTCCAGCTTGTGCCGGTTCCCCGAGGCGAGGATCGCCCTAATCACGTGGAGCGGCGATCGCATCCTGCTGGAACGCGGCGAGATCCTCGATCCCTGCCGCGGCGAGATCGAGCAGCTCGTCGAGCCGGCCGCGATCGAACGGGACGCGTTCGGCGGTCGCCTGCACCTCGACGAAGAGGCCGTCGCCGGTCATCACGACGTTCAGGTCGACGTCGGCCGTCGAGTCCTCGGTGTACTCGAGATCGAGCAGGGGCTCGCCGTCGACGATCCCCACCGAGACGGCGCCGACCGACCCGGTGAGCGCCTTCGAGAGCCCGAAGCGATCGAGTGCGCGTGCGAGCGCGACCTGGGCGCCGCAGATCGAGGCGCAGCGGGTGCCGCCGTCTGCCTGGAGCACGTCGCAGTCGAGGTGGACAGTGCGCTCGCCGAGCGCTTCGAAGTCGATCACGCCGCGGATCGCGCGGCCGATCAGCCGCTGGATCTCGACGGTGCGGCCGCCCTGTTTCCCCCTTGCGGCCTCGCGATCGGTGCGGTCTCCCGTCGAGGCCGGGAGCAGCGAGTACTCGGCCGTCACCCAGCCGCGGCCGCTCCTGTAGAGCCAGCGCGGGACGTTCTCGACGACGCTCGCCGTACAGAGGACACGCGTCTTGCCCTGGCTCCAGAGCACCATCCCGTGCGGCTGCTCGAGGAAGGCCGGATCGGCGGTGATCGCACGAAGCTCATCGGGGCGACGCCCGTCGGGGCGGCTCACGCGGCCTTCTCCAGCTCCGCGACGGAGACGCGGGTCACCTCGCCGAGTGGAAGCTGCAGGAAGCGCTCGCCGAGCGCTCTGAAGGCCGCCGGGTCGCCGGTCGTCAGGAACCGGTAGGCCCCCTCGCGCCCCGGTGCGTTCTCCCAGCCCTTGCGGCGGAGCGTCTCGTCGACCTCACGTGCCGTCTCCTCGGCCGAGAAGACGAGCGTGACTTCGCGTCCGAAGACGCGCTGGAGCACCGGGCGGATGAGCGGATAGTGGGTGCAGCCGAGGATCACGGTGTCGCAGCCTGCCTGTTTCAGCGGGGCGGCGTAGGTTCGAACCGCCTCGACGGTCTGTCCGCCCGACTCGATCAGCGGCACGAGCTCCGGGCAGGCGACCGCGGTGAAGCGGACGCCGGCGTCGAGCGCGAGGACGAGATCGCGGTAGCGCCCGGCGGTGACCGTCGCCTGGGTCGCGAGCAGGCCGATGCGCCGGTTGCGGGTCGCGCGGACGGCGGCGGCCGCCTCGGGGGCGATCACGCCGACGACGGGGACCGAGAGCGTCGCCTGGAGCGCAGGCAACGCGGCCGAGGTGGCGGCGTTGCAGGCGACGACGATCAGCTTCACGCCGTGACTCTCGAGGTAGGAGCCGATCTCCTGCGCGAAGCGGGCGATCTCCGCGAGCGGCCTCGGCCCGTACGGCAGCCGCGCGTGATCGCCGAGATAGACGAAGTCCTCGTTCGGCATCGTCACGAGGCATTCGTGGAGGACGGTCAGCCCGCCCACCCCGGAGTCGAACACGCCGATCGGTCTCGCGTCCATCGCGGCGATTCTACGGTTGCCACCTGCTGCCTATGCTTGGCCGATGGCACCCGTGCGGATCGGGACGTGCTCGTGGGCCGACGACGCGCTCAACAGGTACTGGTACCCGAAGGGCCTTCCGGCAAAGGAACGGCTCGCCTGGTACGCGGAGCGGTTCTCGACGGTCGAGGTCGACTCGACGTTCTATCGCGTCCCCGACGAGCAGATGGTGCAGAACTGGGCCGACCGAACGCCGCCAGGTTTTGTCATGCACGTGAAGGCGTTCGGGCTGATGACCCGTCATCCCGTGAAGCTCGAGCAGCTCCCGCCCGACCTCCGGGACGGGATGCCGCTCGATGCCCGCGGCCGCGTCGACCGCCCCGAGCCCGAGCAGCGCGCGGTCGTCTTCCGGGAGTTCCTGGGCGCGCTCGAGCCGCTCCGGGCCGCCGGCAAGCTCGGCGGGATCCTCTTCCAGATGCCGCCCTACATCGTCCCGAAGCCCTCGTCGTTCGCCTATCTCGAGTGGGCGCGGGACGAGCTCGGCGACGACGAGATGCTGGTCGAGTTCCGACACCGCGACTGGTTCGCCGAGGACGGCCGCGCCGAGCTCCTCGCCTGGCTCGAGGAACGTCGGATGTCGCTCGTCGTCGTCGATGCCCCGCGCCTCGACGCGGCCAACGTCCCGTCGACACTCGTCGCCGTGACCGGCCCGACCGCCTACGTCCGCTTCCACGGCCGCAACGCCGGCACCTGGAACAAGCGAGGCGGCGGCGCGGCCGAGCGCTTCGACTACGCCTACGGCCGAGAGGAGCTCGCGGGCTGGGTCGAGCCGCTGCGCGAGCTGTCCTCCGCCGCCGAGGAGACCTTCGCGTTCTTCAACAACAACAACCAGACAGACGGCGTGGCCCAGGCACCAGCCGGCGCCGAGTTGCTCCGGCGACTGCTCGAGGAAGAGGCCGTGGCCGTCGGTTGAATCCCGGCTGCGTTGGGCGGCGACTTCCGAGCCGTTCCGATCGTTCTCGGCCGCTCGCGCAGGCGGCTCCTCTCTCCTGACAGCCGGAGACGTGTCTCGAAGAGCGACTTGCGGAGAGCTGTGGTGATCGGCTTCATTCACCGCACGGCCCGGAAGTAGCTCAACTGGTAGAGCCACTCACTGTCCATGAGAGAGATGCTGGTTCGAATCCGGCCTTCCGGGCCCAGGACGCCGAAGGCCCGCCGCAAGGCGGGCCTTCGTGTAGCTCGAAGCAACTCACTGTCCAACGCCGATGATAGCTCGGAGTGCATTCGCGCATCACTTGCGCAATCGAACGTCCTTTGTCCCGGAGAGCCATGGCGGCTGCATCCCATCCGTCACCGAACGCACGCTCGAGCGCTCCTCACCAGAGCCGATCCGGGGCACGGATAGGGTGGGCGCGATGCGCGTGCTCGCCGTCACCCACGGCCCCCTCGTGCGGCCCGAGCTCTTCGGCGAGGTGATCACCGGCGAGGGTCACGCGCTCGTCGAATGGAAGATCACGACCGAGCCGCGGCCGGCCGGTGGCTTCGATGCAGCGCTCGTGCTCGGCGGGCACCAGAACGTCGGCGAGGAGGCGGAGTATCCGTGGCTCGAGGTGGAGTACGACCTCCTCCGCGAGCTCGTCGCGGGCGAGACGCCGCTCTTTGCGATCTGCCTCGGCGCGCAGGCGCTGGCGCATGCGTTCGGCGCCAGGATCGCGAAGCTTCCGGCGCAGCAGGCGGGATTCGTCGAGGTCTGGCTGACCGACGAAGGCGTCCGTGATCCCGTGCTCGGTGCCCTCCCGCGCCGCTTCGAGGCGCTCCTCGGGAACAGCTACGGCTTCGAGGTGCCGTCCGACGGCGTCGAGCTCGTCAGCTCCGAGATCCAGCCTCAGGCGTATCGCCTCGGCGAGCGCGCGTGGGCTGTTCAGTTCCACCCCGAGGCACGACGGGGGCAGGTGCTGCGCTGGTTCGAGGAGGACGGGGAGACCCTCCCCGCGCCGCTTGCCGAGATCGAGCGCGAGCTCGAGGCGAAGATCGACGGCTGGCACCGCCTCGGACGCAAGCTCTGCCTGGCGTTTCTCGCTAGCGCACGCTGAGGCCGCTGAAGCGGCCGTACTGCACCGGCAGCAGCCCGAACACCTCGAGCGCGAGCGGCAGGCGGGTCTTCGCCCGCATCTCGGCCGAATGCCGCCACCCGCCGGTGAAGCCGATCAGAGCCGCGCGCGGGTTGAGGGCCCGGATCGCCCGTACGAGCCGGCCGGCCTGGCGCTGCTGGTCGATCACGATCTGGTCGCGCGGGCTCCACCAGACTTGCAGCGGCACCCTCGAGAAGGCGATCGCGCGGACGTAGGTGATCGGGCTTCTCAGCTCGTAGGCGTGTGGATCCTTGCTCGGTGAGCCGCCGAGCTCGGCCCGCGCGAGCTCCTGGAGCGATCGGCCGACCGGGCCGTCCCAGGTCTTCCGGCAGGACGCCGTGCACGCGAGCTTCGGGAACTCGTGGTACTGGAGCGCGAAGTCGACGACGGGGTCGAAGGCCGCCGCTCCGGCAAGCAGGTGGGGGTGTCGCGCCAGCAGAAGCAGCGTCTCCTGGCCGCCCATGCTGCCGCCGAAGGCGTAGATGCGCCGGGAGTCGACGTGCACCCACGGCAGGGTGAGTCGCACGATCTGGGGCATCCGGGCGAGGTCGTCGATCTGGCCCTCCGAACCCCAGGAGTAGTTGCCGAGCAATCGCCCCTGGCCGTCCGGGCTCACGACCGCGAAGCCGCCGACCGCGGGGAGCTGGCCCCAGAGCTTCACGTTCGTCCGGCCGCTGACGCCGCGGCCGTGTGGCGAGATCACGAGCGGGATCGGAGGCGCATGCCCGGGCCGGTAGGAGGCCGGCAGCACCACGTAGGCATTCCGCCGCTGCCCGCCGTGGGCGCGGTAGGCGATCTTCCAGATCCTGATCTTCCCGACGACGACGGAGCTTGCCCTGTGCGTGTGGGCGCCCCTGTGCGTGTGGGCAGAGGCGCCGGCGATCGAAACGGCCGCCGCAACGACGACGATCAGAACGCAGACCCGCCGCATCTCGCGGACCTTACGTCGTTTTCACGATCAGGTCGAGTGGTTCGCGCATTACGGGAACGTTGACCGTCCCGGTCGACGGATCGAACCGCTCGGGCGGAGCGACCGACCGGATCCGCCTTCCCGCAGGAAGCCGCAGCCGCAGCTCGATGGACGGTGGCCGGGCGGAGAGCGGATCGACGTGCACCCGCACCTCGTGAGCCGAGGCCTCGAGCGAGTACGAAAGCGGGCCGAAGCCGGTCGGCGCGCCGGCAACAGCGACCCGCTTCCCCGGTGCGAGCCACGCGCGCGGCGTCGCGAACGCGAGCCGGAGCCCGGCCGCGGGCTCCTGCACGAGCATCAACCGCAGTGTCTCGAGGAACGCATCGTTCGAGACGCTGTTCGGCGGCAGGTACATCGCGCGATCGCGCAGGCCGTCGAGCGGAGCGACGCTCGCCGCCTCGCCGGCGACGAACGTGTTCGGCGTCATCCCCGCGGCGAGCTGGCCGTAGAGGCTCAGCACGAGCTGGTCGGGCTCGTCCATCGCCGCCATGAAGCGGGCGGCGTTCACGCCGTAGACCTGATCCGTTCCGGACCGGGTCGTTGTCGCGTCCGGTCCGTAGAGCGCATAGCCGCCCGCGCGAACGAGCCCGAGGAGCCGCGAGCCGTGCAGCAGGAGATAGGCGAGCCCGCCCTTCGCCTGCACGCTGCCGGGCTGGAAGAGCCCCGAGGCGAGGGCGTAGGGCGCGACGAGGTTCCAGTAGCTCCCCTCGCGCGACTCCGTCACCGACGCATACGGCTGCTCGCCTGCGTCGAGCCGCATCGGCAGGAAGAGCGAGCCGTCGGGGAGGCGCCGCTCGGAGCGCGCGACGGCGCGGCGCAGGGCCGCACCGAGCCGGGAGGCGATCGACGAGGCCTGCGCGGCGAGCTTCGGGTGGCCGGCGCGCTTCCAGACCGCCGCGATCGAGCCGAGGCCCTCCCAGACGACCGCCTGGGCATGCAGCCCCTGCACGGCATCCTTGATGTCGGAGGAGAAGTGCTCCGGCTCGAGCAGCCCGTCCGGCTCCTGCCTCCTGCCGAGTGCGGCGACATATCCCGCGAGCTTTGCGTCGGCAAACCCGAGGAAGCCGGTGTCGCCCGTGAGCCGCTCGTAGACCGCGGCTCCGAGGAGCTTCTCGCCCATCGTCCAACCGGGATACGGCGTCGCGCGTCGCGTCAGCGAGACACGGAGGATCGAGCGGCCAACCTGGGTGAAGCCGAGCTCGGTCATGACCTGAGCACCGTCGATGCTCTCCGGGAACGAGAACTCCTCGTACGGATTGCCGATGCTGTAGCGCCATGAGAGCTCGAGGTTCTGGACGAGCAGCGCGCGTTCGGCATCCATGACGCGGGTCTCCGGGACGTCGAACGCGGCGCCCTCGGCGAGGCGGGCGCGCCAGAATGCGGCGACGGACGCGCGCGCTGCCGCGTAGCGCGCTGCATCGAGCGCGAACGGCTTCAGGTGACCGGGTTGCACGACCCAGGCGGCATACGCGACGTGCCCGCTGAAGAGGAGCGAGCGCCCGTCCCAGCGCGCCCCGGCGCCGAACGCGAGGTAGGTGCGCGAGCCCCGGACGAGCCGGTCGCCGTCACGGCGAAGCCCGTGGACCGTCGGCGTCAGGCGGATCGGCCCGGGCCCGCTCACCCGGACGAAGCTGACGAGCGAGCCGGTCTCGGGGATCCGGGCCGCGAACGACTCCTGCGAGTAGCCCGCGTAGCGCGTGTCGAGGATCGGCAGCCAGCCCGAGGCGAGCCGTGCGGGCGTGAGGCGGGAGAGGCAGCTCCCGTAGAGCCCTCCCGCAACGTTCACCTCGAGCGCGGGCCCGCCCGCACGCTCGGAGACGATCTCGCTTCCATCGGCGACGTGCAGCGCCACGCTGCCTGCCCCGAGCGGGCCTCCCGGGGCGGCGAACGGCAGGTAGTAGACGCCCGTGCGCGTGAGCGGGCGGCCCTTCGCCGAGCGTGCGTAGAGGATCGGCGCGAGGTGCCCGCTCGCCCCGAGGAACGTCGGCCCTCCGGGCGCGTGTAGAAGCTCGTCGCCCCACAGGTCGCGCCCGGAATCGAGCGCGCGCGTGACGCTCGAGGTGTAGGCCGCGCTCGCCCGCGGCGGAGCGCAGGAGGTGCCGGCGGCCGCAGGCGGAGAGCCGCCCCAGCCGGCGATGAGAGCCAGGGCCGGAACCGGCGCGAGCCGCAGGAGCCTGCTCAGTCGGGACTCAGAACGCGGCGGGGTCGTAGCCGACGCACGCCGCAAGCGAGAGGACCACGCCCGAGGGCGGCGGAGTGCCCTGCTGGAGCACCGACTCGAACGCAGGCGCCCAGCGCTTTCCATGGTGGAAGAACACATAGACCGAATCGCCCGACGGGAAGGCTGCGACGGCACCGGCCCAGCTCGGGTTGGCATTCGAGACGCAGATCCTACTCAGGCTCGTCGCGCTCTTCGCGTAGGGCGTGAGCCGGCTCGTGCGGAAGCCGCGCGCGATCAGCGTGCGTTCGCCGGCAGTCGCCGAACGGGCGCGGAGCTTCGCGGGCGGCGGGCAGCTCACGCCCAGCAGGTCCCGGGCGACCGGCCCCGGGACATAGACGCATGCCCCGTTCGCGGGATCCTCGACATCGCGCGTCCAGAGCACCTTCCAGGTGCGGCCCGAATGCGCGAAGAGGCTCGTGTGGTAGGCGGTCATCCCTCCGGCCGAGAACCCCCAGCTCAGGATCGCGTAATCCGGATCCGTCGACGAGAGCCGGATCTTCTGGATCGCGACGTCGCCCTGCTGACTCCGGAACGCCGCGAGAATTGCGGCCTTCTGCGAGGGCGTGGGCGTACGCGCGGCAGCGACCCCGCAGACGGCGAGGGCCGCGAGCAGCACGAGCACTGAAGCGCCAGCCTTGACTCGGGTCACGTGATGTCTACGTTTCGAGAGGGAGATCGGTTCTCGACCACTCGTGCCACGAGCCCGAGTAGTTGCGCGCATCATAGCCGAGGCTCCGGAGAATCTGAACCGCCGTCGCAGACCGCGAGCCGCTGTGACAGTAGGCGACGACTTCGGCGCCTTCTGCCAGTTGGAGCCTCTCCCTGACCTCTTCGTCGGAGAGGAAGACGAACTCCTCGATCGGCACGTTCACGGCTCCCGGCACGTGGCCCTGGCGTGGGTCGCACGGATTCCCGAGCGAGCCGTCGTACTCCTCCGGGCGCCGCACGTCGACGACGCGAACCTCGCCGAGCCGGCTCGCGAGCTCGGCAGAGTCGATCTCGGTCATGCCATCGCCCTCACCACTGCCAGCTCGGCGAGCGCCGAGGGGCGCTCGAGCAGCCCTTCGAGCCACGACTCGAGCCTCGCAGGCAAGGTAACGCCGTAGAGCTCCCTCAGCCTCATCACCCACGGAAGATAGGCGAAGTCGGCGAAAAGGCTCTCGCCCACGGGCAGCGTCTCCAGCTTCTCGGCGACGGTGTTCTCCTCGCCCCGGCGCAGGGCGTAGTACTGGCGGCCGAGGAGGTCGTCGAAACGGAAGACGGCGAGCCGCGCCTCGGCGCGCGCAGCGAGGGCGTCCGGGAGCAGGGCCGGCTCGGGAAAACGTTCTTCGAGGTACTCCATGATCACATCCGACTCCGGCAGCACGAACCCGTCGTCGAGGATCGGGACCCTTCCGACGGGGTTCAGGTCGTACACCCACGCGGGCCGGTTTCCGAGATCGATCTCGACCGTCTCGAACTCGACGTTCTTCTCCGCCAGCACGAGGCGGACACGCGCACAGAACGGGCAGCGGGAAGCGTCGATCAGCCTCAGGGCGTCAACCCCATCAGCTTCGCGATCTCCTCGTAGAGCGTCTCCGCGGGCGGCAGGTCTGCGGGCGAGTCCCCGGTCTTCGCCACCTTGTGTACCTCGTCCCGATCGGCACCGGTCAGACGCGCGACGAGCGTGGGATTGGCGTGGAACGCGAGCGCGTCCCCGAGATCGAGCGCCTCGTAGTAGGTGGGGACGGAGAGGTACTCGTCGACCATGAGGCCGCGCTCGTAGAGCTTGAAGCGAACGACCGCACCGTGCTCCACCGCGAGCCCGACGGCTACAGCGCCGAGGCGATCGGAGATGTCGCGGGCGAGCTTCATCTGAAGGTCGCGATCAGTGTCGAGAAGGTCATTCGAGATGCGGATCCAGCCTCCGGGCTCGTCGGTGACCGAGGGATTCTCGAGCCGCGGAATGACTTCGGCCACCGCGCGATCGACGGAGAGCCTGTCGGCGGTCTTCGCGTGAATCGAGGCGCGAGACGGTCCCGCAGGCGCATTCCCGAGACGCCCGTCGAGCTCGACGAGAGACTGGGCCATCACGAGCTCGACCGGCTCGAAGCCGAGCCGGCGCCAGACCGTCTCGCCGACCGTGTTCGTGACGAGCACCCCGAGCGAGAGGTGAGTCGCACCGGCCGTCCGGGCGGCAGATGCACAGGCGTGGAGGAGCGCCTTCGCCACGCCCTCCCGCCGCGCCCGCTCGCGAACATAGACGGTCTCGACGTGCCACCGCTGGGGCTCGGCGACCTGGGCCTCGAGCATCCCGGCGACCCCGTCCGAGTCCTCGGCGATGAACATCGCGCCGGCCCCGATCGCGGCCTGAAGCGCTGTCCATTCGGCGTCCCAGGATCCGGCCGACCAGCCTGCGGGCTCGGGAATCTCGGCCTCGAACTCGTCCGAGAGCTCGTGGAGGGCCTGCTCGTCCTCGGCCGTGGCGGGACGGATGTTCATGGCATCCGCGACCCGGTCAGGAGGTAGTGAGCCGAGAGATTCTGGAACGGATCGAGGCGGGGGCCGACTTCTTCCACGGTGGAACCGTAGAAGAGATCGACTGCCCGCCGCAGCGCAACGTCGCCGACCGGCCAGGCGCGGGGTCGCGCGAGGTGCCGAGCGAGGAACCATTCCGCGGTCCACGGGCCGAGGCCGCGGATCGAGACGAGCCGCGCACGGATCTCGTCGTCCTCGAGCACGGCGAGTGAATCGAGGTCGATCTCGTCGCGGGCGAGCCCGATCACGTACTCCGCCTTGCGATGCGAGAAGCCGAGCGAGAAGAGCTCGGCCTCGTGCGACGCCGCGACTCGCTCCCTGGTCGGGAACGCAAAGGCGCGTCCAACCGGCTCGCCGAGCTTCGCGATGAACCGGCTGCGCATCGCGAATGCCGAGCGCAACGACACCTGCTGCGAGGTGATCGAGGTGACGAGGCTCTCGAATGCATCGGGCGAGAGTGGTGGCCGGAACCCGGGGAGCCGCGCGACGATCTCGTCGATGACCGGCTGAGTCGCGGCCCAGGCGGTGAATGGATCGAGCTCGAACTCGAGGCCGAGCAGCTTCTCGACCACCGGGCGCGTGACCTCGTCGAACGGCTCCACGTCGACGCCTCCCGGCGCAGCCGCGATCCGCACCTCCCGGCCCTCGATCACGCGGTAGAGCGCGCCGTCGTCCCAGAGGTTCGCGAGGTCGGCACCGAAAGCCCGGAACCGCTCGGTCGAAAGCTCGAAGTCGTAGGGGTCAGGAAAGTGCAGCAGCAATGTCGTCCATCGTCTCGAACGGCTCGAAGGGAACTCCCGAGCGCGCGAGCTCGGCGGCGAGCCAGTCGCGTGCGAAGACCCGGTCGGCGAGGAGCGCGGCGCAGCGGTCGCTGGTGCCGTCGCCGGCGTAGACGAGGGGGCGTCCGGCAGGCAGCGAGCGGCGCTTGCACATGTCCCCGCAGACCGGGCACGGGCCCAGGTCCCGGAACCGGAGCCGCCAACCGTCGGGGCGCGGCTCGGCGTCGTTGCAGCGAAGCTCGAGGTCGAGGCCCTCGCGCGCGAGAACCGGCGCGATCAGCTGCGGCAAGCCGCTCGAGACGATCATCGGCCGGTATCGGCCGACGAGCTCGTGGAGCCCCGTCCGCACCTGCACGTTCTCGACCGCCCACGCGGCCACCTCCGCCTCACTCGCGCGGATCGACGCCACCTCCGCGGTCAACGACTCGGCATAGGAGCCGAACGGCCGTTCGTGGACGTCGGGGTCGCCGAAACGGCGGATCGCCTCGACGAGGCTGTCGGCGGCGGTGCAGGTTCCGTCCCAGTCGAGCACGAGCCTCATCTCGGAACGCTTCTACACGGAAATTGGGCAGACGGCTACTGCGCCGAGCGTCTAGGATGTTTTCAAGGCCTTCGCCCGCGCCGACTCAGTCCTCCCTTGACGCGTCCGTTCAACATTCCGCTTCCGCGTGCCGCCGCTCTTGCCGCCCTCGCGGCGCTCACCGTCGCGATCGTCGCGACGCAGCAGGCCGGAGCCTCTCCGACCGCCGCCACTCCGGCCGAGGACTCCGCTCCGGCGTGGTCTCCGAGCGGGAAAACGCTTGTCTACGCGAGCCGCGCCGCCGGGCACTGGCAGCTCTTCAGCGTGAACGCGAACGGCGGCGGGAGGCGCGAACTGACGCACGGGACGCTGGACAGCGTCGATGTCGCCTGGTCGCCGAACGGCAAGCAGCTCGCCTTCTCGAAGGTTGCCGGAGGGCAGGAGGTCACGACCGGCCACGTCTACGTGATGAACGCCGGCGGCGGAGGGCTGAAGCGGCTCACGAGCAGCGCGGGTGCCGACGACGAGCTCTTCAACTGGTCGCCCGACGGCACGACCCTCGCCTTCGACCGGATCACGAACGGGCTCGGCGCGATCTACACCGTGAAGGCCAACGGCAGCGGCCTGAAGAAGCTGACTCCGTCGCCGGACGACGATGACTACTGGGCGGCCTGGTCACCCGACGGCACGAAGATCGCGTTCGACCGCACCGGCGCGAGCGCCTTCGGCGACATCTGGGTGATGAACGCCGACGGCTCGGGCCAGAAGCGGCTCACCTCGAGCTCGGCCGACGAGTTCGGCTCGGCCTGGTCGCCCAACGGCAAGCAGATCGCCTTCCAGTCGAACCGCACGCGCCGCTACCAGATCTACGTGATGAGCTCGAACGGCGGCGCGGAGCGGCGAATCACCCACTCCGCCACCGACGCCGAAGAGCCTCGCTGGTCGCCCGACGGCAAGAAGCTCGTGTTCCAGGAGCAGGTCGGCAGCAACTTCCAGATCTTCGTCTCGAACGCGGACGGCAGCGGCGCACGTCAGCTCACGAACGTCGCCTACGACAACACCGACCCGAGCTGGTCGCCCGACGGCAAGAAGATCGCGTTCCTGAGCCAGCGAAACGGCGGCGCCTCCGTGTACGTGATGAACGCCGACGGCTCGGGCGAGAAGAAGATCGCCTAGTGCGGCCTCTCTGAGCGTCTGACTCGAGACTCACGGCTCCGGTCGGCCGCACGAGAAACGCCGGGCCTTCAGACTCACCGCTTCGAGGCAGCCGCGATCCGGGTTCTGAGCACCCCGATCCCCTCCGCCTCGAGCTCGACGAGATCCCCCGGCTCGAGCGGCGGCCCGCTGCCGGGGCCGAGCGCGCGGGCGACAAGAAGCTCGCCGGGGCGAAGCTGGGTGTTGCGAGCCGCGTGCTCGACGAGGTCGGGCCACGGGTGGACGAGCTCGCGGAGGTCGGCGCCGCAGCGCTCCTCGCCGTTCACGCGCGCGACCAGGCGGCCTGTCGGCATCTCGTCCGGCGTCACCACGACCGGGCCGAGCGAAAGCCCGAAATCGCTGCTCTTGGAGGGCCCGAAGCCTGCCTCCCGTTCGGCGCGCGACAGGTCGCGGGCCGTCCAGTCGTTCGCGAGCGTGAAACCGCCGATCGTTCCGTCCGCTCCGATCACCGCCGCGAGCGCGAGGCCGTAGTCGAGCTCTCCTGTCCCGGATGGATAGACGAGATCCTGCTCCGGCCCGAGCATCGGAAAGGGGCTCCGGAACGAGAAGAACGGCGTCGCTCCCCGCTCGAAGGGCCGGAAGACCCGGACGGCGGGCGGGTACAGCACCGGGGCCCGGAGCTGCGACTCGGCGAGCGGGTACTCCGCATGCTCGCGCGCGCCGCCGCCGCCCGTGAAGAACGCCTGGAGCGTCTGGGCCGCGAGCTGGACGATGCGGTCGCCGTGGATCTTCCCCGGCCACCCGCGCTCGAGATCCATCCCCTTCGGACTGAACATGCAGAGCTTCATGCCGGTTCTGTATGTACCACCACATCCGCGATCTCCGGCGCCTCGAGCCGCAGGCGCGCCTCGATCTCGCTGGCCCGCGAATGCGCCTCGTCGAGGCGCGCCGACGCGTCGAGCGTGAGCGTGAGGTAGGCGACGAGCCCCGCATCGGTACGCAGGAAGCGCACGGCGACCGGCGGGTGACCGGTCTCCTCCAACACGATCCGCTGGACGACCGCGGCGTCACCGGGAACCTCCCGGCCCTCGGAGGGCTCGGTCAGCGGCTCGAGATGGGTCTGGATCGCGTCGAGCCCCGGGACCTGGGCGCGGATCGCAGCCTCGAGCTCCTCCGCGACGTCGTGGGCCTCGGCGAGTGTCATCCCACCCGGGAGCTTCACGTGGAGCGAGAGCTCGCTGCGGCCGTTCACCTCGACGAGGCTGACGTTGTGGATCTCCCGCACCGCAGGCACCGCGGCCGCTGCCGCATGGACGCGCTCCCGGGTATCGGCCTCGGAGCCGGGCTCGACGTGGACGACGACGTCGCTGCCGGGTAGCGACCGCTGCAGCGCCTCCTCGACCGCATCGGCCGCCGCGTGGCCCTGCCCGACTCCGGCCGAGGCGGCGACGCCGATCACGACGTCCGCGAACTGGCGTCCGCCTGCCTGCCGCATCCGCAGCCGCCGGAGCTCGACCGAGGGCCCGAGCGCGGCGATCGCGTCGCGCGCCGTCGCCTCGGCCCCGGACGGCGCGCGATCCATGAGCACGTCCACGTTGAGACTGATCAGCCGCGCCGCGCCGCCGAGCACGAGCACCGCAACGAACAGCGCAGCCACGGGGTCCCCGTCAGGGTGACCGGCACGGACGAGCAGGAGCCCGATGAGCACGGCCACCGAGCCCGCCAGGTCCCCGGCGAAATGCACGGCGTTGGCCGAGAGGGCGGCGCTGCCGGTGCGCTGCGAGACCCGCCACGAGAGCACCGCTCGGGTCGCGTCGACCACGATCACGACGAAGATCGTGACGAAGACATACGCCGAGGTGACGACCTGCGAGGGATGGGAGCCCGAGAGCTGCTGGATCGCGCGAAACGCGATGAACACGCTCGCGAGCGAGAGGAACGAGGCTTCGGCGAGCGCCGCGAGGTGCTCCGCCTTCCCGTGCCCGTACTGGTGCGAGGGATCCGCCGGCCGGCCCGAGACGCCGAGCGCGAAGAAGGTGAGGAGCGCCGCGACGAGGTCGGTTCCGGAGTGCACGGCCTCCGACACGAGCCCGAGGCTGTGGGCCGTCAGCCCGACGGTGAGCTTCAGCACCAGCAATCCCGCTGCAGCGACGACGGAGACAAGCGCGGTTCGCCGCTGGACGCTCACTCCTGGATTGTCACCTACTCGCCGAGCACGACGAGCGGCTCGCCCTCGGGCTGGCCCCGCCGCTCGATCAGGATCCCGAGACCGATCGCCACTCCGCCGGCGATCTCCCAGCCGGTCAGGTGCTCGGAAAGGAGCAGCACCGCGAAGAGCACGGCGAAGAACGGCTCCAGGTTCGCAAACAGCGCCGCGCGCGACGGACCGACGCGGTCGATCGCCGTGAACCAGAGAAGGTTCGTGAGGAAGAGCGGCCCGACGACCGCGAAGGCGAACGCGAAGGCCATCGTCCAGCCGAACCCGTCGATGCTCTGCGAGGCGATCTGCGGGATGCTGACGAAAGCGAGCGGGACCCAGCCGATGGCGAGCACGAGCGAGCTGATCCGGAACGGCGAGTAGCGCTTCATCAACGGGGCAACGGTGACCGAGTAGGCCGCCCAGGTAGCTGCGGTCGAGACCGCCAGCGCATCGCCGAGCAGGCTCCCCGAGACCCCGCCGCTCGCCCCGGCGGCGATCAGCCCCACGCCGGCGAAGGAGACCGCGGCGGCGAGCCAGAACGCGGAGCCGAGCCTCTCGAGCCCGACCAGCGTCGCGATGATCCCGACGAAGATCGGGGTCGTTCCGAGCACGAGCCCGACGGTCGAGGCGCTCGTCAGGTGGACGGAGACCACGAACGAGATCTGGTTCGTGAAGATGAAGAACGCGGCCAGCAGGACCAGCTTCATGTCGGCCCGGGCGATCCGGAACGAGCGCTCGCGCCACCAGGTGAAGGCCCAGAAGAGCAAGATCGCCGCGCCGTAGCGGAGCGTCGCGTACGCGAGCGGATGGAAGCCGTTGCTCACGACGTACCGCGTGACCGTGATGTTCAGGGCCCACAGGAGCACGGTCGAGAGCAGCATCAGATCCACCCCCGAGACCCTCCTCACCGGGCCGACACTACCGGGGGGGTTAGTCTTGGGCGGATGAGCGGCGAACCCACACGGGCCGACGTCGATGCCCTGGTCGGCCCGGCCACTCCCCACTTCGCCTACCAGCTGCGAGCCCGCGTTCGCGAGCTCGTCGCGGACCTGCCCGCGGACCACGACGTCCGGGTCTACGCGGAGCACAAGCAGGAGCTGCTCGACCGCCTCGGCCACGCCTCCTCGAAGGCCGAGGAAGGCCCTCGCGAGTCGCCGGGCCGGCTGGGCTGGAGCGAGATCCCGAGCGCGGCCCCGGCGGACCATCCGTTGCCGGGTAGCTCGGCGCCCCCCGCCTCAGCGACGCAATGAACGTCCTCGTCACGGGAGGGTCCCGCGGGATCGGCCGTGCGATCGCGCTGCGCTTCGCGCGCGACGGCGCCGCGCGCGTCGCGATCGGCTACATGCGGAACGACCGGGCTGCCGAGGCGACAGCGGAGGAGCTCCAGGCCCTCGGCGCCGAACCGGTCCTCGTGCGCGGGAACATCACCTCGAGCCGCGTGCTCGAGGAAGTGGCTGCACTCGGGCCGCTCGACGTGCTCGTCCACAACGCCGCCTCGGGCGTCGTCCGCGACGCGCTCGACACCGACGAGAAGCACTGGGACTGGACGCTCGGCGCGAACGCGCGCGCGCTGCTCGCGCTCGCAAAAGCAGCTGCTCCGCGGATGCCGGCAGGGTCGTCGATCGTCGGGATCTCTTCACTCGGCGCCCAGCGCGTGCTCTCCGGGTACACGCTGATCGGAGTCTCGAAGGCGGCGCTCGAGGCGCTCGTCCGCTATCTCGCCGTCGAGCTCGCGCCGCGGGGGATCCGTGTGAACGCCGTGTCCGCTGGTGTCGTCGAGACGGGCGCGCTCGAGCACTTCCCGAATCGCGAGGAGATGATCGCCGCCGGGCAGGCAAACCCGGCAGGGCGCCTCGTCGAGCCCGACGATGTCGCGGCCGCGGTCGCGTTCCTCTGCTCACCCGGCGCGGAGATGATCCGCGGCCACGTGCTCGTCGTCGACGGCGGCTTCTCGCTTCCCGCCTAGGCACCGCGCCTGCCTGCGAAATAGGTCGGCGATTCGCCCGGAATGAGGGCATACTGGATCTCTGTGAGGCTCGGGGTGGTCATCGTCGCGGCTCTCTCGGCCTGCGCCCTTCTCGGAGCGACGGTCGGCGAGGCGGCCGGGATCGACAAGGGCTCGAACCGTCCGCCGGCGAAGCTCACGAGCGACTTCCAGGCGATCTGGATGACCGAGTGGAGCGCGTGCTGGCACATCCCCCTCGGCGCGATCTCGAAGACGCTGCACATCCCTGTCAGGGCGGGAATGACGCCGCAACAGGCTGCGAACAAGCTCTCGAAGCGCGCCGTCTTCCTGCTCTACAACACGGCTCCGGAGACGGCCGCCGGCGCCGACGGCTGCCGGAACGGCATCCTCTACCGCTACTACCACCCGCCCACGGTCAAGGTCGCCAATTAGTGCGGCCTTTTCGAGCGTTTCACCTGAAGCATGGTTGACCATCGGCCGCACGCGGCCAGGGGTGCCGGGCTTCAGCGTCAGATGTTGCTGGATCGCCTTCTAGCCGGTTTGAGCCGGCGCAGCGTGTCGGCGGCCGCATACCCCGCGAGCTTCGGATTCTCCTGAAGGCGGCGGATCGAGTACTCGTACCAGTGGGTCCCGAACGGGACGTAGACCCGGAGGCGATGTCCCGCACGCACGAGCTCGTCCCCCCGCGAGGCGCGGACGCCGAGCAGCATCTGGAACTCGTAGCGATCGCGCGCGAGGCCGAGCGCTCCGATCCGGCGGAGCGACTCCGCGATCAGGAGCTCGTCGTGGGTCGCGATCCCGACGTAGGAGCCCTGCTCGAGAAGCGCGTCGAGCGCCGCGAGATAGCTGCCGCGAATCTCCTCCGGTTCCTGGAAAGCGAGCTCGAGCGGCTCGATGTAGATGCCCTTGCAGAGCCGAACGTTGTCGAGGCCTGCCAGATCGGCGGCGGTGCGGCGCATGGAGGCCTGCAGCACCACGCCGACGTTCTCGTGACCGGCCGCGCGGAGCTCCTGGTGGAGACGCAGGGTCGCATCCGTCGTCGAGGAGTCCTCCATGTCGATCCGCACGAAGTTTCCGCGCGCCCGCGCATCGTCGACGAGCGACTCGAGGTTCGCCCTGCAGACATCCGCTCCGAGCTCGAGCCCGAGGCCCGTCAGCTTCACGGAGATGTTCGCGTCGAGCTGCTCGCTCTCGATCCGGTCGAGCGCGCGGAGGTACGCAGCGGTGATCCGGCCCGCTTCGTCCGCGCTCGAGACCTCCTCGCCGAGCACGTCCACGGTCGCGAGCTTGCCCTCGGTGTTGAGCCGGCGGACGACCCGCATCGCATCGTCGAGCGTGGGCCCGGCGATGTACGGAGCTGCCAGCCTGCGGACGATCGGCCTTGGAACCGCAGGCAGGAGCCGGGAGATCGTCGAGTCGAGGCGCGCCACCGGCCGAGCGGGTCGCTCAGGGGTGTTCGCGCATGAAGCCCTGGCGGGCGGCGCTCACGAGTGCGACCGCCTCGGGGAAGAGCACCCGCATCGCGTCGCGCAGGGCGATCGCCTGCTCGTCGGAGGTGCCCGCGACCGTGATCTGCGCCAGAGCCGCCGAGCTGAGCTCGACTGCGGTGTTGAGCGTCAGGGTCGCGAACTGCTCGCGCTGGGTCTCCTGAACCGACTCGGCCTGCTGCTCGGCGAACTCGCGCAGGCCGCGCAGGAGATCTTCCGGATCTCCGCCGAACGGGAAGCCGAAGCTCTCGCCGCCTTCCATGGAATGGACCCTAGCGCAGCGGCAGCACGTGCCGTCCCTCGACCTCGGCGACGAACGCCTCGACGGTTCCCGCGGAGGCCGCAAGCGCGTTCGCGAACGGCGAGGCGTGGTCGCCGAGCGCCCGCTCGAGCGCGGCGGCCGCCGCCCCGACCTCGTCGAGGTAAGCCGGCGACGCAACGACGGGAGGCGCGCCGATCGAGCGCTCGAGGACGAGCGCAGCCTCCTCGGCCTCCTCGATCCCGGCCGGCTGCTCGATGAGACGGACCGTCGCGAGCTGCTCCCGGAGCTCCTCGAGCTGGCCGCCCCCCGCGAGCTCGCCGGCAAGCTCGGCGAGGACGACGATCGAGGCGACCTCACGAGCCCGTTCACGCTCCTCGACCGGCCGGAGCTCCGCGTCGAGCACGAGCCAGGCTCGCTCCTCCTCACCGCCGAGCGCAACCAGGTAGGCGCGCCGGCCGGATGCAGGCTCGGCGGCGAGCACCGCGCTCACCTCGCCGTAGGGGCCCGCCGCCGACGCGGCGCCCTCGAGCTCGTCAACGAGGGTCATCGCGGCCACCGTACACTCGCAGCGGTGGACCGCTCCGACCACGCCAGGGAGCTCTTTGCCCCGCTCGGCCCGAGCTACGAGCGCTACGCCTCGGCGCTGTCCTACGGCCAGGATCCGCGCTGGCGGCGGTTCCTCGTCTCGCGGATCGACGCCGGCCCGGGGGACCGGGTGCTCGACGTCGCCACCGGTACCGGCGCCGTTGCGCGCGAGCTCGTCAACCAGAAGGCCTGCGCAGTCGTCGGCGTCGATCAGAGCCGCGAGATGCTCGCGGAGGCGCGCCGCCGGACGGACGGGCGGATCGAGCTGATCGAGGCGAGCGCCGAGGAGCTGCCGTTCGCCGACGGCGAGTTCGACGGCCTCACGTTCACCTACCTGATGCGGTACGTGGACGAGCCCGTCGCGACGCTCCGTGAGCTCGCCAGGGTCGTGAAGCCCGGGGGGACGATCGCCGGCCTCGAGTTCGGCCTTCCCGGCGGCCTCTGGCGGGTGCCCTGGGAGGCCCACGTGCGCACGGTGCTGCCGGGCGTCGGCCTCGCCTACCGGCACGGATGGCGCGAGGCCGGCTCGTTCCTCGGCCCCTCGATCCGCAGTCACTACAGACGCTGGCCGCTCGAGGCGCAGCTCGAGGCCTGGCGCGAGACCGGGCTCACCGAGGTCGCGTCGCTTCCGATGTCCTTCGGCGCGGGAATCGTGATTTGGGGTCGGAAGAGGTAAGGCCCTCGTTCTATGCCCTGCGGGCGGGCGGCTGGCGCGACTACCTGACCGTGCTGCACCTCCCGTACACGGCATGGAACCTCGCCTACGTCGCCCTCGGCGCCTCGCTCGCCCCGGTGTTCCACACCGACCGGATGGTGTGGACGATGGCGGCGTTCGCGCTCGCGCTCGGCGTCTCCGCGCACATGCTCGACGAGTTGAACGGCCGTCCGCTTCGCACCCGGATCCCGGACGGGGTGCTGGTCGGCGTCGCGGTCGCGGCACTCGCGGGGGCGTGCGCGATCGGGATCTGGGCGGCCTCGAGCTGGGGCTGGTGGCTGCTCCTGTTCGTCGGGACCGGCGCGCTGCTCGTCCCGGCCTACAACCTCGAGTGGTTCGGGGGGCGGTTCCACAACCGTTGGGGACTTGCACTCGCCTGGGGCGCATTTCCGGTGCTCACGGCCTACTTCGCCGAGGCCGGAAGGCTCCGGGTCGAAGCGATCCTGGCCGCAGGATTCGCGACCGCACTGATCCTCGTCCAGCGCGCCCTCTCGACCCCGGTGAGACGTGCCCGCCGCGAGCTCGGGACGCTCGAGGGCGTCGAGCCGATGGAGTACGCCCTCCGGGTTCTGCCGTGGGCGAACGTGATGCTCGCCGCCGCGCTCGTGACCGCGCGCCTAACCTAGTGGCGTGACCGTCGCAGTCATCGTCGCGATCGTGGCCGCACTCGCGGCCTGCGCCGCGGCCGGTTTCGCCTTCGCGGCTCTGAAGCGCACCCGCGCGAGCGCCGGTGCCCTCGACCGCGAGATCGAGCGGGGCAAGGCCCTCTTCGAGCAGGTGATCGCGAACGAGGCGGAGCTCCGCGCGGCCGAGCTCGCGGAGACGCTCGCGCTCACGCGCTCGCAGGCGATCTCGAGGCTCGCCGACGAGGAGCGACGGATCGCCGAGGAACGCCGCCGCGACGTCGTCGACCGCGAGCGTGACGCCACGGTCAAGCTCGTCGCCGCGCTCACGGAGGCGCAGCGGTCGGTCGAGGCGCGCTTCGCCGACTGGGGCTCGGAGCTCACCTCCCTCCAGCAGACGCTCACGGGGGAGCTCGAGCGTGTCGGCACGCGCCAGCAGCAGCTCGTCGCGGCCCTCGATGCGAAGCTGACGAAGGAGGCCGAGCGGCTCGAGGCGGCGTTCGAGGAGCACCGGAACCGTCTCGCCAGGGTGCGGGGCGATCTGGAGAAGGCGATGCAGGATGTCGCGGGAGCGGTCGCCGCCGAGCTCGAAAGCCACTCGGCCGAGCGCCGCAAGGCGCTCCAGGAGGTGGCCGAGCGGCTGAGGCGGCGCGAGCGCGAGCTCCAGGAGCAGATCGACCGGGAGCACGCCGAGGCGAGCCAGCGCGTGTCGGGGCAGCTGGCCGAGGTCGAGCGCCGCCAGGTCGAGCAGGTGCGCCGCGCGGTCGCCCGCGAGGCGGCGCACGCCACGGAGGCCGCCGGCACGCATTTCGACGGCACGATCCGGGCGGCCCGCGAGGACGCCGCCCGACGCCTCGCCAGGGAGCTGGAGCTCTCCGTCGAGCGATTCGCCCGCGACGCAGAGAGCGTGCTCGCAGAGCGGGTGGACTCCGAGCTGCGCGCCGCGGAGGCACGTCTCAACGAGCTTGCGCGCCGCCTCGACTCTCTATCGACCCGGACATGAGTTTTCGAGTTAGAGTGCGAGATGCGGCCCCTGGGCTCCGGCGTCCCAAACTTTCGGAGGCAGGGTTCGTCTCTACGAAAGCGAACAGCCCGACACGATGCCCCAGACGACAGAGATCCCACCGTCAGAGCACGAAAAAGTCGTTTCGTGGCGTCTGCATGTGCTGATCGAGGCCGGATACCCGGCTGAGCTCGCGAAGCAGATCGCGAACTCGGAAGCCGATCTGCACCATGCAGTCGAGTTGATCACGGCCGGCTGCTCGCACGAGACAGCCGGCGAGATCCTGCTCTAGCCCCTGCGACTACGATCGCCCGGTGAAGGTCGAGGCGACGTTGGTGGACGGCCGCAAGGTCTTCTCCGTGGGCGCGTTCAACCAGGGGATCGCCTCCTGGCTCGGGCGGCTGCCGACCGTGTGGGTCGAAGGGCGAGGTGACCGAGCTGCGCCGCCAGGAACGCTGGGCGCTCGTCTTTCTCACGCTCAAGGATCCCGAGAGCGGCGCCTGCCTCGCCGTGCAGATGCAGCGCGGGCAGTTCGACGGGCTCCGGCTCGGGCTCGTCGACGGTGAGCGCGTGCACGTCTTCGGGCGCCCGGAGCTGTACGAGCAGCGCGGCGACTTCCACCTGCGCGCGCTCTCGATCGAGCGCTACGGCCTCGGCGCCCACCTCGCCGAGCTCGAGCGACTGAAGACGAAGCTCGCCGCGGAGGGCCTGTTCGCGGCGGAGCGAAAGCGGCCGCTGCCGAGGATTCCCCGGCTGATCGGCCTCGTCACCGGCAACGATGCGGCGGCGAAGCGCGACGTTCTCACTGCGATCACGACGCGCTTCCCTCCGGCGCATGTCGTCGTGGCCGAGACACCGGTTCAGGGCCCGAAGGCGGCGCTCCAGATCGCCGCCGCGATCACCGAGCTCTGCCGGCGGGGAGCCGACGTGATCGTCGTCGCCCGGGGCGGCGGCAGCTTCGAGGATCTCCTGCCGTTCTCGGACGAGCGCCTCGTGCGTGCCGTGGCCGCCTGCGCCGTGCCCGTGGTCACCGCGGTCGGCCACGAGCAGGACACACCTCTCGTCGACCTCGCCGCCGACGTGCGCGCCTCGACGCCGTCGGTCGCCGGACGACTCGTCGTCCCGGATCTCGCCGAGCTCCGCTCCGCCCTCGACCGCGCGCACGCCGGTCTCGGCCGCGGCGCGCGCCGGATCCTCGAGCGCCGCGCCGAGCGCCTCGACCGAACGCACGCGCGCCTCCGCCGGGCGCCGCTGCTCGCACTCGAACGCCGCGCGGCAAGGCTCGAGGCGACGCACGGCCGGCTTCGCACCCTGTCGCCCGAAAGCCACGCTCGAACGCGGCTATGCGATCGTCCGCGCCGGCGAGGAGCTCGTCCGCGAACCACCCGCCGCCGGCACCGGCCTTGCGGTCGAGGTCGCGGGCGGCTCGTTCGGAGCCCGCGCCGAATGAACGCCGAGCCGACCTTCGAGGAGAGCCAGGCCGAGCTCGAGCGGATCGTCGAGCGCCTCGAGCGCGGCGAGGTCGAGCTCGAGGAGCTGACCCGGCTCTGGGAGCGGGGCGAGGAGCTCTACCGCCGCTGCGCCGAGCAGCTCTCGGGCGCCCAGGGAAAGATCGAGGAGCTCGCGAAGCGCCTCGGTGAGGAGCCGACGCCGTAGAATGTCCGCATGGCTATCGCCCGCATCTCCGACCGACAAGCCCGACCTCTCGCCCGTTCTCGGCGAGCTCGGCGACGACGCCGAGCCGCTGACCGAGCAGCTCGGCGCCGCCGACGAGCAGCTCACAGGGATCATCGACACCTTGAACGAGCGCGGCGGGCAACGGCTTCCACTCGGACGGCGTCATCCTCGAGACCGAGCTCTCCGGGCCAGGCTCTGATCAAGATCCTCGTCGAGGACGCGAAGGGTGCCGTCACCTTCAGCGCGGAGCTCCGGCCCGAGAACTTCTTCGGCAGCGAGGATCACCCCTGGCAGCCCGGGAGGCCGCCGATGGTCATGTCAACCGAATGCCTGGGACGTCGGCGGCGAGGTGGCCGTGAGGTTCAAGACGCGCGTCGCCGGCCGGCCCTACACGATCCAGGAGCAGGTCTTCGAGATCGCCGAGAAGCGCCACGAGACGCGCGGGGGCGCCGTGGAGGCCTTCGTCGCGGCATGCGCAAAGCTCACCGATCTCGCCCTTTCGCGCGACCCGACTCTCCAGGGCTGGAAGCCCGAGATCCCCGCCGCGGTCGGCGGCGCCTCCGATCCAGTAGGCGATGGCCGAGGACTTCAGGGTCACCGTCGACGTTCCCGGACGAGGCCGGGGCAGCTTCACTCGCCGCGACGGCTGCCGAGCACGAGCTCGAAGACGAGGCGCGCAGGAAGCTCGGAGCCGGGATCTCGGTCTCGGCCGACGGCCCGAATGTCTTCCTCTATGCCGATACCCGCGAGGCGGCCGACGGCGCGAAGGGCGTCGTCGAGGCGATCCTCGCGCAGGAGGGCGGCGAAGGCCGCGATCTCACTCGATCGCTGGCATCCGCTCGCAGAGGAGTGGGAGCCTGCCGACGCGCCGATGCCGGAGACCGACGCCGAGCGCGAGGCCGAGCGCGAGAAGCTCGAGGCGCAGGACACGGCCGACTCGCTCGCCTCCGGCTATGCCGAATGGGAGGTGCAGATCGCCCTCCCGAACCACGGCGATGCCGTGGAGCTCGCGGAGCGCCTCGAGTCCGAGGGGATGCCGGTCACCCGGCGTTGGAAGCACCTGATCGTGGGAGCCGACGACGAGGACGACGCGAACGCCCTCGCCGCGCGCCTGCGCGAGCGAGGCCCCGGCGGGGTCCGAGCTCACCGTCGAACCGGGCGGCGAGATGGCCTGGGAAGGCGCGCCGAAGCGCTCCCGCTGGTTCTACTTCGTCCCGAACATGTAGCCCGAGAACCACCGCGGAGGGCTCCAGGCCGTGTTGCCAAGCCCCTCGCAGAGCGGGCCGCGAGGCGCTGAACCCCGCCCCAGACAACAGAAAAAACCCCTGCAAATGCCCGCGTTTTCCGCGGACGAAGAGCGGGGTCAGGTACCGCAACGAAACTGTGACGGCCCGCACACGCCGGGCTGTCCATCCGGGCCGCGTCCTTCCAGGCCCTACTGCGAGATCCCGGCCGGCTCGCCGGCGGCCCCGACGTCGGCGGACTCGTACCCGTCCTCGGCCTCCGTCTCGATCTCGCGAAGCGAGGCGAACGACAGGCCCTCGCGCGCAAGGAAGATCGTCCCGATCCCGATCCCCACCGAGGCCTCGATCAGCTGGAGCCCGATCCCGAACGCGAACCCGCTCGCGTACGGCACGCCGTACTGCGCGAGCGAGACGGCGACGGCCGCCTGCACGAGCCCGATGTTCCCCGGCCAGAACGGAATCACCGTGACCACGTTCATCATCAGCAGCACGAGCCCGGCCGCCACGAGCGGCTCGTCGATCCCGAACCCCCGCATCGCCGCGTAGACCGCGAGGAGCTGGCAGATCCAGCCCGCGAACTGGAGGCTCCCCGCGAGCGCTGCCGGCGAGCGGACGTGACATGACGGCAAGACCGATCCGCGCCCGCACGAGCAGCTCCCGCATGCGCCCGATCCCGTCGTCGAGCATCGTGCCGCGATCGCTTCGCGCACCGACGACCGCGAAGGCGAAGAGCGCCATCCCCACGCCGACGACCACGATGATCGTCATCACCGCCCAGTGGGGAAGCTCCGCGTAGTTGACGACCCAGATCACGAGCGCGATCGTCGGGAGCAGATCGAACAGCCGATGCGCGAAGACGGTGCCGACGAGCGTCGCGAAGATGCCCTTCCGCCCGGGGAAGCGCCGGGCGAGCACGGCGACGCGGCCGAGCTCGCCGACCCGGCCCGGGAGCACCGCGTTCGCGAAGAGCCCGACGCAGAACGCCGAGAAGACGAGCCGGAACCCGGGCCTCGGTGCCGGGACGGCCTCACGGATCACGGTGTTCCAGGCAGCCGCCCGGACGACGACCGAGACGAGGTTGAGCACGACCGCGAAGACGATCCAGGGCCAGCTCGCGGCCGCGAACGTCCTCCGGACGAGGTGCCAGTCGGGCCCGCGCCACCAGATCAGCGAGATCGCGAGCACGATCAGCCCGAACGGCACGAGTATCCGCCAGCGGCCGTTCTTCACGCGGCAACCCGCTGGTAGATCTCGTCGAGCCGCCGTGCGACGTCCGGCCACGCGTAGCGCTCCACGGCAAGCGCGCGCCCGGCCCGGGCCATCGCGAGCCGGCGCTCGTCGTCTCCGAGCACCTCGACCAC
Source organism: uncultured Actinomycetes bacterium (assembly GCA_963758125.1). Taxonomy (GTDB): domain Bacteria; phylum Actinomycetota; class Thermoleophilia; order Gaiellales; family Gaiellaceae; genus PALSA-600. The sequence goes on from CAVWUL010000005.1 coordinate 39,201, forward strand.
CGCGTTCGCAAGCGCCGCCGCGTCGCCCGGGCGGAACGAGCGTCGCAGCGTCGGGCCCGGCCACGTCCGCGAAGCCCTGGATGTTCGAGGCGACCACCGGGGTCGCCATCGCGAAGGCCTCGACGAGCACCATCCCGAAGCTCTCCCCGCCGAGCGCGGGCGAGACGAAGAGCTTGGCCGTCGAAAGCTCGTGGTCGCGTTCTGCGTTGGGGATGATCCCGAGCACGTCGATTCCATCCTCGTCGAAGCGCATGCGGGAGTGCAGGAGCCGGTACTGCAGCGGGTCCGTCCCGATCAGCCGGAGCCGGGCGCCCGTGCGCCGCCGGATCTCGGGCCACGACCGCAAGGAGCACCGGCAGGCCCTTGCGCGTGTCGTGGCGGCCGATGAAGACGACGTGGTGAAGCCGGTTCTCCGGGTCGGCAGTCTCGGGGACGACGACGCCGTTCGGGACGATCTCGAACCCCGTCCCGAGCCAGCGCTCGGCCGACTCGGCAGCACTCCGCGACACCGCGATCCTCGCGTCGATCCGGTCGATCAGGAACCCCCAGACCTTCAGCCCGCCGCGCATCCAACCGAGGTCGCCCGCGGCATGCCAGGTCGCGACGACCGGGCACTTGACGTAGGCGAGCGTCGAGACGCAGACGACCGGCGTCATCGGCTCGTGCAGGTGGACGAGGTCGAATCGCTCCTCGGTCAGGGTGTCCCGGATCCGGAGCATCGCGCGAGGCGAGAGGACGATGTTCGGGAGCGAGCCGTTCGCCGGGACGACCACGGAGCGGCCGATCGGGATGATCCCGTCCGGCAGATCGCCGTGCCGCCCGGTGCGCGGATGCAGGAGCCGGGTCAGCCGCCCGGGCGGATCGTGCCCCATCAGGATCTGGACGTCGTGCCCGCGGTCGCGCAGTGCCGCCGCCTGGTTCTCGGCGTGCTCGACGACCCCGCCCCAGTACGACCAGGAGAAGGGGACGACGATCCCGATCTTCATGCGCGCGCCGCAGCGAAGACGGGCGCGAGGCGTTCGATCCCCGCCTCGAGCAGCTCATCGGTGACAGAGAGCGAGAGGCGCGCCCAGCCGGCGCCTGCAGGCCCGAACCCTTCGCCGGGAGCGACGGCGACCCGGTGCTCGACGAGCAGGCGCTCGGCACTCAACCCTTCGGGCAGCCGGATCCAGACGAAGAACGTGCCCTCGCAGAGCGGCGGCTCCGGCAGCACGGTGGCGAGCCGGTCGCGGCGGCGTTCGTAGCCTGCGCGCCGTGCCTCGACGCTCGTCCTGCGGCCCTTCGAGCGCGGCGATCGCCGCGTGCTGGAACGCAGCGAAGATCCCGACGCGGAGATGATCGTTCAAGAGGTTGATCCGCTCGACGATCTCGGCGTTCCCGAGCACGAATCCGATCCGCCAGCCCGCCATCCCGTAGGTCTTCGACATCGACCAGAGCTCGACGCCGACGTCCTTCGCACCGGGCGTTTCGAGGAAGCTCCGCGGCGCTGCGGCCGTCGAACACGAGGTCCATGTAGGCCGCCGTCGTGGATCACAGCGGTGCCGGTGCGCCGCGCGTACTCGACGGCCGCCTCGAAGGTCCCGGGCGCGGCGCAGACGGCGCACGGGTTCGACGGGAAGTTGAGGAAGAGCGCGGCCGCGGACGGCGCCGTCTCGAGGTCGGGCTGCCAGCCGGCCGACGGGTCGAGGTGGCACGAGGCCGAGCTCGGCGCCGGCGAGCGCGATCCCCGAGGAGTAGTCGGGGTAGTAGGGATCGGGGAGCAGGATCCGGTCGCCGCTCTCGGCCAGCGCGAGTGCGAGCTCGACGATCGCCGTCTTCGTGCCCGGGACGACGGCCACCTCGCGGTCGGGATCGAGCTCGACGCCGTAGTGCGTGCGGTAGCGCCGGCGATCGCTCGGCGCAGCGCCGGCAGCCCGCGGAACGGCGCGTAGCCGTGGACTCGGGCTCGCCCGCCGCCTCGGCGAGCGCCGCGGCGACGTGCGGAGGCGGCCCGAGCTCGGGGTTTCCGCGACCGAGGTCGACGATCGGCGGCCCGCCCTCGGCCGCGGCGGCGGCGACCCGTCCGACGAGCGCGCCGAAGTACTGCTCCGGAAGGCGTTCGAGCCGGCGGGGACGCGGACGCCTCGAATGGCCTGAGCTCGCCACGTGCTCGATCGTACGTGCCCGGCCGTACGCCCAACGCGGACAGGTTGACGCCGTCCGCAGGACTCTCTACCCTGATGACGAACACACGTTCGACCGCCCGCCACCCGAAACCCGCCCCAGCGCGTACGCCAAAGACGGAGGCCCATGCTCACCGACCGCCAACAACAGATCTGGAACTTCCTCGTCGAGTACGTCGACCGCCACGGCTATCCCCCGACCGTGCGCGAGATCGGCGACGAGGTCGGTCTCGCCTCGCCGTCCACCGTCCACGCACATCTCGCGAACCTCGAGCGCGCAGGGCTTGCTGCGCCGCGATCCGACCAAGCCGCGAGCGCTCGAGCTGATCGGACGCGAGCGGGCCGAGCCGGTCGCCGACGACACGGTCGGTCAAGCTCCCCCTCGTCGGCGAGATCGCCGCGGGCGCGCCGCTGCTCGCCGACCAGAACATCGAGGAGTACCTGACCTTCCCACGCTCGACCCGGGGCGACTTCCTGCTCCGCGTTCGAGGCGAGTCGATGATCGAGGCAGGCATCCTCGACGGCGACCTCGTGATCGTCCAGCAGGCCCAGGACGCGCGAAACGGCGAGATCGTCGTCGCGCTCGCCGGCGCCGACGAGTCGGCCGACGAGGCCACGGTCAAGACCTTCTACCGCGAGAACGGCCGCATCCGCCTCCAGCCGGAGAACGCCGCCCTCGAGCCGATCTACGCCGATTACGTGCAGGTCCTCGGGCGGGTGGTCGGGGTCTTCAGGGAACTGTGAGCGTGAGCATCGACGGCAACATCGAGCCGTTCGCCCGCACGCTCGACCAGGAGCTCACGGCGCTGCTGCGCGGCGCGTCGCTGGAATGCCTCGTCTGCGGCGAGTTCGTGATGCACGCCCGCGCCGGCGTCGTCTTCTGTCCGGAGTGCGGCACCGCCGTCGGCCCGGAGTCGGCGCTGGAGCTGGTCGGAAGCGAGGGCGGACAGATGGGCCTCGGCGCCTGGGCCGGGTAGGTCGTCATCGGGGAGCGCGGAGCCCGTGGCTCGCTTGTCCGTCCGCCCAACCGTGGCGAGGCGCCCGGCGGTGACGCTCGGAAGGTCTGCACGCTGGACGATCGCGTGCCCGGCGGCCCTGACGCTCCGGCGCGACGACCCTTCCGAGCTTCCCGCCGCGACCGGCGACTGAATCCGCATCGGGCAACGGTACGGAGAGCGCGGGCTATCATTGGAGCTGCAGGCCGGGTGGCCGCGGGCCGCCGCTTCGGGGGCGGCTCGAGGAAAGTCCGGACACCGCAGGGTAGGACGCTGGCGCAAGCCAGGGGGCGAAAGCCGACGGAAAGTGGCACAGAAAACAAACCGCCTCCGGCGTGACGTTTCTTTCCGGAAACGCCGGAGGTAAGGGTGAAAAGGTGGGGTAAGAGCCCACCAGCGACCGCGGCGACGCGGCGGCTAGCCAAACCCCGTCCGGTGCAAGGCGAACAGGGCCCGCATGAAGCGACCCGCCCAGGGCCCGGGTAGCTGCCAAGAGGGATGGCCACCCAAGACAGAATCCGGCTTACAGGCCTGCTACGGGAAAAGCCCCAGGAAGCGGAAACGCCGAACGGGGCTTTTTCTATGGTGTCTCGTCGCTCGCGCACGGCGTTCGAAGCGTTCCTCAGCTGACGCGCAATCTCGCGCACCGACCTTGGCGCTCTCGGCCCCGGGGACACGCTCCACTGCCGTCGGCGCTTTTCTAGATTGCGACGCGTGGATGCTGCAGGTCGGCCGCAGAACCAGCTCGGGGCCGCCTTTGCGACCTGGTCGGCCCGCTGCTGCCACGGCGCTGGTTTCCTACCCGGACGTGGCAACACTCACTTCCCGTGCCTTGAATCGCGCGCTCCTCGAGCGGCAACTGCTCCTGCGGCGCCACGAGCTTCCGGCGCTCGGGGCAATCGAGCATCTGGTCGGGCTTCAGGGCCAGGCGCCCGATGCGCCCTACGTCGCGCTCTGGTCGCGGCTCGAAGGGTTCGAGCCGACCGAGCTCGCAGAAGCGCTCCTCGAGAAGCGGACCGTGCGGATGCCGGTGATGCGGGGAACCGTCCACCTCGTGACCGCGAGGGACTCGATCGCACTTCGCGCGCTCGCACAGCCGGCGCTCGCCCGCGGGTTCGGCTCGAGTGTCTGGGCGCGCAGGCTCGACGGCGTCGACCTCGCAGAGTTGACGGCTGCCGGCCGCAAGCTGCTCGTCGAGCCGCTCACACGCGTCGAGCTCGGCCGCCGCCTTGCACAGCGCTGGCCGGCACACGAACCGCTCGCGCTGGCCTACGCCGTCACCGCGCTCGTGCCCGCCGTCCAGGTGCCGCCGCGCGGGATCTGGGGACAACGCGGCCAGGCGACCTGGCTCGCACACGACGTCTGGCTCGGCCGCGACACGGCGACCGACCTCGAACCGGAGGCAGTCGTGCTGCGCTACCTCAGGGCCTTCGGGCCCGCGTCTGCCGCAGATTTCGCCACCTGGTCCGGCCTCACCGGCGCACGCGAGCTGCTCGACCGCCTGCGCCCGGAACTGCGGACGTTCCGCGACGAGAACGGCCGCGAGCTCTTCGACGTCGAGGACGGGCCGCTGACCGATCCGGGCACGCCCGCGCCGCCGCGGTTCCTCGCCGAGTTCGACAACATCCTGCTCTCCCATGCCGACCGCACCCGGGTGATCGAGGGTACGCGGAAGCCGCCGATCCCGCCCGGGAACGGCGGCGTCCAGGGCACGGTGCTGATCGACGGCTTCATGCGCGCATCCTGGAAGCTCATCCCCGGAGCCGAGCTTCGCGTGACGCCGTACACGCCGCTCGCCCGCCGGGCCGCGACCGAGGTCGCCGACGAGGGCGAGCGGCTACTGGCATTCCTTTCGCCCGGCGAGACGAGAACGAGCGTCGTGATCACGGCCGATTGAAGGTGCGCGCCGCGCTTTTAGACCATCTGGAGCGCGCGTGCGTTCCGCTCCATCACCTCGCCCACGGCCTTCAGCTCGTCCTTCGGGCTGAACTGCACGAACTCGCTGCCGGCCTCGAAGATCGGGATGTGTCCCGGAGGGACGTAGAACGCGTCGCCCGCCTGGAACGTCTCCTCACGATCGCGCGAAGCGGTAGGTGAGCTTGCCCTTCGTCACATAGCCCCAGTGCGGGCACGGGCAGCGGTCGTCGGGGAGCCCCTTCAGAAGCGGGGTCCCGTCGATGTCGATCCCGAAGCTGAGGAAGTTCACCGTCATCTCGTCGATGTCCTCGTGCCGGTCCTCGACCGGCCCATGGTGCTCGACGTTTGCCGCCGTCTGCTTGGAAAGACCTGGCATTTCGGCCCCCTTGCTCGATTGAGACCAGGCTAGGGCCGGGCATCGAAAACGGCATGGGGCGTTTGCCTCATCTTTGGCTCCTCGTCGGGCAGCAGGCCGTGGTGCATCGCGAAGAGACTCGCGCCGGCGCGGGTCGAGGCGCCGATCTTCGCGTAGATGTGCTCGACGTGGTTGCCGGCGGTCTTCGGGGCGATCACGAGCTGCGCCGCGATCTGCTTGTTCGACAACCCGCGGGCAAGAAGCCGAAGCACCTCGACCTCCCGCGCGGTGAGGCCCGCCGGTCCCTCCCGGCGCCGCCCAACGCGATGGCCCGCCGCACCGAGGACGGCCTCGACCGAGTCGCCTTCGAGGCGCCCCGCCTTGACCTCGGCACGAAGCTCGTCCGCGGCCTCTTCCGGCGGCCTCGCAGGGCGGTACGGCCGAGGCTCCCGCATCGCCTGGTAGGCATCCGCCGCCCCCAGGATCCGCGCGGGACGCGAGATCGCCGCGCCCGAGAGACCGTGCGGGTAGCCCGAGCCGTCGAGACGCTCGCGGTGCTGAACCACGATCGACCCGAGCGGCGCGAGCGTGGGCGAAGAATGCAGCATGCGTTCGGTCAGGTAGGGGTGAAGCCGGATCCGTTCCCACTCTCCGGCGCCGAGCGGCCCGTCCTTGTCCCAGATCGCGTTCGAGACGCCGAGCCGGCCGAGGTCGTGGACGAGGGCAGCCCGCCGTAGTGTCGACACCTCGGCCGGACCGAGCCCGGCCCGCTCACCAGCATCCGCCGTCAGCTCCGCCACGGCTGCGGCATGGCCGAGCGTGTACGGCGACTTCAGGTCGACGAAGTTGGCGATCGCGAGCAGTGCCTCGTCGATCTGCTCGCCGACGAGCACGACTCCGAGCGCAGGCTCGGCCGCGATCACGGCATCCCACGTCCCGACGGAGTCCAGGTCGGAGAAGAGCATCTCCCCGCCCGCGCAGACGTGCTCGGCGAGGTCGGGGTCGAACTGCGTGCCGGAACGCCCCCGCGCGAGCGCCTCCGCCGCCCCCACGCCGCCCATCCTGTGGGCGACCTCGACGAACTCCGCGAGACCGGCGACCCTTGCCGCGACGGGAATCTCCGCGCCCTCGAGCTCGCCCGGCCAGCCGCGGCCGTCCCACGTCTCGTAGGCCGCCCCGAGTGCGTCGCGAACGCCGGCCGAGAGGCCGAGCTGCTCCGCAAGAAGCCGTGCGAGCGCCGTGTGGCTCTCGATCATCCCGTCGAGCTCCCGGTGGCCGGAGACCGCGAACTCGACCGCGACCCGAAACCGGTGCAGCGGCGGGTTGCCGGATCCGATCAGGCGCATCGCCGCCATCGCCGCCCGCGCGCTCCGGAACTCGTGGTCGTACTTCCCGGACTTCAGCGCGATGTCGTCTCCGAACCACCTCGCCTGCTCGTAGGCGTCGGCGTGACAGCCGACGTTCACGAGCAGTGCGGTGTAGTAGACAACCGCCCGTTCCTCCTCGTCGAGCCCAACCCGCTCGGCGAGCCGCAGCGCGATCAGGCACTGCCGCAGCACGTGCTCCATCGGCTGCCCGAAGCCGAGATCGACTCCAAGCGAGAGAGCCGCCACGAGCTCAGCCAGCCGAACCTGCCCTGGATAGCCGTCGCCGGCCACCGGCGAAGGCTATCCCCTTGCCGCCCGCCATGTCGCCAACCTAGACTTCGGCAACACCCACCGAGGAGGCAATCGTGGCAACAACGGCAGGCGAAAGTCTCGAAGCACTTCGCGGAGGATTCTCGGGCACCGTCCTCGACCCGGCAGACGCCGACTACGAGGAGGCTCGGCTGATCCACAACGGGCTGATCGACCGCAGACCGGCCCTGATCGCACGCTGCCGCAACACCGCAGACGTCGCGGATGCGGTGAAACATGGCCGCGCGGAAGGGCTCGAGCTCTCCGTGCGCGGCGGAGGGCACAACGTGGCAGGCCGCGCAGTGGTCGACGACGCGCTCATGGTCGATCTCTCACCGATGAAGGGCATCCACGTCGATCCGGTCGCGAAGACAGTCCGCGTCCAGGGGGGAACGCTGTGGAACGAGTTCAATCGCGAGACGGCCCTCCACGGGCTCGCCACCACCGGCGGCGCGATCTCGACCACCGGCGTCGCCGGCCTGACGCTGGGCGGCGGGCTCGGCTGGCTGATGGCGAAGTACGGCCTCGCGGCCGACAACCTGACCGGCGTCGAGCTCGTCACCGCCGACGGCAGCGTCGCGAACGTGACCGGCGAGTCGGATCCCGACCTGATGTGGGCGCTGCGAGGGGGCGGCGGCAACTTCGGGATCGCCGCTTCGCTCCAGTTCGAGCTCCACCCGCTGACGATGGTCACGGGCGGCCTGATCGCCCATCCGCTCGAGGCGGCAGGCGAGATGCTCCGCTTCTACCGCGATGCCGTCGCGTCGGCCTCCGACGATCTCACCGTCTTCGCGGCGCTCGCTCATGCCCCCGACGGTACGGGGCACAAGATCGCCGGGATGATCGTCTTCCACACGGGCACACCCGAAGAGGCCGAACGCGAGCTCGCGCCCTTCAAGGCATTCGGCTCGCCGCTCGTCGCCCAGGTCGGGCCGATGCCCTACCCGATCATGAACACGATCCTCGACGCCGAGTACCCGAAGGGGCTGCTCAACTACTGGCTCTCGAGCTTCACGACCGGGCTGACGGACAGCCTGATCGATACGGCGCTCGAGCGGTTCGAAACGATCCCGTCACACAGCACGATCCTGTTCGAGCATTTCCACGGTGCGGTCTGCCGGGTTCCGGTCGAGAGCACCGCCGTCCCACACCGCCAGGAAGGCTGGAACCTGCTGCTCCCGACCGTCTGGCGCGACCCGGCCGACAACGAGGCCAACATCACGTGGACGAAGGACACCCACGCGGCCCTGGGCGAGAACCTGACCGAGCGCCGCTGGCTCAACTACCTGGGCGACGACCAGGGAGCAGACGCGATTCGCGGCGCCTACGGCCCGAACTACGACCGCCTGCTCGAGCTGAAAAGGCGCTACGACCCGGACAACGTCTTCCGGCACAACCACAACATCAAGCCGTAACGCCCTCTACCAGGCACCCCCGCCGCCGCCCCCACCGCCGCCGCCTCCCCCTCCGGAGAAGCCTCCCCCGAAACCTCCCGAGCCGGAGGACGGCGGCGCGAGGGCCGAGCCAAAGCCCGAGGCGAGGTCGCCGATCGCGAGTGAGCTCGCCCCGCCGCCAAGGTTCCCGCCGGGCGAGATCCAGAAGATCGACGACTGCTGCGCGAGCGCCTCCGGCATCGCCACATGCGCCGCCTGGAGCACGCGCTCGGCGATACCGAACGTGATCCCGTACACGAGATACTTCTCCCAGAGCGCGAGCGTGGCGGGCGGAGCGTCCTGGAGCCGCGGGAAGTCGGTGAGATAGCGGCGGAAGGCCTCCCAGCGCTGGGCCTCGGCGGCGGCGGCGGCGGTGCAGCGCTTCCAGAGTCGGCGATGACCGATCGCAACCGCCACGATCACGATGTTGATCGCGGCGGAGACGCCGAGCCCGATCAGCACGACATCGCTCCAGCGGACGTAGACGGGCCGCCAGCGCGACGCGGCCACGACCCAGCAGCCGATCGCGACGCCGATGAACACGAGCGCCGCGAAGGCAAGCGGCACGATCCCGGCGCCGAGGAACCAGCGGCGGCGCTTCACCTCGCTTGCGACGTCCGACTTGAACGAGGTGAAGCGCGGGCTCATCGAGCTCCGGTGCGCCGTGATCTGCTCCCGGAAGTTCGAGAGCCGCTCGGAGCCGCTGCCGATCACGCCGTTCACGACCGCTGCGACATCCTGCTCGTAGTTCGTCATCGCGTCGGGCGTTCCGGTCGAGATCTCGAGGTCGGACATCTCCTCCTTCCGCAAACCACCCCAGGTCGAGCGCTCTGTCGTGACCGGTTTCGAGCTGTAGACGCCCCGGCGGATCAGGTCGAAGAGCGTCGCGGTGAACTCGAACGACCCGGCGTCTCCGCCCTGGCGCAGGAGCGTCGGCACGAGCGCGGGCTGGGTGTCGGTCGGAGGCTCCTGCTCGTACTCGCGGTCGTAGCCCGTCTTCGGCTCCCGCCCGAAGAACCAGTAGACGAGGAGCACGATCACGAGCGCCGGGACGATCCCCAACACGAGCAGGTACAGCACGTAGCGGAGCGGGTGATGGAGCGCGTGCTCGACCTTGGCGTGGTCGCGCTCGAGCGCGGCGGCGTTCGCGGTCTCCTCGCCGACGATTTTCTTCAGGCCGTTCCCGGACGCGACCCGCATCCCGGTCGTGGAGGTGAATGCCGAGCGGCGGACGAGGGCGCGGAGCTCGACGAACTGGTGCGCCGGCACGTCCTGGGCCCGCAGCAAGACCTTGGTTCCGGCAAGCCGCACGTCTCCTCGCACGTACACCGGGCTCCCCCAAGCGCGCACGATCTTGCCGGGCGCCGAGAGGGTCGAGGTGAGCTGGTCGAGACCGACGCCCCATTCGCTGCCCCAGACGTCGAGGTTCACGTCGACCACGTCGTGGTAGGCGACCGCGAGGCCGCTCAGCCTGTAGCGGATCTCGAACGTCCGGTTCTCGTCGAGCGCGCTGTAGTGCCAGACGATCCTGACCTTGCCGTCGAGATGGGCGACCCCGTAGGTTCCCGGAGCATCGGCGCAGCCGAGGTCGGTGCAGCCGCCCGGCCGGTAGCGCTGCCCGTTCTCGAGCACCTGGACGCGCGAGATCGTCTCGCCGGAGGTGAGCGGGATCTCGCGGTAGCCGCCCGAGAACGGTCCGTCGAACGAGTACTCGATGTGCTCGTCCACGAGAAGCGCCCCGTTCGAGGCCATCTGCACCGACACGGCCGCCTGGGGCAGCGTGTAGGACTTCGCCTCTGCCGCGCCCGAGAGCAGGAGCGCCGCTGCAACGGCGGCGAGAAGGACGGCGGCGCTACGCGCTCGGGGCGTCACCGGTCGGCTCCGGTGCCGGTGCTGCGGGTGAAGCGGACGTGGCCGGCGCGGATGGGAAGCTGACCGTGGGAGCCGCACTGTCGCCGTCGTCGATCTCGAAGGAGTCGCGCTTCGCGAACCCGAGCATTCCTGCGAGCACGACTGCGGGGAACGTCTGGATGCCGTTGTTGTACGTCAGTACCGTGTCGTTGTAGACCTGCCGCGAGACCGCGATCTTGTCTTCGGTGTCCTTCAGCTGAGCCTGGAGGTCGAGGAAGTTCTGGTTCGCCTTCAGCTCGGGATAGGCCTCGGCGACCGCGAACAGCCGGCCGATCGCCTGACCGAGGATCCCTTCGGCCGCACCGGCCTGAGCCGGGCCCTGAGCCGAGGTCGCGGCCGCGCGCGCCTGGGTCACCGAGTCGAACGTCCCGCGCTCGTGGGCGGCATACCCCTGCACGGTCGCGACGAGATTCGGGACGAGGTCGTGCCGGCGCTTGAGCTGAACCTCGACCTGCGCCCAGGCGTTGTCGACGCGGTTGCGCTTCCGGATCAGGCCGTTGTAGAGCAGCACGACCCAGAGCCCGATCAGGACGATCACGACGATGACGACGATGAAGAGCCACGACATGGCGCGACTCTATCCACCGGGGGCTCAAATCGGAAGGCGCCCGCCCGCGAGTGCGACGACGACGCCTGCCGCGCCGGCGAGGAGGAGCGTCGTCACCGGCCTGCGCCGGAGCACGAACAGCAGCGCCGCGGCGGCCGCGAGCACCGCGTACTGCCACGTCACCGAGAGGGCGCGTGCGAGGGGGACCGCGGCACCGAGGATCGCACCGATCGCAGCCGGCCCGGCTCCGCCGAGGAACGCGGCGGCACTCCGATTCACGCGCAAGCGGTCGAAGCGAGTGGCCCCGAGGAGCACGAACGCGAACGAGGGCGAGAACGCGACAAGCGTGGCGAGGAGACCGCCGCCGATGCCCGCCGCCGCGTACCCGACGACGGCGACGGTCAGCACGACCGGGCCGGGGGTCACCTGCCCGAGCGCGACGGCGTTGAGGAACTGGCCGGAGGTCATCCAGTGGTAGTGGTCGACGGCGTCGGCCTGCATGATCGGGATGATCACGAAGCCTCCGCCGTAGGAGAGCGCGCCGACCTTGAACGCGACCCAGGAGAGCGCGAGCAGGCCGCCGCTCGCACCGGCCGCCGGGACGAGCAGGGCGAGCGCCGGGAATGAGCCGCCACGCCGGATGATCAGCTCGAGGAGCCCGCACCCGAGGAGAACGAGCACGACCCACGGCCCGAGTGTGGCGCTCGCAGCTCCACCGGCGAGAACGTAGACGATCCAGCGGGCCCCGCTCGCGGCACGCCGCCGGCTCTCGGGGACGAGGCTCCAGCCGGCCCGCACTGCGACCGCCGCCACGGCGGCGCCCGCTCCGGCGCCGGCGCCGCGAACCCACCGCGGCGGCGAGCCGGCGAGGAAGAGCGCAGCCAAGGCCAGGATCACGACGAGACCCGGGAGGATGAAGCAGAGACCGCCGGCGAGCGCCCCGGCCGGCCGCGAACGCGCCAGGCACAGAAGATCGCGAGCTGGGTCGAAGCGGGGCCCGGCAGGAGATTGCAGGCGGCGATTGCGTCCTCGAACTCGTCGGACTCGATCCAGCCGCGTTCGTCCACGCAGAGCTGCCGGAGGAGCGAGATGTGGGCGGGCGGCCCGCCGAAGCCGATGCAGCCGATCCGCCCCCATTCGCGTGCGACCGTCCCAAGGCCAGGCCGGACGGTCACGGAGACGAACATACCAATCGCCCTGCTACGACGAGGTAGCGTGACCGCGATGCGCGCGCTCGTCAAAGCCGAGGCCGCCGAAGGGCTTCGCCTCGAGAACGTGCCCGAGCCCGAGATCGGGATCAACGACGTCCTGATCCGCGTGCACAAGACCGGCATCTGCGGCACCGACCTTCACATCTACGAGTGGGACGACTGGGCGGCGAAGACGATCCCCGTTCCGATGGTCGTCGGCCACGAGTTCGTCGGCGAGGTGGTCGCGTTCGGGTCGAACGTGAGCGATTTCGCAGTCGGCGATCTCGTCAGCGGCGAGGGCCACGTCGTCTGCGGCCGCTGCCGCAACTGCATGGCGGGCCGGCGGCATCTGTGCGCGCACTCGATCGGTCTCGGCGTGAACCGCCCGGGCGCCTTCGCCGAGCTCGTCTCGCTCCCGATGACGAACATCTGGCACCACTGGCCGGGGATCGACGAGGACGTTGCCGCGATCTTCGACCCATTCGGAAACGCCGTCCACACGGCGCTCTCGTTCGCCGTGCTCGGGGAGGACGTGCTCGTGACCGGCGCCGGCCCGATCGGCTGCATGGCGGTCGCCGTCGCCCGGCACGCAGGCGCGCGCCACATCGCCGTCACCGACCTGAACCCCTACCGTCTCGAACTCGCCCGACGGATGGGCGCGACGCTCGCCGTCGATCCGCGCGAGCGCGACCTCGGCGAAGTGCAGGGGGAACTCGGGCTGACCGAGGGGTTCGACATCGGCCTCGAGATGTCCGGCAGCCCCGAGGCGCTCCGTACGATGCTCGCGAACATGGCCCACGGCGGCCGGATCGCCCTGCTCGGGATCCCGTCCGAGCCGATGACGCTCGACCTGAACCCGCTGATCTTCAACATGCTGACCGTGAAGGGCATCTACGGCCGGGAGATGTACGAGACCTGGTACCAGATGAGCGTGATGGTCGAGTCCGGCCTCGACATCAGCCCCGTGATCACGCACCGCTTCTCCTACCGGGACTTCGAGGAGGCGTTCGCCGTGGCCCGCTCGGGCCGGTCGGGGAAGGTCATCCTCGACTGGGCCGAAGCCAGCGACCTGTGAAGGGCCTCAGCCGCGGGTACCGTCTAGGCGATGTACGACGCCCTTCGTGACGAGCTGATCGAGACTCTCGCCGGTCTACGCGAGGCCGGCACCTACAAGTCCGAGCTCGTGATCACGACCCCTCAGGGCGCGCATGTCGAGGTCGAAGGGCGCGGGGAGATGCTGAACCTCTGCGCGAACAACTACCTCGGGCTTGCGAACCACGAGGGGGTGATCGATGCCGCACGCGATGCGCTCGATCGCTGGGGCTACGGGATGGCCTCCGTGCGATTCATCTGCGGCACCCAGAAGCTCCACCGGGAGCTCGAGAACCGGCTCTCCGCGTTCCTCGGAACCGACGACACGATCCTCTTCTCCTCGTGCTTCGACGCGAACGGCGGCCTGTTCGAGGCGCTCCTCTCGGATGAGGACGCCGTGATCTCGGACGAGCTCAACCATGCCTCGATCATCGACGGGATCCGCCTCTGCAAGGCCCAGCGGCTGCGGTACGCGAACGGGGACATGGACGAGCTCGAAGCGCGGCTCGTCGACGCGAAAGGCGCGCGCCGGCGGCTGATCGCGACCGACGGCGTCTTCTCGATGGACGGCTACCTTGCCCACCTCGACACGATCTGCGATCTCGCGGAGCGTCACGACGCCCTGGTCATGGTCGACGATTCCCACGCGGTGGGCTTCGTCGGTCCCGGCGGCCGCGGGACGCCCGAGCATCACGGCGTGATCGACCGGATCGACATCCTCACGGGCACGCTCGGAAAGGCTGTCGGCGGCGCGAGCGGCGGGTACGCCGCGGGCCGCAAGGAGATCGTGGAGCTCCTGCGCCAGCGCTCGCGGCCCTATCTCTTCTCGAACAGCCTCGCCCCGCCCGTCGTCGCGGCGAGCCTCGCGGCGCTCGACCTGATCGAGAGCTCGCACGAGCTTCGTGACCGCCTGCGCGAGAACACGACCCACTTTCGCAACCGCATGACCGCGCTGGAGTTCGAGATCCTGCGCGGCGAGCACCCGATCGTGCCGGTGATGGTCGGCGACGAGCTCACCGCCGCCCGGTTCGCCGAGAAGCTCGCGGAGCTCGGGATCTATGCGGTCAGCTTCTCCTTCCCGGTCGTCCCGCGCGGCACGGCGCGGATCCGAACGCAGATGTCGGCCGCGCACACGCTCGCCGACCTCGACTTCGCGGTCGACGGCTTCGTCGAGGCCCGGGAAGCCGTTCCACTTCACCGCCCTCTTACCGAAAGCTAACCGCGGCTTCCCGGCTCTCCCTGCGATAGTTCGGAGGTGAAGGCGTTGCTCGTTCTGGCGGCAGGGCTGCTCGCAGCGACGGCGGCCGGTGGCGCGCAGGGCGTCACAAAGCCCGGTCGCACGAGAGCCGAAGGCGCCCAGATCGTTGCGCTTTCCGTGACCGGCCGTTCGGTCACCTACGCGGTAGCCGACAACAAATCGAAGAGCGACTGCGCGCACGCCTTCATCTGGCACACCGCCGGCGGTTCGATCGGCAAGTGGCGGTTCGGCAAGGCAACGAACGAGCCCTGCGTCGAAGGCCCGAGCACCGGCGACGGGATCTCCGCGGTCGCAATGTCGGCAGGACGCTCCCTCTGGATCCAGTACGCGGGCGGCAACCTGCGCGACTGGCAGCTCTTCACCGCGACACGCACGAAGACGAAGCCGAAGCAGCTCGCGTTCGTCGAGCAGGACGTCGACCTGCCCTCGCCGATCGTCGTCGGGCAGGGGATGCAGGGCGGCGTGCCCTATGCGGTCAACGCGAACCTGACCTTCCTCGGCGACAACGGCGCCGCGATCTTCAAGTGGACGGCTCCTGCTCCCGTGAAGCTGCTCGCCTCGGGCCTCGGGCCGAACGGCAGCGAGGTCGCCGCCTTCCTCTCGAACGGCGTCCTCGATCTCCTCTCGCACTCGGGCCGGGTCGTGCAGAGCTACACGTACTCCCCCGGTGAGCTCACCGGGCTCTACCTGGCCCCGGCGGGGGTCGTCGTCCAGGACGGATCGTCCGTCCAGATCCGCAAGGGCACCACGACCCGGACCGTCCCCCTGCCCGCGAAGGCGCAGATGATCGGCTATGGGCAGGGCGAGATCTTCTACTCGCTCGGGGGCGCGATCCGCGCCCTGAAGGCCTCGACGAGCACCGACTCGTTGCTCGTTGCCGCGACTCCCGGCAAGACCACGATCGCGGCCTATGCCACCGCAGGCGGCTTCGCCTGGGCGAGGGGCGACACGATCAACTGGGACTGCGCCGCCTGCGTGAACTTCGGTCAGTAGCGGTCGAAAAACCACCTGAGCGGTGACGAGGGTGCGGCCGTTCCCGACCCTCGCCCTCGCCGCGCCGTCACGGGCGAAGCACGAGCTCGACCGCGGTGCCGCGGCCGGGTGAGGACTTCAGCGTGAAGGCGCCGCCGATCGCGGTCGCCCTCTGGCGCATGTTCGCGAGCCCCTGCGCCGCGGCATCGATCCCCGGCGCGAACCCGGTGCCGTCGTCGCGGATCGTGACGAGCCGGTCGCCGCCGCGCAGCCCGATCGTGACCCAGGCCCGGCGCGCCTGCGCGTGCCGGCGGACGTTCGCGAGGCCCTCCTGCACGATGCGGAACACCTCGATCTGCTCGTCGGGCGCAAGGTCGACCTCGCCGTCGATCTCGAGCTCCACCTCGAGCTCGCCGTCTGCAGTCAGGAAGTCGACATAGCGCCTGAGCGCCGCATCGAACGGGGCACGACCGGCTGCCGACGAGAGCGCGAGCACCGCGAAGCGCGCCTCGGTCTGGGCCGCCTGAACGGCGTCGCGGAGCTTCGGCACGGTCTCCTCGACGCTGGCACCGGCCTCGATCATCGCGGCGTGCGTCGAGATCGCGAACAGATATTGCGAAAGCCCATCGTGGATCTCGCGCGCGACCCGGCCGCGTTCCTCGGCGACGGCGCGGCCGAGCTCGGAGGCGAGGATCGCCCGGCACACACCGATCACGAGCACGACGTAGGCGAAGAGGCGCAGGAAGTCGCCCTGCGTGACGTACCGCACAGCCGCCACGGGCTCGAAGAGCAGGTCGATCGACGCAAAGAGGGTCAGGGTCGCGCCGAGCGCGAGCCAGCGGTCGAGATCCTCGCCGCGCCGCCGGTAACGATCCGCAAACCCGACGACGGCACCGAGGTTCAGGAGCGCGGTCGCAGCAAGCGCGACGCCCCGTGCCTCGCGCGAGTCGTTGAGATCGTGAAGGCCGAGCCGCTGCGTCAGCCACCAGATCGCGAAGAGCCCCATCGCCACCGCAAAGAACGCCTCGACGAGATCGGTGCCCGTGCGCTCGACTCCTCCCCGCACGAACGGCGCGCAGGCGATCACCGCCCAGCCGGCGAGCACACCGCCGAGGCAGCCCCACGGCTCGACGCCGTCCTCCGTCCGCTCGGCCACGGCGGGCCAGACGGCGAAGACGATCCACGACAACGAGATCAGGGTGAACCCGCAGCTCAGGAGCAGGTCGAACCGGCGCTGTTCCACGGTGAACCGGATTGCGGTCAGGAGCGCCAGCAGCCCCGCCCCCACCGCGTACAGCGAGGTGAGCACGACCCGTAGCTGCGGCAGGTCGTACGGCACGCGCAGGCTCGGCTTCGTCAGGAACAGGGCGAGCGCGGCGCCGAGCAGCGAGACGAGCACCACCTCGCCCGAGAGGAACGTCTCGAAGGTATCTCTGCGTGCGCCTTGGCGCATTGGTCCGGGTATCGGCACAATCGGCGGCGGGCATGAATACGCGGGTGCTGATCGTTGACGACCATCCGCTGACGCGGGAGGCACTCGCGGGGCTCCTCACCGCGAACGGCTTCGAGGTCGTGGCGCTGGCCGTGGGCGGGGCCGAGGCGATCGTTCTCGCCGGCGAGCTCCTGCCGGATCTGGTCGTCCTCGACTTGACGATGCCCGAGATGGACGGCCTCACCGCTCTTCCGAAGGTGCGCGAGGCAGCCCCCGAGACGGCGGTGGTGGTCCTCACGGCGGCCGAGGACGACACGAACCTGCTCACCGCGATCCGGCTCGGCGCCGCCGGCTACCTGCTGAAGAACGAGCCGCCCGAACGGATCGTCGAGTTCCTGCAGGGAGTCGCCCACGGCGAGGCCGCGCTCTCGGGCGCTGTCGCCCGCCGCCTCCTCGAGCAGGTGCGCGAGGGCGGGCTTCAGCACGGTGTCGTCCCCGAGTCGATTGCCGTGCGCCTGTCCGCACGCGAGCTCGAGGTGCTGTTGCTGCTCGACCAGCACCTCGGCACCGACGAGATCGCCGAGCGGCTCTTCATCTCGGAGCACACGGTCCGTTCGCACGTGAAGAACCTGCTCGCGAAGCTCGGCGTCTCGTCGCGGCGCGACGCGCTCGAGAAGCTGGCCGAAGCGCGCGGCTAGCCTGCCGCCGCGGCGCGTCACGCCCAGTCGTCGTTTTCAACCATGCCGGCTGGAGCCGAGGGCGGGGGTATTTCGTCACACTTTCGTTCCAGTGCCTGTCCCCGGTTTTCCCCCTGCTGGGAGCACCAATTCGGGCTTTCTCCCCATGCCGTTTTCAGGCGTTACCTGACCCCGGTTTTTTCTCGCCGCGCGACCGCGCCGCGCCTCTCGCAGCCTCTAACCGAATCCGGCGAGCGCCGCGCCGACGAGGTCGGGCAGCGTGTCGAGGTTGTACCCCCCTTCGAGCACCGCGGCGACGCGCGGTGCAAGCCTCGACGCACGCCGGGCCAACTCCTCGAAGACCTCGGTCGACAGCTCGAGCTCGGCGAGCGGATCGTCCCGGTGTGCATCGAATCCGGCGGAGACGAGCAGCAGCTCGGGCTCGAAGGCTTCGACGGCGCTCGCGGCCTTCCCGAACGCCTCGAGGTAGCCCTCGTCCCTCGTGCCGGCGGCCAGCGGCAGGTTCACGAGTGTCTCTCCCTGCTCGCCCGGCCCGCCGGATCCCGGGTAGAACGGCCACTGGTGCAATGACACGAAGAGGATCGTGGGGTCGTCGCCGACGATCGCCTGCGTCCCGTTCCCGTGATGCACGTCCCAATCGAGGATCGAGATCCGCCCGAGCCCGAGCTCGGCCTGCGCCCACCGCGCCGCGATCGCGATCGAGTCGAAGATGCAGAACCCCATCGCCCGGCCGGGCTCGGCGTGATGCCCCGGCGGCCGGGCAAGCGCGAACCCGCCGAGCCGCACCGCCTCGATCGCAGCCCCCGCGGCGAGGAGCGCCGCGTCGAAGGTCGTTGCGGTGCAGATCGTGTCCGAGTCGAGCCAACCCGGCGCCGAGCGGATCCTCTCGACGAGCGCTTCGGTGTGGCAGCGGAGCACGTCCTCCTCGGACGCCGGTCGGCATTCGACGAACGGGAACCGCTCGTGCAGCACCTCGATCCGCGCCTGCGACTCGGGGTGGCCACCGGTCGGGTGGAGCCGGGCAAAGTCGGCATGGCTGACGACCTCCACCGCTACGCGCGCTCGGCGATGCGACGCGCCAACCCGTTCACGCCGAGCTCGCGCGCGAACGCCTCGGCGCGGGCCCAGTCGGGCGGCGTCTCCGCGAGCCTGGGCAGCGGGGCCCCGGCGTCCATCGTCGCGATCCGGCGGTAGAGGCGAAGATCGTCGGCAAGCGACTCGAACTTGCCGGCCTCGAGCGCCGCCTCGAGCGTCCCGAATGCGCCGAGCACCTTCGCCGCCGACTTCGGGCCGATCCCGGGCGCGCCCGGGATCCGGTCCGACGAGTCGCCCCGCAGCGCGATGAAGTCCGGCACCTGCTCCGGATCGACTCCGTAGCGCTCGCGCACCTGCGCCGGCCCGATCCGGGCCAGCTCGCTGACGCCCTTCACCGGCTGCAGCACCGTGACTCGATCGGAGACGAGCTGGAACGCGTCCCGGTCCGAGGTCGCAACGAGCACCGGCCCCGACCAGCCGGCGGCCGCGGCGGCCAGGAAGTCGTCGGCCTCGAACCCTGCCGCCTTCGCCGCGACGAAGCCGAACGACTCGACGAGTGCCGGCAAGACCGAGAGCTGCTCCACGATCGCGTCCTCGAAGACGCGGCCGGTCTGGTACTCCGGCAGCGCGTCGTTTCGATATGTCGGCGTGTCGAGCGTGTCCCAGCCGACGGCGACGGAGACGGGCCCTTCCGACTCCCACAGCCGTAGCAGGAAGTTGCCGAAGCCGACCAGCGCATTTGCCGGGCGGCCGCCCGCGCCGCGGATCGATTTCGGCAGCGCATGGTAGGCGCGGTGCGCCAGCGAGTCGCCGTCGATCGCAAGCAATACGCCCGTCTGGGAAGGACTTGTCACAACAGGCGAGTATCGCGTACCCCGACAGCCCGGCTACAGTGGCGCCGCAGAAATGGCTCAATCCCTAAAAACCACCAAGACCGGAAAACCGAGCGGCCGCCGCCTGGTCATCGTCGAGTCCCCGGCGAAGGCCAAGACGATCGCCGGCTACCTGGGCAAGGACTACATGGTCGAGTCGTCGATCGGCCACATCCGCGACCTGCCGCACAACGCGACCGAGGTTCCGGCCGAACACAAGCAGGAGCCGTGGGCGCGCCTCGGCGTGAACGTCGATCACGAGTTCGAGCCGCTCTATGTCGTCGACCCGAAAAAGAAATCGGTCGTCACCGACCTGAAGGCGAAGCTGAAGAACGCCGACGAGCTCCTGCTCGCGACGGACGAAGACCGCGAAGGCGAGGCGATCGCCTGGCACCTCGTCGAGGTCCTCCAGCCGAAGGTGCCCGTCAAGCGGATGGTCTTCCACGAGATCACGAAGCCGGCGATCGAGCGTGCGCTCGGCGAGACCCGCGACATCGACGACCGGCTCGTCGATGCGCAGGAGACCCGCCGCATCCTCGACCGCCTCTACGGCTACGAGGTCTCGCCGGTTCTCTGGCGGAAGGTGATGAAGGGCCTTTCCGCGGGCCGCGTCCAGTCGGTCGCGACACGCCTCGTCGTCGAGCGCGAGCGCGAGCGAATCGAGTTCCGGGCCGCTGAGTACTGGGACATCGTCGGCACGTTCGTGCCCGGTGCCTTCGAAGCCCGACTCACCGCGGTCGACGGCCAACGGGTCGCACAGGGCCGCGACTTCGCCCGCAACGGCACGCTCCAGACCGAGGGTGCGGTGCAGCTCGACGAAGGAGCGGTGCGCTCCTTGGCGGCAGGGCTCGAAGCGGTCGAGTTCACGGTGCGCTCGGTCGAGCGCAAGCCGTACACGCGGCGGCCCGCCGCCCCCTTCATCACCTCGACGCTGCAGCAGGAAGCGAGCCGCAAGCTCCGCTTCACGGCGCAGCACACGATGCGCGTTGCCCAGCGCCTCTACGAGAACGGTTACATCACCTACATGCGCACCGACTCGACCTCGCTCGCCGAGGTTGCGATCGCGGCCGCGCGCTCCGCCGCGACCACGCTCTACGGCGCCGACTCGGTCCCGGAGGCCCCGCGCCACTACAACCGCAAGGTGAAGAACGCGCAGGAGGCACACGAGGCGGTCCGCCCGGCCGGCGACAGCTTCCGTGCCCCCGACTCCGTCCGGGCCGAGGTCGAGCGCGACGAGGCGGCCCTGTACGACCTGATCTGGAAGCGCACCGTCGCCTCGCAGATGGCCGACGCCCGTGGCGAGACCGTCTCGGTCAAGGTCGGCGCGACCGCGAGCGACGGCCGCGATGCCGAATTCGGCACCGCCGGCACCGTGATCACGTTCCGCGGGTTCATGCTCGCCTACGAAGAGGGCCGCGACGAGGCCGTCGCCGCCGACGAGGAGGAGCGCCGTCTGCCCCCACTCGCCGAGGGCGATGCGCTCAGCGCCACGGCGCTCGAACCGGAGTCGCACTCGACGACGCCACCGGCCCGGTACACCGAGGCCACGCTCGTCCGCGCGCTCGAGGAGCGCGGCATCGGCCGCCCGTCCACCTATGCCTCGATCCTCGGCACGATCCTCGAGCGCGGCTACATCAGAAAGGTCGGCCAGGCGCTCGTCCCGACGTTCCTCGCGTTCGCCGTCACGAACCTGCTCGAGCAGCACTTCGGCCGCCTCGTGAACTACGAGTTCACGGCGCTGATGGAGGACGACCTCGACCGGATCGCCTCGGGCGACGAGGAGCGCACCGCGTGGCTGCGACGCTTCTACTTCGGCGGCAATCCCGACGACGAAGGGCTGAAGGCGCTCGTCTCGGACCTCGCCGAGATCGACGCCCGCCAGATCAACACGATCGAGATCGGCGACGGGATCGAGCTCCGCGTCGGCCGCTACGGTCCCTACATCGAGCGCAACGGCGAGCGAGTCACGATCTCCGACGAGATCGCCCCCGACGAGCTCACGGTGAGCAAGGCCGAAGAGCTCCTCTCGCAGAAGTCGGACGAGCGCGAGCTCGGGGTGAATCCGGAGACCGGCCGGGCGGTGTCCGTGAAGAACGGCCGTTACGGCCCCTATGTCACCGAGGAGGCCGAGAACGGCGAGAAGCCGAAGACGGCCTCGCTCTTCAAGTCGATGCTGCCGGAAGCGGTGACCCTCGAGGAGGTGTTGCCCCTCCTCTCGCTGCCGCGAACCGTCGGCACCGACCCAGGGACGGGCGAGGAGATCGTCGTCTCGAACGGCAAGTTCGGCCCGTTTCTCAAACGCGGCTCGGACACCCGCTCGCTCGAGAGCGAGGAGAAGCTCCTGACGGTGACGCTCGATGAGGCGCTCGCGCTACTCGCGCAGCCGAAGCAGCACGGACGTCGGGCTGCGGCGCCCCCGCTGAAGGAGCTCGGCCCCGATCCGGTCAGCGGTAAACCGCTCGTCGTCAAGAACGGCCGTTTCGGCCCCTATGTGACCGACGGCGAGACGAACGCGAGCCTGCGCTCGAGCGATTCGGTCGAGACACTGACTTTGGAACGTGCGGTCGAGTTGCTGGCGGCCCGCCGCGAGCGCGGGCCCGCGCCGCCCAAGACCCGCAAGAAGCGTGCCTAGCAAGCGCATAGGCGCTTACTTTTTCCGAACAGGTTCCCCCTAGCTACTTCCTCCAAGGTCCGCGATACTGTGCGCGGGCGACCCGTGCAGCCCCTCGTGCGCTACGGTTCTAACGGAGCGCGCGAGGTGATCGCTCGGGCGGAACGGGGAAGAAGAAACCTAAGAATCCATCGGTTCCCCTGGAATTCGGAGGACAAATACCGTACGGTGCGAAAGCGGCACCTCAGGTGAAACTGACCAGTCTAGAAAGGCCTAGGGACACGTGACTCAGAACCAACTGACGGAGCTGCTGGAGACGGAGGGCGCCAAGTCGATGCTCGAGCGGGGCGAGGAGCGCGGCTGGATCGAGCCGGCCGAGCTCGAAGCGTTCGCACTGGAGCACGAACTTGTCGACGCGGATGTCGAGGACCTGACCCGCGAGCTCGAGCGCATCGGGCTCGAGGTGCGGGAGGCCAAGCCGGAGGAGAAGGCCTCGAAGACCGAGGAGGTCGTGTACGAGGCCGACCAGCCTTCGGGCGCGGGCGACTCGCTGCAGCTCTTCCTGGCCGATGTCGGTCGTCACAAGCTGCTCACCGCTGCCCAGGAGGTCATCCTCGCGAAGAAGATCGAGCGCGGCGACCTGATCGCCAAGCGCCAGATGATCGAGTCGAACCTCCGGCTCGTCGTCTCGATCGCGAAGGGCTACCGTGGTCTCGGCGTCCCGTTCCTCGACCTGATCCAGGAGGGCACGCTGGGCCTGAACCGCGCCGTCGAGAAGTTCGACTGGCGCCGCGGCTACAAGTTCTCCACGTACGCGACCTGGTGGATCCGCCAGTCGGTGCAGCGTGCGGTCGCGAACCACGCACGCACGATCCGCGTGCCCGTCCACGTCGTCGAGCGCCAGCAGAAGCTGTCGCGCGCCGCCCGCCGGCTCGAGGTCGAGCTCGGGCGGGAGCCGACGAAGGAGGAGCTCGCCGAGGCCACCGGCCTCCCGATCCAGCACGTCGACGAGGCCCTCTCGGCCGCCTCGGCGTCGGTCTCGCTGAACCAGACGGTCGGCGCCGACGACGAGGGCGAGCTCGGTGATCTCTTCGCCGACCGCGAGGCCCCGGACCCGTTCGACGAGGCCGAGGAGTCGCTCCGCCGGCAGAACATCCGCAAGGCGCTCGACGCCCTGCCCGAACGCGAACGACGGATCCTCGAGCTGCGCTTCGGCTTCGAGGGCGAGCCCTGGACGCTGGAGGCGATCGGCCACGAGCTCGACCTCACCCGCGAGCGCGTACGTCAGCTCGAGGGCCAGGCGCTCTCACGGCTTGCAGCGTTGCGTGAGCTCGCGGGGCTTGCGGCGTAGCTCGTAGGGCTGCTCAGCGCAGCTCGAAGTTCCGGCGCAGGTACCGGTCGAACTGTGGAACCGTGAAGGCCCCGCGGCCACGGCCGGTGGTGTAGATCAGGCCTTTCTCGATCAGGCGCGCGCGCGTCGGGCCGAGTTGTTCGGAGCTCCGGCCGAGCACCTCGGCGACGTCGCCGGCGGTCTGCTCGTCGGGCCCGAGCTCGGCCATCGCCCGGAGGTAGCGCAGCTCGAGCTCGGTCGTCCGCTCGGTGCGGACGCGGAAGAACGACTCGTCGAGCTTCTGCTCGACGATGCGCTTGGCCTCCTCCGCGACGAGCTCGCTGATCGGGAGGCCCTCCGGTGCGAGGTCCCACACGATCTTCCCGTATTCCTGGAGGAAGTACGGGTAGCCCTCGGTGTACTCGACCATCAGGTCGATCGCTCCCGGCTCGAAGCTGACGCCGAGATCGGCGGCGGGCTCGGCGAGTGCGACCTCGGCCTGCGGCGGCGAGAGCCTGCCGATGCGCGGGAACTTGAACAGACGCTCGGCGTACGACTTCGCATCGCCGGCGAGCCGTGGCAATTGCGGCAGCCCTGCCCCGACGAGCGTGACCGGAAGCCCCCGCTGCACCGTGCGGTGGAGCCCCGCGATCAGTGCTTCGAACTCGCGGCTCTGCAGGAACTGCACCTCGTCGATCAGGAAGGCAACGCCCGTCTCGCGCTCCTGCGCCGCCTCGCCGAGGGCAACGAGCAGGTCGGTCAGATCCTCGCTCAGGTCGCCCGTGTCGGCGAGGCCCTCGACCGGGTCGGCGTCGATCCCGGCCGTCACCGAGCCGTCCGACGAGACGGTCAGCGAGAAGGACTTCAGAACGGAAGCGGCGCGGCGCATCCGTTCCCCCACGTCGCCTTCGGTGCGAGCTGGAAGAGCGCGCGGCGCACGAGGTTTCCCATGCGCGGCCCGAACTCCTGGTGCTTCGTGATCTCGGTCGGGACGACGACCCAGCCGCTCGACCGCGCGCGACCCTCGAAGGCCCCGAGCAACACTGTCTTCCCGACTCCGCGCAGCCCCGTGATCAGCATCGACTGCTCGGTCCGGCCGTTTCGCAGTCTGTCGAGCAGGATCTCGAACCCCTCGAGCTCCGCGTCACGCCCGACGAGC
Source organism: uncultured Actinomycetes bacterium (assembly GCA_963758125.1). GTDB lineage: Bacteria > Actinomycetota > Thermoleophilia > Gaiellales > Gaiellaceae > PALSA-600. The sequence goes on from CAVWUL010000005.1 coordinate 63,846, forward strand.
GCGGGTGGGCGGGCACCCGCATTCGGCGTGTAGGGGTTCTGGCGTGGATCCACCTCCCGGAGCTTATCACTCTTATCGATTACTGATAAAAAGGATAAGAACGGTAGAGAGTTCGGCCCGACTCTCTTATCCAAACTCGATAAGAGATGATAAGAGCCCTAAGGCACCCTGCGAGCGATCGAGCCGGCCGCCCTCTGCCGTTGTCGTCGGCTCGGCGTGCGCGGTCACGACCGTATCCTCTTCGAATCGACGCCGCGAGCCTTCCGCCGCTTCGCCCCGAGAGCCCACTTGCGGGCTCGCTCGTCAGCGTGGAGCCACTCGAGGAGCGCCATCGCGAGGGTCTGCGTGAGGCGGCGGCCGAGGATCCGGGGATCTTCCGGTACATGGCCTATCCGGGCGAGTTCGATCGGTGGTTCGACGAGGCGCTCGCCGCATCCGACGAGATCGCGTTCGCCGTAGTCGCAGGCGGACGCGAGGCCGGATCGACTCGGTATCTCGCCTTCCAGCCCTCTCACCGCCGGGTCGAGATCGGCTGGACGTGGCTGCGCCCTTCGGCCTGGGGCACGGGGGCGAACGTCGAGACGAAGCTCCTGCTCTGCGAGCGCGCATTCGAGGTGTGCGGGCTCCAGCGGGTCGAGTTCAAGACGGACCGCCGCAACGAGCGCACGCGCGGGGCGCTGCTGGCGCTCGGGGCGCAGTTCGAGGGGATCGCGCGCAAGCACATGATGCTGCCGACCGGCCCGCGCGACTCGGCCTGGTACGCGCTCACCGAGGACGACTGGCCCGAAGCGAAGGCGCGGCTTCTCTGGAGGCTCGAGCTGAAGACGTGAGGTGCTGTCGGGAGGTCGAGCCCGTCAGGGAGCACCCGCGGCTCGATGCGCAGCAGGTGACCCAGGCGCTCCTCCACGAGCCGCTTGAGATCGAGGCGCGGCGCGCCGGTTGGGTGAGGATCGTGACCGCGTACGGCTACCCCGGCTGGATCCGCGAGGAGGCGATCGGTGCCGGCGCCGGGGAGCTTCCCCGCGCCTCCGGCCGGCCGCCGCTGACGATCGCGATGGGTTATCTCGGCACCCCGTATGAGTGGGGCGGCCTGACGCGTATGGGCATCGACTGCTCGGGCCTCGTGCACATCGCCTGTCGCCTGAGCGGCAGGCTCGTGCCGCGGGACTCGTGGCAGCAGGAGGCGGCGGGGGCGCCCGTCGCAGCGCGCGGCGGCGCGGATGTCGTACTTGTCAGCTATGGCGACGGCGCCCGCGCAGATCACATCGGGTTCCTTCTCGAGGACGGCAGGATCCTGCACGCCACGGCACGGGAGAGCCTCGGCGTGGTGCTGGAGCCCGAACCGCGGGAGCTCACCCCCCGCCGCCGCCGCGTCTTCTCGCTGTAAATGCGCGACCCGATTGAGGGATGCATCTAAAGCAGGCTCGACGCAACGCCGATACCGGGCACGTGGACGCAGCGCAGCGCGAGGAGATCCTGACCCGTTACCGAGAGCACTCCCGCCGTTTCCAGACGGTGGCCGCCCGCCGGAACCCGGTCGCCGATCTGATCGAGTTCCCCCCGCGCACCCCGGCCCCCGAGCCCGAGCATCTGCCGACCGCCCGCGAGATCGAGGTCCTCCAACTGGTCTCGGAGGGCCTCGTGAACCGCGAGATCGGCGACCGCCTCTACCTCTCGGAGGAGACGGTCAAGAGCCACGTCCGCCATCTGCTGGCAAAATTGCAGGCCCGGTCAAGAGCCCACGCCGTCGCTGTTGGCTTCCGGCGCGGGCTCCTGACTTAAGCCTCCAAGCAGGTATTTCGCCCTTCGCGGACAATCACCAGAAGGGTGATGTCAGGTCACGGCGAAACGCTGATACTCAGATGGTGGAACTACCAGTTAATCGCACCACCCGCGAGCGTTGCGCGGGTAGCAAGGAGCGCAGCGATCTTGCGCATTGTGATTCTCCCCTCGGTTTGGGAACTGACGGCATCAACAATCATATGACCCTTTTGGGGGAAGCGCAAGTGGCCACGGCCCCTCACTTCGGCGACCACAGATGACGGCAAAGGGACTCCTCGCCTACCAGGTGGTGCTCGCGACCGTCGCTCTTGCTTTGTTTGCCTTGGCCCTGCCTTACGGGCTCGGAAGCCCAATCGCCGTGCTTGGTCTGGCCGTCGTCGCTGCGATAGCGGAGCGCGGCCGGGTTCGCCTCGACAGCAACACTTGGGTCTCGATCTCCGTCCTACCGACAGTCTTCGCGGCGGCGGTGTTCGGCCCCCTCGGCGCGATGCTCGTATCGTCGGCTTCGCTGATCGGCGACGCCCCGTTCGGGCGCCTGCACGCTCGAGGATCCGACAACGCGCCCTCGGGGCAACCTGCTCTAAGGTGGGGTATATACACGTGCGTCACGGGCCATCTACGGCGCGGCAGCTGGCTTCGCCGCTTTCGCCGTGGCCCGCACGGTCGCCAGATCCGACGACCCAACTCATCGTCGCAACTGTCACGGCAGCGCTCGTCGCAGAGCCACTTGACTTGGCATTGTCGGTTCTGACCGCTTGGATTCGTCGCAACCGTGCGCTTGATTTCCTTCGAATGTGTGCGCCAATGTACGCGGTATCGGTGTGTCTTTACACCCCGATCGTGGCCGCGTCTCGCGGTCGCGTACACGAAGATTTCGCCGTGGACGTTGGCGCTGTTCTTCATCCCTGCACTCGCCGCCCAGCGACTCTTCGGTCTCTATCAGCAACAGCGTCAACTGACCGCGCAGCTCGTCGATGCGAATGCGGATCTTGAAAGGGCCAACATCTCCTTTGCGACCGCACTTGTGACAACCCTCGACGCGAGGGACCGATATACGGCGGGACACTCGGCGGCGGTCGCGATCTATGCCCGTGACATTGCCGATTCGCATGGGGCTTCCCGAAAGAGGAATCGGGCAAGGCGCATCTGGCCGGCCTCGTCCATGACATCGGCAAGATCGGCCTGTCTGCTGGCGTGCTTGAGAAGCCGGGAGCACTGACGCTCGAGGAGCGGCGTGAAATGCAGCGCCACTCAGAGATCGGCGAGCGAATCCTCAAAAGGTCGAGAGCTACTCCGAGATCGCGTCGATCGTCAGACATCATCACGAGCGAGTCGACGGCGGAGGTTATCCCGATGGCATGGCGGACGAAGAGATCCCACTCCTGTCACGGATCATCGCCGTCGCGGACGCGTACAACGCAATGACTTCCGATCGGCCGTACCGTGACGCGATGCCGAGCCGAGTCGCGCGGCTCAGGCTCGCCCAGGCAGTCGAGTCGCAGTTCGACACGTCCGTAGTTGCCGCGTTCGAGGCGGTACTCGCGATGGCGACTGAACCCTATCGAATGGCCCGTTCGGCGGAATTCAGCTTCGAGTGGCAACAGCAGCATAGCAGAGGATGAAGCAATCGAGCCCGGCGACTGAGCGTCACGACGAGGTGGCCTCGTCGGTCTCACCGATCTCGATTTCTGCATAGCGCGCGATGGCCTCCGACCGACTGCGCGTGCCCAGTTTGTCGTAGACATGATCGAGATGGCGTTTCACGGTGTCCAATCGCAGATAAAGAGGCTTGCGGCGATCTCAGCGTTTTGCTTGCCTTGCTTGACGATGCTCCATGATCTCCCGCTCCCGTGGGGATAGTAGGCTGCCCCGCATCCGGTCGCGATCGTGAATCAAGCCCAACCGACTTCGCAAGAGCGAAATCGTTCGCGCGAAGCAAGGACTCGCGCAACTGATCTTGTGGTCCGGGTACTCGCACCACGGTGTCGAGCAGGATGGAGCCGCCCGGATCGCGCAGACGACGCTATCCCAGATATCCAGCTTCGGGCCGCGATGCTCAAGGAGCGATTCCGCCGCGTCGTTGCCGGCGTCCGACTCGCCGAGCGTCACAAGAGCCCGAGACTGATTGGCAGAAGACGTGGGTGTCGCCGGCGCGACGTCGTTGCTTGCCGCCTCGTCAGCGGCCGCGCAGACGCCCAGTCTCACCCAGAACACCGCAAGAGCCACAGCCCGCGTTGCGAGGTATTCGCCGTACATCGCCGGACCGATGCGCTGGTGTTGAAGATCATCTGCGGTCATCAGACGAGTCGCCAACGCCTCGTGTGGACGCTGCTGAGCAAGCTGCACGCGAGCATGAAGGGCCCTGACGTTCATCTCGAATGAAGATCACGACTATAATTCGGCTGGCGCTCAATCCGGCGAAGCAAGAGCCTCGCAACGGCGAAATGCCGAAGCCCTAGCTCCGAAGCAGCGAGTGACCACTCCACATGGGGCATCGCGAACGATCAGCCCAAACTCGATGAGATCTGCGAGAGCGTAGCTCGGAGCAACAGCGCGCCTCGCCGTACCGGCTCTCGAACAGAAGGGCCGTACCCGGCAGGTATGCCCAGCTACTACGGACGCACGGATCGGTGACCTGGGTCAGCAAGCCGTCGAGCCTTCGCGTCGTGTTGGGCTGCGTACCGAGGAATACGAGAAAGGTTAAGTCCGGGCAGCCGTCGAGACGCACCCGATCAGTGAGCCGCTTGTTCGGAAGCGATTCGAGAGCCTTGAACGCAGCCTCGAGCCCGGGCGACCTCGAGGACACGAACGAAGCACCACCGTACCCCACAGCTGCCTCGTTCTATCGTCGCCGAAACCGCGTGTCGCTACTGCGCCGCATTGAGGTCTAGGGCGTCCTCGTAACGCCGAACCAGATGGGCTGACCGCCCGGCCACAAGATAGCCACGTGCCTTCAGGGGATGGCGTCAACCAACTCTTTGCGCGGCTGGGTTCGGCATGGGCTTGCATCCGCTAGACGCCCGGCTACCAGATTGGTTTCCGTCGAATCAGATCGAGACGGCCTGCAAGACATTCCCGTACGCCTCTGCGAACGTCCCGAACCGCACCAGGGTCGCGATTCGACCGGTTTCGATAAGGCCGCGTACGATTTCATGATCAGTTGCTCAAGAAGATCATCCATCCCGAATTCGCCGACGATCCCGAAGGCGTGGTCGTAGAAACCGCGTCAAGAGCAAGCTCAAAGGCCTTCGCGCAACGCCGGGCGCATCTCCGCTCTCCTTCAGCTTCGCCAGCAGGAATGCCTGCGCAAGCGGATGAACGCTCGATCAGTGGCGTTGATCTCGTATGCGAGCCCCGTCGCCACGACCGATCGGCCGGATCGGTCAGAGACAAAACGCGAGACTCGGACGCGGTCGAGCGGAGGGAGAGACCGCGAGCCCGGCGAGGCCACGCTGTACCTCCGTCGCGCCCGCTCAAACAACTCCTCCGCAAAATAGTCGTAGAGCGTCGCTGAAAGCGCCTCCGGATTGAGCGGAACATCAGACAGCTGAATATGCGGCCAGACCGATGACGGCAGGCCATCCGCGCGCCTGTTCGCAATGCCGCCGTTCGCCGGTCTGGAGGAAGTAGTTGCAGCGACCTCAGCTTCGTCAAGTGCGAGATCAGATGCACCGAGCTCGAACGTCTCCAGATACATCTTCCGCCGTACCGTTGCCCACACGGGACGTTCTCGCGACGTGACCAACAGCCTGAACCGGCCACTCCGCTCGAGCCGCGGCGACAGATCCTCGAGGGGCCGAGTCTTGCCAGAGCAACTGATAGTCGTCGATGACGATCCACTTCAGCTACGGGATCAGCTACCTGCGCCAAGGAGCGTCCGCGACGACCGCCGTCGCCTGCTCCTCAGGCGTCCTTCCGGCCGCAAGTGCCAATTCGACACGGCTGAGCGTCAAGAGGCGTGACTCGAACCGATCGCGGCTGCAATGTCTCGTGCGAACACTGGTACATCCGCGCTGGCCGACGGTCACAGTTACCCAAGCTCCGCCCACGTGTTCGAGCCACTGCCGAGCGAGTGTCGTCTTTCCGTAGCCGGCGGGAGCCACCAGGAGAATCGTGCGTGCCTCGACGGAATCGAGCACATCGAGCAGGCGCGTGCGACGAACGATTCGACGCTCATAGACGGACTTCGAACTCGATTGGCCAGCAAGAACGTTGATCGCCTGCCTCCCAACCCTGCCGCAGGCTCCAGACCGGAGCCCGAAAAACGAACTACCTGTTTTGCCGGGAAGGCTACTGCAATGTCCTGCAAATCAAAAAAGGGCCGATGCACCGGGGCCTCCGCGCCCGCGGCGGCGAGCCGCCGCGGGCGCGGACCCTTCAGCCCCCGTTGTCGGCGTGGGCCGACTTGAGGCGCTCTGCCAGGGGGTCCTCCCCCGTGAGGATGCGATATGCCAGCGGGATCTGCCTCCTTCGTGGCACGCCGAGCTTCAGCCGCAGCGTGTCGCAGTGCGCCTTCGCCGTTCTCGGCGAGATCCCGAGCTCCATGCCTACCTCTTCGTTCGAGCGACCTGCCGCGATCAGCTGGATGATCTCCTTCTGCCGCGGGGTGATCGATGATGGATCTCTCAGTGCTTCCATGACAGGACGGTAAACGCCCATCGCCCGGGCGTACATTCGCCAAAGGGTGTATTCCTGCCGAGAGGCACAGCATCCGCCTCCACCACCCGAACCTGGCCTCGCAAGTACAATGCGGCTCCACGCGCTGGTGGCGGAATTGGTAGACGCGCAAGGTTGAGGGCCTTGTGCCCCTTGGGGCGTGGAGGTTCAAGTCCTCTCCAGCGCATCGCGAACGACGGGGGAGCACTCGCTCCCCCGCTTTCTCCTCAGACGATCGGGACGAGCTCGCGCTCGAGCGTCTCGCGCTCGGGCTCGAGCCACGGCGGCAGCGAGAGAATCTGGCCGAGCCGCGTCGGGGTCTCGTCGATCAGGAACCCCGGGCCGTCCGTGGCGATCTCGAGCAGGATCGCGTCAGGCATGCGGAAGTAGATCGAGCGGAAGTACTTGCGCTCCTGCTGTGCCGTCGGGCGGAGGCCGAGCTCCGAGAGCCGCTCCCGCCACGCCTCCTGCTCGGCGTCGTCGGCGGCGCGCCACGCGACGTGATGGGTGATCCCGGCCCCGATCAGTGCCGTCTCCTCGACCGGCGGAGCGAACGTCAGCGGCGCGTTCTCGTCGACGAGCCCGCCGTAGAGATCGGGGTTGCCGATCGCGACCACGTCATGCAGGCGCGCTCGGGTTCCGGGCAAGAGCCGCAGCCGGAGCCCGTCGGGATCCTCGACCTCCTGCTCCGATGAGACGGCCGGTGAGACGAGGCCGATCGACTCGAGCGTCCCGCGCCCGAGCCGCCCGCGCTCGGCCCGCGGCCACTCGAAGAACGTGATCAGGCTCCCGGGCGAGCCCGTCTCGTCGCCGAAGTACAGGTGGTAGCTGTGCGGATCGTCGAAGTTCACCGTCTTCTTGACGAGCGTGAAGCCGAGCTCGTCGCGGTAGAAGTCGGTCGTACGCTGCGCATCGCTGCACACGCACGTGACGTGGTGAAGCCCGACGAGCGCCATGGTCTCTTACGCGAGCAGGCGGTACAGCACGATCGTGTTCGTGAAGAACAGGACGGCCACGACCGTAGTGACGCGAGTCAGGTTCCGCTCCACGATGTGGGTGCCGCCCTGCGACGAGGGTGTGAAGCCCATCCCGCCGAAGCCGGCGTCCCGGCCCGAATGCATCAGGATCAGCGTGACGAGCGCCGCCGAGAGCAGGACATGGACCACCGCGAAGAAGCCGAGAAGCACGCCCAAAGGGTAGCCGAGACGGACGCTCCCGGCGGCCGATCGCAGCTGTTAGACGTTCGAGCCGGCGGCCACGAGACGGTCCGCAAGATCGGAGGCGATCTGGTCCTTGAGCAGGTAGTCGCACGCTCCCGCCTCGCGGGCGTTCGCGATGTCATCCGGGTCTGCCGACCCGCTGAGGACGACGATCCGCCGCCCGGCATCCTCCGCGACCATCGCCGCGATCGCGGTGAAACCGTCGGTCCCCGGCATGCTCAGGTCGAGCAAGACGACGTCAGGGTCGAGCTCGCGTGCCAGGCTCACTGCCCCGTCACCGTCGAGCGCGCGGCCGACGACCTCGATCCGGCCGTCCGTCGCGAGGATCAGCTCGAGCGCCTCGACGAACAACCGCTCATCGTCCGCGACAAGGACACGAACAGCCACCGGCACATCATCTATCTATTGTTGGCTCGATGGGAGACGACTTGCGCGAACGCGTCCAGAAGGCGCTCCTCGCGGGCGACAACCGCCTGAAGCAGGGCGTCGAACCGGCCAAGGTCCGCGAGAGCTACGAGCACGCGCTCGCTCTCGCCCGCGAGGCGGGAATCGAGGAACGGATCCGGCCGCTTGTCGAGATCAGGCTCGCCGATCTTGCGAAGCTCGAAGCAGGATCGCCTCCACCCGCTCCGCCTGAAGCCTGACATCGTGGTCCGCGGCGGCTTCACGCGCGGCTTCGTTCGGTGAGGGGAACGCCGCCGCGGACTCCAGCGCCAGGGCGAGCGCGCGCCCGTCGAGCGGGTCGACGAGGAGCCCCGCGTCCGGGGTCACGAACTCGGGCGGGCCGCCGATGCGCGTTGCGACCACGGTCTTCCCGGCCGCCATCCCCTCGAGGATCGCCTGACCGAACGGCTCGAGCAGCGCCGGCGCACAGAGCACATCGGCGGCGGCGAGGTAGGCGGGCACCGCGTCGTGCGGGACGCGGCCGGTGACGGTAACCCGCGCGCGGCCTTCGAGCCGACCGCGCAGCGGGCCGTCGCCGACGAAGACGAGGCTCCCCCGACCGAGGGTCGCGAACGCGTCGGCCAGGCCCACGACGTTCTTGCGCTCGGTCAGGCTGCCGACGGCGACGAACGCGGGCCGCTCCGCCGTGACGGGCTCGACGGTCAGGCCGAAGCGGGTGAGATCGACGCCCGAGTCGACGACCTCGGTCTTCCCGCGCGCCTCGGGCAGCTTCAGCTCGAGCTCGCGCCGCAGGTAGTCGGAGACCGCGATCACGGTGCTCGCGCGCTCGACGACACGGCGGGTGAGCCGTGCCACTCCCGGAACCGCGCCGATGTTGCGTACGTCGCGCCCGTGCGCGGTGACAACGAGCGGAGCGTCGACCGAGGAGGCGATCAGGCCCGACGGGACGAGGAAATGCGCCCAGACGACGTCTGGTCGCGGCGCCGCCGCGACCTTCCGCCTCAACTCGAGGAACCGCTTCTTCCCACCGGCGCGCCGATCGAGCACGGCCAGGTCGATCGCATGCCCGCGCTCGCGGAGCGCCAGCTCGAGCTGGCGCACGAACACCCCGAGATCGGGGTCGGCCGGCCCGGGATACATCTGCGAGACGAGGAGGATCCGCAAGCGCTCAGACCTTCAGCACACCGAGTCCGAGCGCGAAGACGATCGCCCCGATCAGGACGGTGCCGAAGGGCATCTCGGCCGGCGCTGCCGAGCCGCCGCGATAGCCGCTCGCCCGCTGCGACATCCCGCCGCCGCCCGACAGCGCGCCGAAGATGATGATCACGATGCCGCCGATGAAGAACGCGTAGGCGACCGACGTCCGCAAGCCCTCGCTTGCGACCAGGGCGTAGACGACGCCCGCCACGAGGAGTACGCCGACGCACAGGCCGAGGATCCTGGCCGGGCGCTTCAGGAACAGAAGAATACGTCTCATCGCGCGTCGTAGGTTCCCCAGAGCTCACGCAGCACACCGCAGACCTCACCCACCGTGCAGTGCGCGGCGAGGGCAGTGCGAATCGGCGGCAGCATGTTCGCAGTTCCGATCGCGGCCTCGCGCACTGCGGCGAGCGCCGCCCCGGAGGCCTCCGGGTCGCGCTCGGCCCGCAGACGGCGGGTGCGCTCGACCTGCCGTCGCTCGACCGCCGGGTCGAGGCGGTGGAGCTCGATCCGCTCCTCGCCCGACTCGACGAATGCGTTCACGCCCACGATCGTCCTCGTGCCGGCCTCGACCGCCGCTGTCCACTCGAACGCCGACGCCTCGATCTCGCCCTGCACCCACCGTGCCTCGATCGCGGCGACCGCCCCTCCGAGCCCGTCGATCCGCTCGATCAGCTCGCGCGCCCGCGCCTCGAGCTCCCCGGTCAGCGCCTCGACGAAGTAGGAGCCGCCGAGCGGATCCGGCGTGCTCGTGAGGCCGATCTCGTGCGCCAGCACCTGCTGCGTCCGGAGCGCGAGCGTGGCCGCCCGCTCACTCGGCAGCGCGAGCGCTTCGTCGAACGAGTTCGTGTGCAGCGACTGCGCGCCGCCGCAGACGGCCGAGAGCGCCTGGATCGCGACCCGCACGACGTTGTTCTCGGGCTGCTGGGCGGTGAGCGTCGAGCCGCCGGTCTGGGCGTGGAAGCGCAGCGCGAGCGCGCGCGGGTTCGTCACCCCGAAGCGCTCGGCCATCAGCGTCGCCCACAGCCGCCTCGCGGCTCTGAACTTCGCCACCTCCTGGAAGAAGTCGTTGTGGGCGTTGAAGAAGAACGAGAGCCGCTCGCCGAAATCGTCGGGCGCGAGCCCGGCCGCAACCGCCGCCTCGCAGTAGGCGATCCCGTTCGCGAGCGTGAACGCGAGCTCCTGCACCGCGGTCGAGCCGGCCTCGCGGATGTGGTACCCGGAGATCGAGATCGTGTTCCACGACGGGATCCGCTCCGCGCAGTAGGCGAAGAGATCGGTTGTGAGCCGCATCGAGGGCCGCGGCGGGAAGATGTAGTTCCCTCGGGCGACGTACTCCTTGAGGATGTCGTTCTGCACCGTGCCCTTGAGCGCTGCCGGGCCGACGCCCTGGCGCTCTGCGACGAGCTCGTACAGGAGCAGCAGGATCGCGGCGGGCGCGTTGATCGTCATCGACGTCGAAACCTGGTCGAGCGGGATCCCGTCGAGCAGCACCTCCATGTCGGCGAGGGAGTCGATCGCGACCCCGGTGCGGCCGACCTCACCCTCGGCACGCGGGTCGTCGGAGTCGAGCCCGAGCTGGGTCGGAAGGTCGAATGCGACGGAGAGGCCCGCCTGTCCCTGCTCGAGGAGATACCGGTAGCGGGCGTTCGACTCCTCGGCCGAGGCAAAGCCCGCGTACTGGCGGATCGTCCACGGCCTGCCGCGGTACATGTCCGGGTAGATGCCGCGTGTGAACGGCGGGGTGCCGGGGTCCTCGACGAAGGCAGGCGCGTCTTCAGGCCTGTAGACAGGCTTGACCTCGATTCCGGACTCCGTCAGGCGTTCATCGGTCGCCGCCACGGGGGTAGGCTACTCGGGTGCGTGTGACGGTGAGACTCTTCGCCGGTTTGCGCGAGCGGGCCGGATGGTCGACGCGCGAGCTGGATGCAGACTGCGTCGGCGAGGTGTGGAGCAAGCTCGACCTCGGCGATGAGCCCGAGGGGCTGCTCTACGCCGTCAACAAGGAATACGCGCCGGTCGACCGGGCTCTTGCCGACGGCGACATCGTCGCGCTGATTCCACCGGTCTCCGGCGGGGCGTTCGTCCTCACCGAGGAGCCCCTCTCCCTCGATGCGGTCGTCGAGGAGGTTGCGACCGAGGAGGCCGGCGCCATCGCCACGTTCTCGGGCACCGCGCGCCGCCACTCGCGCGGCAGGGTCGTCTCCTACCTCGACTACGAGGGCTACGAGGGCATGGCGGAGGAGATGATGGAGAGGCTCGCCGCAGCCCTCGAAGAACGCTACGAGCTCCACGCGATCGCGATCCACCACCGCGTCGGGCGGGTCGAGTTGGGGGAGCCGTCCGTCGTGATCGCCGTCAGCGCCTCGCATCGGGCCGACGCGCTCGCCGCGTGCAAGGACGCGATCGACATCCTGAAGACCGACGTCCCGTTATGGAAGAAAGAGGTCTACGACGGCGGCGAGGAGTGGATCGGCCGGGGCTCTTGAGCGCCGGCGTGGGACCGCTCGAGGCCCCGCCGAAGCTCGCCTGCACGCAACCGTTACAACCGTAAAGAGGTCTGACCCCGGCTGCGTCCCTCGCCTCCGCAGCGCCCGCCGGCGCGGCGATCCTGGAACCGCAAATGCGCTCTGTTGAGCCAAACCGAGTCGTGACGAAGGCGTTACAACTGTAAAGGGGTCTGGCACCGGCCTCGTCTCTGAGCTCATCCCTGGGCCCCCGCCGGCGCGGCGCGCGGGTACAACTTCGGACGGATGGAGCCGCACCGCGACCGCGAGTACGAGCCGGTCCAGCCTCGCGGCACCGACTGGCGCGCAGCGCTTCGCAGGCTCGGCGCGCCGTTCATCGTCCTGTTCGGGCTCCTCGTGAAGCTCGGCTCGTTCGCGAAGTTCGGGTTCGTCTTCATCGCGTTCGGCGGCTATGCCCTGATCTGGGGTTGGCGCTTCGGGCTCGGGGTCGTCCTGCTGATCTTCGTCCACGAGATGGGGCACTGGCTGGAGGCCCGGCGCGAGGGCCTTCATCCGTCCTGGCCGGTCTTCATCCCGTTCCTCGGTGCGTATGTCAAGCACACGCGTGGGAATCCGTGGCAGACATCGCGAGTGGCGATCGCCGGGCCGATCCTCGGCGGTGTCGCGGCGCTCGCTTGTTACCTCGTCGGCCGCGCCCAGAGCTCCAGCCTGCTGATCGCCCTCGCCTACTTCGGGTTCGTGATCAACCTCTTCAACCTGTTGCCCGTCGGAATCCTCGACGGCGGGGCGGTGTGGCGCTCGACACGCTGGTTGTGGCTTGGCGGCGGGCGTAACAAGGCAATCGTCTCCGGAACGCTCTTCGCAGGCACCGCAGCCCTGCTGCTCCTCGGCGCCTACGCGGCCTACCTCCCTCAGCACCGTCTGTAGATGGACGATCGCACGCTGCTCGACTCGAACGAGGTGGCCACGGCGGCCGCCCTCGAGCGGATCCACGACGAGTTCGACCGCGGCTTCGCACTCGTCGCCCAGATCGACCGTCCGGCGGCGGCCGTCTTCGGGTCGGCCCGTATCCGCGAGGACGACCCCGCCTACGCCTCGGCCCGCGCGATCGGCGCCGAGTTCGCGCGCCGCGGCTGGGCCGTGATCACCGGCGGCGGGCCGGGCGTGATGGAGGCCGCGAACCGTGGTGCCCAGGAGGCAGGCGGCCTCTCGATCGGCCTCGGGATCGAGCTCCCGCACGAGCAGGGCATCAATCCGTACGTTGATCTCTCGTATACCTTCGAGCATTTCTACGCCCGTAAGGTCTGCTTCGTGAAGCCGTCCGAGGGCTTCGTCGTGCTCCCGGGCGGCTTCGGCACCCTCGACGAGACCTTCGAGGCCGTGACGCTGATCCAGACGGGCAAGGCGGCGAGCTTCCCCGTCGTCCTCTTCGGCTCGACCTTCTGGGACGGCCTGCTCGACTGGATCCGGGCCACGCTCGTCGGCACCGGCATGATCGCGGGCCGCGACCTCGGCCTCCTGCATCTGACCGACGACCCCGCCACCGCCGTCCAGATCGTGATCGACGCCTACGCGGTCAAGAGTTAGCGGTCAGTCGCTGAGATCGTCGATCGAGGCGCGAGCGCGCTCGTGTACCGCACGACGGCGCACCTCGGGATCGATCGGCGTTCCGTTCCCGTCGGCCGCCACCGGCTCCTCGGCCGGGGCTTCCTCGCCGGTCGCCGCCGCCTTGCTCTCGATGAGCTTCGCGCGCAGCTCCTCGGCCGGATCGGGCTCGGCCGCAGCCGGGAGCTCGGCGAGCTTTTCCCGCCGGCGGCGGCGCCAGAGCGCGCCCAGTCCGAGCGCTCCGGCTATCGCCATCACTGCACGCTTCACGCAGCCGATCCTATAGGTCTCGCTGCTACACTGGCGCGACTTCTCGCCACGTCCGTCGCGCCGCCAACCCGATGCGGCGCCAAGGGGATGGGGCCGCTTCAGTCCATGGGAAGACTCGAGAAAGGCTCGGGAACTGTGAACGAATACGAAATCTTGCTCATGCTCGACCCCGAGCTCGCTGAAGAGCGCGGCGACGAGATCATCGCCCGGATCCGGGCGAGCGTCGAGGGCGACAAAATCGACGGGAAGACAGGGAAGTGGGACGGCCACGAGCCGTGGGGCCGGCGGAAGCTCGCCTACGAGATCGACCACAAGGCCGACGGCGTCTACCACCTGCTCCTCTTCACCGCCGCTCCTGCCACGCTCGCGGAGATCTCACGCGTGTTGAAGATCACCGACGGCGTCATGCGCCATCTCGCCGTCCGGCGCGTCAAGGGCGGCCACACGAAGGCGCCGGCGACGATCGCGGCAGTGTCCGCTCCCGCCGATGACGCCGACGGGGCAGCGGAGTAGCCTGGGCCCTTCACACCAGGAAGGAGCGAAGACAAGATGGCAGCAAACATCAACCGCGTCGTTCTCGTGGGCAACCTGACCCGCGACCCGGAGCTGCGTCATACGACGAGCGGTACCGCCGTGTGCAACCTCCGCATCGCCGTGAACTCGCGCCGCAAGGACGGCGCATCCGGCGAGTGGATCGACAAGCCGAACTACTTCGACGTCGCCGTCTTCGGCAACCAGGCGGAGAGCTGCTCGCAGTATCTCTCCAAGGGCCGGCCGGTCGCGATCGATGGACGTCTCGACTGGCAGGAGTGGGAGGCCCAGGACGGCACGAAGCGCCAGAAGGTCGAGATCATCGCCGAGTCCGTGCAGTTCCTCGGCGGACGCGACGGCGGCGCGGGCGAGAGCGGCGGCGGCAACCAGTTCGTCCCGGCTGCCGTGGGTGGCGGCTCGGACGCAGATTTCAGCGGCTCCCCGGCCGACGACGACATTCCGTTCTGACGTAGGAGGCTCACGTGGCAGGAAAGAACAACGACGGACGCAGCAGGAAGCGCCTGCCGCCTCTGACCGGAGGCCGGCGCAAGTCGTGCTTCTTCTGCAAGTCGAAGGTCGACGACATCGACTACAAGAACGTCGGCGAGCTTCGCCGCTACATCTCCGAGAAGGGCAAGATCCGCTCGCGCCGGATCAGCGGCGCCTGCCGCCGCCACCAGCGCCAGGTCGCGGTCGCGGTGAAACGCGCCCGCGAGATGGCGCTCCTGCCCTACGTCGCGGAGGGCCGCGACGATCGTGAGGGCGGCGGCGGCCGTCGCGATCGCGGCGACCGCGGGGAGCGGTAGCGACGATGCAGGTCGTCTTGCGTGAGGACGTCGAGAGCCTCGGGCTCCGCGGCGAGGTCGTGAACGTGGCGCGCGGCTACGCGCGCAACTACCTCCTGCCGCGCGGCATGGCCGAGCCAGCGACCCCCGGGCTCGTGAAGGAGCTCGAGCGGCGCGATGCGCTGCGCGCCCGCCACGAGGCGCAGACGAGCGACGAAGCACAGTCGATCGCGGCACGCCTCGAGGCAAACGAGCTCCGGTTCGACGTCAAGGCCGGCCCCACCGGGTCGCTCTTCGGATCCGTGACCGCGACGAACGTCGTGGACAAGCTGTGGGACGACCTGAAGATCCGGATCGACCGCCGCAAGCTCGACGTCGGCGCGATCAAGCGGATCGGTCGCTACACGATCCCGGTCGCGGTCTTCGGCGACGTCACGGCCGAGCTCAGGTTGCTCGTCGTGCCCGAGGGCGGCGAACTGCCGCCCGAGGAGGCGCTGGCTGCGGCCGAGGCAGCGGAAGCGGCCGAGGCGGCGGAGGTGACCGCAGCCGAGTCGGCCGCGGCGCCGGCCGAGGGGTTCGAGGTGGCGGAGCCGAAGGCCGAGTCCGAGCCGGAAGCAGACGCGGAGCCGGCGGACGAGGCCACCGAGGGCGAAGCGCCGCAACCCGAGGCCGAATCAGAGCCCGTAGCCGGCGAAGACGACGCTCCGGCCGAGTAGCGCCCCGGATTCACCCACAAGCGTAGTTTCACCGGACCTGCCTCGGCGAGCGGGTCGGCGGGCGTTTGTCCACACCCTTGTGGAGAAACCGCGGCGGCTTTCTCCACATCTCGTCCACGGGGTGTGGATTGCTCACGGAACTTCCCGCTCCGAGCGATCGTTTCGTCCACCGCGCCGTCCGCCCGATCTGCGAACATATGTTCTGTCATGCCTGCACACCGCACACTTCTCTCGTCTCCACAGGCCTCTTTCCACACCGTTGCGCGCGCGGGCCGTGACCGATTCACTAGGCCCTAATGGCCTCGTCCTTCACAGGCGGCTCCGCTATGGCCATGCCGCGAAACGACTCCGCTCGTAACGGCATGGCTGCGGTCAGCGCACCCCTCCCACCCCAGAACCTCGAAGCCGAGGAGTACGTGCTCGGAGCGATGATGCTCTCCCCGAACGCGATCGAAGCCGTGAGCGAGATCATCGACGCAGGCGACTTCTATCGCGAATCGCACGCGAAGATCTACCGCGTCGCGCTCGAGCTCTTCCAGCACGGCCAGGCGGTCGATGCGATCACGGTGGCCGACAAGCTCGACGAGACCGGCGAGCTCGCAGAGATCGGCGGGCCCGAGCGGATCCGCGAGATCGCAACGCTCGTCCCGGCCACCTCCAATGCCGCCCACCATGCACGGATCGTTCGGGAGATGGCCACGCTGCGTGGGTTGACGGTCGTCGGCGAGAGCATCCAACACCTCGGCTGGGAGCGCTCGGGCCCGGCGCCCGAGCTCGTCGACCGGGCCGAGCAGATGGTCTTCGACCTCGCCCAGCACCGGATCCGCGGCAGCTTCGAGCACATCGAGGTTCTCGTCCGGGAGAGCTTCGAGCGGATCACGGCGATGTACGAGGCCGGCGAGGAGATGACCGGCACCCCGACGGGGTTCCGTGACGTCGACAACCTCACCTCGGGCCTCCAGCCGGGCAACCTGGTCGTCGTGGCCGGCCGCCCCAGCATGGGCAAGTCGGCGTTCGCGCTCGGCTGCGCCTCCAATCTCGCGCTCCAGAACAACATCCCGGTTGCGATCTTCACGCTCGAGATGTCGAAGACGGAGGTCGCCCACCGGCTGCTCTGCGCCGAGGGCAAGGTCGAGCTGCAGAAGCTCCGCACCGGCCGCCTCACCCCCGAGGACTGGCCCCGGCTCGTGAAGGCGTGCGACGCGCTCACCAAGGCGCCGATCTACGTCGACGACACGAGGCTCACCTCGATGCTCGAGATCCGCGGCAAGGCGCGGCGGCTCAAGGCCCGCGAGCCGGACCTCGGAATGATCATGGTCGACTACATCCAGCTCATGAGCTCCGGGATGAACATCGAGAACCGTGTCCAGGAGGTCTCGCAGATCTCGCGCTCGTTGAAGGTGCTCGCCGGCGACCTCGAAGTGCCGGTCGTTGCGCTCTCCCAGCTCTCACGTGCGGTCGAGAGCCGCACCGACAAGCGGCCGCTGCTCTCCGACCTGAGGGACTCGGGCAGCATCGAGCAGGACGCCGACCTCGTGATGTTCCTCTACCGCGACGAGTACTACAACGAGCAGTCCGAGGATCAGGGCCTCGCCGAGGTGATCCTGGCCAAGCACCGAAACGGCCCCATCGGCACCGAGAAGCTCGCGTTCCTCAAGCGCTTCGCGAAGTTCTCCGACCTCGCCGCCAGGCACGACTCGCGGGCGGCGGCATGAGCCGCCGCGACAACACGGTCTGGATCGCTCCGGGCGCGACGCAGTTCTCGTGCCTCTGCGAGCGCTGCCTCGACGGCTCCCATGGCCGCGGGGTTCGCTTCCTCGACGCAGTGCGGCTCGCTTCGGTCCGCGGCGTGCTGGCCCCTGACGCCGACGTCGCCTTCGTCCGCTGCCATTTCGGCCACGAGGTCGTCGTTCGCCGTATCGACCGCCCAGCCGCACTCGCTCACCGACCCGACGGACGCCAGCTCCAGCTCGCATGAGGTCGCTGGATTGACGAGGTCATCGGCGAGACCGTGACGGTCGACCGCCAGCATGTCTGGGTGGGGCCCGAGGCGACGAGCTTCGAGGTCTCCTGCGAGGCATGCCTGGCGCGCCGCGGCGGATGGGCCGACACGTACGCCTGGGCGCTCTCGGTGGACTCGACCGTGATCGAGGGAACTCTCCGCCGCGACGCCGACGTCGGCTTCACCACCTGCCGCCGTGGCCACCGCATCGTCGTCCGGCGCGTCGGGCGCGAGCTCGCGCGACTGCACTGATTCGTCCAGGCTCGTTCCCGGGCCGCTGCCGGTCGCGCTCAGGCAGACTTGCACGGTGCCAGCGACCGTTGTCGTCGGCGCACAGTGGGGTGACGAGGGCAAGGGCAAGATCGTCGACCTGCTTGCGCAGCAAGCTGATGTGGTCTGCCGTTACCAGGGCGGGCCCAACGCAGGGCACACAATCGTCGTCGGCGACGAGACGTTCAAGATCCGCGCGACCCCGAGCGGGGTGATCTCCGGGAAGATCTCGGTGATCGGCGGCGGCTGCGTCGTCGACCCGGAGGTGCTGATCGCGGAGCTCGACGAGCTCGAGTCCCGCGGGATCGACACGTCGGTCGTGGTGCTCTCCGGGAACGCGCACCTGATCATGCCGTGGCACATCGCGATCGACCAGGCCTCGGAGCGGCGGCTCGGGAAGCTCCAGATCGGCACGACCCGCCGCGGCATCGGCCCGTGTTATGCCGACAAGGCCTCACGGATCGGGATCCGGGTGCAGGACGTGCTCGACCCGAAGATCCTCCGCCAGAAGATCGAGGTCGCCCTCGCCGAGAAGAACGTCTGGCTCGAGCGCGTCTACGAGGTCCCGGGGTTCGACCTCGACGAGGTCGCCACCCGGTTCGAGGGCTACGCGAGGCGGCTCCGCCCGATCGTCGGCGATGCCTCCCTGCTCGTCTCCGATGCGCTCGACGCCGGCAAGGACGTCCTGTTCGAGGGCGCGCAGGCGACCCTCCTCGATCTCGACCACGGCACCTATCCGTTCGTTACCTCGTCGAACCCGATTGCCTCGGGCGCCGCCACGGGCATCGGGATCGGCCCCACGCGTCTCGACCGCATCCTCGGTGTCGCGAAGGCGTATGTCACCCGGGTCGGCGAGGGCCCGTTCCCGTCGGAGATCGAGGGCCCCGACCAAGAGCGTCTCCGTGACCTCGGCGGCGAGTTCGGCACCGTCACCGGCCGAGTCCGCCGCTGCGGCTGGCTCGACCTCGTTGCTCTCCGCTACGCCGTCCGCGTGAACGGCATCACCTCGCTCGCCCTCACGAAGCTCGACGTCCTCTCCGCTTTCGCCGAGCTACCGGTCTGCGTCCGCTACCGCCAGCGCGACGGCACCGAGACCCCGAACTTCCCCGCACACCAGAGCGACTTCCACCACGCGAGCCCGATCTGGCAAACGATGCCAGGCTGGCAAGAGCCCCTCGAAGGCGCCGGCACCCGTGACGAGCTCCCCGAAGCCGCCCGCAACTACGTCGAGTTCGTCGAACGCGAGCTCAAGGTCCCGGTGGAGCTCGTAGGCGTCGGCGCCGGCCGCGAGCACGTTCTGGCGTAACGTCCGTCGCCCAGAAACCCCCCTGATATCGGATGCTCGAGCCTATCCCGGTCGAAGAAAAGTCAAGGGGAACGCGAGGACGGGATCACTCTTCGCGGTGCCGGTGGTAGCCCGCCTTTCATTCCGTCTCTGCTGGACGGGATGACCTGCGGCTCCGACCTTGCCGGGGCACGTTAGGCTGCACCTCGGCGCAGGCACGCGAGATCGCGAGAGGTAGCTGATCGGCTGATGCCGCTAGGGCGTGGAGGTGAGAGCAGTGACCCGGACGCCGTTCGCCGCGCGGCGGAGAGCCTGAAGGCGATCGAGGCCGGGGGTCTGCCGCTGGCAGCGCAGGAGCGCCTCGCAAACCTGCGCGAGCGCGAAGGCGGCGTCTACACCTCCGATCTCTCGACTCAGGAGTTCCTGCTGATCCGCGAGGCCGGCTTCCGGCCGCTGTCGCTCGTGATGGGCAGCTGCTTCTACGGCATGGGTTACCAGGCGATGCCCTGGAGCGGGTATGGCCAAGGCGGATACGGGCAGGGCGGCTGGACGCCTTCCTACGGCCAGATATTCGAGCTCGAGACCGAGACCGAGGCGTGGCAGGAGGCTCGCCGGCTCGCGTTCTCGCGCCTCGCAGAGGAGGCCCGGCTCGCAGGCGCCGACGCCGTCGTCGGTGTTCGCCTCGAGCGCGGCGAGCGCGACTGGAGCCGCAACGTGATCGAGTTCGTCGCGGTCGGCACCGCCGTGAGCTCGGAGCGCTACGACCTCGGCGATGAGCCGGTGCTCACGAACCTCTCCGGCCAGGAGTTCGCCAAGCTCTACGCGAGCGGCTACTGGCCGGTCGGGATCGTCGCGAACACCACCGTCCTCTACGTCATGACCGGCTGGAACCAGTCGATGGGAAGCTCGCGGTGGGCCCCGAACCAGGAGCTGACGGACTTCACCCAGGGTGTCCAGCATGCCCGCCGCACCGCCGTCGACCGCGCGGCCCGCGGGGCGCACGCAGTCGAGGCCTCCGGCATGGTCGGGGTGAGCCTCGAGGTCGGGCAGCGCGAGCACGAGCGCGAGGACGCAAGCAGCAACAAGTTCAAGGACATGATCGTGACCGTGCATGTGCTCGGAACGGCGATCGTCGAGATCAATAGCGGCCGGGAGCCACCGCCGGTCTACACACGGCCTACTCATGAACCAGGAGACCTGATGAGCGAGCAGCAGGACGAGCAGTACGACCCGAACTCCACCGCCGGCGTCCCCGAACACGGGGTCGAGCGGCTCGAGAAGATGAAGGCGGCCGGGTTCTTCACCAGCGACCTGACCGTGAACGAGTTCCTGCTCGTAAAGGCAGCAGGCTTCGAGCCGCTCGGCCTCGTGATCGGCAGCTCGATCTACCACGTCGGCTACCAGCGCGGCTCGTGGAGCTCGAACCAGGAGATGGACGTCCTCTCCCAGGCGATGTACCACGCCCGCGAGCTTGCGATGACGCGGATGGAGGAGGAGGCCGACCAGCTCGGTGCCGACGGCGTCGTTGGTGTCAGGCTCGACGTCAGCCGGCACGAGTGGAGCGGCGAGCTCGCGGAGTTCATCGCCGTCGGCACCGCCGTCCGCCACAGCGAGGGCGTACTGCACCGCGCACCGAACGGGCGTCCGTTCACGAGCGACCTCTCGGGTCAGGACTTCTACACGTTGCTGTCAGCCGGCTACCGGCCGCTCGGGCTCGTCATGGGCACCTGCGTCTACCACGTCGCCCACCAAGGCCTTTCGGGCTGGGCCAAGAAGATCGGCCGGAACGCCGAGATGCCCAACTTCACCCAGGCGCTCTACGACGCCCGCGAGCTCGCGATGGAGCGGATGCAGTACGAGGCCGAGCAGCTTCAGGCCGAGGGCATCGTCGGCGTCCAGCTCGTCGAGGGCAGCCACGGCTGGGACAGTCACGTGATCGAGTACTTCGCCGTCGGAACCGCAGTGATGCCGACGAGCGCCGACCACTCGATCCCGTCCCCGAGCCTCGTCCTCACCCTCAACGACGCACAGCAGACCGGGGCAAAGGGCTTCTAGGAGCATCAGCCGCGGTGCAGCATGCACCGCGCGTCACGACCGACGACGACGTGCTCGGCGCGATCCAACTCCGCGGTCGATCCAGGCGTCGATGAAAGGAGAGCGAACGGCGATGCCGTCGATCGCGGGAGAGCTCATCACCGAAAGACTCGAGTTCGACGGTGGTCGCCAGGTCACGGTATACGTCCCGCCGGTTGCGGCCGAGGCAGTCGTATTCGCCGGGGACGGGCATCTGGTGTCGCAATGGAGCATGTCCCTCGAGGCAGCTGACGTACCGTCGACGATGATCGTCGGTGTCCACCGGTCGTCCGATGAGGCGCGGCGGCTGCATGAGTACTCACCGGGCTTTGAGCCGGAGCGGTTCGCAGCACACGAGAGGTTCTTCGTCGAGGACGTACGCGGCTGGGTGCGAGCGCGCTTCGGAGTCGGCTTGCCCGCCGAACAGACAGCGGTGTTCGGTGTCTCGGCGGGTGGGGAGCTGGCCCTCGCCCTGGGGCTTCGGCATCCAGATGTCTACGGCGCGATCCTCTGCGCCTCGCCTGGCGGCGGTTACAAGCCGACCGGCGTCATGCCGAGCTCGCTTCCCCGCGCGTACCTCGTCGCGGGCACCCTGGAGCCGTTTTTCCGCGACAACGCCACCCGATGGGCGACCGCGCTTCGGGATGCCGGCGCCGAAGTTGTCATGACCGAGCGAGTCGGATCGCACGGCGACAGGTTCTGGCAAGAGGAGCTGCCGCTGATGGTGGCGTGGGCGTTTGGACGATGAAGCGTCCCGATGCTTCGCCGGCAATCGGAGAGCGGTGGCTCCGCGTACACTCTCTGATATCGACGAACCAGCGGGACTTCAGCGCAGTGGATCTTGGAGGATGGCCGTCTGGGCCCTTCGTGTTGGCTACCTGGCGTTGGTCGTAGTCGTCGTCGGTCTGATCGTGATGCTGTCGGGATCTACGCCGTGGATCCTGGCCGGCGGGGTGATCTTCTGGCTCGTCGCGGCCGTCGTGACGGCGACCGGGTTCATGCGGGCTCGGCAGGAGCTACCTGAGCCGCGACCTGGGTTCTGGTCGATCCGGTCGATGCTCGTTCACGACACCGTCCACGCTCGGTCGCCGGCCCAGTAGTCATTTGGCGCAGATGAGCGATGTCGTCTCCGAGCGGCGCCCAAGGCGGCGCTGCCGATAGCCTCGTCGCGTGCGCGAGTGGGCTGCCGAGGTCGCGGTCGACGAAGCACTCGCACGGCGGCTGATCGGAGCTCAGTTCCCGCAGCTCGAACTGCGCTCGATTCGCCTGCTCGGCGAGGGCTGGGACATGACCGTCTGGCTGGTCGACGAGCAATGGGTGTTCCGGTTCCCGCGCCGCGAGACCGTGATCCCCGGGCTCCTCAATGAGCTCTCTCAGCTGCCACGGCTCGCCTCGCTGCTTCCACTCCCGATCCCGATCCCGACATACCTGGGCGAACCGTCACCCGACTATCGCTGGCCGTTCTACGGCGCGCCCTTTCTTCCCGGGCGCGAGCTGGCGGCGGCGGGGTTGGGCGACACCGCACTCGCCGCACTCGCCCGCCCGCTCGGGGAGTTTCTTCGAACGCTTCACGGCGCGAGTCTCGACGCGGACCTGCCTCTCGATCCGTTCAGAAGGGCGGACATGACCCTCCGAGTGCCCAAGACGCGCGGGCGGCTGGCCGAACTCGAGCAGCTCGGGCTCTGGTACCCGCCACGAGAGGCGTACGAGGCGATCGACGCGGCCGTGGAGCTCGGCCCGCCCGAGCCGACGAATCTGGTTCACGGCGACCTCCATCTCCGACATCTCCTCGTCGACGACGGTGGAGCGGCAACGGCCGTCATCGATTGGATCGACCTCAGCTACAACAACGCCGGGGTCGACCTCATCCTCTACTGGAGCGTCCTGCCGCCGGAAGGCCGCATCGAGTTTCGCGAGGCGTACGGCCCGATCGCAGACGACCAGCTCCTCTGCGGGCGCATCCTCGCCCTCTTCATCTGCGGGACGCTGGCCGTCTACGCCCACCACGAGGGGATGCCGGCGCTGAAGCGCGAGGCCATCCGCGGGCTCGACCGCACGCTCCAGCTCGGCGACGCGGAGGCCGACGGTGAGCGCCGCCTCTGATTCCAACTGACAGCTGCGAATCACGGCACGGTCGCCTGCAACACTCCAGCATGGACGTTCGGCGCGTGCAACCGGGCCAGTGGCGCGAACTACGGGACCTGCGTCTGCTTGCGCTCTCCGACGCACCCGAGGCCTTCGAGTCGCGCTACGAGGACGCGGTGAAGCGGCCCGAGCAATGGTGGATCGACTGGGCCGAGCGATCTGCCGACGGTGAAGGACAGGGGATGTTTCTCGCCCGGGACGGAGACGCTCCGGTTGGCATCGTCGGGGCCTTCGTCGAGCAGCCGCGTTGTTGGCTGATTTCGATGTGGGCAGCGCCGGCAGCGCGACGGCGCGGGATCGGGTCCGCGCTCGTCGAGTCGGTAGCCGAGTTCGCACGCGCGTCACGACACACGGAACTGTTCCTCAAGGTTCGCTTCGACAACGAGCCGGCCAAACGGCTTTACGAGCGCTGCGGATTTCGTGATTTCGACGAGGACGTCCACGAGCTCACGATGAGGCGGTCGCTCTGAGTCAACCAAGCGGCGTGGCGCGAAGTCTCATCAGCTCGGCGGCGACCAGATGAACGGCGTTGTCGTGGTCACCGCGACGAAACCGAGACGCTCGAGGATCGGCCGGCTGTCGGCCGAGGCATCGACCTCGATGTAGCGGAACCCGCGGCGGGCGGCGAGATTCGCGCGATAGGCGACCGTCCCGCGATAGATGCCCCGGCCGCGCCAGGTGGGAAGCGTCGCGCCGCCCCAGAACGTGGCGAAGTCGGTGTGCTCCGCGAACCGGACCCAACCTGCACAGACGATCGCATCGTCGTGCTCTGCCACGAGCACCGTCAGCGCGTTCGGGTCGGTCGAATGTTCCAGCGCGAGGCTCTCGCCGAGCCAGGCGTGGGGCTCACCCCAGACGGCGTCCTCGAAGGCGCCGATCCGTTCGAAATCGGCGGGAGCGTTCACCTGGCGAAGACTCACCTCCGGAGGCAGGCGCGGCTCGGCGGCGATCTCCGCCGACTCGGCGATCACGACGGTCTCGACCTCCTCGGAAACGAACCCGGCGGCCCGAAGCCGCTCAGGGAGGTCGGCCGGCCGGTCGTGCCCGTGGAGCTTCCATTCGAAGCGCTCGTTCCGGTCTGCGAAGAAGTCCACCTGACGCGCGATCAGGTCGTCGAGCTCGGGGCCGTCGAGCCCACCGAGATCGCGGTACATGATGAACCCGCCGCTCTTCCAGCCCACGACGCGGAGGAGCGGCCCCTCCCATTCCATCCGGACACCCGGCTCGGGCCGATCCGGCACGCGGGTGCGAAGCTGGCCGTTGTATGCCGCGAGCAACTCGGCGACGTTGGGCGCGGATGCCGGCGACGGCTCTACCACACGTGGATCATAGGCTTGGGGACGCTAGGGTTCGGCTCGTGACGGCCGATCATCACAGCGAGTACCTCGCCCGCGCGGTCGAAGCGCTGACGCCGAAAGGGCGCAAGCGCGTCGATCGTCTGCTCGAACAGCTCCTCGCGGCGGCCGGAGGGCGGCCGGAGATCGTCCGGTTCGGGCAGGCGCTGAAGGACGAGGCGGATACCGGCTCCACGAACCCGGATGCCGAGGCGCTCACGGGCCAGATGCTCAGCGGAGAGGAGCTCGACCGGCTGCTCGGCGGCTTCATGACGATCCGCGATCAGGAGCCGCTCGACGACGTCGGCGACTGGGCGAACGCGGTGATCGCACTGCTCGAGGACGAGATCCGGCGGCCGGGGAGGCCCGGAGATGGTTCCTGAGGCTCCGCTCGACGAGACCGAAGCCGGGCTCGTTCCCGCCGGTCACGGTTGGTTCGTCCTGAACGCCCGCGACGCCCGCTGGATCTCCCGGGACGGCCGGGGCATGAACGTGCCGCTGACCGGCTGGACGGAGCACGAGGCCGAGACCTACTTCCCGCAGCTCGGCGTCGCGATCATCGTGCTCGAGCCGGGCGAGCCGATCGGGATGTACCACTGGGAAGCCGACCAGGAGGACTTCCTCATCCTCGACGGCGAGGCGCTCCTGATCGTCGAGGGCGAAGAGCGCCCACTCGGACGCTGGGACTTCGTCCACTGCCCGCCCCGGACCGAGCACATGATCATCGGCGCCGGCGAGGGCCCGTCCACGATCCTCGCGATGGGCTCCCGCGAGCATCAGGCCGGCGAGGGCTGGGGCGCATACACGGTCAACGAGCTCGCGCTCCGCCACGGCGTCGGTGTGGAGGAGGAGACGAAGGACCCGGCGGTCGCGTACGCGCGCTTCGCGACGTCGAAGGCGATGCCCTACCGGGACGGACTGCTTCCGCGCTAACTGCTAGCCCGTCGGCCGGCGACGGGCGACGTGCAGCGTCGAACACCAGTGGCGGAGCACCGTCGGGCTCGCACGGCCGGCGATCCGCCGCCGGATCTCACCGTAGAGGTGCTCGCGCTTCGACGGTTCCATCGCCAGGTGCCCCGAGAACGTCTCGAGCAGCGCGATGTACTCGTCCGCCGTGTAGCGGGCCTCCCACAGGTAGCGGCGCAGCTCGATCCGATCGAAGAGACCGGTCGCCTCGATCTCGGGAGCCTGGTCGGGCGTCAGCTCGGGCGGAGACGGCGGCCAGTCGCCCGCCCACTGCTCGCCGATCGAGTCGTACACGTCCTGGATCTCGGTGAAGAGCGGATCGAAACCCACCGGGAACGCGTGACGCGCATCCCAGAAGGCGAGATGACCGCCCGACCGGAGCAGCCTGTGGGCCTTCCCGTAGCCGACGGCGGGATCGAGCCAGTGCCACGCGTTGGCCGCGAACACGAGCTGGTACCGCTCGCCCTCGCCCTCCCACTGCTCGAACGGTGCCACGTGCACCTCGACCGGCAGGCCGGCCAGGTTCGCGCGAGCCTGGGCAGCGAGCCGCGGGCCGAGCTCGACGCAGACGATCCGAAAGCCGCGTTCCGCCAGCCGGCGTGTCGCCTTCCCCGTCGCGCAGCCGATCTCGAGCAGGACCGCCGGCGGCGTGAGGCCGGCGAGCTCGATCAGGTCGTCGAAGAGCTCTCGTGGATAGGACGGGCGCGCGGCTTCGTAGGTGTCGGCTGCGGACTCGAAACTCGCGCGAAGGCCCGTCATTCCTCGTCGCGTCGCGGGTGAGACGCCTTCTGTCGTCTCCCGCTCCTTCTCGGGCAGCGCACGCACATCCCTGTTCGAGAGTCTCGCCATCGTGTCTCGCCCAGTGCGAGGTGTAAACCTCGCGCGACACGCTGTCAAACCCGTTCGACGGAGCGTAGGAGAGGATGCAGGCGCTGGACCACCGCCGGCAGCGGCGGTCAGGGCCCGGTTTGGCCGTTAAGTCTTAGTTGGAGGCAGAACGTGATCTCCGGGGAGGGCGAAAGTAGACTCGGCGCCCGTGCGTGTCCTCCTCATCGGCTCCGGTGCGCGCGAGCACGCGCTCGCGTGGCGGCTCGCTGCGAGCCCGTCGCTGACTCGGCTTCACGCTGCTCCGGGCAACCCCGGGATCGCCCGCCTCGGGGAATGTCATCCCATCCGCGCCGACGACACCGAGGGGCTGGTAGAGCTCGGACGGGCGTTCGACATCGACCTCGTCGTCGTTGGGCCCGAGGCGCCGCTTGTGGCCGGGGTCGCAGATGAGCTCCGGCGCGCCGGGATCCCGGTGTTCGGGCCCGGCGCCGAGGCGGCGCAGATCGAAGGGTCGAAGCGGTTTGCGAGGGAGGTGATGGCCGCGGCAGGCGTGCCGGTTGCGAACGACATGCCGGTCGCCGCAGCTCCGTGCGTGATCAAAGCCGACGGGCTCGCCGCGGGAAAGGGCGTCTTCGTCTGCCGAACGCCCGACGAGGTGGAGGCCGGGCTGCAGGGCGCGGCCGCGCTCGGGGGGAACATCGTGATCGAGGAGCTCCTCGAGGGTCGCGAGGTGTCGCTCTTCGCCCTCTGCGACGGAACCCGCGCGATCCCGCTCGGGACGGCGCAGGACTACAAGCGAGCGCTGGACGGCGACCGCGGGCCGAACACCGGCGGGATGGGAGCGATCTCGCCGGTCGCGCTCGAGGACGACCCGGCCGAGCTCGTGGCCCGCATCCATCAGCCCGTGATCGACGAGCTCGCGCGGCGCGGGGCGCCGTTTGTGGGCTGCCTGTTCGCAGGGCTGATGCTCACTGCGGACGGCATCCGGGTGCTCGAGTTCAACGCGCGGTTCGGAGACCCGGAGACCCAGGTGTTGATCCCCCGTCTCGAGGGAGATCTGCTCGCGGCCCTCGCCGCAGCCGCCCGGGGTGGTGCCGAGCCCGGGCTCCTGCGCCCGGGTGGCGACGCCGCGGTGACGGTGGTGCTGGCCGGCCCCGACTACCCGGCACGCAGCGACTACGCGGGCGCTGCGATCACCGGCATCGCCGAAGCCGAGGCTACGGGCGCGCTCGTCTTCCACGGCGGGACGGCAATGCGGGCTGACACGCTCGTCACGAACGGCGGGCGGATTCTCTCAGTGACCGCGCTCGGCCCGGACGTCGTCTCCGCACGACAACGCGCCTACGAAGCGGCGGGGAAGATCGACTTCGAGGGCGTGCGCTACCGAACCGACATCGCCGCCGTCTCCGTCTAGCCCGGATCCATCGAGGCGCGTGATCGCGGGCGTCCGGCTGGGCCGTCAGGACGGGCAAGCTCGGACGGGCGTACCGCCCGCGCGAATCGGTGGATCAGGGCTAGCATCGGCGCCGTGAGCGCTCCCCTCGTCGGCATCCTCGTGGGCTCGGAGTCCGACCGCCAGCGGATGCAGGCGGCACTCGACGAGCTCGATGCACGCGCCATCCCCTGGGAGTTCGAGGTGCGTTCGGCTCACCGGGCTCCCGACGCCGTCGCCGAGTACGCAAAATCCGCGGCGGGCCGCGGGATCCGAGTGCTGATCTGCGGAGCCGGGCTCGCCGCAGCGCTCCCCGGGGTGGTGGCCGCGCACAGCGAGCTGCCTGTGATCGGCGTGCCGCTGCGCTCGTCGATGAGCGTCCTCGACGGGCTCGACGCGTTGCTTTCGATCGTGCAGATGCCGCCGGGGGTTCCCGTCGCCACGGTCGGGGTGGACAACGCGAAGAACGCGGCCGTACTCGCGGCACGGATCCTGGCCCTCCTGCAGTAGGGCGGCAATGCCCTCGGAGGGCGTCTCTAGACTGTGATCGTGATCGCCCGCTACTCCCGGCCCGAGATGAAGAGGATCTGGTCGGAGGAGGGCAAGCTCGCACGGTGGCTCGAGGTCGAGCTCGCCGCGCTCGAGGGGTGGGCGGAGCTCGGAGCGGTCCCGGCGGCAGACGTCGCGGCGATCCGCGCCTCTGCAAAGACGCCGAGCGTCGAACGTGTCGCCGAGATCGAGCTCATCACCGATCACGACACGGCGGCGTTCGTCGACGCGGTCACCGAGCAGCTCGGCCCCGAGGGGCGCTGGCTGCATCACGGGCTCACGTCATCGGACGTGGTCGACACTGCGCTTTCGCTCCAGATCCAGGATGCGGGGCGGCTCCTGCTCGCCGAGCTCGACCGGGCGATCGAGATCGTGATCCTCCGGGCCGAGGAGCACCGCGGCTCGGTCTGCATCGGCCGCACGCACGGGATCCACGCCGAGCCGACGACGTTCGGCTGGAAGCTCGCCGGCTGGGCTTTCGAGCTCGACCGCGACCGTACTCGGCTCGTGCGAGCGCTCGAATCGAATCGCGTCGGGCAGCTCTCGGGCACCGTCGGCAGCTACGGCTCGCTCGATCCGGAGGTGGAGCGCGTCGCCTGCGAACGACTCGGCCTCGACCCCGACCCGCTCTCGACCCAGGTGATCGCGCGCGATCGCCACGCCGAGCTGCTTTCGACCCTGGCCCTCGTCGCGACCTCGCTCGAGCGGTTCGCAACCGAGATCCGCCACCTGGCGCGCACCGAGGTGCGCGAGGTCGAGGAGCCGTTCACCATAGGGATGAAGGGCTCATCAGCGATGCCCCACAAGCGCAACCCGAAGGTCGCGGAGCGGATCTGCGGGCTCGCGCGCGTGGTACGGGCCGCTTCGATCGTCGGACTCGAGAACGTGGCGCTCTGGCACGAACGCGACATCTCCCAGTCCTCGGCCGAGCGGGTCGTCGTCCCCGACGCGTTCCTCGCGCTCGACTACATGCTCGATCGCTTCATCTGGATCGTCGACGGGCTCGTCGTCTACCCCGAGCGGATGCTTCGCAACCTCGCTGCATCGCACGGATTGGTGTTCTCGCACGGGCTTCTTCTCGCGCTCGTCGATGCCGGCCTGGCGCGCACGGAGGCGTACCGCCTCGTGCAGCGGAACGCGATGAAGTCCTGGGACGAAGAGCTCGACTTCCGCACGCTCGTCGCTGCAGATCCAGAGATCTCCGCCAGGCTCGATTCGGCAGCCCTCGATCGAGTGTTCGACCTTGCCGCAGCCGTGAAGCACGTTGACGCCGTGTTCGAGCGGCTGAGCACCCTGACCCGAAAGGAGGACCCCGTCAATGTCTGAAGCCCTCAGCCACCTCGCGAGCGGGAAGGTCCGTGAGATCTATGCGCTCGACGAGGAGCGCCTGCTGCTCGTTGCGAGCGACCGAATCTCGACGTTCGACGTCGTGCTGCCCACCGAGATCCCCGACAAGGGACGCGTCCTCACCGGGCTCTCCGGGTTCTGGTTCGCGCAGACCGCCGGGATCGTTCCGAACCACCTGCTGGCGCTCGGCGAGGACGGCCGCTCCACGGAATGCCGGCGGCTCCGGATGCTGCCGATCGAATGCGTCGTCCGCGGCTACCTCGCAGGGTCGGGCTGGAAGGACTACCGCGCAACCGGTGAGGTGTGCGGGCACAGGCTGCCGCCCGGGCTCACCGAGTCGGATCGCCTCCCGGAGCCGATCTTCACGCCTGCCACGAAAGCCCAGTCGGGCCACGACGAGAACATCGACCGGGCGGCCGCGGTCGCGCTCGTCGGCGAGAAGCGTTTCGACGAGGCAGAGCGGCTGACACTCGAGCTCTACCGGTACGTCTCGGAGCGCGCACTCGAGCGGGGAATCATCCTCGCCGACACGAAGCTCGAGTTCGGCGTCGACCGCGAGGGACGGCTCGTCCTTGCCGACGAGGCTTTCACCCCGGACTCGTCGCGGTTCTGGCCGGCCGAGGAATACGCGCCCGGCGGCCCGCAGCCCTCGTTCGACAAACAGTTCGTCCGCGATTACTGCGAAACGCTCGGGTGGGGCAAGACCGCACCCGGCCCCGAGCTGCCGTCCGATGTCGTCGACGGAACCCGCGCGCGCTACATCGAGGCGTTCGAGCTCCTCACCGGGATCGACTTCGCCGACTACCTGGCCGACCCGGACACGGTGCTGGTGTGAAGGCCACGGTCCTCGTTCGCCCGAAGAGCGGGATCCTCGATCCGCAGGGCCAGGCCGTCGAGAGCAGCTTGCGGCACCTCGGCTTCGCCGTGGACGATGCGCGAGTGGGACGCCTCGTCGAGCTCGAGCTCTCGACGAGCGACCATGCCGAAGCGCGCACGCAGGTCGAGCGGATGTGCGAGCAGCTCCTCGCGAACCCGTTGATCGAGAGCTACGAGATCGAACTGCATCCGGTCGGATGAGCGCCACCGAGCCGAGGCCGCTGATTGCGGTCGCCGTCTTTCCCGGCTCGAATGACGACCGCGATGCAGAGCAGGCGCTCACCCGCCTAGGAGCGGACGCCCGCCGCGTCTGGCACACCGACACCGAGCTTCCGGCAGGCACGGCGGCCGTCGTACTTCCGGGCGGGTTCTCCTACGGCGACTACCTCCGCTGCGGCGCGATCGCCCGCTTCTCGCCGGTCATGGAACCGATCGTCCGGTTCGCCGCAGACGGGGGGCTCGTGCTCGGGATCTGCAACGGCTTCCAGATCCTCACCGAAGCTCGCCTCCTCCCGGGCACGCTCCGGCCCAACGAGTCGCTCTCGTTCGTGTGCCGCGATGTCGGGCTCGAAGTCGCCCGCGCGGATAGCCCGTTCACGACCCGTTGCGGCCGGACGCGGACCTTGACCATCCCCGTCAAGCACGGCGACGGCTGCTGGTTCGCCGACGCGGAGACGGTCGCCGGGCTCGACGCGGCCGGGCAGCTTCTGCTCCGCTACGGGCCCGGCGAGAACCCGAACGGCGCCGTCGCCGATGTTGCCGGTGTCTGTAACGAGGCCGGGAACGTCTTCGGGCTGATGCCCCACCCCGAACACGCCGTCGACCCGCTGCTCGGCTCGACCGACGGCGCGTTCATCCTCGGCTCGCTCGTCGACGCTGCTCGATTGTCGGCCACCGCGCCCGTCTAGGCATCACCATCCGAGAGCCCGATCGCAGCCGCGAGAACGGGCCGGGCCTCGACCGCCGCTCGAAGGCGCTCGAGATCACGGGCCCTCAGCGTGACGGGGCCGCGCCGCGCGATCCCGTCGGTCGTGTAGGCGATCCGCACGAGCGGCTCGCCTCCCGGCGCTTCGAGCAGTTGGACCACGGTGGCGAACCGCTTGTCCCCCACGCGTTGCGCGACCTTTGCCTCGTCGA
This sequence comes from uncultured Actinomycetes bacterium, assembly GCA_963758125.1. Taxonomy (GTDB): domain Bacteria; phylum Actinomycetota; class Thermoleophilia; order Gaiellales; family Gaiellaceae; genus PALSA-600. Next base: position 95,728 of record CAVWUL010000005.1, read on the forward strand.
CCACCACCGCGACGCCCCACGGCGTCGCGGCGGTCGCCGGCTTCCGTCGTTCCGTCTTCGTTGTCATAACTGCCAACATCGCGATCGAACCGTAACGCGCGTGTGACAACTTCGAGACAGAAGTGGAACGCCTCGATCTAGGCGTCGATCGAAACGTGCCCCGGCATCGCCGCGACACGCTCGAGCCATGCCTGCACGGCCGGGTAGGCGCCCAGGTCGAAGCCGCCCTCGGGCGCGACATGCGTGTAGGCGAACAGCACCAGATCGGCGAGCGTCGGCCGGTCACCGACGAAGAACTCGCGTCCCTCGATGTGCCGCTCCATCGCATCGAGGGCCCGATAACCGGCGGCGCGGCGCTCCTCCAGGCGATCGGCGAACGCCTCGGGCTGCCCGGAGAAGGCGACCCAGAATCGCACGACCGCGATCGCCGGCTCGTGGTCGTACTGCTCGAAGAACATCCACTGGAGCACCTGTGCGCGCGCGTACCGATCATCGGGGACAAACGGCGTCTCCTCACCGAAATACCAGAGGATTGCGCCGGACTCCCCGAGCGAGCGTCCGTCGTCGAGCACGAGAGTCGGCACGCGAAGTGAGGGGTTCAACCCGCCGAGAACGTCCGGCCTGTTCGACCGGTCGACGACGTCCAGCGCTCTCCGCTCGTACGGGAGCCCGAGGTGGGCCAGCAGAAGCCGCACCTTGTAGCAGTTGCCCGAGACCGGGCTGTCGTACAGCAGCACGCCGCCCTTAGGCGCCGCGTTCGATGAGCTCGATGCGGTAGTCGTCCGGATCGCGAACGAAGCAGAGCAGCGAGCCACCTTCGCGGATCGAGTACGGCGGGCGCTCGGGGTGGATCCCATCCGCCGCGAGCCGCTCGAGCGTGGACGTAAGGTCGTCCACGCCGATCGCGATATGGCCGTACGCCGTGCCGAGCTCGTAGCTGCGGCCGTCATGGTTCAAAGGTCAACTCGAGCTCGACGGCTTCACCGGGAGCACCGAAGAAGTAGTTCGTCGCTTCGAGCTCTCCGTCTCGCACGATCGGTAGCTCCCGCCGGAACTCGAACCCGAGTGCCTCGTAGAAGCGGCGGCTCCGGTCCAGCTCGGAGATCCGATACATCGTGTGCAGGAATCGAATCATGACGAGGATCCTAGTGGCACGCGAGGCGCCGCAGTGCGGAAACTACTCCGCAGGCTTCTTGAGACTGTCCGGCACGTCCACGGCCGTTACCTGGGTGTGGCTGGCGGCGTAGATCGGGTCGCCTTTTGCGTCGTAGAGATCCTTCACCCGGGCGATCTCGGTCACGACGAGCTTGATGCGAAAGACCGTGCCGTCGTCGAGGAGGTACTCGTTCCAGTACTCGCCGGAGGGGCGGAAACCGATCAGCTCGGCTTCGACCTCTTCGCCGCCGTACTGCTTGAACTTGCGTGTCCCGGGCACGACACCTCCCTCGGTCGTCGGACGCTTTGGGTGGGAAGATCGACGTCCTGCCTCTCGGATCGGTCAACCTGACCCCCGTATTTTCGGGACGATAGTAGTGTCCCCGATCAGCTGACGACTCTCGAACGAGTGAGCGAGCGCCGGTGACCGGCGCTCGCTGTTCGAGGAGCTCCCCGCTTAACGAGTCATCCCCCACAGAGGGTACGGCAAAACTCGCGACAACGCTCGCACTTCACTGCGAACCCGCTCCAAAAAAACATAACTCCTTGATCCGAGGCCTTTAGCCTAAAAGGTGGGAAAACGAAGCCCCATGGGTCCCAGGGACAGGACTACGGTGTATCTGTTCAGCCCGGGATCCTGCTTTACCTCGGGCTGTGTTGCTGTCCGCCAATTTTGGGAGGTCTGGGTTGTGTCTGCCGATTTCAAGGTGAAGCTTGCTGTGTTCGCGGCGCTGGTGCTGGTCACCGCGTTGTTTGTCGTTCCGATCGCTTCGGCGCATACGCCGAAGATCGATGCGTCGATCTCGTGTAGCGGGCTTATCTCGTTCACGGTTACTGGGACGAACGCCACAGGGGCCCAACTGGACAACCCCGACATCGGCGTATACGTGAATGGCGTCAAGATCTTTGACGGCGCGTTCACCGACGCGAACCACCGCGTCTTTACGGGGACGTATCAGGTCACCGATTTCTCGACGGCGACGTTCACGGTGAGCACCAAGGCCCTCCACGCTTGGGGTGACGGTACCGCGGGCGGGCAGACCGACAGCACGACGGTCACGCACGCCTCGACCTGCGACAGCCTCTCGACGAACGCCACCGCCCCGACGGTCGGCGGCACGATCCACGATGTCGCGACGCTGAGTCATGCGGCTGGGGTGACCGGCAAGGTCACGTTCAAGGTTTTCTCGACCTCGGACTGCTCGGGCACCCCCCTCGCCATTTTCGGCAATGTGGTTGCCAGCCCGTCGGGTGGGAACGGCGACGGCAGCTGGACCTTTACCTCCGGGAACTACACCCCGACGACGGCAGGCAACTTCAAGTGGACAGCCTCGTTCGCTGGAGATTCCGGCAACTCCTCCGTCAGCGAAGGCTGTAACGGCGCCAACGAGACATCGACGGTGTCGAAGGCGACCCCGACGATCACCACGAATGCCTCGCCGGTCACCCAGACGCTCGCGGTCAGCGGTCTCGACCTGACCGACGAGGCGACGCTTGCCGGCGGGTTCAGCCCGACGGGGACGATCACGTTCAAGCTCTTCACCGACGCGAGCGGGGCCTGCGGATCGCAAGTCGGCTCGTCGGTGACGGCAACGGTGAACAGCGGGAACAACACCTACACCTCGCCGTCGGTGCACGTCAGCTCGACCGGCCTCTATCACTGGGTCGCGAGCTACGGCGGCGACAGCAACAACAATGCCGTCTCGGGAGCCTGCGGCGACTCGAACGAGAACGTGACGGTGACCAAGGCGAGCCCGACGATCTCGACGAACGCGGCGCCCCTCTCGATCACGATCGCCTCCGGCGGCCTCGATCTCACGGACACGGCGACGCTGGCCGGCGGCGCGAATCCGACCGGGACGATCACCTTCAAGCTCTTCAGCGACAGCAGCGGCAACTGCGGGACACAGGTCGGGAGCTCCGGCACGACATCCGTGAGCGGGAACGGCGTCTACACGTCGCCGTCGGTTCACATCTCGACCGTGGGTATCTACCACTGGGTCGCGAGCTACAGCGGCGACGGCACCAACAACGCGGTCTCGGGTGCCTGCGGCGATTCGAACGAGAACCTGACTGCGCACCAGGCCGGGCCGGCGATCTCCACGAACGCGGCTCCGCTCTCGCTTCCGCTTCAGGCCGGCGGCATCGGCCTCACGGACACAGCTACGCTCAGCGGCGCTGCAAACCCCACGGGCACGATCACATTCAAGCTGTTCGCTGATGCGAGCGGGGCCTGTGGAACTCAGATCGGAAGCGCCGTCACAGCGGCTGTGAACGGCAACGGCAACTACACCTCCCCGTCGATCAATGTCGGCTCGGCGGGCCTCTATCACTGGGTCGCGAGCTACAGCGGCGATACCAACAACAGCACGATCTCGGGCGCTTGCAGTGACGCGAACGAGAACGTCACCGTCACGACGGCGGCACCGACGATCTCGACCGTGGCCAGCCCGGCAAGTGCGACGCTCAGCGGGAGCGGCAACGACCTGACAGACACCGCGACGCTCGCTGGCGGAGTCACGCCAACCGGGACGATCACGTTCAAGCTCTTCGCCGACAACGGTAATGGCGGCTGTGGTACCCAGGTCGGAAACTCGGTCACCGCCACCGTCAGTGGGAACGGCAGCTACACCTCCCCGCCGGCGCACGTCAGCGCGGCCGGCGCCTACCACTGGATCGCGAGCTACGGCGGCGACGTGAACAACGGCGCCGTCTCGGGTGCGTGTGGTGATACGGGCGAGAACGTCACCCTGACCACGACCCCGCCGCCTTCTGGGGGGACGCCCGCGATCTCGATCACGAAGAGCCCGAAGTCGCAAACGATCTCGAGCGGCGCGACGGCGAACTTCACTATCGTGGTGACGAATACCGGCACGCTCGTCGCTTACGAACGTGAGCGTGTCGGATCCGCTCTCACCGAACTGCAACCAGACGAGCGCCGACATCCCGGCCCTCGCCTCGATGGCACCCGGTGCAAGCGTCACCTATAACTGCTCACTCGCAGACGTGACGAACGACCTTCACCAACGTCGCCAACGCGACCGGCACCGGCTCGAACGGCCAGACCGTCAACGCCTCCGACTCGGCAACGGTGACGGTCACCGCGCCGATCACGCCTCCAACGCCTCCAACGCATCCGACGCCTCCGACGCCTCCGACGCCTCGACGCGGACTCCACATGCCAAGATCGTCATCGTCAAGGACCCGAAATCGCAGACGATCGGCCAGGGCGGCACCGCAGACTTCACGATCACCGTCTCGAACACCGGTGACGTGACGCTCACCAACGTCACGGTGACGGATCCGCTCTCGCCGAGCTGCAACCGGAGCCTTGGCACTCTCGCAGTCGGCAAGTCCAAGCACTTCACGTGCACGAAGACGAACGTGAGTGCCGACTTCGAGAACATCGCGACCGCGACCGGGAAGCCGCCGACGACCGCCACCGTCAAGGCGACGGATCACGCCCACATCACGGTGAAGCCGTTCATCCCGCCGCAGCACCCGAAGATCGCGATCGTCAAGAGCCCGAAGACGCAGGTGCTCACCACCTCGCTGAGGACGGTGAAGTCCGGGACCGGGAAGCAGACGACCGTGACCTACGGGACCGCGCACTTCACGATCAAGGTCACGAACGACGGCGATGTCACGCTGCACAGCGTCAACGTCACCGACCCGGCCTCACCGGGCTGCAACAGGACACTCGGGACGCTCGCCTCACATGCCTCCAAGACCTACACCTGCAGCCGCTCCACCGTACGGGCGAACTTCAAGAACGTCGCGACCGCCCACGGCATCTCACCCAAGGGCGTCAAGGTCAACGCCACCGACCATGCCAACGTGTCGGTGACCGTCAAGACCACGAGCACAAGCGCGGCGCAATTCGCCGGCTAGAAGCGAGCCTGGATCGCGACCGCGGGCGCCGGCATTGCCGGCGCCCGCGGTCGTTCAGGAGCGCGTACGAAGTCAGAGCTGGAAACGAGATAGAGCCTTGAGCCGCTCGGCGAAGCTCGTTCCGGTTCCAGCTCTCACTCGACTGGTTTCTTCAAGCTGTCCGGCACGTCCACGGCCGTGACCTGGGTGTGGCTGGCAGCATAGATTGGGTCGCCTTTGGCGTCGTACAGGTCCTTGACTCGAGCGATCTCGGTGACGACGAGCTTGATACGAAAGACCGTGCCGTCGTCGAGGAGGTACTCGTTCCAGTGCTCACCTGCGGCCCGGAACCCGATCGGTTCGGCCACGACCTCTTCACCGCCGTACTACTTGAACTTGCGTGTTCCGGGCACGACACCTCCCCAGATCGCCAGGTGTATTCAAGACGGAATCGACGTCTCGCCTTTCGGCTAGGCCAACCTGAACCCCGTATTCTCCCGGAGGATAGTAAGCTACGATCATAGGCAACAAGAAGGCGGAATTTGCAGCCCCGACTTGGGATGGGCTTCACGCACGGAGCAGTAGACGCGGCATGCGGCAGATCCTGACCGACCCCCGAGGTCGCTCGATCTCGAACAGGGTTATCACGCAAGCCAGCGAACGAGAGGGCCTTAAATGTCCCACAGAACACGGATCCTCGCCCAGCGCGCACGGCCAACCCGTGTCGCCGGCGTCCTTGGGCTCGCGACGCTCGCGGCTCTCCTGGCGCTGCCGGCCGCAGGCGCCTCACCTCAGATCAAGCAAAGCAAGTCGAAGCAGAGCTTCCCGCACCTTGCGACGCTCACGAACGCGAAGATCGGCCATTGGGCCCCAGTCGTACGTGCGGTCGGTGCTCACTTCAAGCCGGACGCATCGTCCCACATCGTCACGAGGCTTCCGCTGGCTACATCCGACGGAACCCAGAACGTCGTCCTGATCCTGTCCGAGGACGACTTGAGCCCGAGCAAGGTCTGGTACAAGGTCCGGCTTCCGATTCTGCCGAACAACTCCACCGCTTGGGTCCCCCGCAGCGCTCTCGGGAACATCTACACGGTGCGCACGCACATCTACGTCGACCGGGAGACCCAGACGCTGGTTCTCAAGAAGGACGGCAAGACAATCTTCACGACCCGCGTCGGTGTCGGAAAAACCGCTCCGGGCTGGGGCCCCACGCCGGCCGGCCAGTACTATGTCCGGGACAAGCTCATGAACTTCCACAACCCGTTCTATGGCCCGATCGCCTTCGGCACGAGCGCCAGGTCCGCCGTGTCTGACCGAGTGGCCGGGCGGCGGTTTCGTCGGGATCCACGGGACGAACGAGCCGGGAATCATCCCCGGCTATGTCTCGCACGGCTGCATCCGGCTCGTGAACAGCGCAATCCTCAAGCTGGCGAAGCTGATGACGGTCGGAACTCCGCTCACGGTCACCTAGATCACGCAGCGATCTTCCAACGAATCAGGGAGCGCCGCTAGTAGTGCACGCTCGTTTGAGGAGCTCGCTGCTTTCGCTCTGCCTACGCCGCGAGGCTTGCGGCGAGGAACGTGCGCGGGGACTGGGAGATCGGGATCACGCGGTACCCCGCATCCTGGAACGTGTAGCCGGCCTTGAGCGGCCGCCAGACGCCGCCGTCGTTCTCGGCGAGCGAGACGTCCGAGAAGCGGTAGGCGTAGGTGTTGCAGGCACCGGCTCCGCCGTTCCAGTTCTCGGCCACCGCCTGGGGGTACCACGCATCGTGGCTGCCGGGCAGGTGGATCGGCGGGCTCACCGGCTTGCCGTCGACCCACACGCGCCACCAGGAGCTCCGGTTCGCCATCTCGAGCACCGCAAAGTGGTGCGATTCCCCGGCCCGCACCCTGGGTGCGAGCTCGACGTACTGCGGCGAGGAGCCGGCGACGGTCACCTCGTAGTACATCTGGCTCGAGTTGTCCTGCGGGAAGGCCGCGAAACCGGTCTGGAGCCATTCGGCGGCCCCGCCCGGCCCGTCGTTCACGCCGCCGAGGCCGATCCAGCCGCCGACGTGGCCGTCGGTGACGTTCGGCGTCAGCGTCGGGTCGAGCGTCGCGGAGACACCGTGAGCCTTCGTGCTCGCCTCGAGCCCTGCGTATGCGAAGCTCTGGACGCCGCACGCTGCCGACCGGGTGCTGCCACCCTCTGCCGGAGCGGCGACGAGGAAGAGGAGCAAGAGCGTGGCAAGGACGGGAATCGGCGCGGCGCATGTGCAGGCCTTCCGGCACGGGGGCGAAATGCTGTCTCGCCCTCCATCGACCCTTGTTCCCCGGGCACTGATCCCTCGAACTGAGGGTCGAGCCTCCCCCGAAGTAGCTCCCTCGTTCGAGGGGACGGCGCCTCCCCGACGCTCGAGCCCGGGATGCGGGCGAGCAGGCTCTCGGCGCGCAGCGAGTGCGCCTCCGCCGACACTCGCTCGGGTGAAGCTGACTCGACCTGACCCCCGAATCTCGCCGCTCCCGAGCCCGGCACAGGGTCGAGGCCTTAGATCCGACAGAGATCTCACGCGCACAGGGCTCGCGAGGTTAGAACTACTGCATGAACCGTCGAGAGGTCACGCTGATCATCGCGCTGTCCCTGATCTGGGGCGCGTCGTTCATGTTCATCCGGGTAGCCGACAGGCAGTTCAACCCGGCTGCACTCGTCCTCTTCCGCGTCGGGCTCGGCGCCCTCGTCCTCGTCCCGGTCGCGCTCGCGCGGGCCGGAAGCCGGACGGTGATACGACAGACGCGCGCGAACTGGTTCCCGATTGTCCTCGTCGGGCTCATCAACACGGCGATCCCGTTCCTCTGCTTCGCCTGGGCCGAGACGAGGATCGACTCGAGCCTCGCGGCGATCCTCCAGGCAGCGGCGCCGATGTTCACCGTCCTGATCGCGGTCGGTGTACTGCACGAGCGCGTCAGCGGCATGCGCTGGCTCGGGTTCGTTGCGGGGTTCGCGGGCGTGGCGCTCCTCGTCGGCACCCCCGGCCCGGGCGAGACGCTTGCCTGCCTCGCGGTCGTCGGGGCCGCGCTCTGCTACGCGATTGGCTCGACGATCAGCTCACGTGCTCTCGGTGGAACCGAACCGCTTGTGATCGCAGCCGGGTCGACCGTGGTGGCAACGCTCGTCGTCGCACCTTTCGGGGTGACGCACCTGCCGACCGAAGTGCCAGGCTGGAAGGAATGCGCCTCGGTCGCAGTTCTCGGGATCGTTGGCACGGGGATCGCGTACATGATCCTCTTTGCGCTCATCCGTAGCGCAGGGCCATCGCGGACAATTCTCGTCACGTACCTGATCCCGGGCATTGCCGTCCTCTACGGTGCGCTGCTCCTCGGCGAAGCGGTGACCGTCGTCTCGCTGATCGGCCTCGCGCTGATCTTGCTCGGCGTCGCCCTTGCCGGGCGGGGTCGCAAGGTCGCGCCTTCCAATCGCAACGCGCCGACGCGTCCAGTCACCGCGATGGCGGTGATCGAAGGTGGCGACAGCCCGTAACGGCGTTCTCCTGTGTATCTCTGACGGACACGAAGGACGCGCCTCGGATGAGGGAAGGCGCGGCGACGCTCCAGATGTCCCGGCGATGCAGGTGCCGGTTCAGCTCTTGACGCGCACCGGCGTCAGACGTCTTTCAGGGCCGTCCGCAAGCCCCAGCTAGACTGGTCGTCTGAGCGCGGTCGCTGAGCAGCCCCTTCATCGAGCGCTCGGCCTCACGGACTGGGAGTTCGCGCGTATCGGCGAGCTGCTCGGGCGGATGCCGAACGACTTCGAGCTCGCCGTCTTCTCCGTCCTCTGGTCGGAGCACTGCGGCTACAAGCACTCGGCGCGCCTGCTCTCGCGGCTCCCGTCCCGCGGTGAGCGTGTCCTTCAGGGGCCGGGCGAGAATGCCGGCGTCGTCGACGTCGGCGGCGGCCTCGCTGTCGCGTTCAAGGTCGAATCGCACAATCATCCGAGTGCGGTCGAGCCGTTTCAGGGTGCGGCGACGGGAGTCGGCGGGATCATCCGTGACATCGTGGCGATGGGAGCGCGGCCGATCGCGCTGCTCGACGGCCTCCGCTTCGGCGCCCCCGACTGGCACTTCCGTCGCGCCGTCGCAGGCATCGCCCATTACGGCAACTGCACCGGGATCCCGAACGTCGGCGGCGAGACCGTCTTCGACGAGGCCTACGCCGCCAATCCGCTCGTGAACGCGATGTGCGTCGGGCTGCTGCCGGCCGAGCGGGTGCTGCGCGCGAAGGCGGTCGGCGCAGGGAACCTCGTCGTCCTCTACGGCGCGCTCACAGGCCGCGACGGGATCGGGGGCGCCTCGGTGCTCGCCAGCCAGGATCTCGAAGGGTCGGACGACAAGAGGCCGTCGGTCCAGATCGGTGACCCGTTCCGCGGGAAGGCGTTGATCGAGGTCTCACTCGACCTGGTCGAGCGCGAGCTCGTCGCCGGCCTCCAGGACTGCGGCGCGGCGGGCCTCGCGTCGTCGCTCGCCGAGATGGCTTCCGACGGTGCCGGTGTCGATGTTCACCTCGACCGGGTGCCGCTGCGCGAGGCCGATCTGGAGCCGTGGGAGATCATGATCTCGGAGTCACAGGAGCGGATGGTCGCGGTCGTCGAGCCGGCTCGCCTCGACGAGGTTCGCGCCGCCTGCGAGCGCTGGGAGCTTCCGTGCACGGTGATCGGCGAGGTCACGGACCACGGTGAGCTACGCGTGTTCTCCGACGGCGAGATCGTCGGCGCGGTTCCCGCCGACCTCCTGACCGAGAAGACACCGCGTTACGAGCTCGAGCTCGCCGAACGGCCGTCGCCGCCTGCGGGGGAACCCGACCCGGTGAACGGCGAGCCGAAGACCTGGGTGTTCGAGCAGTACGACCAGCTCGTCGGCTCGCGCACGATCCGCCGTCCGGGCCTCGACGCCGCGGTCCTGCTCCTCGAAGGTGCCCGCGGCCTCGCCGTCTCGCTCGACGGCCCACCGCTTCGGGAGCGGGACCCGTTCCGCGCCGGCTGGAGCGCGGTCATGGACGCCGCCCTGAACGTCAGCCTGTGCCGGCGGGCAGCCGGTGGCCCTCACCGACTGCCTCAACTTCGGCAACCCCGAACGCCCGGAGATCGCCTGGGAGCTCGCGCGTGCGATCGACGGGATCGCGACGGCCGCAACCGAGCTCGAGATCCCGGTCGTCTCGGGCAACGTCTCGCTGTATAACGAGACCGGCGGCCGGCCCATCCCTCCCACCCCGGTCGTCGGCTGCATCGGGCTCGTGGCCGACGTCACCCGGATCCCCTCCCGCTGGCGGCGGGGCGACCGCGTCTTCCTGCTTCGAGGCGAGGGCGCCGGGCTCGTCGGGTTCGTCTGGCGCAACGCCGATCGCTTCAGCCTCGCTCACGACATCTCGGACGGCGGCGCTGCCCTCGCGCTCCGCGAGGCGGGAGCGTGGAGCGGGATCGAAGCGAGCTTCGACTGCCCCGAAGGGCCCGGGGTGATCGTCGCCCTCGAGGGTGAGGCACCCGACTGGGCCGACCTCGTCGAGCTGGGGAGCGTCTGAGATGTGCGGGGTGTTCGGGATCTGCGCGCCCGGCCGCGACGTGGCGCGGCTCTCGTACTTCGGGCTGCACGCGCTCCAGCACCGCGGTCAGGAGTCGGCCGGGATCGCCGTCTGCGAGAACGGCCGGCTGACGGGCCTCCGCGACCTCGGCCTCGTCGCGCAGGTCTTCGACGAGCAGAAGCTCTCGGGGCTGCGTGGGGAGCTTGCGATCGCGCACACGCGCTACTCGACGACCGGCTCGAACGCCTGGGCGAACGCGCAGCCGCTGATCCACCACGGCTCGACACGAACCGTCGCGCTCGGCCACAACGGCAACCTCACGAACGCCGACGCTCTCCGCGACGAACTCGCGCCGAGTCTCGCCTCGACCTCCGACAGCGAGGTGATCGCGGCGATGATCGCCGCGGACGGCCGCCCGCTCGAGGAAGCTGCGCCGGCCGCGCTCGAGCGGATCGAGGGTGCCGCCACCGTGGTCGGACTCGCCGACGGGAAGCTCTTCGCGTTCCGTGACGCCTTCGGGTTCCGGCCGCTCGTGCTCGGATGGCTCGGCGGCGACCCCGTCGTCGCCTCCGAGACCTGCGCGCTCGACCTCGTCGGCGCCACCTTCGAGCGCGAGGTGCGGCCCGGCGAGCTCCTGATCGCGGATCCGGATGGGCTCGAGTCGATCCAGGTGCTCCCGCGCTCGGGCGGCGGGGCGCTCTGCATCTTCGAGTTCTTCTACCTCGCCCGTCCGGACACACGGCTCGAGGGGATCGAGGTGCACGGTGCGCGCGTCCGCATGGGGGAGCGCCTTGCGGCCGAATCACCGGCCGAGGCCGACCTCGTGCTCCCGATCCCCGATTCGGGCACGCCGGCTGCGATCGGCTTTGCGCGCGCGAGCGGGATTCCGTTCAGCGAGGGCCTGATCAAGAACCGGTATGTCCACCGGACGTTCATCCACCCCGAGCAGGGGATGCGCGAGCAGGGGATCCGGATGAAGTTCAATCCGCTGGCCGAGGTCGCAGGCAAGCGCCTCGTGATCGTGGACGACTCGATCGTGCGCGGCTCGACCACGCGCCAGATCGTCCAGATGCTCTTCGACGCGGGCGCCGCCGAGGTGCACGTCCGCATCTCCTCGCCGCCGGTGATCTCGCCGTGTTACTACGGGATCGACCTCGCGAGCGAAGACGAGATGATCGCTGCGGGCAACGACGTCGAGGGGGTTCGGCAGGCAATCGGGGCGACCTCGCTCGCCTACATCTCGCTCGAGGGCCTCCAGGCGGCGACCGAGCGGCCGGCCTCGACGCTCTGCCGCGCGTGCCTCACACGCGAGTACCCGACGAGCGTTCCGGTTTCGGGCGAGAAGCTCCGCTTCGAGCCGGTGCGTTAGAGCTTCGACACCCGAAACGTTCTCGTGTCGAGGACGAATCCGTCCTTGCCGCCGACGATCCGGAGCGCGTGGCCGGCGAGCGTCAGCTTCGCCGTGCCGATCGCGCCCTCCTGAGCCTGGCCCGCCCACCGCCAGGGCAGCCCGATGCAGATCGCGGTCTTGTCGACCGTGTCGAGCGCATGGACGAAGGGATAGTTGTCGCTCTGCTGGTAGAGGGTGTAGACCCAGCGGCCGCCGGGGCTCGTCGCCCGGGAGACGGGATAGCCCGCCATCAGCCAGCCCGCCTGGCGCTTGTCGGCGATCACGCGGTCGAGCAGCGTCCCTGTCTCGAGGTCGAAAGCGCGCACCTGGTAGCGGTTGGCCGCACCAGCGACGTGATGGATGAGGTACAGCCACCGTGCCGCGGGTGAGAGCGCGTCGAAGGAGTAGTCGCCGTGAAGCGAGATCGTCCGCTCGAGCGCGAGCGTGCGGGTGTCGAGGACGGCGAACCGTGAGCTCGAGCGCAGAGTCCCGTCCGGATGAACGTCGTCGCCGAGAACGAGCGTACGCCCGTTCGGGCTCAGTCCGCCGTGATCGAACCGGGTGAGCGTGACGATCGGGATGCCCCAGCCGCCCGCCAGGGTCATGCGGGCGACCACCTTCCCTTCCACGCGCTTGGTGACCATCGTGTTCGCCCCATGGAGTGCTGTTGCGTAGCTGACCTCGTCGGCCCCGACCGAGCCCTCGATGTTCGGAAGCGCCGGGCCGACGGCGGCGGCCACCCCCGTGAGCGCGAGCCCGAAGACGACGGCAAGCATGAACGAACGGCGGATCATCACGGCCTCCCTCGCGTCGCTGATGCCTGTTCTACACCTACCAGGCGTCTCAGGTTCCATCGAGCTCCGTCGCCAGCCGGAGAGCGTCGTCCTCGGTGAGCCCTCGCCCCTCGATCCGCAGAAGCAGGCCTCTCGAGTTCCAGACGAGTGCGCTTCCGGCCAGCCGCGGCGGAACGTCGGGCCCGATGAAGAGATGCGCCGGGCCGGAGATCCAGAAACCGGTCGTCTGCCCGATCCGAACGGCGCGGACGGTGGTGGCGCCGCCGATGACCTTCTTCACCAGATCAGGGCCTTCGATCCCGAACTCGGAGATCAGAACGGGCCCATCGAGGAGCAGCGAGACGACACCCTCCCGGAGATGGAGAACGGGAACTCCGCCGAGTGCCGGAAGGGCCACGGGCCGGCCGAGGGCCTGCGCGGCGGCGGCCGGCGTGACCTGTGGGCCAAGCCTCGAGCCGAGCGGCCGCTCCTGGGCGGGCGGGAGAACGGCTACCCGCTCGATCGTCTCTCCCTCGAGATGAAGTGCCCGCAGGATCGCGCTCCGTGCCCCGGGAACGGCAAGCCCGATGCCGACTGCGACGACCACGGCCGCGAGAGCCACGAGGACGAGCGGTCGCCGTCGCGCCCGCCGCGCGCCCGCCGGCAGCTCGAGCCGCGGCGTCGGCGGCCAGTCGAGCTCGCGGCCAGCCTCGGCAAGCAGGCGTTCGAGCTCAGCCATGGATCTCCCTCAACGCCTCGAGCGCCCGCGAGACCCGCGACTTGACGGTGCCCGGCCTGACTCCGAGGGCGGCGGCGGTCTCCTGCTCGGAGAGCCCGAGCAGGAAGCGGCACGAGAGGACGAGTCGCGCCTTCTCCGGAAGCTGCTCGAGCTCGGCGAGCAGCCGCCGCCTCTCGTCGGCGGCGACGGTGAGCTTCTCGGGGGACGGAGCCGCGTCCCCCGAGCCCTGATCGACCGCAGCGGTCGTTGCGAGCCGTTCCCGCCGCCCGGCTGCGCGCCGGTGGTTGCGTGCCTCGTTTGCGACGATCCGGAGGAGCCACGGTCGAAGTGGCTGCGAGGTGCGGAAGCGTCCGAGCGCCCGCCACGCCTTGACGATCGCCTCCTGGCTCGCGTCCTCGGCCTCGGCGGCGTTCCCGGTGATGAGGTAGGCGAGTCTGAAAGCGGTCTCCTGGTTGGCCGTCACGAGCTCGGCGAATGCTCGCTCGTCGCCGAGCACCGCGCGGCGAACGAGCTCGCGCTCGTCGTCCTGTGGACGGCTCTCCACCACTCCCTCTACACCGCTCGCGGCCGGTCGGTTCCGCCTCCGTTACGTGAGGCCGGCACTGTGCGGCTCGGGGCTGTGCTGGTCGGCGCCCCCCGGCTCGGAACTGCCCTGCCCGGGCCCGCGGGCATCGGGGCTCCGTTCCTCGAGCGCCTTCCCGCGGCCGTAGCGGACGGCGCGAGCGACCTGGACCGGGTCATAGCCCTCCTCGATCAGCTTCTGCTTCAGCTCGCCCTCCTCGGCCAGCCGTAGGAACAGCCACGCGAGCGCGCCGAGCGTCACGAGGCCGCCTTCGCCGAGCATCACGACTCCCGCCAGGTTCTGGTCGTGCGCGGCGGTGATCCCCCAGATCGGGTGCGGATGGATGTACCAGGGGTAGAAGACGGTCGTCGACCAGATGAAGACGTTCGCGAGGATCGTCGTGATGAAGCGCACGACCACGATGTAGCCGAGCTTCCAGCCCGTGCCGAACCACTCCGGTGCGGGGAGCGTCTCGAGCACCGGCGACCACATCAGGCAGCCGCAGGTGAAGAAGAGGAAGTGCTCCAGGGCGTGCACGGCGCTGTGATGCAGGGCGGCCTGGTAGAGGACGGGTAGGTGCCAGAGGTAGAGGTTCACCGCCCACACGGGCAGCGCCACGAGGGGGTGGGTCAGGATGCGAAGCCGTTCCACCGGCTTCAGCGCCAGCACGGGCCTGAGCACCGGCCCGGTCAGGCCCGCGACGAAGCAGAGCGGCGCGAGATCTCCGAGCAGGACGTGCTGGCCCATGTGGACGAAGAAGAAGTCCTTCTCGCCGAGCTCGTCGATCGGCGAGTTCAGCGCGATCACGACGAGCGCGATCCCGAGCCAGAACACGAACTGCCGCCAGCCCGGCACCGGGCGGCCGCGGCGGGCGAGGTAGCGGGTCCGTCGCAGGTACAGGAACGCAACGACGATCGTCGGCACGAGCTGGAGCGGCTCGAGGTTCCACGTCGTCGCGGCAGAGGCGATCACCCCTGAAGTGTTCCTGCGTCGGCACGGAACAGCGTCGGTGTACCTCCACGTGACCCCGACGACCGGGGCGGGGCGAGCTGAGGGTGTTGCCCGGCTACATCACTCGGCCGTCCGGCTCTGCCGCCGGTCGTAGACTCACGGGGTGGTCGCCAAGAGCCGCAACTACGCGCAGGCGGGAGTCTCGCTCGACGTCGCGAACGCCGTCGTCGAGCGCCTTCGCTCTGCCGTCGAATCGACGGGGTCGACCGGCTTCGGCGCGTTCGCAGGGCTCCATTCGCTCGGCGACGGGCAGCTGCTCGCCGCATCGACGGACGGCGTGGGCACGAAGCTGATCCTTGCGCGCGAGCGCGGCAGGCTTCGCGACTGCGGCCGCGACCTCGCCGCGCACTGCATCAACGACGTGCTCACGACCGGCGCGACACCGCTCATGCTCCTCGACTACGTTGCTGCGTCGGAGATCCAGCTCGAGCAGGTGGCGGAGCTCGTCGAGGGTGCCGCGGAGGTCTGCCGGGCCGCCGGGGTGGCCCTGGTGGGCGGCGAGACCGCCGAGCTCCCGGGCATCTACCGCGACGGCGAGCTCGACTTCGCCGGGACGTGCGTCGGCATCGTCGCCCGCGATGCGCTTATCGACGGGAGCACGGTGGCCGCCGGCGACACGGTGATCGGCTTTGCCTCGACAGGGGTGCACGCGAACGGGTTCACGCTCGTGCGGCAGGTGCTCGAGACCGACGACTTCGACGGCCCCGACCTGCTCGCGCCGACGCGTCTCTACCTTGCCGAGGCCCTTGCGCTGCACGGGCGGGCGAAGGCCTTCGCCCACGTGACGGGCGGCGGGATCCTCGGCAACCTCAGCCGGGTCGTTCCCGAGGGCCTGGCGGCGGAGATCGACTGGGGCTCGTGGCCGCGGCTGCCGGTGTTCGAGTGGCTCGCCGGGCACGTTGCCGAGGACGAGCTGCGCCGTGTCTTCAACCTCGGGATCGGCTGGTGCGCCGTCGTCGCCGAACCGGAGCCCGGAGAGCTCGTGATCGGCCGGATCCGGTGATCGGGGTCCTCGTCTCCGGCAACGGGTCGAATCTCCAGGCGCTGATCGACGCCGGCCTGCCGGTCGGCGCCGTGGCCTCCAACCGGAAGGACGCCTACGCTCTGATGCGTGCCCGCACCGCTTCGATCCCGGCTGCCGTCTTCGCGCTCGACTGTCACGCAAACCGGGAGGAGCGCGACCTGATGATGGCCACATGGCTCGAGGAACACGACGTGGAGCTCGTCGTGCTCGCCGGTTACATGCACCTCCTCACCCGTCCGTTCCTCGCCCGGTTCCCGCAGCGCGTCGTGAACGTGCACCCTTCCCTCCTGCCGGCGTTCCCGGGGGCACATCCGATCGAGGACGCGCTCGCGGCCGACGCCGAACTCACCGGCGTCACGGTTCACCTCGTCGACGAGGGCATCGACACGGGCCCGGTGCTGCGGCAGGAGACCGTCGCCGTCGAGCCGCGGGACTCGCTCGAAGAGCGGATCCACGCGGTCGAGCACCGGCTCCTCCCGTCGGTCGTCGCCGAGCTCGTCGCCTCGCCCTCCCTGTCGGCGAGGAGCGCCGCCGGATGAGAGCCCTCATCTCCACCTACAACAAGCAGGGCGTGGACATGTTCGCGAAGGGCCTCGCCGAGCTCGGCTGCGAGCTCGTCTCCTCGGGCGGGACCGCGTCGTTCCTCGAGGAGCAGGGGCTGAAAGTGACACGCGTCGAGGAGGTGACGAAGGCGCCTGAGATGCTCGGCGGCCGGGTGAAGACGCTGCATCCGGCAATCCATGCCGGGATCCTCGCCCGGCTCGAGCTCGAGCAAGATCGCGCCACGCTCGCCGAGCACGGGATCGAGCCTTTCGACGTCGTCTGCGTGAACCTCTACCCGTTCACGTCCGTGTCCGGGCGACTCGACGTCGAGGACGCAGACATCATCGAGATGATCGACATCGGCGGGCCCTCGCTCCTGCGCGGCGCGGCGAAGAACTTCGTCCACGTTGCTCCCGTCTGCCGTCCCGAGCAGTACGACCCCGTTCTGGCCGAGCTCCAGAACGGGCCGCTCTCCTCGGAGACGCGCAGGGCGCTCGCCGCGGAGGCGTTCGCGGTGACGGCTGCCTACGACGCGTCGATCGCCCGGTGGTTCGCCGAGGATCAGTTCTTCCCCGACCAGCTGACGCTGACCTTCCGCAAGATCACCGATCTCGCCTACGGGGAGAACCCGCATCAGACGGCCGCCTACTACGAGGAGATCGGGTCGCGCAAGCACCTGCTCTCGCGCGTCAACCAACTCGGCGGCCGCGAGCTCTCGTACAACAACCTGGCGGATCTCGAAGCGGCGCGCCGCATCCTGCGTGAGCTGGATGAACCTGCCGTGGTGATCGTCAAGCACGCGAACCCCTGCGGGGTTGCGGTCGCCGGCACGATCGAGGAGGCCTACTCCGGCGCCCTCGCGACGGATCCGGTGTCGGCGTTCGGGTGCGTGCTCCTGCTGAACCGCCCGGTCGGCGGCGAGCTCGGCCGGAGAATCGCAGAGCAGTTCGTCGAGGTCGTGTTCGCGCCCGAGTACGACGACGAGGCACTCGCCGCGCTCGAGACGAAACCGGCACTCCGGATCCTCCGCGACCGCGAGCGCCGGGTGGACACACCGCACGAGCGCGACTACAAGCGCGTCGTCGGCGGCCTGCTCGTGCAGCAGCGCGACTCGCTGCCCGAGGATCGCAAGGGCATGGAGGTCGTCGCCGGCACGGTGTCGGACACGCAGTGGGACGATCTGATGTTCGCCTGGCGTGTCTGCAAGCACGTCAGCTCGAACGCGATCGTGCTCGTGAAGGACGGCCGGACGATCGGCATCGGCGCCGGTCAGATGAGCCGCGTCGACTCCGTCCGGATCGCGATCGAGAAGGCACGCGCGTTCGGCCACGAGGTCGCGGGCTGCGTGCTCGCCGGCGACGCGTTCTTCCCGTTCCCGGACGGGCCCCAGCTGGCGCTCGACGCGGGCGTGGCGGCGATCATCCAGCCCGGCGGCTCGAAACGAGACGACGAGACACTCGCAGCGGTCGAGAAGGCCGGCGCGGCGATGGTGCTCACGGGTCGACGGCACTTCCGGCACTGAGCCGAAAAGCCCGCTCGGGTTCGGAGCCCAGCTTCCCTGCCGGTCCCGACGCGACGCATTCGGCGAGCGGGCAGCGCTACAGGACGGTGCAGGCCCGAGCTTCGTCCCTGCCGTAGCGCCCGACGGCTACGTGGAATAACGTGCGCAGCGCGCGCGTCTGGCGCAAACCCGACGGAGGGAGACGTTCGATGCCCGAGCTCGACCCGCTTCGCTGGAAGGCGCTAGGCGTCGTGTGCGCCGCGTTCTTCATGACGGTGCTCGACGTCTCGATCGTGAACGTGGCGCTGCCGTCGATCGGGCGGTCGCTGAACTTCTCCGAGGATGCGCTTCAGTGGGTGATCACGGCGTACGCGATCACCTTCGGCGGGTTCCTGCTGCTCGGCGGGCGCGCGGCCGACCTGCTCGGGCGCCGCCGGACCTTCCTCGTCGGCGTGGTCGTCTTCACCGTCGCCTCGTTCCTCTGCGGGCTCGCCCCGACCGAGGGCGTGCTGATCGCGTCTCGCGCTCTGCAGGGCTTCGGCGCAGCGATCATCTCTCCCGCTGCACTCTCGATCATCACCACCACCTTCGAGGAGGGCTCGGAGCGGAACAAGGCGCTCGGGATCTGGGGCGCGATGGGGGGATCGGGTGCAGCGGTCGGCGTGCTCGCCGGCGGCGTGCTGACGAAGTACCTCGGCTGGGAGTGGATCTTCTACGTCAACGTCCCGGTCGGGATCCTGGCGTTCTTGCTCGCGCCGCGCTATGTCCGCGAGAGCCGCTCCGATCGCGCAAGCTCCCCCGACATCGCCGGCGCGGTGACGGTGACGAGCGGGATCGCCTTGCTCGTGTACGCGGTCTCGACCGCGCCGAGCCACGGCTGGGGCTCGTTCGCGACGATCGGGCCGCTGATCGCAGCCGTCGTGCTGCTCCTTGCCTTCCTGTTCATCGAGTCGCGGGCGAAGGATCCACTGATGCCGTTTTCGATCTTCCGGATCCGCACCGTCGCGGGCGCGAACATCTGCTCGTTCCTCGTCGGCGGGGTGACGTTCTCGAACTTCTTCATCCTCACCCTCTACGTCCAGAACGTCCTCGGCTACTCGGCCCTGAAGACAGGCCTGACGTTCGCCGCGACCGCCGGGAGCGCCGTCCTCTGGGCGGGGCTGGCGCAGGCCCTCGTCACGAGGATCGGCGCGAAGATCGTGCTGATCGTGGGCTTCGTCGCGTTCGCAGCCGGGATCGCCCTCTACACCCAGGTGCCGGCAAACGGCGCCTTCGTCGGCGACCTTCTGCCGGGATACCTCCTCATCGGCTTCGCGCTGCCGTTCACCTTCATCCCCGTCTCGATCGCGGCGCTGGCGGGCGTCGCGCCTCAGGAGGCAGGGCTCGCTTCAGGCCTCCTCAATACCACCCAGCAGGTGGGCGGCGCAATCGGGGTGGCCGTGGCCTCTTCCGTCTCGATCAGCCATTTCAACAACCTCAGGGGCTCGACGCCGCCCGTGCCGTTCCCCGAAGCCTTCACGAGCGGCGCCGTGTGGGCGTTCTGGGTGATGTTCGGGCTCGCGATCGCAGGCCTCGTCGCGACACTCGTCTTCATCCGCAGCGACGAGCTTTCGCCGACGGTGGAACCGGTGGCCGTCGGCGTCGTCTAGCTTTCGCGGCAATGGGGCGCGAGTATCCGAGCGTGCTCGACCTGATCGGCTCGACGCCGATCGTCCGGCTCGACCGGATCTCGCGCGACGTGCCGGGCACGATTCTCGCGAAGCTCGAGTACGTCAACCCCGGTGGATCGGTGAAGGACCGGATCGGGCTCGCGATGATCGAGGCGGCCGAACGGGAAGGCCTGCTCAAGCCCGGCGGGACGATCGTCGAACCGACCTCGGGCAACACGGGCACCGGGCTCGCGATCGCGGCCGCGCTGAAGGGGTACCGGTGCATCTTCGTGATGCCCGACAAGATGAGCCAGGAGAAGATCTCGATCCTTCGCGCCTACGGCGCCGAGGTCGTGATCACCCCGACGGCGGTCGAGCACGATTCGCCCGAGTCGTACTACTCGGTCTCCTCACGGCTCGCCGAGGAGATCCCGGGCGGGTTCAAGCCCGACCAGTACTCGAACATGGCCAACCCCGAGTCGCACTACAAGCACACGGGCCCCGAGATCTGGGAGCAAACCGGAGGCGAGCTCGATGCACTCGTGATCTCGGTCGGCACCGGTGGGACGATCAGCGGCGTCGGGCGCTACTTCAAAGAGCGTGGTTCGAAGACGCTGATCGTCGGCGCCGATCCCGAGGGCTCCGTCTACACCTCCACCGGCCCGGGTGACCTGCATCCGTACTTCGTGGAGGGGATCGGCAAGGACACCTGGCCGAAGACGATGGACCCGGCGGTGGTCGATGAATGGGTGCGTGTCTCCGATCGGGACTCGTTCGGTATCGCGCGGCGGCTCGCGCGCCAGGAGGGGCTGCTCGCGGGCGGATCGTCCGGAACGACGGTCTTTGCCGCCCTCCAGGTGGCGGCGCGACTTGGGCCCGACGCCCAGGTGCTCGCGATGCTGCCCGACTCGGGCCGCTCCTACCTCTCGAAGTTCGTCGACGACAAGTGGATGCTCGAGCACGGCTTCCTCGAGCGGAGCGCCCCGGTGCCGACGGTGGCCGAGCTGCTGCGGGCGAAGGGCGCCGAGGCGGAGCCGACGCCCGCCCTCGTCACGATCTCCTCGCACCAGAAGGTCGGCGAGGCGATCGAGATGATGCACCGGTACTCGATCTCGCAGATCCCCGTCGTGCGCGACGGCGAGCTCGCGAGCCTCGGCGACGTGATCGGCTCGCTCCAGGATCGCGATCTGCTCGACCTCGTGTTCCGAAACGCCGATGCCCTGTACGAGGACGTCGCGACGGCGATGCAGCCGCCGCTCGCGACCGTGGACGCCTCGGCCTCGGTCGACGAGATCGTGGCGGCCCTGACGGCAGGGACGAACGCCGTCCTCGTGGAGGACAGCGGCCGCCCGACGGGTGTCGTCACGCGCTCCGACCTGCTCGAATACCTCGCCCGCGGACGGTAGCTCGTCCGCCCGCAGGATCGTGTCCCGAGCGGCTCCGGCGGGCGGGCGCACATGCCGCGAGGCCGCCGCACGGCCACCCTCGACTAGCGTTCGCGCGCGTGAGGACGGTTTCGCTTGCCGCGCTCAGGCGATTCGTCGTCGCGCAGCAGGGGTATGCCGCCAGGCAGCGGCGTGCAACGCCCGGCGAGGTCGCTGCCGAGATCGCCCGGCTCGGCGCGGTTCAGCTCGACTCGATCTCGACCGTCGACCGCGCCCATCGGATCACGCTCGCGACCCGGATCGGCCGCTTCGACGAGGGTGTCGTCTCCCGCCTTCTCGGGCGCGGACGCATCTTCGAGTACTGGGCACACGAGGCCTGCCTCCTCCCGATCGCGGACTATCCGCTCTTCAAGCGCCGCATGGTCGAGCTCGCCGACCACCACTGGTGGGGACGGCAGCGAACGGAGGAGGGCCGCGCTGTCGAGCGTGATGTGCTCGCGCGGCTCAGAGAAGAAGGAGCGCTTCCGGTTCGCGCGTTCGAGGGTCGGAGCGAGGCGATGTGGGACTGGAAACCGGCGAAGCGGGCGCTCGAGCACCTGTTCGCGGCCGGCGAGGTCGCGATCGCGGGCCGGCAGGGGTTCCAGCGCGTCTACGACCTGCCGGAGCGAGTGATCCCGAGGGAAGCACTCGAGGCGCCGGCTCCCACCGAGGACGAGTTCCGCCGAAGGTACGCGCTTCGGGCCGTCCAGGGGCGCGGCGCGCTGACCGAGGCGGGGATCGCGGAGCACTGCCGGTTCGCAGGGGGCGTGAAGGCGATCCGCCCCCACGTCGACGCTCTCGCAGCCGACGGGCTCGTCGAGCGGCTCGAGATCGACGACGGCGGGCCGCAGGTCGTCGTGCCGGCGGGCGCGGAGCTCGACGGCCCACCCGCGCCGCCCGTGCTCCTCTGCCCCTTCGACAACCTGATGTGGGACCGGCCGTTTCTCCGCCGCGCGTTCGGCTTCGACCATCTGATCGAGGTCTACAAGAAAGAGCACGACCGCGCATACGGCTACTACGTGCTGCCGCTGCTCATCGGCGATCGCTTCGTGGGCAGGGCCGATCTCAAGTCCGATCGCGCGCGCGGCGTCCTCCAGCTCAAGCGCTTCACCCCCGAGCCCGGGATCCGCAGGCGGCTCGACGAGCCCCTCGAGCGCGCCGCCACACGCCTTGCCCGCTCGCTCGGGCTCACGGACGTGGAACGCACCGCATAACCTCCCGCCGATGGCGGACACCCCGTTCGAAGTGAAGACGAGCGGCGGATCGCTGCACGGCCACACCACAGGCCGGGGCTCGCCCGCACTGCTCCTGCACGGGGGGCCGGGGCTGCCCGACTACCTCGAGGGCTGCGCGGCCGAGCTTGCGAACCTCTTCGCCACGATCCGCTACACGCAGAGAGGCGTCGCGCCGACGACGGTCGGGCCGCCCTACACGATCGAGGCGCACATGGAAGACGCGCTCGCCGTGCTCGACGCGTTCGACCTCGAGAAGGCGTGGGTAATCGGCCATTCCTGGGGAGGCCACCTCGCACTGCATCTCGTCGTCGCCCATCCCGAGCGGTTCCACGGCATCGTCTGCATCGACACGCTGGGCGCCTCACCCGATCCGCTGCCGGAGTTTCGCGAGAATCTGCGGCGCAACCTCTCCCCGGAAGAAAGCGCCCGGATTGCCGAGATCGACGAGAGCGAAGAGGCCACGGAGGAGGAGATCCTCGAGCGGCAGGCGATTCTCTGGCCGCACTACTTCTTCGACCCCGCCACGGCCCCCCGTCCCCTCACGGACACGATCGGGCTCGAATGCCTCGTCGACACGTCTGGGTCGATCGAAGCGCACTTCGAGCTCGGCACCCTCGCAACCGGCCTGCGCAGGGTCCGGATGCCCGCGCTCTTCGCCCACGGCATCGCCGATCCTCTCCCTCTCAGCTGCTCGGTCGACACCGCAAAGCTCATCCGCAAGGCCCGCGTGGCACGGATCCCCCGCGCCGGCCACTACCCGTGGATCGAGCAGCCCGGGTTTGTGAACCGCATGCTCCGCGGCCTCTTCGCCCAGCTCTGATCCCCGTCGACGCCGGCCCAGGATAGGCTCCCCCGCGTGGAGTTCGAGACGAGAGCCATCCATGACGGGCAGGATCCCGACCCGGCGACGGGGGCGGTGATCACCCCGATCTACCAGACCTCGACCTACGCCCAGGAAGCCGTCGGGGTGACGAAGGGCTACGACTACTCGCGCGTCTCCAATCCGACCAGGACGGCGCTCGAGACCGCGCTCGCGAGCCTCGAGCAAGCCGCACACGGCATCGCCTTCTCCTCCGGCCTCGGCGCGACCATGACGCTGATGCACACGGTCGACCCGGGCGACCGGGTGGTCCTGATCGCCGATGTGTACGGCGGTGTCTACCGCATGACCTCGCTGGTCTACGAGCCGAAGGGCTACAAGTTCACCTACGTCCCGGCCGACGAGTTCGACGACAACCTCGCCTCGTACCTCGGCGACGACACAAAGCTCGTCTGGGTCGAGACGCCCTCGAACCCGCTCCTGAACATCGTCGACATCCGCCGTGCCGCCGACACGGCCCACGCCGCCGGCGCGCTGCTCGCGGTCGACAACACGTTCGCCTCGCCCTATCTCCAGCAACCGCTGCCCCTCGGGGCCGACATCGTCGTCCACTCGACGACGAAGTACCTCGGCGGTCACTCGGACGTGATCGGCGGCGCCATCGTGACGAACGATGCGGCGATCGCCGAGCGCCTTCGCTTCCTGCAGAAATCGCTCGGCGCGGTGCCCGGCCCGTTCGACGCCTGGCTCGTGCTGCGCGGGCTGAAGACGCTCGCACTCCGGATGGAACGCCACAGTGAGAACGCACGGGTGGTCGCCGCCTTCCTCGAAGAGCATCCCGCGGTCGAGCGCGTCCTCTACCCGGGCCTTCCGAGCCACCCCGGCCATGAGCTCGCACGCAGGCAGATGCGCGACTTCGGCGGCATGGTCTCGTTCCTTGTCGAATCCGAGAAGGAGGCGGTCGCCCTCGCGGCGAGAACGGAGCTCTTCGTGCTCGCGGAATCGCTCGGCGGGGTCGAGAGCCTGATCGAACACCCTGCGCGGATGACCCATGCTTCAACTGCGGATGCGCCGTTTGCGTCCCCGCGCAACCTGATCAGGCTGTCGGTCGGGATCGAGGCTGCCGGTGATCTCGTCGCCGATCTCGAGGCGGCGCTCGTAGGCGTCCCGGCGCGCGCCCGCGCCTAGTGGATCCGCCGATCGACCTCGAGTTCCTCGGGTTCGCGAATGCGATCGGCGTGTACGTGCTCGAGACGAGCGACGGCCCTGCGCTCTTCGACTGCGGGCCGGCGACAACGCTGCCGCGGCTACGCGAGGGGCTCCACGAGCGGGGCCTCGAGCTGACCGAGATCCGGCATCTGCTCCTCTCCCACATCCATCTCGACCACGCCGGCGCAGCCGGGGCGATCGTGCGCGAGCATCCCGGCCTCACCGTGTGGGTATCGGAGATCGGAGCCCCACACCTCGTCGACCCGGCCCGGCTCGAGGCATCTGCCCGGCGCCTTTACGGCGAGAGCTTCGACACGCTCTGGGGCGAGCTCGTCCCCGTCCCGGAGCAGAACGTCAGGATCGCCGAGGGCAGCGTTCTCGGCTTCGACGTGTTCGCGGCTCCGGGCCACGCCTCCCATCACGTCTGCTACCTGAGGGACGGGACGCTGCTTGCCGGCGACGCCTGCGGTGTCAGGATCCAGCCCTCCGAGTACGTCCTTCCTGTCGCACCGCCGCCGGACATCGACCTCGAGGCGTGGCATGCGACGATCGCCGAGATCGAGCGCCGGGCACCCGACCGGCTCGCCCTGATCCACTTCGGCCAGGCCGACGACGTCGCCGGCCACCTCGAACGGCTCGGCGCGGAGCTCGACCGCTGGGCCGAGCTCGTTCGCGACGGGCTCGGGGTCGACGAGTTCGTCGCCGAGGCCAGGATCGGTGCCGGAAAGGACGCGCTGCTGTACGACGCGGTCGCGCCGTACAGCCAATCCTGGCAGGGCCTTCGCCGCTACTGGGCGAAGAAAGCCGGCTGAGCTCCTTCCTCGAGGAAGTGGTCAGCGGCTGGCTTCGGCCTGCGCAGGCGAAATAGCTACGACTTGGGCAGCAGGAGCACGATCTTCGTCTCCTTGTAGCCGTGCTTGTCGTTGATCACGAGCGACAGCGTGTAGCTCTGGCCCTTCACCGCGACGGCCTTCACGGGAACGGTGATCATCCCGCCCTTCTGGATCGGGACGAGCGGCTGGCCGATCGCGACGACCTTCTTCCCCTGGTTCAGGTAGTAGGTCATCCCGACCTTCGTTCCGATCGCGTTGTGGTAGGTCATGATCGGAACGGCCACCGAGACGGTGATCTTCTTGCCGGCGGTCACGTACTCGGTATCGCCGACCATCCCCTTGGCCGTGGTCGCAAAAGCCGTGTAGGCCGGCTTCTTCGAGCCCGACTTCGTCTCGACGCCGCTGAACCACGTTTGCGAGGTGCTGTCCCTGAAGATGAACCACACGAACATCTGCACATACGGGCTCGCCGCGGCAAGCTGGAGCGCCTTTTTCACGTCGACGGCCTGCTGGGCGTAGCTGACCCCGGCCGGCGGCCCCGCGAACTCCGGCTTCGTCTGCTCGCCGTATTCGGTCACCCAGATCGGGACCTGGCGGTGGAACCACTTCGCGAGATCCGCTCCGAACCTGTTCATCGTCGAGAAGCCGACATTCGGGTACGCGACCCGCTGGGCCGGGCCGAGCGAGTACGCGCTCGGGTAGGGGTGCGTCGCCCACGCGTCGAAGGGCAGCTTCGGATTGGCCACGGAAAGGAGACGGGCGAAGGTCGCCGGGGCGACCGAATCGGTCGCGTACGAAACGTGATGGTTGAGACCGCGATTCGAGGTCTCGCCCGCAGCCACGAGCGCAACCTTGTTCCCCGCCTTGATCCCCTTGTACGCCGCCATGTAGAGCTTCGCGTAGGTGGCCGGGCTGACGATCTTGCCCTTGCTCGAGAACTGGGGCGAGAGGAAGCTCCCGAGGTTCGGCTCGTTCCAGACCGAGAAGCGGGTCACGACGCCGTATCCGGGATTCGTGCCGTTGTAGCGCAGGGCGAGCATCTGCGAGAACTGAGTCAGGTTCGTCAGATTCGTCGGCGGGTAGTTCGGCGTCTTGCCGCCGTTCGCCCACTTGGGAGTGCCGTAGATCGTAAGCAGCACCTCGAAGCCGTACTTCTGAGCAGAGCGCGCGAGCGCGTCGATGTCCGAGAGGTGATAGGCGCGGTCGGAGCCGTTCAGTGGATGGGTCGGCTTCGTCGGTGCGATCGTCGACCAGTTGGCGAGGATGTGGACGATCGAGCCGTTCGCCCGCTGTGCCGAGGCGAGATTGACTGTCGGATCCGCCGCCCAGCGGAAGCTTGGATCGTCGAAGAACCCGACGGGCATGCGCGCCACCGCCTTTGCAGACGCGGCCGAAATGGCCAGGAGCACGACGACGACTGGCAGGACAAAGCGAAGCTTCCGCACAACGACAACCTCCCTCGGGACGACAACGGCCAATTCACGGTAACGGAACGTCGTCAACTCGATGTAAAGAGCCGCCTCCTGTGACGCAATCCCTGTCGGCGGCGTACAGTCGTCGATGGTGAAGACGTTCGGGATTGCCCTACCCACTGCTCTCGCCGCCGCAACATTGCTGGCCGGCCAGGCGTCGGCTACGCCGCGGACGATCACGGTGCAGGGCACGGGAATTGTGACAACCGTGCCGAACGAGGCGCAGTTCTCCTTCGGCGTCTCGGTGACCGCGGCGAACGCGAAGTCGGCGCTGACGGCGAACGCGCGCCGGATGAACGCCCTGATCGCGGCGATCAAGGCGCTCGGGATCCCGCCGGCGGCGATCCAGACCGCCCAGATCTCCCTCACGCCGAACACGAACGACAACGGCACGAAGATCCTGAACTTCACGGCCTCGGATTCGGTCAGCGTCACGACGAAGGACGTGGCCAAGTCCGGCTCGATCGTCGATGCGGCCGTCGCCGCAGGCGCGAACCTCGTCAGCGGGCCGACGCTCGCGCCCTCGGACCAGCTCGTGCTCGAGCGCCGGGCGCTGAAGGCTGCCGTGGCAGATGCCCACGCCCGTGCACTCGCGATCGCCCAGGCCGCCCACGTGAGAGCTCGGCGCGATCGGGACGGTGGCCGAGACGTCGAGCTCGCCCGTCACCTACAGCCCGGCTCCCAAGGCGGCCTCGATCTCCTCGACCCCGGTCGAACCGGGAACGGTTCAGACCGAAGAGGACGTCACCGTCACCTACGCGATCGCTTAGATGCCGGAAGCCCGGAGGCTTGCCCGCTCGGGCGAGGAGTCGATCCCGCAGGCGAGCTCGTAGCCGATCGTGCCGAGATGGGCGGCGTGCTCCTCGATCAGGAGGCCGTCGCCGATCAGCGTGACCGGCGTCCCCGGCTGGAGCGGTCCGTCGAGGCCGACAGCGAGCGCATCCATCGAGATCGTGCCGATCACGGGTCGGCGCCGGCCGTCAACGAGCACATCGGTGCCCGTGAGGCCGCGGCGGAAGCCGTCCGCGTAGCCGATCGGCACGATCCCGATCCAGGTCGGCTCGGCCGCGACGAACTGCCGGCCGTAGCCCGTGCTCTCCCCCGGCGCGAGCTCCTTCACGAGCGCGATCGAGCTTCGCCACGAGAGCACGGGCCGAAGACCGTCCGGAGCCGGGTCGGTGCCGAAGGGCGAGATCCCGTACATCGCGATCCCGGCCCGGCCCGCGTCGAGATGGGAGGCCGGGTACCGCAGGATCCCGGCGCTGTTCGCGAGATGCCGCGTGAGCTTCGGGTAACCGGCGGCGATCTCGGCGAAACGCGCGAGCTGGAGCTCGGTGAACGCGGGATCGGAGTCGGCCGAGGCGAAGTGGCTCATCAGGGAGACCACATCGGGGCTCGAGGGGACGGCCCCCGGGAACCCCCACCTCCCCATTCCCGTGTCCACCTTGACGTGGAGAGGGATGCCTTCCGGAAGCGGCCCGGCGGAGACGCCGAGCTCCAGACGGAGCTCGCGCGCCGTCCGGGACTCGCGTGCTGCCGCACCGCCGAGAACGACGATCCGCGCCTCCCTCTGGAGCGCGCGCAGCTCGAGCCCCTCCCCGATCGTCGCGACGCAGAGGACGGCAGCGCCCTCCTCGAGCGCCGTCTGCGCAACCTCCGCCACACCGTGCCCGTACGCATTCGCCTTGACGACCGCCCACAACTCGGAGCCTCCGAGCACCTCTCGGAGGCGTCTCAGGTTCGACCGGAGCGCGGCCCGGTCGATCGTGATCTCGGACCTCGGCGCCTCGGGCACACACCCAGTCTATTTCCGCGCCTTCCGGATCCGCGCCTGACGGCCGCAACCTCACCCAGGCGTCACTCGACCACGCCAACTTCGACCATTCGAATCCGAGCAACGTCGACTTCACCCGGGCCGAGCTCGGACGCGCGAGCTCCCACGGGGCAAAGGGCATCGCGCCCTCGCCCGTCGTCATCCTGGTCGCCGCCGCCGCCGCCTCCAGAGCGGCTTCACGGGACTCTGGGCCGGGATCCTCGCGCTGGTCGCCGGCTTCATCGTGATCGGCAAGCGTTAGCCTGCCCGCGTGAGCGACGACGGACACGAGATGAACGCGCGCAAGCGGATCGCGCTGATCGCGCACGACAACCGCAAGGGCGATCTGCTCGCGTGGGCGCGGTTCAACCGCGGCACGCTCGCCAAGCATGACCTGCTCGCGACGGGCACGACGGGCGCGCTCATCTCCGAGGAGCTCGGGCTTCCTGTGCACCGGTTCCTGAGCGGCCCGCTCGGAGGCGACCAGCAGGTCGGAGCCGCGATCGCGGAGGGCAAGATCGACGCGGTCATGTTCTTCTGGGATCCGCTCGAGCCCCACCCACACGATGTCGACGTGAAGGCGCTGCTGCGGGTGGCGGTCGTCCACAACGTCACGATCGCGTGCAACCGGGCGACCGCGGACTTCGTGCTCTCGAGCCCGCTGATGAACCAGGCGTACGCGCCGAGCTTCACCGCGGTCGACGACGAGACCGTTCTCGCGGTCGACCTCGTTCGCGACGAGACCTGACCGTCCGCGGGCGAAATGTATGCTCGCCGCATGGATGCCGACCGGGCACGCGAGCTGCTCGCCGCCGAACGCGAGCGGATCATGCAGCAACTCGAGGGGCGCGCAGCGGATCCGAGCGACGATCCGACGCTCACGGACCCGGCTGACAGGGCCTCCGACACCTACGAGGCCGAGCTGGACGAAGGCCTGTCCGACGACCTGCAGGATCAGCTCGAGGCGGTCGAGCGGGCGGAGCTGCGGCTGGCCGACGGCACCTACGGCCTCTCGATCGAGAGCGGCGAGGCGATTCCGGACGAACGGCTCGAGGTCGCACCGGCTGCCGAGCGCACTGCCGAAGAGCAGGCCCGCTTCGACCGCGGCGTCTAGACGCTATTCGGGGCCGTAGCCAGCGTTCTTCAGCATCCGGCGGAGGTCGACGAGCATCTGCCTGTCGACGTCCTTGCCGTGAGGCGGGTGGAGCACCTCGGTCTCGGTGCCGACCGTGACGACGAGCTTCCCGTTGTGCTCCTGCTTCGTCTCGCCGACCGCGTCGAGGAGTGAGAGCACCTGGTGCCATTCGACGTTCTCGCTCGGCGGATGCTCGAAGATCTTCGCGAGCGTGTCCCGGTGGTGGTTGTTGAGGCTCGCCTCCATCACGGGGCTCGGGTCGTGCGGGTGGTCGGAGAACTCGTCCTCGGTGAGCGGCGCGATCCCACCGAGGAGGCTCGGGGTCGCCTCGTGGAGCGCCGCATCACCCGGGTCGGAGCCGCCGTATTCCTCGACCTCGGTTGCTTCCTCATCGTCCGAGGTGCCGCCGAAGATACCGCTGATCCACTTGGAGAGGCCCATCCAGGCCGCAGCTTACACCCTCTAACGCGGGGTTAATAAAGCTCGAGACCATTCGCGGCCCGCCGTGGTCGAACGTACTCGCCTCCGCAACCGCCTGGCCCGGCGGGCCGTTCCGGCGGCCGTGTTCCTCGGCGGCGTGCTCGTGCTGCAGGCGACCGCCGGAACCACACGGATCCCCGCCTGGACGACGTGGGGGAACAGCCCTGAACGCACCGCCGACGTGCCGGCTGCGCCCACGACGCTGACACGCGCATTCGTGCTGCCGCTCGGCGGCCGGATCACGAACCAGGTGCTCGCCGCGAACGGCGCGTACTTCGTCGGAACCTCGACGGGCGCGGTCGTGTCGTTCACCCCGGCGGGGATCGTGCGCTGGAAGGTTCAGCTCGGGCAGCTTGCGAGCCGCTGCGCCCAACTCGACGGCTACGGCGTCACCGGCACCGGCGTGATCGACCCCGCCTCGAGCACGCTCTACGTGATGGACGCGTTCGGCCGGCTGCATGCGCTCTCGCTCGCGACCGGAGCCGAAGAGCCCGGCTGGCCCGTGCAGGTCTATACCGACTACCGGAAGGAGCTCGACTGGGGCGCGCTCACGCTCGTCGACGGCTCGGTGTACGTCCCGACCGCATCCTTCTGCGACACCGCCGGCACCCCCGGCGCCGTGTACCGGATCGACACGGCCGGCAGAGCGGTGAGCCAGTGGCTCTCGGTGCCGCTCGCCTCGGGAGGCGGCGGGGGGCCGTGGGGCTGGGGCGGCGTCGCCTACGACCCGGCCCTGAACACGCTCTTCACCTCGACCTCCGGTGCCTTCAGCGGCGGAACGAACACCGGCGATGCCTATTCGGAGTTCGTCGGCTACGGCGACCAGCTCGTCGCGCTCAACCCCGATCTCACGGTGGCGTCCGGAAGCCATCCCCCGGACATCCCGGACCGGATGGACCTCGACTTCGTCGGCTCGCCGGTGATCTTCAGCAGGCCCGGCTGCGGCCAGCTCGTGGCCGCGACCGACAAGGACGACACCGTCTACCTCTGGCGGGCGGCCGGGATCGCCGCGGGCCCGGTCGCCGAGGTCCATCTGCAGGGCTACGACGCCTCCGACCCGATGCTCGCGCAGCTCGCTTGGTCACCCGCCCTCAGCTCGCTCTACACGGCTACGGGCACCGAGCTCGTCAGGATCACCGTCGGCTCGAACTGCTCCGCGGCGACGACCTGGGGCGTTTCGCTCGGCACCCAGACCGAGAACGGGTCGCCGACGGTCAGCGGCAACACGGTGTGGATCACGGTCAACGGGAAACCGACGCTCGACGGCTACAACGCGTCGACCGGAAAGCGCCTTGTTCAGTTTCCGCTCGGCGGCACCACCCTCACCGCGCCCACGATCGTCGGCAAGCAACTCGTGCTCGGAACCTTCACCGGGCTCGTCGAGGGCTTCGGTTTCAGCTCGAAGTCGCAGGCGTAGGCGCCGGGGCCGGATGAAGGCTTCCGGCGCCGATCAGCACGAAGGCCGCCACGGCACCGGCGAGCACGAGCACGCCGCCCGCAGCGATCACCAGATGCAGGCCGTGCACGAACGCGTCGGTGGCGAGCGCCGGCGAGACGCCGTGTGCGTGGACGCCGCCCGCCGCAACGGCGTTGACCGTGGACTTCCCGGCGTTCGGAAGCTGGGTCGAGATCCCGTGCTGCAGCAGCGCACCGAGCCCGGCGACGCCGGTCGCCAGCCCGCCGATCCGAAAGGTGTTGCTGATCCCGGAAGCCATCCCGCTCCGTTGCGGGGCGACGACCGCGAGCGCGATGTGCGCGATCGCCGGGTTCGCGAGACCGACGCCGAGACCGGCGACGAGCATCCCGGGCAGGAGCACCGTCCAGCGCGAGGTCGTGGAGACGAGCTCCATCAGGAGCAGCCCCGCGCCGGAGACCGCCAGCGAGAAGCCGAGCACAAGGCCGCCCGGCAGCCTCTGGGTCGTCCGCCGAGTCACGAGCGGCACCACGAACACCATCGCCATCAAGGGCAGCATCCGCAGGCCGCCCTCGAGCGGCGAGTAGCGAAGGACGTTCTGGAGGTAGAGCGTGAGGTACGGAAGCACCGCGAACATCCCGGCGCCGATCGCGAACGTCCCGAGCTGGACCCCGACGAACGCCCGCCGGCGGAAGAGCGAGAGATCGAACATCGGCCGCTGCTGGCGCAGCTCGACGAGGACGAAGGCGACGACGAGGATCGCCGAGCCTGCAAAGCAGCCGAGAATGGCGGCGCTCGACCAGCCGAGCGCCTCCCCGCGGAGCAGGGCGAACACGAGGAGGCCCAGCGCGCCCGCGAACGTGACGAACCCGCCGAAATCGGTGTGATGGGCGTCGGGGTCGCGAACGTTCGGGATCTTGTTCGCAGCGAGCGCGATCACCGCGATCCCGATCGGAAGGTTCACGAGAAAGATCCATTGCCAGCCGAAAGCTTCGGTCAGCGCACCGCCGACGAGCGGGCCGACGGCGACGCCGACCCCGACGGTGGCTCCCCAGTAGGCGATCGCCTTGCCGCGGGCCGGACCGGTGAACTCCTGCGCGATCAGGGCGAGCGACGTGGCGAACATCGCCGCGCCGCCGACGCCCTGAATCCCTCGCGCCACGTCGAGGAAGACCGGCCCGGTTGCGAGGCCGCAGAGGAGCGAGGCGAGCGTGAAGATCGCCACACCGCCGAGGAACACGCGCTTGCGGCCGAGGCGGTCGGAGAGCGCTCCGCTGATCAGGATGAACGTCGCGAGCACGAGCGCGTAGGCATCGATCACCCACTGCAGGCTCGTGAAGCTCGCGTCCAGGTCCTTCTGGATCGACGGCAGCGCGACCTGGACGATCGTCACGTCCACGAGGAGCATGAACGTCGCGCCCAGGATCGCGACCAGCGTCCAGCGCTTGTCGTGAAGGGACGACTCCGGGTGTGCGCTCATGGATTCACCTTACTTCCGGCCGATCGGCCGGCGCCCGCACGGTATAGGGTCGCGTCACAGTGGCGGCGAGCGGCATCGGTCATCCCGTGAACCACGAGCACGCGGAGAACGGTCGGGCCGCCGGGATCCGCGACACGTTGCGGCTCCTGACGGTCGCAGAGGCCGGGCGGCGCAACAGGCGCACGATCGACGGTGTGCTCCTCGGGGCAGGAGCAATCGTGCTCGGGCTCGCCGCCGCCGCCGCCTCGCAGGCTCCCGCGCAGGACACGCGGGTCGCCGGGTCGATCGTCACCGTCCTCGGATGGGCCGACCCCCTCTGGCGGACGATCTTCGTCGCGACCGTCGCCTTCGCCCTGATCGTGGTCATCGACGTCCTCCTGCGCCGTCGCTTCTCCCTTGCCCGCGATCTGCTCCTGGCCTTCCTCCTCGTGCTCGGCGCCGGGGTCGCGCTCGGCTGGGCAGTCGAGTCCGACTGGACGCCCTTCCGCGAACACCTGCTCGGGCGCTGGGGCTTCCCCGAGTTGCGGCTCGCGAGCGCCGCAGCCTTGCTCGTCGTAGCAGGGCCGGAGCTCGTGCGGCCCGCGCGGCGGCTGGCGGGAGCGCTCCTGCCGCTCTCCGCGCTCTCGGTCGTCGCGCTCGGCGCCGCGCTGCCTTCGGCCGCGTTCGGTGCCCTGGCGCTCGGCCTCGCCGCCGCCGCGCTCGTGCGGTTGACATTCGGGACCGCGGCGGGGGTTCCACCCACCGAGCGCGTGAACGCCGAGCTTGCCGCTCTCGGCGTCGTCGTCACCGACCTGCATCCGGCCGAGGAGCAGAAGGTCGGATATGCGGCGTACGTGGGCGCCGATTCCAGCGGGAAGCCGCTCAGAGCGCGCGTGCTCGGGCGCGACGCACAGGACACCCAGCGTCTCGCGCGCCGCTGGCGTCAGCTCGCCTACCGCGATCCGCCGAGGAGCATCGCGATCGGGCGGCTCCAACAGGTCGAGCACGAGGCACTCGCGACGTTGCTGGCGGCGCAGGCGGGCGTCAGCGTGCCGGAGGTCGTGACGGCGGCGCTCGGGCCTTACGGTGACGCGCTGATCGTGACCCGGCAGGCCGAGATCGACCCCCTCGAGCACGCCGCGGAGGCCGACGTCACGGATTCGCTCCTCGACGAGCTGTGGGAGCAGGCGGCGATCCTGCACGCCGCCGGCATCTCCCACGGCCGGCTCAACCTCCGCAATGTGGAAGTGGTCGACGGCGCTCCGGTGCTGGTCGACTTCTCGGCCGCGACCCTCGGCGCCCCGGCCTCGGCGATCGACATCGACGTCGCGGAGCTCCTCGTCGCATGCACGGTGCTCGTGGGGCCCGACCGCGCCCTCCGCGCTGCGTGCGACCGCAAGGGCATGGCAGCGGTCGCGGGCGCTCTGCCGTACATGGAGCGTGCCGCGTTGACCCCGCATCTCCGAGACCTCGCGCGCCATCACGATGTCGCGCTCAAGTCGCTCCGGGAGAGCGCTGCGAAGGCGACGAACGAGAAGCTTCCGGAGCTGGCGCCGATGCACCGCGTCCGCGCCCGCGACTTCCTGTTCACCGGCCTGATCGCGCTCGCGGCCTACCTGCTGATCACGAAGCTCGCGAAGATCGGCTTCGGCACGATTGCCGACGAGCTGCGCCACTCCGATCTCGTCTGGGTGGGCGTGGCGCTGCTTCTCGCCCAGGTGAGCTACATCCCGCAGGCGATCGCGTTCCGCGGCGCGGTGCCGACCCCGCTGCCGCTCCTGCCCTGTGTGATTCTCGAGTCGGCGCTGAAGTTCCTCAACCTGACCGTGCCGGCATCGGCGGGGAGCATCGCCGCGAGCATCCGCTTCCTGCAGCGGATGGGGGCGAAGACCGGCGAGGCGGTGGCCTCGACGGCAGTGATCGGTCTCGCCGACACGATCCTGCAGGTCGCCCTCGTGCTCGTCCTCCTGCCGGTCGTGCACATCCAGCTCGACACGAGCCAGCTGAACGGCGCGATCCCGTCGGGCCGCTTCATCGCCCTGATCGCCGCGGTTCTCATCGTGATCGTCGTCGCTGTGCTGGCGATCCCCGCACTACGCAGGAGGGTGCTGCCGGAGATCCGCTCGGCGCTCTCGAGCCTCTGGGCGATCGCCCGCAATCGCCGCAAGCTCGTCGACCTCTTCGCGGGCAGCCTCGGCAAGGAGGTGCTGTTCGCCCTCACACTCGGTGCGGCCTGCCTCGCCTACGGCGTTCACCTCTCACTCGCGCAGCTCCTGCTCGTGAACGTGATCTCCTCGACCCTCGCGAGCCTCGTCCCGGTCCCCGGCGGCATCGGCGCCGCGGAAGCAGCGATCTCGGCCGGTCTCGTCGCGATGGGCGTCCAGGAGACGACCGCCTTCGCGATCGCGCTGACTCACCGCCTCTGCACCTACTACCTCCCGCCGATCTGGGGCTATGCCTCGCTGCACTGGCTGCGGCGGAAGGGCTACGTCTGACCTGAGCTCTCGTTCGCCGCGCCGAGTAGTTGCATGCCTTACTTCGCGGCGCCGGCGATCGTGTCGACGGCGTCGTCGACGGTGAGGCTGTCTGTGTTGATCATCAGGTCGTAGTGCGTCGGGACCTCGTTGCCGATTCCGTAGAAGCGCTTGAGATAGGCAGCGCGACCCTTGTCGGACTCACTCAGGCGCTTGGCGGCGATCTTCGGGCCTGCGCCGTCTTCCTCGGTGAAGCGGCGCAGGCGCGTCTCGTCCGACGCCGTCACGAGCACGCGAAGAACGTCATCGCGTCCGGTGAGCGCGAACGACGCGGCGTGCGCGCTGATCACGACTTCACCTTCGTCCGCCGCCGCGACGACCGCCTCGCGGATCAGCGCCCGCAGGCTCTCTGTCGATTCCGAGCGGTTGAAGTCGACCTCGATCCGGCGGCCGGCGTGCCGAGACTCGGCGAGGGAGACCGCCTCGGGAAACATCTTCTCGTTCTGGGCGGCGGCGACGATGATCCCGCCGTCGACATGACGGAAGCCGAGCCGCTCCGCGACGAGCTTCGCGATCTCGGGCCCACCGGCCCCGTCCGCATACGAGATGGAGATCACCGACCTCGGCATACGGGGCATCCTATTCTCGGCACGGCGTCGGAGGCGTGGCAGAGCATCCGCAGGCGAGCGGCCGTTGCCGTGGTCTCGCCGAGCGCCCGTCGCCGGGCGAGCTCGGGATTCGAAAGACGCCGACCGTCCCGGCCCACCTGTCGTGGGCCGGGTAGTCGTCAGTCCGATCGAGGCTCCGCGTTGGCTCGTCAGTCACCGGCGACGAAGCCGAGCGCCCCACTCAGGGTGAACGAGAACGTCGCGTACACGTCGTAGTGGCCCACCGGGAGAGAGATGCTGCTGACATCACCGGCCGGGCCGGTGCCGAACGGACAGTCGTACGTCCCACCGATGTTCAGCGGAACAGCCTGGTACGCCGGGCTGGCCGACTTCGCCTGCTTGGTCAACGTCGCAGCAGCGGCACCGGTCGAACCGTCGCCGTACTCGCAGAAGTCGAGTGGCGCAGCTCCGGTTTGGTCCTGCGTGAGCAGCAGACGCGGGTAGAAGGTGACCGTGCCGGAGCTGTCCGACAACACCGCCGCTTTCACGGCAACGGCACAGGGCGCCTGGCTCGCACTGCACGACAACCGGAACGAGCCACCGGTCGTGTCGCCGACGGGCGATCCGAGGAGTGTCGAGTACACCGCCCACGTCGAGGTCGAAGTCCCGCGAGTCACATCGACAGCGGCAACGCCGTACTCCGACGCCGGGGCATTCTGTCCCGGTGCGCCGGCGGGACCAGCCGGCCCTGCTGGACCAGCCGCCCCTGCGGGACCTGCCGGCCCGGGCGATCCGGAACCGCTTCCTGCCGGCCCCTGAGCGCCCTGCGCACCTGGCGGGCCCGCCGGTCCCCTCGGCCCGGTGATGCTCCATGAGATCTTCTTCGCGCCTTTCAAGCAGGCCAGGAAGTTCAGGTCGCCGGAGGTGGCCTTGTTGCCCTTCGTCGGTGGCTCAACGCACGCCGTGATGACGCCGTTGTGGACGCCTGGCAGTTGGTTGTTGCCGGCTGCGGCGATAGCGGCGACCGTGGCGAACAAGACGACCACCACGGCAGCCAGACGCGTTGTCGACACTGACTTCATCATTTCGAGCTCCTTTCGTCTCGCCGGGCGCGGATGATCCGCCCCTCGGATCTGCTTCGACGAAGCTCGTCAGGAGAGTGGCCGACTCGACCAGTTCAGCAAGGTCAATAGCTGTCGACGTGCTGGTAGGCAATCGTCCGCCCAACCCTCCCGCCGCAGCCTCGCGATCCTGCCGATCGGATCATCCCACGAAACCCCCGCTCTGGCCAGCAGGCGCCCGCGCTACCAGCCGGCTGGGAAGGAGCGCCGAAAGCCGCGGGCCAACGCGGCCAGCCTCGCGACGAGCCTCGCCGTGCTCCAGATCGAAACCCAAGAACCGATGGGCGGTGACGGGCTCGAACCGCCGACCCGTGGGTGTAAAGACACGGCGAGAGTTCGGTGGGGTTGCGACCCGTTCGCTCTACCGGCCGGGTTACAGGGGTTGCGTCCCGGCACACCGAACCCGTCCGAACAGGAACGAACGTCACGTGTTCCCACTGTTCCCACAGGGCGGCGAATACCCCGACCAGGATCAGGCGAAAGTACGATCGCCCGGCCGAGGGAGCGCCTGCATGAAGCGCGCGGTGGCGAGCATCTGTCGGAACGCGACCCGGCTGTCGAGGTAGTCGCTGCCGCCGACGCGTGGCGTTGCGGCTTCGGCCGGATCACGCAATTCGGGAGGCGATTGAGGCCGCGTGACGCGGCCTCAATCGCTCATACCGGGTGCTCAGCCGGTGATGTTGCCGGTGGCGCCGTTGAAGTTCTGCTCCATGTGGCCGTTCGCCCCCGCGTCGTACGTGAAGTCGTACCCGGTCAGGGTGCCGATCACCCCCGCCCGGAAGAACGCGGCCACGAAGGCGTCGTTCTGGGCCACGTTCGCCGACGCGTCGGTGAGTTGAGGCGAGCACGGCGCTCCGCACGAGGCGAAGGGGTCGAACCCCGAGTTGGCCGGGACAGTGACGGCCATCGCTCCGTAGAACGTCCCGGTAACGCCGCCCACCTGCCGCGAGGCGGCCGTGTCGCAGTCCGCGGTCGGCGGGTTGGGCTGCGAGACCCCGGCTCTCGTGACGAAGGTGCCCTTCACGACCTTGGTCAGGACGTACGACCCGTTGGGCTGCATCGCGACAACGTAGGTCGCATCGAAGGTATCGGTCGCCCAACCTGGGCCACCCCACTGTCGGAACAGGCTCCGGTGTCCGGGCCGGAAGCACCCGCGAAGCTGTAAACGAGCGGTGAACCGCCGGAGCCAGCAGGCCCGGCGGGGCCAGTCGCGCCAGCCGGGCCGGCCGGCGCCAGCCGGGACCAGCCGGGCCAGTACCGCCGGGCCCTGCGCACCAGCGCCCAGGACCTGGCCGGCCCTGCGAACCCGGCGGGGACCCTGCCCGCCCTGCGAACCCGCGGGACCGGCTTGCCCCTTGGCCCCTTTGGCCCCTTTGGCCCGCTGACGTTCCAGGTGATCTGCTTCGCGCCTTTCGGGCAATCAGCCAGCTTCAGGTCGCCCGACGTGGCCTGGTTTCCCTGCGTGTGAGGCTCGACACACGCCGTAACGACGCCGTTATGGACACCTGGCGTCGAGGTGACGCCGGCTCCCGGCGACCACGGCGAACACCGCGAACACGGCGACACCGACAACCGCCAACAGCTTCTTCGATGGTGACTCCAACATAAGGAGACTCCTCCCCGGTTTCCGGGAGCGGACCGTCCGCTCCTCGTGACCTGCTCCAGCGAAGCTCGCCAGAAGGCGTGCCCAGGTCGAACGCGTCATCGCGATGAACAGCCATCGACGCGCTCGTAGGCATCCGTTCGCAGAACCCCCTCCAAGCCTCGCGGTCTTGCCGCCGGGATCATCACACGAAGCCGCTTCGCTCGCCAGTACGACTTGCTAGTACGCCAGGCCGTCGAGGGTTTGTCGAGCGTCGCCCCGGGCGCCGGGTGTTACCACGCTGTTACCCACGCACGCTCTGGGTGTATCCGCCAAGGTAAACGGAAGCCCTGCGTTGTCAGGGCTTCCGCGTAATGGGCGGTGACGGGCTCGAACCGCCGACCCCCTGGGTGTAAACCAGGTGCTCTCCCAGCTGAGCTAACCGCCCGCTCCCGGAAGTGTGCCCGAGTGCGGCCTCGCGGGCTCACAGGTGGCTCACGAGAAGCTCCCAGCCCCCTCGTGAGGTGCCCTCAGCGTGTTTTCAGGGCGGGCGAGTTGAGATGTCTTCTCTCGACCCAACCGAAGGAGGACACCATGAACAGACGGAATCGTATCGCCCTTGGAATCGGCTCCACCCTCGCCCTCGGCGCCGCAGGTGCCGGAGATCGCGACCGGCGCGGGGAGCGACACCACGCCGCCGGCCGGGAGCGGCGGCGGTCCACCCGGGGCGGCGGCCATCGCCTCGTACCTCGGCCTGACGAGCGATCAGATCCGCGCCGATCTCGACAACGGCGAGACGCTCGCGCAGCTCGCGACCGCCCAGGGCAAGTCCGTGGCCGGGCTCGAGGCGGCGATCGTCGGAGACGCGACGACGAACCTCGACGCGGCCGTCACGGCCGGGAAGCTCACCTCGGCGCAAGAGGCGACAAGGCTTGCCAACCTGAAGGACCACGTCGACGAGCTGGTCAACTCGACCGGCCCGCCTGCCGGCATGAAGGGCGGCCCCGGCGGACGCGGCCCAGGGGGCGGGCCGGCGAGCCAGGCGATCGCGAGCTACCTCGGGATCACGGCCTCGACGCTCGAGTCCGACCTGAACAGAGGCCAGACGCTCGCCCAGGTCGCAACCGCGCAGGGCAAGACCGCTGCCGGGCTCGAGGCGGCCGTCCTCGCCGATGCGAAATCGCACCTCGACGCGGCGGTCACGGCCGGCAAGCTCACCTCCGCCCAGGAGACGACGATGCTCGCCGATCTCTCCTCCCACGTCGCAGACCTCGTGAACTCGACCGGACCACCGGCAGGAGGTCCGGGCCCCCCGGGCGCGCAAAGCTAGGGACGAAGCCGGCACGAAACGCGGGAGGGACGCAACGGAGCGTCCCTCCCGCCGTTCTCGGTGCGTCCGACGAGCCGACCGGGTCCCACGGACACGTTTGGCGAGGCCGCACCATGTGCCGATCGGCACCGATTTGCCACCGGCCGGTCTTTGGGATACCGTCGGTGTCGGCGATGCGGATGACCGCGTTGCCGGCCGGCGTTGACGCCGGCGCGTGCCGCGTGAGGCGGTGCCAGGAGGCGATGTGGGCCTCATGTGAGCGATGAAGCTCGGGAACCGTTGCGGTTCCGGATCCGTATCCCTTGTTCTCCGATCCGAAGGAGCTTCGAATGCGCACGCACTACTCACCCGATCTCGCCGTTCTTCGATCCGAGGTGGCCACTCGTCTCGGTCTCGCCGAGGCCGCCACCGACTCCGCTTTCGAACAGGAATGCCGCGACTATCTCTCCGAGCTCCGCTGGCCGGGCGGCGTCGAATGCCCCCGCTGCACCGAGTCCACACGGCTCCTCTGGCTCACGAGCCGCTCGAAGTGGCACTGCTACTCGTGCCGCTACCAGTTCAGCGTCACAGCCGGCACGCTCTTCCATAGCTCACACCTTCCGGTGTGGAAGTGGTTCGTCGCCGTCCACCTCATGCTCGACGCACCCGAGGGACTCTCCGCGAACGAGCTCCGCCGCACGCTCGGCGGCAGCTACAAGACGGCC
Source organism: uncultured Actinomycetes bacterium (assembly GCA_963758125.1). Lineage (GTDB taxonomy): Bacteria > Actinomycetota > Thermoleophilia > Gaiellales > Gaiellaceae > PALSA-600. The sequence goes on from CAVWUL010000005.1 coordinate 136,611, forward strand.
TGGTTCGCAGCTCACCGGATCCGTGCTGCGATGCGCGGGCACGGAGCCGAGCTGCTTCGCAGCCTCGTCGACGCCGAACTACGCGAGGCCGGTGCACACTCCCCACCCGAGTTCGCCGAGCTCGCCCGCGCGAACGGAACCGTGCTCACGCGGATGCGGCGGCTCGTCGGCGGGCCTCACCACCAGCTGAGCGTGAAGTATCTTCCCGCCTACATCGACGAGCGGCGGTGGCGCTCGGTCAACAAGTCGAACCCGCACGTGTTTCGGGACACCATCCAGGCCCTCCTCGAAGGAGAGTGCATCTCCTATGACCGGCTCGTTGGCGCTGTCTAGCCGGCTCCCGATGCCCGATGACCCGCGCCGGCCGGCGCCGGTCGAGCTTCCGCGTCCGCGTGCACCGAAGGGCGCGCAGCTCGTGCGGCTCAGGCTCCCAGATCGTCCGGGGAGCCTGGCCGCGGTCACGGCCCACCTCGCGAAGCACGAGGTGGACGTGCTCGGGCTCGAGGTCGTCGACCATTCCCCGGACGCTGCGGTCGACGACCTCCTGCTCTCCGGGACGGGGCTCGACGCGGCGCTCGCCTCGCTCGGCTCGAAGGCAATGGTGCTCGGCCGCCGCGCCGGCATCGACCTCCGCGACCCTGCGCTCGCAATGGCCTCGGCCTGCGAGGGAGTCAGCTCGGCGCCGAATGCGACCGAGGCGTACCGGCAGATCGTGCATGCCGCACTCGGGCTCGTCTTCGCCGAGGCGGGGGCCCTCTGCATCCGCCGCGAGGGCGGCCTGCTCGCGATCATCGCCTCGACGGTCGTAGAGATGCCGGCGGCCGTAGAGAACCAGGCGGCCTCGCTGATCGAGTCGGCCTGCGCGAGCGGCGAGCCGCTGACCGCCGACGGGCGAATCCCGTGGGCAGCGCCGGGCCTGCGCGACTGCCTGCCGAAGGGCTCGGTCGCCGTCGTCCCGGCCGGCTCCCTGGCGCTGGCGCTCGTCCGCGAAGATCACGCCCCGTTCGTCCAGGTCGAGCTCGAGCGGCTCGCCGCGCTGATGCGGGTCGCGGCGGCGACGCTCAACCTCCACGAGGCGACCGTCGTCAAGAGCAGAGTCCGTCTCGTCTCGGAGTCGTCCGCGAGATGATCGAGGGCGCTCCGGCCAAGAGGATCCTGATCGTCGAGGACGAGACGATCATCCGCCTCGACCTGCGCTCGATGCTCGAAGCGAGCCGGCTACGAGGTGTGCGGCGAGGCCGCGGACGGCCTGGAGGCGATCGAGCTCGCGGCTTCGCTCGAGCCCGACGTGATCCTGATGGACGTGAAGATGCCGAAGCTCGACGGGATCGAGGCGGCCCGCCGGATCCTCGAGCGCCAATCGGTGCCGATCGTGATGCTCACCGCCTTCGGGCAGGAGGAGCTCGTCTCACGCGCCGTCGACACCGGCGTCTTCGCGTACCTCGCAAAGCCGTTTCGCGAGCAGGACGTCGTCCCGGCGCTCGATCGCCGCCCAGACCCGGCACGCGGAGTTCAACGAGGTGAAGCTCCAGGCCGACTCGCTCCGGGAGGCGCTCGAGGCGCGCAAGACGATCGAGCGTGCGAAGGGGATCCTGATGGCGAAGGAGGGGATCAGCGAGGACGAGGCGTTCGCCCGGCTCCGGCGCGCCAGCCAGAAGTCCGGCCGCCCGATGAAGGTCATCGCCGACGCTGTCGCGGCGACTCTCGGTTAGTTCAGTGGGCTGACCGGGGGCGGACACGGTTTCTGGGCGGCGAGCACGAAGCGTGATCGTGGTCCAGAATCGCCAACGTTGCCGGTCAGTCGACTACAAGCTCACGGGGGTGGTGCTCGGACTACCGAGGGTCGCCGGGGCTGCGGCGGCGTCCGATCGACGCGATCGCCCGGCTATTCCGCCTGGCCGGCGCCCCATTCCGACCAGTTCCGGTGGGGCATCGTGTTCGCGCGGGGCAGGCGCCGAACGAGGAACGGAGGGCTCCCCCGGAGTTCTCCGCCGGGCACGAGCTCTCCCGCGCTTCGAGGACCTCCTAACCGATCCGGCCAACGGCGAAGAGACTGGCCACGACCCCGGTCGCCGCTATCCTCGCCGACCAGGTTGAAGAAACGCCTCCTGATCGGCGGCACGGCGGCCGCCCTGATCCTCGCCGTCGTCGCCGGGATTCTCGTGGCCCTTCGGCTGCATCAGAGCGCGAACATCAAGGGCTCCCCGTCGGTGCAGTTCACGACGACGGCGCTGCCGCCGGTCAAGGTGACGGTGAAGCCCGAGGGCGTCGTCTGGCCGATGTGGGGCTTCGACGGTCAGCGGCTGCGCGCACCGAGCGGGATCGCGCTCCGGCCGCCGTTCCGCAAGATCTGGACGTTCCATGGACGCACGCTCCTCGAGTTCCCGCCGGCGGTCGCGTACGGGAAGCTCTATCTCGACGACGTTCTGGGGGCGCTTCTACGCGCTGGACGAGAAGACCGGGAAGCCGGTCTGGCAGTTCAGGTCCGGGCGCTGCGGGTGGTCGTCGCCGGCGGTTGCCCGGCACATCGTCTTCCAGACCTTCATCGGTCATCCGAGCTGCAATCGCAGCGTCCCGGGGACCGACGGCGAGGTGGTGGCCCTGAACGCGATGACCGGGCGCGTGCTGTGGCGCCGCACGACCGGCCCGAACGAGTCCTCGCCCCTCGTCTTTCGCGGGCTCGTCTACGTGGGCGATTGGAACGGGGAGATCTGGGCACTCTCGATGCGCACGGGGCGTGTCCGCTGGCGCTTCCACACGGGTGGGCCGATCAAGGGCTCGGTCGCGGTCGACGGACGCGATGTCGTCGTCGGCTCCTATGACGGCCACGTCTACGCGCTGAACGCGCTCACCGGCAAAGAGGTCTGGCGCGGCTCGGCACAGACCCGGTTCGGCTCCTTCTCGCTCGGCACCTTCTACTCCACCCCGGCGGTCGCCTACGGACGCGTGTACATCGGGAACACCGACGACAAGGTCTACTCCTACGGCGCCACGACCGGCGATCTGGTCTGGTCACACTCGACGGGCGGCTACGTCTACTCCTCGCCTGCAGTGTGGGACGAGCGCGTGTACGTGGGCTCGTACGACGGGACGTTCTACGCGCTCGACGCCGCGACCGGCGATACGGTCTGGACGTTCGCCTCGAACGGGCCGATCTCGGGCGCACCCACCGTGATCGACGGGATCGTCTACTTCTCGACCTTCAACAAGCGCACCTACGGCCTCGACGCGCACACCGGAAGGCTCATCTGGAGCTACCCGGACGGGAAGTACTCGCCGGTTGTCGCAGACACGAAGCGGCTCTACCTCGTCGGCTACGGGCGCATGTACGGGATGGTCCCGATCGCCCCGCGCCGCAAGCGGGCTAAGCGATAAGAACCTTCAGAACGGCGGTCGACACGGGCTTGTAGTCGCCCGCGGGCGCGGTCACCTGAATCTGAACGGCGGTGCCCTTCAGCGAGGCCGGGAGGCGGAAGGCGAACTTCGCCGAGCCCTCGCTCGCCGCAGCCCTGGCGAGCAGGTGGCTCGCGCCGTCCCAGGTGCCGTGCAGCTCGAGAACGAGCTTCGAGTCGGTGATCGGCGTTCCGTCGGACATGCGCACGGAGGCCGTGATCACCCCACTCGGCGCGACGTGTGAGAGCTTCGGGAGCTTCACCGTCGCCGTGTTGCCGGACGCGTCGTGGACGACAGACACCTTGAAGCTGAACGGCCCGTCGACGCCGTTGTAACAGTTCGGGCCCACGACGATCGGGTAGCTCCCGGTCGCGGTCGCGGTGAACCTGAGCGGCACGTGGGAGAGCAGCACCGTCTTGATCGCGGCGGTCGACGCGATGTTCGTATCGGTCGTCCCGGCCGGGAACACGCCGAGCTCGACGTTGAAGGCCGGCGAGAGCGCGTTCCCGGCGACCGTGACCTTGTCGCCGACGCTCAGCGGCACACGCCAGTACTCGAGGTCGTCCCAGCAGCCGGTGACGTCGGACTCGCTCGCCTGGGCGGTCGGGTCGGTGGCCGTGTTCGCGGTCGTCGCGGCGCCGGGGGTCAGGGCCGGTGCGGAGGCGATCGTCGTCCCGCCCGTGCCGTGGGCGGCTGCGGCTGCGAGCAGCGACGCGGCGGCGATGAGAGCGGCGATTCCGATGCGGTGAGCGTGGCGCTTCAGCGAGTTCTCCCTCGTGCTTTTGTAGGTCAGGCCCTATCTAATGCCGAAGCGCCACTTTCGACATACGACAAGACGTTGTCAAGCGAAGGCTACCGCCGGCCAGGTGAGGGGGTCATGCAGAGCTGAGTGCGCCGGCGGCGCAGCCGGGGAGCGCCGGCTCTACTTCGCCACGGTCAGCGACGCCACCATTCCGAGCGCGCGGTGCCCCGGGATCGAGCAGAAGAGCGTGTACTTCCCCGGCACGAGCTGGAGCGTCTTCGTCTCGAGCTTCCCGGGTGCGAGCGTGGCGAAGGTGAAGGGCTTCGAGCCCTTCGCGTTCCCCTGGACGACAAGGTCGTGGTCGTCCATGCCGAAGTTGACGAGTTGCACGATGACCTTCCCGCTCGTGACGCGCTGCCGGGAGAGCGTGAGCGAGTACTCCTTCTCGACAACCTGGACCTGGGACTGGCGGGCGGCGCCGGCCGGCAACGCCGGGGCGGCGAGCGCAAGGACGAGGGCGGCGAGCGCGAGCCGCATCTCAGACGAGCGAGAGCCGCGGCATCTTCTTCGCGTCGGGCAGGACGCGTTCGGCGTCGACGTGGAACCACTCTTCGGCGAGCGAGGCGTAGACGGCGCGGAAGTCGACTGTCTCCTTCAGGTTCCCGTCCCGGTCGAGACCGCCGCGGCCGAGCCCGGGGAACTCGCCGACCATCTTGTGGTTCAGGTTCTCGCCGATCAGGAAGGCGGCGCCTGCAGCGCCGTGATCCGTGCCGTTCGAGTCGTTCTGCGCCGCCCGGCGCCCGAACTCGCTCCAGAGGAGCGTGATCACACGCGAGCCGAGATGGCGCTGCTCGAGATCCTGCTGGAAGGCAGCGAGGCCCTGGGCGACCTGCGTGAGGCTGTCGGCCAGCGGGCCGCTCTCGTCCTCGTGCGTGTCGAACTCGCCCGGTGCCTGCAGCGCGATCGCGCGGATCGGGAAGCCTGCATGGAGGAGCGCCGCGAGACCTGAAAGCCGGGTCCCGAAGTCACCGTCGGGATACTTGACCTTCGTGTGGTAGTGGGCTTGACCGTCCGGGCCGATGAAGCGCGCGAGTTGGCGGCGAAGCTGGTCCGATTCGGCGGCGGTGGCGCTCGCCTGGGTCAGGAAGGGATCGTTCGGGTCGTTGAGTCCGCCGAGCGCACCGATCGCGTCGGGGAGGAGCGCTCCCGGGACGTCCCAGACGTTCTGCGAGTCGAACCCGTAGTCGGTGGGGTCGTCGAGCGTCGCGACCGGGACCTTCGCGGTCGCCAGCGAGGGCAGGAGCGTCTGGTCGAGCGAGAGCCCCTGCATCGGATTCGAATCGTCGCCGATCTCGTCGAGGATCCGGCCGAGCCAGCCGGTGCCGAGGTTCGGGTCGAGCGCCCCGACCTCCCAGTAGTGTCGCGACGTGAAGTGCGACTGGTCCGGGTGCGTGTAGCCGATTGCCGGGAAGACGGTCATCTTGCCGTGGTCGTGGAGCCCGGCGAGCGGTTTCAGGGATGGATGCCAGTGCAGGCGGGAGTCGGTGATCAGGGGCGGCCCGTCGCCCGGCTTGAACGAGATCTCCGGGCGGAGCTTGCGGTAGGCGGGGTCGCCGTTCGGATAGAGCAGCGAGAGCGCGTCCCAGCCGCCGGGGGCGAAGATCGAGACGAGCACGCGGTCGCCTGTCCCCTTCGAGGCGGCGCGGGCGGCGAAGGCATCGAACACGTTCGGCCCGAGTGCCGATGCGCCGTACACGGTCAGGGCGGCGCCGAGCGTTCTCGAGAGGAACGTGCGGCGGTCGAGGCCGGTTCCGGCCGGAATGGGCATGCCGTTTTCGATCGCGGGCAGCCCGCGACCTGCCTCGGCGATCCCCTGGCGCAGGAGCGTGGAACGCGTGAACTCGCGGCAGTGATGCGTCATCCGGTCACCTCCGTCATGCGGTCTGCATCTCCGGCGAGACGGCCGCGAGATGGCGAAGGGCGTTGTAGGCCATCACCGGGAACTGCTTCTGCCTGTCCGCGTCGGCAATGGCGGCGTCCATGGTCTTCTCGGCATAGTCGAGGAGGGCCTTGTGCGTCTGGGGGGAAACCTGGAGTCCCCCCACCAGCCGAGCGCCCGGTCGACGAGCTTGACCGGGTCGGCCGGCTGGTGGTCACCGGCCGTGATATGGCCGGGATTCGTTGCGTGCTTCTGCAGCGCGCGCCGCGCGATCAGCCAGCGGGCGCGGAACGTCGAGGTGTCGAGCCAGCGGGTCTCGTCCCATCCGCTCACGTTCGGCGGGTAGAAGAGCTGCTGGCCGGCCGCCGCGTCCAGCCAGACCCAGTCCCCGGTCTCGACGCGATCGCCGCGCTGCCGCAGCAGGCCGGCCGTGTAGACGATCGGCGACTTCACCATCCGCGGGCCCTCGTAGAGCGTCGGGTGCCGGAGGATCGCCGCCACCACCGGGCGGATCTGCCAGCCGGAGCCGACGTAGAGCTTCTCGAGCGCGGCCGCGGTCTTCGGATCGGGCTCGACCGGGACGAAACAGCTCCAGAGCCGGTTCACGAAGTAGCCCGCGTGCGCAGGATGCTGGACGCAGAGATGCACGGAGTTCTTCCAGTTGAACGGCCCGACGTGCCCGAAGATCACCTTCATCGCGGAGTCGTGGTTCTCGGCCTTGAAATGGAAGTCGACGAAGCCGGCACCGTTCTTCCAGTTCGCGGTCCAGCCGGTAAGCGCCCGGGCGTTCTCGCGGACGTCGGTCTCCGTGTACCCGGCGTCGACTCCGAGCGTGAAGAGCTCCATCATCTCGCGGCCGTAGTTCTCGTTCGGCGAGCCCTTGATCGAGTTCAGGCCGTTCAGGTAGAGCAGCATGGCCGGGTTGATCGTCACGCGCATCGTCAGCCCGAGGAATGAGCCGAGCCCGATCTGACGGAAGAGCTCGTTCTGCTCGAGCATCAGCTTCTGGCTTCCGACCGTCTCGTTGGAGGTCGCGAACCAGTCGTGCCAGATCAGCGCCATCCGCTCCACGAGCGGCCGCGAGGTGCGAACCATCTTGTCGAGCCACCAGAGGTGGTCGTCCCCGTAGTTGTCCTTCGGAGCGAGCGGATGCCCGTTGTTCAGCGGCCCTTTGCCGACGAGGTGGTCGGCCTTCGGCGGATGGACGAGCGAGTCGACGGCGGCGTGCAGCCCCTTCGCCGCAAGGTGCTCGGCCTCCCCGCTCCGCGGCCCGAATCCCGCCCGCCAGAGAAGCCGCTCGGCCTGCTCGGGCCCGAACGGGCCCGTGTAGACAGGAAGCGGTGAGGACGCCACGGCCTCTCAATCGGCGCCGGAGCCTGCGGGGTTGATCGTTTGGGAGCCCTCGTTCGAGTGATCCGGTAGCACTGACCCTGGTGGACGAGCAGTGGTACCGGCTGATCACGCTGGACTCCCCGTCACCGGTGGACCGCCGCCCTCCGCGGTTACATCTACCGAGAGGCGCTCACCACCACGCGGCGCGCAGCCGACGCGTCTGCCGACGAGGCTGGACGAGTCAGGTTCGGTGACCCCGGGGCCGGAGCGGCTTAGGAACGCCAGGCTTCGCGTGCGGGCCGGGTTGCAACCCTGCGCCGGCGAACCCTCGAGCCGCCCGGCCCGAAAGTCCGTTTAGAAGGTGACCTTGCCGAGGCCGTCGATGCCGGACCAAAAGGCGAGCGGTCTGGCGTTGTTGCTCATGTTGCATTTCCCTTTCTTCGGGCCGCTCGCGTAGCGGGCCCCGACGCCGGCAAACGTCTCGGTGACGTGAGCACTGCCGGTGAGTCCCGCGTACATGCCCGTACCGTTGAAGAGCGTGACAACCCCGGGAACTGAGACCGAGAACGAACAGGTGACGCCGCTGTTCGTCGTCGGTCGAGCGTCGTCGGCCTTCTTGTTGAGGGCGATCGAGTTGACCTCGAATCCGCCGTGCTTGAGCACGATTCTGACGTAGCCGCCGTTCTGGGCGACCTTGCCGTCCTTGTCGATAGTGGTCGCGGTGCCGTAGTCGCCGATCGCGCCGGTGATCACGATCCGGGCCACCGCTTTCATGCCCGGTGTCGCGTAGATCCCGATCACGCCGCCTGCAGGCATCGTCCCTGCTGCGCTTGCTGAGGTCGTGAGCAACGCTGCCATCGCCGCGACGGCAGCAACTGCCTTGAAGCACATCGCAAACCTCCAGTCTCGGTTGGCGCGACCCTACTACGAGTCGCTTCCGAGTATCAACCGTTCGGCCCAAGCACGCCCGAAGCCCGCCTCGGACGGAGGTGGCTCGGGGATCACGATGACGTACTGCGAGCCGCAGTCCTCGACCGGGGCGCCGACCTCGAGCGGTCTCGGCCGCACGCGCATTCCCGAGCCGCCGTCGTCGAACGTATCGGGTAACGCGGCTCGTCCTCCCGGCGTGCGTCTCCGACCTATCCCGGCGGCCAGCTACACCGCAGCGAACTGACCACCGGGATTGCCGATCATCGTGGTTCGCGCCGTTCGCAGCGCCAGCCTTTTCGGTGGGTGCCTACCAGACCTGTCGGTAAATCGGGCCGGGCGGCTCAGTGGTTCGCCAGCGCCGCGGCGCACCCCGGCCCATCCTCAACTTCAGGGATTGATCAGACTCACCACTCGGGGCGACATGAACATACGTCCGTACGAACGCCCTGTGGCCTCGAGAAGAACACCGACCTCCGCAAGACGCGAGATCGCGGAGTTGGCGGCTTCGTAGCTGACGCCAAACTTCTCGGCGGCCCGGGTCGGCGTTACAAACGGAAAACCGATGAGGTCCTCGGTGATACGAAGGGCAACGCCTCGCATCTTCGCCTCGTCGACAAGTCCTATGAGCTCATCTCGAAGCTCGATCAGGTCATCGGCTTTGACGAGTGCGATCTTCGACTGAGTCTCGACGGCTTCTGCGAAGAAAGCAATCCACGGCTCGAAGTGTCCAGTCTCACTAATGGCTCGCAGATGATCGATGTACTCGTCTCTCGCATCCTCGAAGAAGGGAGACAGGTTCAAGAGCGGGATCGTGAGATCTCCCTGCTCCATGAAGGTCAGGACGACGAGCAGACGCCCTACTCGCCCATTCCCATCGATGAACGGGTGCAATGTCTCGAACTGGTAATGGGCGAGCGCAGCCCTGACAATCGAAGGTAGTTCCTTCGACGCCTCATTGACCCATCTCTCCCAATCGTCCAAACCCTTCTGAAGGTCGTCGCCGGCCGGAGGGGGGACGAACAGCGACTCAGTGACTGGCGAGCTGCGCCTACGTACCGATCCAATTTCTGACGGCGGCGAAAATTCCCGATCTCTGCGTGATCGCCCCTTGAACCTCGCATCAGTACTCGATGCACCTCCGTGGCGAGCCGACGGCAGATCGGGAGAGACTCAGTCAGGTCGATTCCATGCTCGGCGGCCAGTACGTAGTTCGTGACCTCGGCCGTTGACGCCGTCTACTGGGATTCCTCAAGAAGATCCGCCTGGAACACATCCTCGATGGCCGCAAAGGTCCCTTCGAGCGCCGAGGTGCTCACCGCCTCCTTGGTGAGTGCAGGTCTCACCAGTACATAAGGGTTAGGCAAGCGGTGAACCGAGTGCCTCGGTCGAGCGACTTACCCAAGAGATGGCTCTCAAACCCGAATCATTGGGACGGCATGGTTCGGGAGTACCGGCGTGTGCACGGGACCCGCACAGGCCGCATTCCTCGCACTCCCGACCCGCACAGCTAAGCCAAAATCGACTAGCCATGCGGCTCTGAGTACCCCCAACGGGATTCGAACCCGTGCTGCCGGCGTGAAAGGCCGGAGTCCTAGGCCACTAGACGATGGGGGCGTCGAGGCAGCGTAGCGGGAGGGTTGCCAGAATCGCTCGGGTGGAGATCCGGCCGGCGACGTGGAGTGACATCGACGAGGTCGTCGATTTGATCGGCGTGCAGAACCGGGCCGCGGTCGGGGCTGGCCGGGGTTCGAGTCGAGCAGCTGCGGATCGAATGGGAGGCGCCGGGTTTCGGCTTGGGCTCGACAACTGCGTGGCCGAGGACGGCGGGCGGCTCGTCGGCTACGCCGCGCTGACTCCGGAGGCGAGCGTCGTGCTCGCGGCGCGGACGACACGATCGCCGACGCGCTGCTCGCGCGCGTGATCGAACGGGCGCGGGAGCGCGGCGACGAGAGCGTCCGGGTCACGGTGGCCGCGCAACGGGAGCGAACTCGATCGGCTCGTCCGGCGCGAACCGTTCCGGCTCGAGCGGGAGACGCTCCTGATGCGGCGCGCGCTCGGCGAGCCGATCGCGGAGCCTGCGGTGCCGGCCGGGGTCGCGATTCGCACCTTCGAGCCCGCGCGACGCGGCGGCCGTGCACGCGCTGCTCGACGATGCGTACTGCGCATGGGACGAGCGCTACGTCCCGATGCGCGCACGAGGACTGGGTCGACTGGATGACCGGCGACTCCGAGTTCGACGCGTCCGCCTGGTTCCTCGCCGAGCGCGGCGCCGAGCTCGTGGGCTGCGCCCTCCACTGGGACTCGGGCTGGCTGAAGGATCTCGCCGTCCTCGAGTCCGAACGCGGCCGCGGCCTCGGCACGGCGCTCGTTCAACTCGGGCTCGCCGAGTTCGGCGCGCGCGGACTCGGCGCGTCGGGCTGAAGGTCGACGCCTGGAATCCAACGGGCGCGGTCCGGCTCTACGAGCGGCTCGGATTCGTCACCGACGAGCAGCGAGGCGGTTTGGATCTGGACCCTGTGCGGGCACCGCCCGCGCGGCGGTGCTGCGCTGGTTGCGCCGGCAGCTCCGGCAGCCCGAGCCGCTGCGCGAGCATCTCGAGGCCGCGATCGCGAACGACGACGTGGCCGAGGCGCGCCGGATCATCGCTCGGTTCGAGTTCTCGCCGGCGCAGCGGCGCCACGTCGCGAGGCTGCTCGACGACTGGGAGCGCGACTCCTGCCGGCGTAGCCGGCGTTTCCCGTCGCGACGTCAGCTGTCGACCGAGCGCGCCGGCGGACGACCTGGATCCCCCAGGCCTTCCCCGAAGCGAAGAGCGCGTCCGCATCGACCTCGTCGGCCCAGCCGACGAAATGCCGCTCGGGCTCCTCCTCGGTGCTCGCGTAAACCGCCGCGCGCCCGGCGTCGGGCCGGCCGGTCCGTCGTCCCCGCGCTCGAGCGCCGCTTGCCGCTCCTCGACCGCTGACCCTTCCGCGTACCCTTTGCCCATCAGAGCAGTATCGCGGGCCGGTAGCTCAGTTGGTAGAGCAGGGGACTTTTAATCCCAAGGTCACAGGTTCGATCCCTGTCCGGCCCATGCTAATCGCCTATTTGCAGGGCTTTTTGACGATGAACCTGCTTGGCTTGCCAACGCGTGTACGGACGGGGCGGAGCGAGCGGCTTGAGCTCGTCGCGCCCCGGCGCCGTTGCGTGCAGCTCATTGCAGCTCGTGCCATGGGATCTTTGCTCCCCTCTACGGTGGCTCATCTCCGCGTCGTCCAAACTGAACCTCTGCGCAGATACGGGACTAGGCTTGGACGATGCGGCTGTGCTCGGTCCGGCTTCTCACGTGCGACGTCTCGGCCATCGGCTGCCAAGACGGCGCCGGCCGTTCTTTCTGAGCGACCGCTTTCAGCGGTGCGAGCGATGCGGAGCCCAGGTTCCCCTGAAGCGCGAGAGACGCATGAGCCGCCGCCAGATTCTCGACGACGTCGCACTCTTCGACATCCAGCGGATCACGTCACAGGTCCATCGCGGACGCGCGATTCGACAGGATTTCATGACTGGCGGTTTACCTAAGCAAACGCCGGCTCCACGCTGATTGACGGCGCCTATGGCTTTGCGCGGGAGGCTGGTGGCATCGGCTATGCAGCCGGAGTACGGATGCCATCGAGCATGAGCGCCACATGTCGTTGCCAGCCTTCGTCGGCCGGGTTCATGTTTGCCATTGCGCCACGTGTGATGACGACGAAGTCCTCGAAGCTGAGGTCAGCTTCGTACGTGGCCGGCGGCAACAGCGCGTTCGACGATCCGCTGGGCGATTTCGGCGAACTCGGCCTTCTGCTCAGCGATCTGAGCCCAATCTGTCTTCTCGGGCCCGAGGATCGCGTAGCGGAACGCGGCGTCGCGCGCGGCGGTTTCCAGATAACTGCGCAGCAGTGTCTCGAACGATGCGCGGGATCCGCGACGTGCGCGGCGGCGCGAGCCAGATCGGTCATCGCCACAAACCGTTGCGCGATGATCGCAGCGAGTAGCGCCTGCTTGGTGGCGAAATGCCGGTACAGCGTCCCATGCCCAGCCCGGCGCGCTCGGCAATCTCGTCCGTCTGAACGTCGCTGCCGTGCTCTGCGAAGAGCTCGCCGGCGGCAGCAAGGATCGCGTCGCGGCTGCGACGGGCATCGGCACGTATCGGACGATCGGGGCCGGACATAGCGCAAACGGAATTGTAGTTCCGGTTATCGGCTACCATCTATGCGGAACCGGAGTCCCGCTTCCTTATAGGAGGATAATGATCGTCATCACTACTCCCACCGGCCAGGTCGGCAGCCAACTCGTCGGCCGTCTGCTCGATGGCAAGGACCCGCTCCGGGTCATCGCCCGCGATCCCTCCAGGCTCGACGCCGGCGTACGCGAGCGCATCGAGGTCGTCCGGGCTCCCACAACGATCCGGCGGTGCTTGACCAGGCGCTGCCCGGGGCCGCGGCGCTGTTCTGGCTCGTGCCCCCAACTTGCAGGCACCGAGCGCCGAGGCGTACTACCTCGCTTTCGCGAGGGCGGGCGCCGAAGCGATCCGCCGCCACGGCGTCCGCCACGTCGTCGGGGTCTCAAGCGCCGGGCACGGCTGGCCGAAGCCGGCCGGTCTTCTGTCGGCCGCGTTCGCATGGATGCCGAGCTCGAGCGCTCGGGCGCGGCCTACCGGGCGCTCAGCATGCCGTTCTACATGGAGAACCTCGACCGCAATCTCGACGCGATCCGCGAGCAAGGGGTGCTCTCACTGCCCTACGCGCGCCGACCGGCCGCTCGCCATGATCGCCACCCGCGACATAGCCCAGACCGCAGCCGCGCTGCTGACCGACCGCTCATGGACCGGACAAGAGAATCTTCCCGTCTTCGGACCCGACCGGCTGACCCCGAACCAGATCGCCGAGGTGATGTCCGACGTGCTCGGCCGGCCAGTCACCTACCAGCAGACCAGCCACGAGGACCTCGTCTCCAGGATGGCCGCGCGCGGCGCAAGCGAGCAGACGATCACGAGACATGACCGAGATGCACGACGCCCAAAACGAAGGACTGTACGAGGCCGACTGGGCAGCCGCGACCCCAACCGCAACCGACTTCCGCAGATGGTTCCAGGAGGCAGTCCGACCCGCGAACGCGTAAGAGACCAGCCGCAGAAGCGTCGCCGGGCACCCGGTCGACATCGGCGCTCCGGCCCCCTTCGCCACCAAGGCCACGGATGTCGGAGCTACCCGGGCGCCGACGCGCCAGCAACTACCATCGCGCCTTTTCATGGCCTGGGCGGGTAGACTTGCCGTCGTCCGGCCCCAGACGTGAGGGGGTCTTAGGGGAGCACGGTCGGCGCGCGCTAGCTGATCTTGTCACGCCGCCGGATCGCCCTGCGGAAGCGAAGTCCGCTGGCAGCGATTGCGGCCATCGCGAGTCCGAGGATGTTCGTCGTGACGCAGGTTCGGCAGGCGTTGCAGCAGGCTGTTGCCATCGGCGCGTTCTCGCCGTACTTCGCTGCGGCCTGCGCGACACGTCCTGAGGCAATCGTCTTCACGAGGTGAATCGTATGCGTTCGTAGGCGTTGTGGTCGCTATGCGAGCTGCTCCTTGGCGACGCTCGCGGTCCCCGCGTCGCTCACGGCTGAAGCGTGCCGGCCCCGACGCCGGGGTAAGCCTCTCGGAATGGCAGGTAACGCTCTCGACGCGGCGGCTCGTTTCGCGATGCTCGAGCGGATCGCTCGGCAGACGGCGGCGCAGTTCCCACGTCAGACCGTGATCCTCTGGTTTGGCATCCAACGCGCTCGCGTAACGGGCATTTCCCTCGACGCTGCGCTTGCCCAGTTCGAACGCGGCGAAGACGATCCCAGGCTGCTTGACGCTGGCGACAGGCTCCGACCGAGCTGACCGACGACGAGGCCGCCACCTACGGGCGCGAGGTACTGATCGTCGGCCGCACACTGGAAACAACGTTCTTGGCCGTCAAGATGAACTACAACACTCTCGGCAACTGGGTCCCGCACCTCCACACGCACGTCGTCCCACGCTATGCCGACGACCCGCGACCCGGTCGCCCCTCCCCGTTCCCCGAGCCGGACCCGGGGCCGATGCCACAGAAACGCCTGGCACGGGATCTCGCACTGGCTCCGCGCCGCGCTGACACCCTGACCACACACTCCGTCCAGCCGGTCGGCCTGACGAATGAGATCGCGTTCCTCGCGACAAGTCCGTCGCATCCGGAAGGCGGGAGCTACGCACTGCCTCGATGAGCGTGCAGACCTGAAAATGGAGGAGAAGCGGCACCCGCCTGCGGTACGCCGCGTCGGGATGCTCGGCGAGGAAGGGATGAAGATGCGATACCGCACAGCCCTCATTACCATGTCTTCGCTGCCGGCTCGCGCCCGCGGCCGGCTACGGCGAGCGGCCTCCCGATCGTCTCGAGCGGTCACGCCCCGCTCGAATGTAACCGGGCGCCGCATCGGGCTTCCTGCCGGGGACCGGGTTTAGGCCTGGCTGAAGGGTGCCGTGATCACTGCTTTGCCGCTTGCGTTCCGCCCGACGACAGTGATTGGCTGGCTCAGCCGG
>CAVWUL010000006.1:0-15814 GCA_963758125.1 uncultured Actinomycetes bacterium
GACCCGAAGACGAGGATCTCGAAGGCCGACCAGGCCGCCGCCGCCTCGGCGGTGCTGCGTCTCAGCGATCTCGGGCCCGCGTGGACGGGCGGCCCGGAGACGCCGAAGTCGGTCAAGATCCCGATCTGTCCTGCGAATCAGCCGCGCTACAGCGATCTCACGATCACCGGTCATGCGGAATCCGGCCTCTCGCTCGCCACCCAGGGCGTCGACGTCGACACGGACGCCGAGGTCTTCAAGAGCAAGGCTCAGGTTTCGAAGCTTTTCTCGCGGGTCGTGACCCCGGCGCTCGGCGGCTGCCTGCGGTACGACCTCGTCAACTCGATCGGCAGGACCGCAACAGTCGGTCTGATGACGAAGGAGCCCGTGCCCGCCGTCGGCGATCATGTCGGGCTCTTCCGGCTCGACCTCACCCTGAAGTCGGGCGGCAAGACCGTTCATGTGCTCAGCGACTACCTGTTCCTCTCGAGCGGGCGCACCCAGTTCTTCGTGAACATCGTCGCGCCGGCGAACGTCGCGAGCGAGCTTCCCGCGCTCGAGAGCCACATCGCAAAGACACTCGCTCTCCGCGGCCGGCGTTAGATGGTCAACCATCCGGCTGCGCGGGCTCGGCGGCCGCCCGCTCGGATATCCTGGGTGGGCAGGCGCCTTCGGGCGCCGGTTTTGTGGCATGACGGACGTTTCGTGAGATGAGGACCACGCTCAAGAGAGGTATCGGCCGCGGCGCCGAGCCGAACGGAACAAACGGCCACGCTGTCTTCCCGCCGGCGGCCGTCAGTTCGATCGTCAAGTACAGGGCGCCGGTCTCGGGGCGAAGCGGGCTGGGACTCTTCGGACGGATCCTCTTCTTTGTGCTGCTGCTCGTGGTCGGGCTCGGAGTGGCCTCGGCGGGCGCGGCCTACCTCTGGTTCCACGAGACGGTGTCGGGCCTGAAGGCACACTCCTCGGCCGTGATCGCGGCGTCCCCGCAGATCAACGTGACGAAGCCCGGGCACGCCGCGATCGGGCTCGTGATCGGGTACGACCAGCGGGCCGGCGCCGAGTTCTCGAGCGAGTCCCGCTCGGACACGGTGATGCTCGTCCGCGCAGACCCGGCGACGAAGTCGGTCTCGATGCTCTCGATCCCACGTGACCTCCAGGTCCCGCTCTACTGCCCGAGCCAGAGCACGCCGATCCGCACCGACCGGATCAACGTGGCGTACGCCCTCTGCGGCCCGAAGGGCACGGTCGACACGGTGAAGCACCTGACGAACCTCCCGATCAACTACCTCGTCACGGTCAACTTTCGCGGCTTCACGCAGCTCGTGGACAAGATCGGCGGCATCTGGCTCGACGTCGACCGTCGCTACTACCACGTCAACAACGGCTCGGCCGCGGAGGATTACTCGAACATCAACATCCAGCCGGGTTATCAGCTCCTGAGCGGCGCGAATGCGCTCGCCTTCGTCCGCTACCGCCATACCGACGACGACTATCACCGGATCGCGCGCCAGCAGGAGTTCGTCCGCGCGATCAAGGAGCAGCTCGCGAAGACGCTGAGCCCCCAGGACCTTCCCTCGTTCGTGAACATCCTGAAGAACAACGTCGAGATCCTCGGCGATCTGAGCGACAAGACGGTCGCGGGCTGGGCGTACTTCCTGCTCACGCTGCCGGGCGGCCACTTCTTCCAGGACAAGATCGCCGGCATCACCGGCCAGAGCGCCACCACGACGGCACCGCAGAACATCACGGCGGCGCTCAACGCGTTCACCCATCCGAACGTGACCGTCTCGAAGGCGGCCAACGCCGCGGCCCTCGGGACGAAGCTGAAGGTCAAGAACGCACCGCCCACACCCGCGAAGACGACGGTGCTCGTGCTGAACGGGAACGGCGTCGGCGGTTCGGCCGCGAACGCCTCCTACCTCCTGCGGCAGCACGGGTACGTCACCGTGCTTCCGCCCGGAAACTCCTCTCCGAACGCGCCGACCGAGAACTACTTCCACACGGCGATCTACTACGACCGGCACCAGGCGGGCGCCCTCGACGCGGCCAACGCGCTCGCGAAGCTCTTCGTCCCGGCGAATGTCGGGCCGCTCCCGAAGAGTGCGAAGCTGCGTGCGCTCGACCCCGGCGCGATGGTCGTCGCGGTGGTCGGAAGCACGTTCCACAACCAGCTCGTCACGCAGCCGCCCCCGCCCCCGCGGCCCCAGCACGTGCCGCCGAGCGTCCGCTACGACGGGACGACCGGCCTCGGCCTGATCTCGCAGTACAAGAAGAAGGTGCCGTTCACCCTCGAGGTGCCGACGGTGCTCGAGAGCTCGTCGTACCCGGATGACCAGTTCGGCGACAAGGCGGCGCGGCTCTACTGGATCGACAAGCGCCACCACGACAAGGCGATCCGGCTCGTGTTCAAGACCGGGGCCGGCGAGTACTGGGGGATCGAGGAAACGAACATGCCGAGCCCGCCCGTGCTCGCGGACAAGAGCTTCGAGCACAACATCAAGGGCCGCGAGTTCTCGCTGTACTACTCCGGCCCGAACCTCCACATGATCGTGCTCCGCGTGCACGACAAGAGCTACTGGGTCGTGAACACGCTGCTCGACTCGCTTTCGAACGAGACGATGATCGCGATCGCGGCGGGTCTGAAGCCGCTACCCGTCGGGAAGCACGGTAAGTAGAGTCCCGGGCCATGGCTCGGGTGGGCATCTTCGGCGCCGGTTGGGTCGGCCTCGTCACCGGGGTCTGCTTCGCCGAGCTCGGGCACGAGGTCGTGGTCCGCGATGTGGTCCCCGAGAAGATCGAGGCGCTCCAGCTCGGAGAGGTGCCGTTCCACGAAGACCGGGTGGGCGAGCTGCTCGAGCGGAACCGGGAGCGGCTCACGTTCACGCTGGACGCCGGCGAGCTCTCCGACTGCCCCTTCCTCTTCGTCTGCGTCGACACGCCCCCGACGGCCTCGGGCGACGCCGATCTCTCGCGGGTGTGGAGCGTCGTCGATCAGCTGCCCGTGCTCTCCGGACGGGCGATCCTCGTGATGAAGTCGACGGTTCCGGTCGGGACGGGGGAGAAGATCCTCCACGGCCTCGACGATCGCGGCCTCGACCTCGGTTACGTGTCGAATCCCGAGTTCCTCGCCGAGGGGAGTGCCGTTCGCGACTTCCTGCATCCGGACCGGATCGCGATCGGCGCGTTCGAGACGGCGGACGGCGATGCGGTCGCCGGTCTCTATGCGTCGATCGAGGCGCCGACGATCCGCTGCGATGTCAACTCGGCCGAGCTCGCGAAGCTCGCCGCGAATGCGGCGCTGATGACGCGGATCTCGTTCATCAACGAGATCGCGAACGTCTGTGATGCGACCGGCGCCGACGTGGTGAGCGTCGCGGAGGTGATCGGCTACGACCGGCGGATCGGGCCGCACTTCCTGCGCGCGGGCTTGGGATACGGTGGTTCCTGTTTTCCGAAGGACTCTCTGTCGCTGAAGCAGCTTGCGTCGAACTCCGGTTACCACTTTCAGCTTCTGAACGCCGTGATCGAGGTGAACGACCTGCAGAAGCGGCGGGTGATCGGAAAGCTCCAGAAACACCTTGGTGCGCTCCGGGGCAAGAGAGTGGCGCTGCTCGGGCTCGCGTTCAAGCCGGGCACCGACGACATGCGCGAGGCGCCGTCGATCGTCCTCGCGGGGCGACTGCTCGCCGAGAGCGCCGAGGTCCGCGGCTGGGACCCCGTTGCCGACGGGCGTGTGCTTCCGGCGGGTGTCGAGATCGTGCCGACGGTGGCCGATGCCGTGCGAGAGGCCCACGCGGCCGTGATCGTGACCGAGTGGCCCGAGCTCGCCGGGCTCGCGAGCGCCGAGACACACGAGCTGATGGCGAATCCCCTGATCATCGACGGTCGGAATCTTCTCGACCCCGTCGCCGTGCGCGCCGCCGGCTTCGTCTACGAGGGGATCGGCCGGCCCTCCAACGGATCCGAGGGCTGACGGTGGAGGCGATCATGCTCTGCGGCGGCAAGGCCGAACGCCTCGGGGATGCAGCGGGCGGACGGCCGAAGTCGCTCGTGGAGATCGCAGGCAGGCCGATGGCGGCCTACCAGGTGGCCCGGCTCGCGAAGGCCGGCGTCGACCGGGTGATCATCTCGTGCGCCGAGGGCCAGGGCGCCGCGTTCGAGGAAGAGCTCGCCGGGCTCGGCCCGGAGGTCGTCGCCGCCGAGGAACCGGAGCGCCTCGGGCGGGGCGGCGGCATCGTCTTCGCCTCCAAGCTCCGGCAGGAGTCGGGCGACGTCTTCGCGCTGAACGGCGACGAGCTCGTCGCGGTCGACTTCTCGGCGCTCCTCGCGCGGCATCGCGAGGCGGGCGCGGCGGGAACGGTCGCGGTGGCGCAACCGCGTTCTCCGTTCGGAGTCGTCGATCTCGGCGACGGCGATGCGATCACCGGCTTCAGCGAGGCCGGCGCGATCCCGTACTGGGTGAGCTGCGGCATCTACACCCTCTCCGAGGAAGGCCTCGCGCGGTTCCCCGAGCGGGGAGACCACGAGACGACGGCGTTCCCCGAGCTTGCGGCAGAGGGGCGCCTCTTCGCCTACCGCCACGAGGGGCTGTGGCTGACCGTGAACACGCCGAAGGAGCTCCGCACCGCCGCCGACCATGTCGCCGCGCATCCGGAGTGGCTCTCGTGACCGACGTCGGCTCGCTCTCGCCGTGGGCCTTCGAGAGCCGGCGGGTCGAGAAGCCGTGGGGCCACGAGCTGATCTGGGCCCTCACCGACGTCTATTGCGGCAAGGTGCTGTTCGTGAAGGCAGGCCACTCGCTCTCGCTCCAGTACCACGAGCGCAAGGACGAGTCGTGGCTGATCCAGTCCGGCCTAGCGACGATCGAGCTCGGGGCCGTCGGCGACGAGCAGCTCGCCGGGGAAACCGTCGGCCCGGGCGCCGGCTTCCACTACCCGCCCGGAACGGTCCACCGGATCACCGCCGTCGAGGACACGACGATCCTCGAGGTCTCGACCCCGCACCTCGACGATGTGGTGCGGCTCGCGGACAGCTACGGCCGCGAAGGGACGTCGGCGCCGTAGCCGCGAGCCCGCGCCGAGCGACGCCGGACGAGCCCTTCAGCGCCGAGCTCGAGCGCTGGCTGCGCGGCGAGGAGCCGAAGACGCTCGGGACGATGAACGCCGCGTTCGCGGAGAAGGCGTTCGCGGTCACGATCCTGCTCCTGATGGCCGTCCCGGCACTGCCTCTCCCGACGGGCGGTGTGACGCACGTCTTCGAGGCGATCACGGTGATCCTCACGGCGGAGATGATCCTCGGCAGGCGCACGATCTGGCTGCCCTCGCGTCTCGCGCGGCGTGACCTCGGTGCGACGACGACGGACAAGGCGATCCCGTTCATCATCAGGCGCATCCGTCAGGTCGAGCGCATCTCTCACCCGCGGGGCGCCCGCCTCTACGCACATCCGCTGTCGCTGAGGCTCCTCGGCCTGGTGCTGATGGTGTTCGCGATCGCCGCTGCCCTCGCCCCGCCGTTCTCGGGCCTCGACACGCTGCCGGCTCTCGGCGCGGTCGCGATCGCGCTCTCGATCGTCCTCGAGGACGTCGTCGTGCTCGTCGTGGGCGTCCTCCTCGGGGCCGGTGGCATCGTGCTCACGATCACGGTCGGTGCGGCGCTCTACCGCCTCGTGAAGTCTCTGTTCGTCTGAGCGGGACCGGCGTGGGATCGGGCCGTGTTCACGAGCTGAGCTCCGCGTCGGCTCCCCGCTCGTCAGGGCACGGCGTGAAGCGCTGTCCCGACCTCGGTCTCTCGATCCGAAGGAACTGCGCGCGGCGCCGAGAACAGCGGGTCGTGACCGCAACCGCCTCCGCCGCTCCGACCCCGACCGAGCTCGAGCAGCATCACCTCCGCCTCGAGTTGCGCGGCGCATTCGGCAACGATGCGTTCGGGCGCCTGGCCGAGAAGGCAGCGAGGTTCTTCGGGACGCCGCAGTACATCGTCGGGCAGACGGTCGCGGTGCTCGGATGGGTCGCCCTGAACTCCTCGCAACTGCACCTCGGCTTCGCGTGGGACGTCTATCCGTTCATCGCCCTGAACCTGCTCTTCTCGCTCCAGGCCGCCTATGCGGCGCCGCTGATCCTGCTCGCGCAGACGCGCCAGGCGGATCGCGACAAGCTCCACTCCGAGCTCGTCGACAAGAGCCACGGCCGGCTCGAGCAGGCGGCGAAGGCGGAGACCGACAAGCTGCTCGCACTGCTCCAGTCGAACACCGAGCTCACGCGCCAGGACAAGGAGCTGACCGAGCAGGTGGCGGATCTGGCAAAGCAGATCCAGGCGCTGCTCACGGCGGCTCCGCCGAAACATTGACAGAGATGTGCTAAGGTTCGCCCGGATGAACGAGCTCACCATAAGCGCCGCCGCCGCGAGATCCGGCTGGTCGGCGCGGATGCTCCGCTACCTCGAGGCGCAGGGCCTCGTCGTCCCGGAGCGTTCGAGCGCCGGCTACCGGCTCTACGGGCTCGCGCAGTTGAATCGGCTGCGTGCACTGGGAGAGCTTCGAACGGGTCACGGGGTGGGCATCGACGAGATCGTCTTTGCCGCCCGGCTCCGCCGCGAGCCCGACCTGCATCGCGAAGTCGACGCGTGGCTTGCCGCCGGCGACGACGCGGGCTCCTGGATCGACTGGGAGCAGCGCAAGCACGAGCGGCTGCTCGCCGCCTGAGAAACTCACAACTAGACTGGCTCCACGAAGGGGGTAGGACGCATGGCGACCACAAGACGCTACGACGTGAAGGATCTGGCGCTCTCGGCAGAGGGCGTGCGCAGGATCATGTGGGCGGACCGGCAGATGCCGGTGCTCGCTGCGATCCGTGAGCGCTTCGCCGCCGAGCAGCCGCTCGCCGGGTACCGCATCTCCGCCTGCCTCCACGTCACGACCGAGACGGCGAACCTGATGCGCACGCTGAAGGCGGGCGGCGCAGACGTGGTGCTCTGCGCCTCGAACCCGCTCTCGACGCAGGACGACGCGGCCGCGGCGCTCGTGGAGGAGTACGGCATCTCCGTCTTCGCGATCAAGGGCGAGGACAACGACACCTACTACCAGCACATCGAGGCCGCGGTCGACCACAAGCCGCAGCTGACGATGGACGACGGCGCCGACGTGATCGGCGTCCTCCACACCGCCCGCCGGGAGCAGCTCGGCGACATCATCGCCGGGATGGAGGAGACGACGACCGGCGTGATCAGGCTCAAGGCGATGGAGGCCGACGGCGCGCTCGCGTTCCCGGTGATCGCGGTCAACGACGCGCGCACCAAGCACTTCTTCGACAATCGCTACGGCACAGGGCAGTCCACCCTCGACGGGATCATCCGCTCCACGAACGTGCTGCTCGCGGGCAAGCGCTTCGTCGTCGCGGGCTACGGCTGGGTCGGCCGCGGCGTCGCGATGCGAGCGAAGGGGCACGGGGCGCACGTGATCATCACGGAGGTCGATCCGATGCCGGCGCTCGAGGCGCTGATGGACGGCTTCGAGGTGATGCCGATGGAGGAGGCGGCGAAGGTCGGCGACATCTTCTGCACCGCCACCGGCGACAAGCACGTGATCGACGAGCATCACATGACCGCGATGAAGGACGGCACGATCCTTTGCAACACGGGTCACTTCAACGTCGAGATCAACATCCCGGCTCTGCGCGCGCTCGCGGTCGAGACGCGCGAGGCCCGGCAGTTCGTCGAGGAGTTCACGCTCGCGGACGGGCGACGGCTGTACCTGCTCGCCGAGGGCCGGCTCGTGAACATCTCGGCCGCCGAAGGGCATCCGGCGATCGTGATGGACATGTCGTTCGCCAATCAGGCGCTCTCGACCGAGTACGCGGTACAGCACGCGGCCACGCTCGAGCGGCGCGTCTACCCGGTTCCCCGCGAGATCGACGAGGAGATCGCACGCCTCAAGCTCGGGACGATGGGTGTCTCGATCGACACGCTCACCGAGGAGCAGGCGAACTACCTGGCCTCGTGGGACGAGGGAACCTGATCGGTCGACGCGACGCCACCGTGACCGTTGCTCCAGCCTGAGCGAATC
This sequence comes from uncultured Actinomycetes bacterium, assembly GCA_963758125.1. GTDB lineage: Bacteria > Actinomycetota > Thermoleophilia > Gaiellales > Gaiellaceae > PALSA-600. The sequence continues at coordinate 8,042 of CAVWUL010000006.1, forward strand.
GTCCGCTTCGAGGGCGACACAGTCGTCTTCCTCGACCAGCGCCGGCTCCCCGACGAGGAGGTCGATGTCGCCTGCCGGAGCTCGGGGGAGGTGGCCGCCGCGATCCGCACGATGGTCGTACGCGGCGCTCCTGCGATCGGGATCGCCGCCGCGTACGGGATCGCGCTCGCGGCGGCCCTCGGCGAGGATCTCGGGGAGGCCGACGCGGCCCTCCGGGCCTCGCGGCCGACGGCCGTGAATCTCGGCTGGGCGCTCGACGAGATGCGCCTCGACCCGTCGGCGGACCGTGCCCGGGCGATTCACCGGGACGAGGTCGAGCGCTGCCGCGAGATGTCGGCCCACGCCGCCGAGTTGCTCTCGCCCGGCACCCGGGCGCTGACCCACTGCAACGCAGGCGGCCTCGCGACGGGAGGCTACGGCAGCGCTGTCGGGGCGTTGATCGCCGCCTGGGAGCGCGAGCTGCTGACGCACGTCTGGGTCGACGAGACCCGCCCGCTGCTGCAGGGTGCACGGCTCACGGCCTGGGAGCTCGAGACCGCGGGGATTCCGCACGCAGTGATCGCCGACTCCGCCGCTGCCTCGAGGATGGCGGCCGGCGAGGTGGACGTCGTCCTCACCGGCGCCGACCGAATCGCAGCGAACGGCGACACCGCGAACAAGATCGGCACCTACGGCCTCGCCGTGCTCGCGTCCTACCATCGGATCCCGTTCTACATCGTGGCGCCGAGCTCGACGGTCGACCACGCGATCCGGAGCGGCGCCGAGATCCCGATCGAGGAACGAGACCCGGCCGAGGTCACCGTGCGCTTCCGGGCGCGAAATCCGGCGTTCGACGTCACTCCCGCCGGGTTGATCACGGCGATCGTCACCGAGCACGGCGCACACCGTCCTCCATACGTCGAATCGCTTGCGGGCGCGGTGGTTGCCGCGTGAAGGCGCTCCTGCTGGCGGCCGGCTACGCGATGCGCCTGCGGCCTCTCACCGAGAAGACGGCCAAGCCGCTACTGCCGGTCGGGGGCAGGCCGATGGTGGACTGGATCCTCGACTCGATCGAGGAGTCGGGCACGGTCGACGGCGTCCACGTGGTCACGAACGCCGTCTACGCGGAGGCGTTCGAGGCCTGGGGGGCGGAGCGGGGGGTGGTCGTCTGGAACGACGGAACGTCCACGAACGACGACCGCCTCGGCGCGCTCGGCGATATCCGCTTCGCGATCGAGCACGGCGGGCTCGGTGAGGACGGCCTGCTCGTGATCGCGGCGGACAACCTCTTCGAGTTCTCGCTCGCCGACTATCTCGACTTCTGGTTCGAGAAGGGCGGGAGCGCGCTTGCGGTCCACCGACTCGCCGATCCGTCGCTGGCCTCGCTCTACGGCGTGATCGAGCTCGACCGGTCGGACCGCGTGGTGGGGATGCAGGAGAAGCCGGAGCACCCTCGTTCGGATCTCGTCTCGACCGCGACCTATCTCTTCTCCCGGGAGCACCTTGCGGCGCTCGATCGCTACCTCGACGAGGGCAACGCACCTGATCCGCCCGGGGCGTTCCTCGCGTGGCTCTGTGAGCGAGAGCCTGTCTACGGCTTCCGGTTCAGCGAGCCATGGCTCGACATCGGCGACCCGGAGCAGCTCCTCGAGGCCGACAATCGCTATCGCGAGTCCGCCGGCCTGCCTGCTCGCGCCGTGTACTCGCCGTGACCGGGGAGCAGCCGGACACCCTGGTCTTCATCCCGGCCTGGAATGAGGAGCAGAACCTGCCGGCGGTGCTGGAGGAGCTCCGCGGGGAGCTGCCCGACGTCGACGTCCTCGTCGTCGACGACGGATCGACCGACGGCAGCGCCGAGGTCGCGCGCGAGAACGGCGCGCTCGTCCTCTCCTTCGGTCTCAACCGCGGGCTTCGTGCAGGGATCGCCGCCGGCTACGCCTATGCGCTCGAGCACGGCTATGCCTATTGCGGCCGCGTCGATGCGGACGGCCAGCACCCGGCCGGAGAGCTCCGCCGGCTGCTCGAGCGCGTCCGGTCGGGAGTCTGCGATGTGGCGGTCGGGTCGCGCTTCGCGAGCGGGGAGGGCTTCGAGCCGTACCGCTACACCTCGACCGGGGCACGGCGGTTCGGCACGGCCTTGCTTCGGCGCTCGATGGCGCACACGCTTCGGCGCCCGTTCCTCGACCCGACGAGCGGGATGTACGCCGCGAATGCGAAGGCCGTGGCGGTGCTCGCGCAGCCGTACACGAGCGGTGCGCCCGAGGTTCAGTCGATCCTGCGCCTGAGCGACGCAGGGCTTCGGGTCGACGAGGTGCCCGTGAACATGCGCGACCGGGCGAGCGGCGAGTCGAAGCTCCACGGCAAGAAGGCCATCGTGCTCGTGCTCACGGTGATCGCGACGCTGATCGCTGCGAGCCGCGTCCGGAAACGGATCTCCGGTGGGTGAGCAGGCGCGAGTTCTTGCGGTGCTCGGCTACTCGGCGGGTGGCTCGGGCGACGAGCTGCATCCGATCTGCGCTGCGCGGCTGCGCCACGCCGAGGAAATCGCGGCCGGGGCACGGGCGGTCGTCCTCTCGGGATATGCCCGGCGTGGCGGGCGGGGTGAGGCCGAGCTGATGCGCGCAGCGTGGGTCGGGCCGGACGTTCCGCTCGTCTGCGATACGACGGCGCGGTCGACTGCGGGGAACGCCGTGGGGATTGCGGCCGCGGCGCGTGCGCTCGACGCGGACCTCGTGGTCGTGGTGACCTCGGGCTGGCACCGGTTTCGGGCCCGGGCGCTCGTGCGGTCCGCCTTGCGAGGGTCGGGGATCCGGGTCGAGGCCTCATCCGCTCCGGGCCCGCCCTCGGCGTGGCTTGCGGTACGCGAGCTTGCCTGCATTCTCGCTTTGCCGGCGGTGCTCCTGCTGACGCGGGTCTCGCCGCCGGGCCACGAGCGCCGCGGCCGCGATCTGAAGGCGTAACGCGTCTGGTACGAAGTTGGTACACGCGCGTTACGAGTTCGGTCGTAGCCTTGGCTGCGTGGCTTCTCGAGCTCCTCTTCCCCTCGCGCTGCGTCGCCTGTGGCCGCCCTGGGCCGCCCTTCTGCGACGCGTGTGGCGTACTGGTCGTGCCGGTCTCGGCACCGCTCTGCGCGCGCTGCGGCGCCCCCACCGCCTGGCCGGTCGAGCGCTGCCGGGAGTGTGCCGGGCGGCGGTTGGCGTTCGGCTCTGCCCGGGCGGCGATCGTCTACCGCGGCCCGGTGAGGCCGTTTGTCCGGGCCTGGAAAGAGGGCGGTCTCCGCCCGCTCTCGTCACTCGCCGCCGAGCTCGTGGCAGCGCGCGTGCCCCGGCCCTCGGCAGACGTCATCACCCATATCCCGCCCGACGGCGACCGTTCGCTGCGGCGCGGTCACCATCCGGCGGAGGGCCTGGCCGAAGAACTCGGGCGGCGCTGGGCGATCGAATCCCGGGCGCTCTCTCTCGCCGGCGGTCGATCGGGCGTCAGACCGGGTTGTCGCGAGAGGAACGGCGAGCCAACGTCCGAGGTGCCTTCGGTTGTTGCGGCACGGTTCGGGGTACCGTCGTACTCGTGGACGACGTCTACACGACCGGGGCAACGGTGGGCGCGGCCGCGACGGCGCTACGGGCGGCAGGCGCGCGTGAGATTCACGTGGTCACCCTCGCCCGGGCGGTGCGCTAACCTCGGATTCACCGATCCTACGACGCAGGAGGTGCCAGGTGCGGCTTCAGATCAAGGGACGGAATGCCGAGCTCACACCCGAGGTCCGCACGTACGTCGAGTCGAAGTTCACCCGGCTCGACAGGCAGCTTGCCGATGAGACCGCGGTCGAGGTGGAGCTTGTCGAAGAGACGAAGCACGGCCAGTTCACCGCCGAGGCGCTCGTCTTCGCAAAGGGGCAGACGCTCCGTGGAGTCGAGTCGACGGGCGATCTCCGAGCCTCGGTCGACAAGCTGGTCGAGACGATGGAGCGCCAGATCGTCGGCTACCGCGAGAAGCGTCGCCTCGAGCGGAGGCGGCGAACCGAGCACCACCGCATCTAGGTCGTTTGGGAACACGCCGTTGACGACGCACGGAGCCTGAGGCAGGCCGCTTTGGGGATCTTCCGGCGGCGCGAACCGCTGCACGCGAAGCTCGCTCGGGAGGGCGGGCTCGAGCTCGAGGGCACGTCGCAGACCGGCAATCCGGCCTCGCCCGGCCCGGAGCTCACGCGTCCTCCGTGGGATGCGGCAGGCATCCACGGTGTACATCGCGCTCGCGAATGGGACGTCGTCACGATGGCCGAGGCCCCCGATCTGCACGGGGAGCGGTTGGAGTTCGTCGCGATCTCGGATGTGGAGCTCGTCCGCATGGGCGCAGAGGGAGATCTCTCGCCGCTCACCGCCGCCGTCGAGCGGGACGTGTCGCGGCCGTATCGCGCCGAGGGCGTCCGGCGTGAGCGAGCTCGCTGGGCGGTGGCGGCGCGCCGGATCGAGATCATGCGGCTGCCGAACGTCGAGGGCGACGAGCTCGAGCTCTCGAGCCACGGCGGCGAGCGCACCCTGATGGTCGACGGCGAGCCGCAGTTCGGCTCCGTTCCGGCACTCGAGCGTGACGAGCACGTCGTCCGCGCGCACAGGATCGGCGGGGATGCGTTCGAGGTCGAGGTCGACCCACTCTGAGGGAGCCGCTCAATGCGGCCAGGGGGTCAGCCGATACCCTGTAAGTCATGGCAGAGATGGGCGAGGGATTCGAGAAGCTTTTCCGTTTCGGCGAGGGTCGGCGGATGAAGCGCATCCAGCAGCAGGCTGCCTATGTCGCCACGCTCGAGCCCGAGTTCCAGGCCCTCTCCGACGAGGAGCTGAAGGCGAAGACCGTCGAGTTCAGGGAGCGGCTCGAAAACGGTGAGGACCTGAACAACCTCCTCTTCGAGGCGTTCGCTGCCGTGCGGGAGGCCCGCCTCCGCGAGTCGAACCAGCGCATGTTCGACGTCCAGATGATGGGCGGGATCGTGCTCCACGAGGGCGACGTTGCCGAGATGAAGACCGGTGAGGGCAAGACCTTCGTCGCGAGCCTCGCCCTGTATCTGAACGCGCTCCCGACCGTGGAGATGGCCGACGGGCGGATCCTCGGGCAGGGCGTCCATCTCGTCACGGTCAACGACTACCTCGCCGGCCGTGACGCCGAGTGGAACCGCGGCGTCTACGAGCGCCTCGGGATGACGGTCGCGCACATCGAGGCCGAGTTGCAGCTGGATTTCGCGAAGCGCAAGGCGGCCTACGAGGCCGACATCACCTACGGCACGAACTCCGAGTTCGGCTTCGACTATCTCCGCGACAACATGTCGATCGCGCTCGAAGGGATCGTCCAGCGCGGCCATCGCTACGCGATCGTCGACGAGGTCGACTCGATCCTGATCGACGAGGCCCGAACGCCGCTGATCATCTCCGGCGAGCCGACCGGCGCCGCCAAGGTCTATGCCGACATGGCGCGGATCGCCCGCGGCCTGAACGGCGTCGCCTCGAAGGGCTCGAAAGTCGAGGACGCAGAGCTCCAGCACGAGTACGACTACCTCTACGAGGAGAAGCACAAGACCGTCTCGGCCACCGAGTCCGGAATCGAGAAAGTCGAGCGCGCGCTCAAGATCGAGAATCTCTACGCGCCGGAGAACGTCCAGCTCGTGAACCATCTCCAGCAGGCGCTCAAGGCGGAGGCGCTCTTCAAGCGCGACACCGACTACGTGATCGAGGACGGCGAAGTGAAGATCGTCGACGAGTTCACCGGCCGGATCATGGAAGGGCGCCGCTGGTCGGAGGGCCTCCACCAGGCCGTCGAGGCCAAGGAGGGCGTCACGATCCAGGACGAGAACCTGACCCTCGCCACGATCACCCTCCAGAACTACTTCCGGCTCTACGACAAGCTCGGCGGGATGACCGGCACCGCGAAGACAGAGGAGAAGGAGTTCGTCGAGATCTACGGCCTTGAGGTCGTGCCGATCCCCACGAACGTCGACGTCGCCCGGAAGGACGAGAACGACCTGATCTTCAAGACGGTCGAGGGCAAGTTCACCGCCGTCGTCGCCGACATCAAGGAGCGCCACGCGACCGGCCAGCCGGTGCTTGTCGGGACGATCGCCGTCGAGACCTCTGAGCTCCTCAGCGAGCTGCTGAAGCGCCAGGGCGTCCCCCACAAGGTGCTGAACGCCAAGGAGCACGCGAGCGAGGCCGAGATCATCAAGGACGCAGGTCAGATCGGCGCGGTCACGATCGCGACGAACATGGCCGGCCGCGGCGTCGACATCAAGATCGACGACCGGGTCCGCGAGCTCGGCGGGCTGTACGTGCTCGGGACCGAGCGTCACGAGGCCCGCCGCATCGACAACCAGCTCCGCGGCCGCTCGGGCCGCCAGGGAGACCCGGGCGAGACGCGCTTCTATCTCTCGGGCCAGGACGACCTCGTGCGCCTGTTCGCCGGCGACCGGCTCTACAACATCATGGACCGGTTCAAGGTCCCGGACGACCAGCCCATGGATCAGAAGATCCTCTCGAACCAGATCGAGAACGCGCAGAAGAAGGTCGAGGAGCAGAACTTCGTCCAGCGAAAGAACGTCCTCAAGTACGACGACGTGATGAACGCCCAGCGCATGGTGATCTACGCGCAGCGCCGCGACGTGCTCGAGGGCCAGGACCTCTCCGAGGAGATCAAGGAGCTCTGGCTGCCCCAGGTGATCGAGAACGTCGTCGAGGCCTACACGACGGCGGAGATCGAGAACGACTGGGATCTCGGCGAGCTCGTCTCGGCGATGGACGCGCTCTACGGCACGGGAGTGACCGCGGAAGAGCTGCACGGGCTCGACCGCGACGCGATCGTCGCGGAGTTTCTCGACGACGCCACGGATGCCTACCTCGAGCGAGAGCGCCAGATCGAAGCGATCCACGAGGGTCTCATGCGCGACCTCGAGCGGTTCATGGTGCTCCAGGTCGTCGATGTCCGCTGGCGCGAGCACCTCGAGAACATGGACTACATGCGCGAGGGCATCTACCTTCGCGGCCACGCGCAGAAAGACCCGCTCGTCGAGTACCGCAACGAGGGCCACGTGATGTTCCAGGAGCTCAGCCGCCTGATCCACGAGGAGGTCGTCGCGCTCCTCTTCCACGCCCAGGTCGAGGCGGGTGACGGCTCGAACGGCAACGGTCAGCTCCCGGCCGGCCAGCAGGGAAACGGCGCCACCGCGCTCAACTACCAGCACGAGACCGTCGCCGGCGCCCAGGCCATGGCCGCGGCAGGAGGCAGCCCGAACGGGATGGCGATGCAGGGGAACGGCGCCCCGCCGCCCGCCCCGGTCCCGGTCGTGAAGTCCGAGCACGAGCTGGTCGGCCGCAACGACCCCTGCTGGTGCGGCTCGGGCAAGAAGTTCAAGCGCTGCCACGGCGCATAGTCCGCCCTTGGGGTCGGACTAGGAGGAGCTTCGCGCCCGGCTGTGTATCTGGCACCTTGCCGCCGCTGCGCGGAGGGGCCGTAAGCGGCTTGGGTGCCGACAGCCGGGTCGAACGTTCGCGGATGACCCTCCACGGGCCGCGTTACCGGCTCGGCCGGTACCATCTTGCGGCGATGGCCGAGTCAGACGCACCGCTTGCCGAGCAGCTCGAAGGGATCGGGACCCAGCTTCTCTGGGTCCGTGATTACCTTTGACCCGGACAAGCTGAAGTCACGTCAGGCCGAGCTCGAATCGGCAATGAGCGCGCCAGGGTTCTGGGATGACCAGGCCTCGGCGCAGAAGATCAGCACCGAGCACGCGCGCGTCTCGGAGCGGCTCGA
>CAVWUL010000007.1:0-333181 GCA_963758125.1 uncultured Actinomycetes bacterium
AACGTGCGCCGCGTCCGCCTCACCATCGTCATCGCCGCCACGATCGGCACCGCAGCAGTGGTCGCGGTCAGCGGGCTGATCGGCTTCGTCGGGATCATCGTCCCCCACTTCGTCCGGCTCACGATCGGGACGAGCTACCGGATCGTGCTTCCGCTCTCGCTGCTCCTCGGCGCGGGGTTCCTCGCGCGCTGTGATGTGATCGCCCGCACGATCGTGTCACCCGCCGAGCTGCCGATCGGGGTCGTTACCGCCTTCTTCGGCGCCCCGTTCTTCGCGGTCGTGCTGCGCTCGAGCAGGACGTTCCGATGAGCACCATCGTCGTCGACGCTCTTTCTGTCGAGCTCGGCTCGGCCCGGGTGCTCGACCGCATCGACGCGCGGATCTCGCCCGGCGAGTGGGTCGCGCTCATCGGCCCGAACGGCGCCGGGAAGAGCACGCTCCTTCGCGCGACCGCCGGCCTGCTGCCCTACGGCGGCTCGGTCACCCTCGGCGGGAACGAAGTCTCCTCCCTCCCACGCCGCGAGATGGCGCGGCGCCTCGCGTTCGTTCCCCAGGCCCCGCTCCTGCCCCCGGGGATGCGCGCCGACGAGTACGTCCTGCTCGGGCGCACGGCGCATCTCGGGCCGTTCGGCGGAGAGAGCCCCCGCGACCTGGAGATCGCCGGCCGCGCGCTCGCCCGCCTCGACCTCGGCTCGCTCGCGCACCGACGGCTCCAGACGCTGAGCGGCGGCGAGCAGCAGCGGGCCGTGCTCTGCCGCGCACTCGCCCAGGAGGCACCACTGCTCCTGCTGGACGAACCAGACCTCGCTCGACATCGGCCGCCAGCAACAGGCGCTCGAGCTCGTGGCGACGCTACGGGAGCACGGCGAGCTGACCGTGCTGTGTGCGATGCATGACATCACGCTCGCGGCGCAGTACGCCGACCGGCTGATCGTTCTCTCCCACGGCCACGTGGTCGCGGAGGGGCCTCCTGCGGAGATCGCGAGCGCCGAGCTGATCTCCGAGCACTACGGCGCCAACGTGCGCGTGGTCGGTGAAGGCGACACGCTCGCGGTGATCCCCGTGCGCCGGAGCTAGATGAGCGCCGTCGCGATCGAGCTCGACAGTGTCCTCGGGGACACCCGCCCGCTGTACGACGCCTGGCTCGCGGACGTGTCCCGACGGGCGCACGTCGACCCCGACCGGCTCGAAGAGGAGCTGCCGAACTGGCGGGCGCTGCTCGAGCGCTTCGCCGAGGACCATGCCCCCGTCTACCTCAGGCCCGACGCACGTGCGAGTGCCGCGCTGCGGCGCCTTCAGGGCGAGGGCGTGCGGATCGGGGTGTTCACGGAGGCGCCCGAGGAGCTGGCGCGGATCGCGGTTGCCCATCTCGGAGCTGCACGACGCATCGAGGCGCTCGAGGCCGGCCCGGGTGCGCTCGAACGGCTCCTCGCACGCCTCGGCCCGGACGTCCGCACCGTCCGCTCGCGGGACGAGCTGGGGCTTTAGGGCTGGCGGACGAGGATCTTACGCAACTCGTCCTCTTTGCCCGGCTCGAGGATCACGAGCACGGAGTCGCCGGGCTCGAGCTGCATCGCGCCGTCGGGCGCCTCGGCCTTGCCGTTTCGGCCGATCGAGATCACGCGGGCGCCCTCCGGCAGCTCGACCTCGCGGATCGCCTTGCCGGCGCAGGCGGCGTCACGGTCGACCATGATCTCGACGATCTCGAGGTTCTCCTTGCCGAGCTCGAGCAGGTGGATCAGCCCGTGCTCGGGCACCTCGTGCTCGATCAGGCCCATGATCGACGCGGTCGCCGACACCGTCGGGCTGATCCCGAGCAGGTCGAAGTAGGGCTGGTTGCGCGGGTCGTTCACGCGCGCGATGGTCGTCTCGACGCCGTAGCCGTCGCGGGCGAGCTGGCAGATCACGATGTTGTCCTCGTCGTCGCCCGTGACGGCTACGACGACGTCGGGCGGCCGCTTGATCCCGGCGCGCTCGAGCACGAAGATCTCGGTTGCGTCGCCACGGTGCACCTGATGCTCCAGCTCGGCCTCGAGCTGGTCGAACCGGCTCGGGCGCTGCTCGATCAGGGTCACCTCGTGCCCGCTGCGGATCAACGCCCGCGCGAATTTCGAGCCCACCTTGCCGCCGCCTGCAATCAGGAGGTACATGCGCAGTCAGGCCAACGCGCCTTCGACGGCGCGCACTGCATTGGTGAGCGTCTCGATCGCGCTCTGGGTGGGGCAGACGACGTTCAGGCCGCGGCCACGGTAGAACTCCGCCCGCGCCGGGTCGAGGATGCGGACGATCACCGAGCGGACGCCGAAGCTCTTCTCGGCCATCTGTCCGATCACGATGTTCGAGTTGTCGCCGTCGGTGGTGACGACGACCGCGTCGGCATCCGCCATCCCTGCGCGCTTCAGCAGCGAGATGTCGATCCCCTGGCCGACGTGGAACTCACCGACCAGTCGTCGCCGAGCCGCCCGAGCGCATCCTCGCGCTCGTCGATCACGCTGACCTCCCAGCCGGCCGAGCGCAGCTGCAGCGAGACCGCGCTGCCGACGCGGCCGCACCCGATGACGAGGACTTTCACGCGCGCCAGCGTAGCTCAGTCCGGACCCGCCGAGTCGCGGGTCGCGGCCCGAGTCGTGGTCCGTGCGCGATCACCCGGGGCCCGCCTCCTCGTCGAGCACCCGTTGCGGGAAGGCGACAACGAGCACCTCGCAGGGCGCCTGGCGGAGGACGAAGTCGACGGTCGGCGAGAAGAACCGCGACTGCCGACGCCAGCGGGGCGAGGAGCCAGAACGATCAGGTCGGCCCTCGACTCCGTCGCGCGGTCGACGATCGCGCGGCCGATCGCACGGCTGCGGACGGTCACCGACTTGACCTCCACCCCGAGCTCGGCCCCGAGCGCGGTCGCCTCGGCCAGCGACTCGTCGGCGCGGGCGTCGGCGGCGGCCATCTCGGCGTCGAGGTGCAGGTCGAGAGGGACGCAGATCACGTGCAGAGCCTCGACGGTGGCGCGGTGCTCGGCGGCGAGCTTCACCGCCGTGGCCGCCATCTCCTCGCCGATCACCCCGAGCTTCATCGGCACGAGCACGCGCCGGAACCGCGGCACGTCGGCGAAGTGGACGGTGTCGGGCGCGGTGACCCTCTCGGTCAGGCCCTCCCCGTGCGACCGGCGTACCGCGACGAACACGACCAAGCCGACGAGCAGCCAGGCGGGGCCGCCGTAGCGCGCCCCGGGGTGGGTCACGATCGCGATCACCCACACCGCGAAGGTCAGGATCGCCCCGACGATCGCAGGCACCGGGATCTCCGCGCCGCGGATCGTGATGTTCAGCGGTGTGCGGTAGGGCCGCGGCAGGTCGGGCGCGGTCACCCGCAGCTTGATCACGGCGATCTGGGTCGCCGTGAATGCGAGCAGGACACCGAACGAGAACACGCTCGCGAGGAACGCGACATCGTGGCGCAGGAAGGCCGAGGCGATCACGATCGCGCTCGAGATCGAGGTGACGGCGATGATCGCCTGTGGCGAGACGAGCGTGCGGCGATGCAGGCGGCCGAAGGCGCGCGGAAGCTGGCCGTGCTCTCCCAGCGAGTACGCGAGGCGGCAGAACCCCGAGATCGAGGTCGTGACCGAGGCGAGCAGGATCAGCGCACCGCTGGCGCCGACGAAGAACCGGATCGTGTCGCCGAGCGTCCGGTTCGTGTGAGCCCTGATCTGGTCGGCGACGCCGACGAGCGGGGAGCGGAGCCAGGTCGTCCCGAGCTCGGTATGCGGGCCGGGAAACGCAGAGAGCGCCACGATCGCGATCGCGACGTAGGCGGTGACGACGGTGCCGATCGCGAGGAAGAGCGCCCGCGGAAGGTCGACGCCGGGGCGGCGGGCCTCCTCCGCCAGGTTCGCAACCGTCTCGAGCCCGGTGAACGCAAGCATCGCGAGCGGGATTGCGAACACGAGCGAGCTGACCGTGGGCGCGGTGCCGAGCGAGGTTCCCTCGAGCACCGAGCCCGGCGAGACGAGCAGCGCGAAACCGAACACGATCAGCACGAGCTGAGTCAGCAGATCGAGGGCCGGGACGATCGTCCCGATCGCGTACATCGAGGGGCGGCGGACGAGCCTGATCGCGCCGACGGCCACGATCACGGCCACGCCGACGACGACGTCCCACGGGTTGCGATCCAGGGCACTGATCTGCAGGGCGCCGGCAAGGTAATGCGGGACGAAGAGCGCCGAGAGCGCGATCACGATCAGGTAGTCGAGGAAGAGCACCCAGCCGGTCATGAAGCCGGCGAGGTCGTTGTAGGCCTTGCGGACGAAGTCGCGGCGCCGCCCGTCTCCGGCAGAGCGGAGGTCGCCTCGGCGTAGGAGAGGGCGACGATGAGGAAGAGGACGCCGACGCCGAGCAGCACGAACGGCGTGAAGCCGACGGCGTGCAGCGCGATGATCCCGAGCGCGAAGTAGATCGACGAGGCGATCTCGCCGTAGGCGACCGAGAAGAGGGAGCGCGCGTCGAGCTCGCGGCGAAGCCCCGGAAGCTTCCTCGCCATTAGTCCGGCCTCCGCAACCGTCTGACGTCAGGCTCGCGGTACCGATCGGCCGCACCAGGAGGTCGGCCGCTTCGCGCCCGCCTGCATTGCTGGGCACCGCGCTCTGCTTCGCGGAGGGGCCGCAGGCGGCCACCGGCGCCAGGTTTAGGCTCCGAGGTCACCGGCACTAACGCGCCCGTCTGTTCAGGTAGAGCCGACCGGCGCCCGCGGCGAGGAAGCCGACGCCGAGGATGATCCCGACCTCGCCGCCGCCGAGCGACGCGGTGCGGACGAGGAACGCGATCCCGAGGCCGATCATCACGAGGGAGAGCACGGTCGAGGCCCCGGCGTGCACGATCAGGCTGCTTTCTTGCCGGCCGCGACCATCACGCGGCACTGGGCGTTTTTCAGGACGTAGTCGACGGTCTTGCCGAAGATCGCCCTGTGGCGGCCGCGGGGGGCGCCGAGGACGACGATCTCCGCCTGGCGGCGCTCGGCCTCCTCGACGATCGCCCGGCCCGCCTGGCGGGCGCGCACGATGCGGTCGATCGTGCGGACGCCGTAGGCGGAGGCGGCGACGCGTGCGTCGTCGAGCAGCCGGTCGGCCTCGGCCTCCTCGACGTCCATCGCGGCCTCGAGCGGCCGGTCGAGCGGCACGACGACCACGCGGAGCGCGACGATCGTGGCACCGCGTTCGGCCGCGAGGCGCGCAGCGATGTCGATCGACTCGTGCGACTCCGACCCGGAGACGATCGGGACGAGGATCGTCCGGTACTCGAGCGCGATCGCAGGGCCGAACTGGAGCGGCGCGATCACCGTCTCCCGGAGCGGGAGACCGAGCCTGCGGCGGTAGAAGAAGTAGAAGACGAACCCCGCGGCGAGCCAGCCGAGGCCGGCGTACCGGGTCGGCGCGTCCTGGATCACGACCACGAGGAACGCCAGCCCGGTGCCGATCCCGCCCACGATCGCGAAGATCGGCCAGCTCACGCCCCGGAACCTGAAGTTCGGCCGGACGCGGTAGGGATCCTCGACCGGCGGCGGCTTGCGGCGCAGCTGGATCACCGAGGCGTGCGCGATCGTGAACGAGAGCATCGCGCCGAACGCGTACATCCTCCCGATGAAGTCGACGTTCCCGGGCAGCATGAAGAGGATCGAGAAGAAGCCCGCGAACACGAGCAGCGCGAGCCACGGCGTCTTGAACCTGGGGATGGAGCCGCCGGAACAGCTCCGGAAGCTGCCGGTGGGTCGACATCGAGTAGGTGATCCGCGACGCGCCGATCACGCCCGCGTTCGTGGCGATGAAGAGGATCGTCGCTGCGAGAACGCCGACGTAGATCTTCGCGGCGGACAGCACCACGCCGTGCAGGCCGAGGTTCTCGACGAGGCCCAGCACCGGATCGTTCTCGAACCCCTGCGGCGGGGGCAGGCCGAGCTTCGTGACGTACGCGCCGCTCGGGTCCTTGTACACCGGCAGCGCCGAGAGCGCCACGAGCGGGAGCGTGAAGTAGATCGCGAAGACGGCGATCGCCACGAGCCGGATCGAGCCGGGAATCGTCCGCCTCGGATCGCGGGCCTCCTCGGCGAGGTTCGAGACCGTCTCGATCCCGGTGTAGGCGATCATCGCCACCGGAATCGCCAGCGCGAAGTTCGACCATGTCGGCGCGATCCCCCAGTGGATGTTCTCCTTCAGCACGTGCGGGCTGAACACGAGGGCGAATCCGAGCCCGACGAGCACGAGCTGCGTCGCGAAGTCGATCACCGCGAGCCCGACGTTGAGCGCGGCCGTTTCCTTGACCCCGATGATGTTGATCCCCACGAGGACGACGACGACGATGATCCCGCCGACGATGTCCCACGGGTTCGTCTTCAGCGGCGCCCAGAAGATCGAGAGGTAGTGCGGCACGAAGAACGCCGAGATCGCGACCGTGATGATGTAGTTGAGCATCTGCGCCCAGGCCGCGACGAACGAGACGAGCTCGTTGAACGCCCGCCGCGCGAAGCTCGACGACCCGCCCGCCTCGGGGAAGAGAACAGTCCCCTCGGCGTAGGTCGCGGCCGTGCAGGCGAAGATCAGCCCCGAGATGACGAAGACGAGCGGCGTGAGCCCGAGCGCGATCGCCGCGGTGACGCCGAGCGCGTAGTAGATCGACGAGCCGACGTTCCCGTACGCGGTCGCGAAGAGCGCCGGTGTTCCCAGCACGCGCTCGAGCGAATGAGACTGCCTCCGCCTTCCTGGCACCGGTTGAATCTACTCCGGCCTGCGGTGGATGCGACGGAACCTACGCATCTTTTCCAGATCCCAGGATTTTCTCTATCGGTTCCCGGATCCCCCGGATGAGTTGGGGGAAGCCGCGAGGCTTCCCCCCAACGCTCCGCTAGGAGTGGATCGAGACGAGGAGCGGGATGATCAGGATCGCGACGATGTTCGTGATCTTGATCATCGGGTTGATCGCGGGACCGGCGGTGTCCTTGTAGGGGTCGCCGACCGTATCGCCCGTAATCGCAGCATTGTGCGCTTCCGAGCCTTTGCCGCCGTAGAGGCCGTCCTCGATCATCTTCTTCGCGTTGTCCCAGGCGCCGCCGCCGGCGGTCATCGAGATCGCGAGGAAGAGGCCGGTGACGATCGTGCCGACGAGCAGGCCGCCGAGCATCCGGATGCTGATGATCCCGACGATGATCGGGAACGCGATCGGGATGATCGCCGGCGCGAGCATCGACCTGATCGCCGAGCCGGTGACGATGTCGATCGCGCGGCCGTACTCCGGACGCTCGGTGCCCTCCATGATCCCGGGGTGCTCGCGGAACTGGCGGCGCACCTCCTCGACGACCTCGCCGCCGACCCGCCCGACCGCCTCCATCGCAAGCGAGGCAAAGAGGAACGGCATCAGCCCCCCGATGAAGAGCCCGGCGATCACCCACGGGTCGTTCAGGGTGAAGAGCGTCGTGATCCCGTTCTGGCTGAGCCCGGTCGTATACGAGTCGAAGAGCACGAGCGCGGCGAGCGCGGCGGAGCCGATCGCGTATCCCTTCGTCACGGCCTTCGTCGTGTTGCCGACGGCGTCCAGGGGATCGGTGACGCCGCGCACCGACTCGGGCAGGTCCGCCATCTCGGCGATCCCGCCCGCGTTGTCGGTCACGGGCCCGAAGGCGTCGAGCGCGACGATGAGGCCGGTCATCGAGAGCTGCGCCATTACAGCGACACCGATGCCGTAGAGACCGGCGAAGTGATTCGCGGTCAGGATCCCGGCGGCGATCACGATCACCGGAGCGGCGGTCGCCTGCATCCCGATCGCGAGCCCTTCGATGATGTTCGTGGCATGGCCGGTTTGCGAGGCCTTTGCGATCTTCTTCACCGGCGGCCAGCGGGTGCCGGTGTAGTACTCGGTGATCGCCACGAGCAGGAAGGTGACGACGAGCCCGATGATCGCGGAGATGTACAGGTCCTTGAAGCTGTAGGTGGCGCTCTCGAACGCCTTCGTGACCGGGATGAACCCGAGCGCCGAGAGCACGGTTGCGGCGAGCACCGACTTGTAGAGCGCGCCGATGATCGCGTTCTCGCCCTTGCCGAGCCGGGCGAAGAAGGTGCCGATCACCGAGGCGATAGCCGAGACGCCGCCGAGCGCGAGCGGGAACAG
This sequence comes from uncultured Actinomycetes bacterium, assembly GCA_963758125.1. Taxonomy (GTDB): domain Bacteria; phylum Actinomycetota; class Thermoleophilia; order Gaiellales; family Gaiellaceae; genus PALSA-600. Next base: position 8,148 of record CAVWUL010000007.1, read on the forward strand.
ATACAGGTGGCCCGCGTTGATCCCGGCCTCCGTGCCGAGCAGCATCACGGCCACGGCAGTCACCGCGTAGGTCTCGAAGAGGTCGGCGGCCATCCCGGCGCAGTCACCGACGTTGTCGCCGACGTTGTCGGCGATCACAGCCGCGTTGCGCGGATCGTCCTCCGGGATCCCGGCCTCGATCTTGCCGACGAGGTCGGCGCCGACGTCGGCCGCTTTCGTGAAGATGCCGCCTCCGAGCCGCGCGAAGACCGAGATCAGCGAGCCGCCGAAGGCGAGCCCGACGAGATCGTGGATCGCGGTCGACGGCGTGTGGTTCAGCGCCGCGGTGAGGAACCAGTAGTAGCCGGCGACCCCGCCGAGGGCGAGCCCGACGACGAGCAGGCCGGTGACGGAGCCCGCGCGAAACGCCACCTTGAGCGCCGGCGCGACGCCGTCACGCGCAGCCTCGGCAGTCCGGACGTTCGCCCGCACCGACACGTTCATCCCGATGAAGCCGGCGCCTGCCGAGAGCACGGCGCCGATCAAGAACCCGAACGCCGTGCCCCAGCCGAGCTTGTCGTACAGACCGATGAGGATGAAAGGCACGACCGCGACACCGGCGATCGTCACGTACTGGCGCTTCAGGTACGCGGCGGCGCCCTCCTGCACGGCGCGTGCGATCTCCTGCATGCGCTCGTTGCCGGCAGGTTGCTTGAGGATCCACGCGGTCAGCCAGAGCCCGTACCCGACGGCCACACCGGCGCCGACGAGGGCGACGAGTACCGCATGGTGCATGAACCAGTCCATTCGGTTGCTCCCTCCAGAGACAGTCGAGCGCCGAGGGTTCGGCGCGCGCGCGGGATTCTACTGTGACGCGGTGACGGCGTCGGCGTAAGCGAGCTTCAGGCCCGTGACCGCCGCGTCGAACTCCTTCCGGATCGCGTCGTCGACCTCGCCCTCGAGCAGCGGAAGCAGGGCGTCGATCGCGTCGATAGCCTTCTTCGCCTCGGCCGCGTCCTTCATCTCGAGCTTGCCGTAGGCGACCGAGGCCAGCGTCGAGACCGTCGAGAGGATGAGCTGCGCGACCTTCGCCTGCCGGATCGCGTCGAGCATCGCGTCGAGCTGCTCCTCGGTCTCCGGCAAATCCGCGTCGTGCTCGTGAGGCACGTGGTCGTGGTCGTGACGTGCTCGTGGTCGTGGTCATGACCTTCGTGGTCATGACCTTCATGGTCGTGATCGTCGTGCTCGTCAGTCAACTCGCTCACCGGCCCTTCCCTGTGTCGGTTAGCCCCTCTGTTGCAAGACCCTCTGTTGCATAGATCTCCTCGAGCGTCGCCCCATCTTGCCTGCGCGCCTGCTGGCGCTCAGCCGAGTTCGCCGCCGGCAGCCCGAGAAACGGAGCCGCACCGGTCTCCGCCGCGACGGGGGCCACCCACTCGAGCAGCGCCTCGATCCGGGCGCGCGCCGGTACCGGCTCGCCGAGCTCGAAGTCGAGGAGCTCGCCCGAGAGGCCGTAGCGGATCGCGCGCCAGAGGTTCTCCTCGAGCATCCGATTCGGCAGATCGGGCAGCGGCTCGCCCTCGTCGATCGCACGGGCGCAGCGAACGGCGAGCGAGTAGGCGAGCGCGGCGAGGCTCTGCGCCTCCGCCGGATCCGGCTGCGCGTCGCAGATCCTGATCTCGACCGTCGGATAGGCGAGATGCGGCCGGACGCTCCACCAGAGCTGGGTGTGCTCGTCGATCGAGCCCGTCCGGTACAGGAACGCGACGTAACCCTCGAACCCCTGCCAGCCGTCGTAGACGTCGGGGATCCCGCACCGCGGGAAGGTCCGGGTGAAGAGCTGCGTCCGCGCGGAGTGCAGGCCGCTGTCGACCTCCTCGACGAACGGCGAGCTCGCCGAGAGCGCGAGCAACTCGGGCAGGAACCGGCGCATCGCGTTGCACACGGCGATCGCGCGATCTGCGCCGCTGATGCCGACGTGGACGTGCAGGCCGAAGGTGTTGTTGCGCCAGACCACATAGCGGAGGAGCTCGTCGTTGCGGCGGTAGTGCGGCGTGTCGATGATTCGCTGGTCCTGCCAGCGGCTCCACGGATGAGTGCCGGCGGCGCCGAGTGCGAGCCCGAGCTCGCGCGTGATCGCCGCGAGCTGTTCGCGGCGCTCGACGACCTTCGCCGCCGCCTCGGCGAAATCGGCGCACTTCCCGTGCGGACCTCGGCCTCGGAGGCGATCAACTCACCGACGAGGTCGGGCTCGAGCGCCGTGCCTTTCGCGGCCGCCTGGATCTCCTCGAAGCGGTTCGCGAGCGCGAGCGTCTCGCCGTCGAGCACGGCAAACTCCTCTTCGACCGCGACGGTGAAGTCGGTACCTGCCTCGAATGCCGCCCGCGCGGTGGCGAGTTGCTCCTCGGGGGGAAGGCGCTGTTCCTCGCCCATGGGTCGCGAAGGCTACGCGACCGGCGCGAGCAAGCGCGCGGCCACGCCTGCCCACGACCAGCGGTCGGAGGCGGTGGCGCGCGCCGCGGCGCGGATCGCGAGCCGGTCGGCGTCGGAGAGCGTCAGCAGCCGCGCCAGCTTGTCGCGGAGCTCGAGAGCGTCTCCGGTCGTGAACGCGGCGAGGTCGCGAAGGTGAACGGGATAGGACTCCTCGAGCCCGGCTGCGACCTCCGCGAGCCCGCTGTGGCGCGCAACGAGGGGCGGACAGCCGCAGGCGGCGGCCTCCGCGGCGACCATCCCGAACGCCTCGGGGAAGATCGACGGCACGACCGCGGCGTCGGCGAGCGGGAGCAGGTGCACGAGATGACGATGTTCGAGCGGGCCCGTGAAGAGCACGCGTTCGGGCGGCAGAGAAGCGGCGAGCCGCTCGAGCTCGGCGCGGTAGTCCCCGAAGCCCACGATCACCGCGCGGGCATCGAGCGGGCCCAGTGCCTCGAGCAGCAACTGGACGCCCTTGTTCTCGATCAGCTTCCCGAAGTAGACGACGGTCGGCCTGTCGTCTCCGAGGAACCGCGCGAGCCGCTCGGCGTTGCCCTCGTCGGGGAGGCGCTCCTCGGCGTTTCCGGGATTCGGTGGGTCGTTTCGAGCCTCGGCGATGAGGCCGTCGAGCGCGTCCTCACGGGTCTGCGGCACGAACTCGTCGATGTCGACCCCGGGCGGCACCTCGAACACCGAGTCCACATGGCCCGTGACCTCGGCGACCACCCGGCGGATGTGCTGCGAGCCGACGAACACAGCCTCGGCCGGGGCGAGAACCTCCCGTCCCCAGCGCTCGAGCTCCGGGCGGCCGCGCATCGAGTACTCGAGCTCGGAGCCGTGGGCCTTCACCCGGAATCGCCCGCCGACACCGGCGCCGACGGCGCCGCCCAGCAGCACGTGGTTCGCAAACACGAGGTCGGCCGGTTGGAGCGAGCGGAGCGCTCCGACATTGGCCTCGACGTACGCGAGCCGCTCCTCGAGGGTGAAATCCTGCAGCAGCCGGGCGGTGAGCCCCTCGTAGCGATCGAGCACGAAGACGGGCAGCAGCCCTTCCGGGAGCAGCGGCCGCACCACCCGGGCGCCGCCCAGGTCGTACTGCTCCGGCGCCGGCTCCTGGCAGACGACGACCACCTCGTGCCCCTGCAGGCTCCACTCCCGCGCCAGCGCCCGCGTGTAGACGTTCGAGCCGGTTCCACCGAGCAGATATCCGTGCCAGAGCAGGATGCGCATCGCCCAACCTTGCCGGAGCGGAGCGGACAGACAGCCGGATTCGCGTGTCGAGAACGCTGCTTCGGGGCACAACTGCGGCATGGATTACGATCCCGGCATCGCTGGCGACGTGCACTCCGCAGGCCCGATCGGAACCGACCGGCGTTCGCGCATCTCCGTGGTCTGCGTGGCCCACGCCGAAGGCGCATGCGGCGAGGAGATCGGCCAGCAACTCGCCGACCGGCTCGGCTTCCGCTACGCCGACGACGAGATCGTCGTTGCCGCCGCCGAGACCGAGCAGGTCTTCCCGGAGGCGGTCTCGCTCGCCGAGTCGCGGAGCCCCGGGCGGTGGCTCGAGGTCGACTTCAACCGCTTCGAGAAGACGGAGCACCTCCGCGAGCTGATCAGGAACTCCGTCCTCGAGACTGCCGCCGAGGGTGACGTCGTGATCGTCTCTCACGCGGCATCGTTCGCACTCGAGGGGCGCGACGACGTGCTGCGCGTCCGGATCACGGCGTCCTCCGAGACCCGGCAGCAGCAACTGGCGGACACAGGCCTCAACGCAGACGAAGCCGCCCGACGGGTGAAGGACGCCGACAAGGATATGAAGGCCTACCTCAAGCACTTCTACGGCGTCAGCCACGAGCATCCCACCGACTACGACCTCGTGGTCAACTCCGATCGGGTCCCGATCGAGCAGGCCGTCGCTGCGATCGCCGCCCTGGTGATCTAGGTCAGGTGGAAGTAGAGCGCGTGGAGTAGCTCGACCGCGGGATTGGAGGTGTGAACCGTCACCTCGGGCGGGCAATCGAGAAGGGCTTCCGTGTAGTTGAAGATGATCTGAACGCCGGCATCGACGAGATCGTCGGCGACGTGCTGCGCGGCGTCGGCCGGGACGGCGAGCACGCCGACGACGATGTTCTTGTCGTGAACGACGTCCTTCAGGCGGGCGTACGGGCTGACGTCGATCGAGCCGATCGGGCGGCCGACCACCTTCTCGTCGATGTCGAACACAGCGGCGATCGTGATCCCGTGCTCGATGAAGATCGGCGAGCCGGCAATCGCCTGGCCGAGCCGGCCCGCACCCACGAGCGCGATGTTGTGCTGGCCCTGGGTGCGGAGGATCTTGCGGATCTCACCGAGCAGGCCGTCGATCGAGTAGCCCACCCCTCGCTTGCCGAACTTGCCGAAGTTGGAGAGGTCGCGCCTGATCTGGGTCGCGTTGATATTCGTGTAGTCGGCGATCTCCTGGGAGGAGATGCGCTCCTTGCCCATCTTCTTCGCCTGAGTCAGGACCTGGAGGTAACGCGAGAGGCGCGCGGCCACTCCGACGCCGACACGATTCTCCAGCGGACGGATCCCCTCGGGCTGACTTTGCAACATGAACGAGGGATTCTGCACGAACGCATGGACACTGCGTTCACTTCGTCACAAACTCGACGCTAGAGGCCGAGTTTGTGACGTAGCTCGGTTGCCTCGACGCGATACACGGAGACACGCTCTCCGGCGACCTCGATCACCGGGATCCACTCGCGGTAGCGCCGCTCGAGCTCCGGGTCGCCGGTGATGTCGACCTCCTCGACCGTGAGCCCGAGCTCGGCGGCGAGCGGCTCGAGCTCGGCTCGCGCCCGCTCGCAGAGGTGGCAGTCGCGTCCCACGACCAATGTCACTGCCTTCGTCATCCGTCGGCGGCCGCTTGCGGCCCCTCCGCGAGGCGGAGCGCGACGACCAGCCGATCCGGCGCCCGTGAAGCGGCCGACGTCCTCCTCGTGCGGCCGACGGTCCACGCGAATCTCTCCCCGAATGCCTGCAGAGGCCGCACTAGGGATAGAGGCCCCGGATCGTCGTCGCCTCGGCGACGCGCTGGACGGCGAGCCCGTAGGCCGCGGTCCGCATCGAGATCCCGCGCGCTTCGCGTAGCTCCCAGGTCTCCCGGTAGGCCATCGAGACGATCTTCCGGAGCCGTTCGTTGACCTCGGCCTCGGTCCAGAAGAGCTCCTGCAGCCCCTGCACCCACTCGAAATACGAGACGACGACCCCGCCGGCGTTCGCGAGCACGTCGGGGATCACGAGCACCCCGTTCTCCTCGAGGATCGCGTCGGCTTCCGGCGTCGTCGGCCCGTTCGCGCCCTCGAGCACGATCCCGGCCCTGACCGCGCCCGCATTCGACTCGTCGAGCACTTCCTCGAGCGCGCAGGGCGCGAGCACGTCGCACGAGAGCGCCAGCAGCTCCTCGGCTCCGAGGGGCTCTCCCCCGTCGAACTCGGCCACGGCGCCGCCGGCTGCCTTGTGGGCGAGGAGCGCGGGGACGTCGAGCCCACCCGCGGCATGCCGGCCTCCCGAGGTGTCCGAGACGGCGACGACGCTCGCGCCGGCTTCGGCCGCGAACCGCGCGAACAGCGAGCCGACGTTCCCGAACCCCTGGATCGCGATCTCGAGCCCCTCGATCGAGCGCTCCTGACGGCGGAGGGTCTCCTCGAGAGCGAAGTAGACGCCCCGCCCGGTCGCCTCCTCACGTCCGAGCGAACCGCCAACCGCGAGCGGCTTGCCGGTGACGACGCTCAGCACCGAATAGCCCTGATTCATCGAGAACGTGTCGAAGATCCACGCCATCACCGCCGGGCTCGTGCCCACATCCGGGGCCGGGATGTCCTTCTCCGGGCCGATCTCGTTCACGATCTCCGAGGTGTAGCGCCGGGTCAGCCGCTCGAGCTCGCCGGGAGACAACGTCTTCGGTTCGCAGATCACCCCGCCCTTCGCCCCGCCGAACGGGAGGTTCATCAGCGCGCACTTCCAGGTCATCCACATCGCGAGCCCTTTCACGCCGTCGAGCGTGACGCTCGGGTGATAACGGATCCCGCCCTTCGAGGGGCCTCGAGCGACGTTGTGGGTGACCCGCCAGCCCGTGAAGACGTGCACCGAGCCGTCGTCCATCGTCGTCGGGATCGCGACCTCGACGGACTTCTTGCAGGCACCGAGGATCCCGACGAGATCGTCGTCGAGCTCGAACACCGACGCGACGTCCCGGAGCTGCTGCTGCGCAATCCGGAAAGGGCTCTCGGCGGGGCACATCAGGCCGGCCTACTCTATCCGGAAGCCGATCTTGGCCCGGTCGGCGGGGCCGGCGAGGGTCGGCTTCGCGACGATCCTGATCTGGTAGGCCCCGGGGCTCAGCACCTCGCCCGTGGGGCCGCGTCCGGTGAGCCCGAAGCTGTAGGCGCCCGGCAGCAGGTCCGGCACTCGTGCGAGCACGCCGAGATAGCTACCCCCGGCCGTGTAGAGCAGGAGGTCGAGGCGCGCGACGGGTTCGATCTCGACGACCTTCCCGCCGGCGATCCGCCCGGCGACGACCGTGAGCACGGCGGGCTTCGTGTCGGAAGGCGAGAACGAGACCGGGCTGATCCGCGTGGGGCCGATCAGCGCTCCCGTGAACGGATGGAACACGATCGCCCACGGGATCCGGAGCGCCTGGCTGCCCGTGGGCCTCACCGTGAGGCTGCCGCTGACGACCGCGAGCGCGGGCCGCGACGAGGCGGCTGCGGTGACCTGGACCGTCGCCGTCTGGCCGGGGCCGAGCTGAAGGCTCGAAGGCTCGACGTCGAGAAGCCGCGAGCTCGAGGCAAGCGTCAGGATCAATGGGCGGCTCGAGACATCGCGAACCGTCAGCAGCTGTCGCTGGTGCCACCGCGGCCCGGTCCACGGCCCGAATGCGAGTGACGTCTCGTTCGCGCTGACCTCGCCCACGGCACTCGCACCGGGATCGACGACGCCGGCACCCGCTGCGGTCACACCCGCCCCGAACGGCCGGGCCGAGCCGGCGAGGAGGCTCGCCATGTCCTCCGCGGACAATCCCGGGCGCGCCTGCGCGAGGAGCGCGGCTGCGCCGGCCACCTCCGCGGCGGCGACGCTCGTTCCGGTGACCGAGACGAAGGCGGGCTCCCCGTCGCCGGCCGCACCGGGGTCGGAGGTCTCGATCGCCACGCCGGGCGCCGCGAGCTGCGGGTCGAGCAGGCCGCCGAAGCTGAGCCCACGGGACGAGAACGGCGCGACCCGGCCCTGATCCGGATTCGGAACGACCGCCGTGCTGCCGATCGCGACGGCCACGGGGAATCCCTTGCGCAGCGTCGCGAGCGCAGGCTGCGCGTAGCTCTCCGGGACGCCGATCACCGGCACCGGCGAGCCTGCGAGCGCGCCCGAGGGCAGGCGCCGGCCGTAGACGAGCACCGCGGCGGCGCCGTCGCCCACGGCGGCGTTCACGGTGGCGGACGGGTTCACGCCCGCGGGGACGAGCGCGGCCTTCCCCTGGAGCGCACCCGGGGCGCCGGGTCGAGCCACCGCCAGCTCGACGGAATGCGCCGAGGAGACCGTGCCGAGGAGCGGAAGCGAGCCGTCGGCGAGGACGGCCAGTCCCTGCCGGAACACGATCCGGACCGAGGCCGTGACCGGGCGCGAGTCGGTCGCTCCGACCGTCAGCGCGCCGGTTGCGCCCGCCGGGCCGGCGATCGACCCGAAGAGCGGCCCGGCAAGGCCGTCGTTTCCCGCCGGCGCGACGACGAGCGTGTCGAGGGCAAGCGCCCCGTCGACCGCCTGCGACTCGGGACTGTCGGGGAACGACGCGAACGGCTCGGCCACGCCGAGCAGGGCGATCCGCACGGCATCGTGCGTATCGCCGTCGGCGTTCGGGTCGACCGCCCGGTCGAGCCCCGCGATCACCTGGTCGCTCGTCGCATAGACGGCGTTCCGGCCGCTCGCGGTGGGCTGCCAGCCGGCGATGCGGATCGGGAGCACCGAGGCGCCCTTCGCGACCCCTCGGATTGCGTCCGGCCCTCCGGAGCCGACGAGAACGCCTGCGAGCTGCGTCCCGTGCCGTTCGATCTGGCGCCGGTTCTGCGGATTCGTCTGTGCCGCGGCCGAGCTGGTTCCGCCGACGATGTCGATTCCCGGCTCGACCCTTCCTCCGAGATAGGGGTGCGAGAGGTCGACGCCGGTGTCGAGGAGCGCGATCGTCAGGCCGGAGCCGTCGAAGCCGGGCAGCCTCACTGCGGCTCCGGCGGACACCCCTCCGGTAGCCGGCTCTGCGGCCGAGAGCGCGGCGGGATAGGCAACGCGTACCGGGTACACGCCCGCGACCTCCGGGTTGTGCTCGAGCAGGGCGACCGCCGAGGGGGCGAGGGTGGCCGAGAAGCCGTCGAGCACGCGGGCGAAGCTGTAGTCGGGCCGCACGGTCAGGTCGTGGCGCGCAAGCTGGGTCAGCACCTGCTGCTGCGCGGCGTAGGCCTCCGCGGTCCAGCGGCGTTCGGCCTGCTCGGTCGCCTGCCCGGCATGCTCGAGGCGCTCCGCGACCGACGGGGTCCGGAGAACGACGATCTCGCGGCCCGTCAGGGTCACCGCGGGACGCGCCGGGCCGACGAGGCCGTTCCACGACGTGGCCCCGACCGGCGGGAGCGGCGCGGTGGCGACGGGCGCCTGTGACGAGCGCACCGTGAGCCACGCGGCGACGCCGATCGCGGCGACGAGGACGATGCGGAACTCAGGCCGTCGAAGCAAACGCATCGAGCGCAAGGTACTCGTCGCTCGGGACGTGGGCCGAGTAGCGGCCCGCGGAGGCGATCATCGCCGCGTTGTCCGTGCAGAGGCTGAGCGGCGCCGCGACGGCCTCGGGGAGCGCGGCGCGAAGGCTCGAATTCGCGGCGACGCCGCCCACGATCGCGATCCGGTCAGGGGCCGCCGCTTCGATGCGGCCGGTGAGGGCGCGCACGATCGCACGCTGGTAGGCGGCGGCGAGGTCGGCCCGGCGGCGGTCGAGCTCGGCGGGTGGAAGGTCGCGGACCGCGTAGAGAAGAGCCGTCTTCAGCCCGGAGAAGGAGAAGTCGAGGCCCGGGAGCTTCGCGACGGGGAACGAGTACGCGTCCGGGTCGCCCTCCCGCGCCAGACGGTCGATCTCGGCGCCGCCCGGGTACGGGAGGCCGAGGAGCCTCGCGCCCTTGTCGAACGCCTCGCCGGCGGCATCGTCGCGCGTGGTCCCGAGAACGCGGACGCCTTCCCAGCTTCGGTCCCGTACGTCGAGGAGCAGCGTATGGCCGCCGCTTGCGAGCAGGCACGTGAAGGGCGGCTCGAGCTCGAGCGGCCTGAGGTAGAGGGAGGCGACATGGCCGTGCAGGTGGTTGACGGGGACGAGCGGTAACCCACGCCCCCAGGCGAGCCCCTTTGCCGCGGAGAGCCCGACCAGAAGCGCCCCGATCAGCCCCGGCCCGGCGGTGACGGCGATCGTGTCGAGGTCGTCCAGCGAGGCTCCGGCCGCCTCGAGCGCCTCCCGAATCACCGGCGAGACGAGCTCGAGATGCCGCCGCGAGGCGATCTCCGGCACCACCCCGCCGAACGCACGATGAAGCTCGACCTGGGATGCAATCACGTTCGAGCGGATCTCTCCGTCCGCGGTGATCAGGGCCGCTGCGGTCTCGTCGCACGAGGTCTCGATCCCCAGGATCATCTACTGCGGCCTCACGGACGGTTGAGCTGGAATACCGTGTCTGTAGGCCGCATTAGACGAAGGCCGACCGCTTCGCCTGGGCACCTCTCTCCGCTTCGCGGAGGCGGCAAGCGGCCCCGCGGGGCCACCCTTCGGTTCCGTGGCTCAAGGTTCGGTGTCGGCCTCGCGCCACATGATCAGCGCGTCTTCGCGGTTGTCCGTGTAGTACCCGCGGCGGATGCCCTGACGGACGAAGCCGAGCTTCTCGTAGAGATGGATCGCGTCGCCGTTCGAGACGCGCACCTCGAGGGTGTAGCCGCGGCGCTGGTCCGACTTCGTCAGCTCGAAGACGCGCTCGAGCAGAAGCGTGGCGATCCCCCGGCGCCGGAAGTCAGGGTCGACCGCGACGTTCATCACGTGCCACGCATCGACGTAGCGTGAGTTGACGACGTAGCCGATCAGCTGCTCGTGATCGAACGCGCCGAGGCAGACCGAGCTCGCCTTGGCCAGCTCGGAGGCGAACATCGAGCGCGACCACGGGGTGCTGTAGGCGCGCTGCTCGATCCCGTCGATCGAGTTCAGGTCGGAAAGACCGAGCGCGCGGATCTCGGTGCCGATCGCGGTCACAGGCTCGCGACCGCGTCCGGGGCGCGAAGGTAGAGAGGCTCGATCGCCTCGGCAGGCCCGAAGCGCGATGCATGCTCGGCGAGCCGGAGCGCGGACGGGACGTGGATCGGGTCGTCGTCGGCGGGAATCTCGGCCCCGGCGGCCTCGAAGAGCTCGCGGTAGCGGACCGCTCCGTCGCCGACGAGGCGCAGCCCTTCGACCTCGAGCTCCTCCGGGCGCATCACCGCCGGCCCGACCGTGAAGACCTCGCCGCGGCGCGCATCGATGACGGGGACGCCGCCCGAGAAGGCCTCGAGTGTCGAGACGCCCGCCGCAGGGATGCCGAGCGCGAGCGCGAGCCCCCGCGCGGTGGCGAGCCCGATCCGGAGCGAGGTGAAGCTGCCCGGCCCGGTCCCGACCACGAGCGCATCGATCCCGGCCGGCGAGAGCCCCGCCCCGGCCGTGAGCTCCGCGGCAGCGGCGAGCACCGACCTCGCCTCGACCAGGCGCTCGCCCGCCGGCGCCCCGTCGCAGAGCAGCGCGCAGGCAGCGACCGAGGTCGCGGTGTCAAATGCGAAGATCGTCGTCACTCTCGATCGTGATCCTCCGGTGCGTGGGGTCGAGATGAACCAGCGTGACGGTGGCTTTCGTGCGGGGAAACCAACCGCCGGCGTGCTCTGGCCATTCGACAAAAACAATCGTGCCATCGAAGTACGGTTCGAGGTCGCCCCAACGCTCGTCGCCGATTCCCTCGAGGCGGTAGAGGTCGAGGTGGGCGACCGGGAGGCGCCCCTCGTAGCGGTGCCCGATCGTGTAGGTCGGGCTCGAGACGATCCCCTTCACGCCGAGCGCACGGCAGGCGCCCCGGACGAAGGCCGTCTTGCCGGTGCCGAGCTCGCCCGAGACGGCGACGATGTCCCCGGGCTCGAGCACCACCGCGAGCCTTCCGCCGAGGCCCTCCGTTTCGACCTCCGAAGCGGTCGTCACCTCCACCCTATTCCCCCTGACAACCGCTGTCGTTGGGATGGAATCGCACTGTTGGCTTCTTCCCGCCGGACCCGTCACGACTGCCGCAAGCGCGTATGGGAAAGGCTAGAAGAGGCCCAGCTGAACCGCTGCCGGCTCGGGAACCGGCTCGGGCGCCTGGGAAACCGGCTGCACGACTGGTGCGGGCTCGCTTCCGAGCAGTGCCGGCAGCCGTTCGAAGTCAGCTTTCAGGACATCGAGCATCCTCGGCGTGTACAGCGCCGCGGCCGGATGGAAGATCGGGAAGAGCAGCACCCGCGAGCCGCCGAGGACGACCTCCTGCTCCTGCCCGTGGACCTTCGTGATTCCGTCGGGCCTGCCGGAGAGGAGCTTCGTCGCGAAGTTGCCGAGCGTCGCCACGACCTTCGGCTGGATCAGCTCGATCTGGCGGAAGAGATGGCTCTCACAGGAAGCGATCTCCTCCGGCAGCGGGTCGCGGTTGCCGGGCGGACGGCATTTCAGGACGTTCGCGACGTAGACGTCGTCACGGGTGAGCCCGATCCCGTCGAGCAGCTTGCCGAGGAGCTGGCCGGCGGCGCCGACGAAGGGGACGCCCTGTTTGTCCTCGTGGAAGCCCGGCGCCTCGCCGACGAACATCAGATCGGCGGTGGGCGAGCCCGAGCCGAACACGACCTGGGTGCGCGTGGCCGAGAGTGGGCAGCGCGTGCAGCCGGCGACCGAGTCGCGGAACGCGGCGAGTGCCGACTCGCTGCTCAGGCTCTCAATGGCCGCCGCAGCCACAGCCCCCACCACAACAGCCGCCGCCGAAACTACCGCGAGAGGCGCCGCCGGGGCTGCTGGGAGCTTTCGTCAGGCCGTGAGCCGCGAAGGCCGAGAACTGCCGCTTCGCGTTCTCCGACCCGCAGTCGGGGCACGGAGGGTTCTCGTCCTGCCGGACGAGCTCCTCGAAATGCGACTCGCAGCTCATGCAGACGTACTCGTAGATCGGCATCGCGCCCTCCAGGCTACCAGCGTCTCTCGCGACGACATCACCGCGGGCATGGTGCGCTTTGCGTCGGACGGAACGCGCGCTATCCTGCGCGGTGCCCGGTATCCGCGTGCGGAACTGGAGCCGAAAACGATGAGAACGTTGCAGACGATCGCCGAGCTACGGCATGCGCTTGTCCCTCTCCGGGCCGAGCGCACGATCGGGCTCGTCCCCACGATGGGTGCCCTGCACGCCGGGCACCGCGCGCTCTTCGCCGCCGCTCGTGAGGAGTCGGACACCGTCGTCGCGAGCATCTTCCTGAACCCGGCGCAGTTCGCGAGTCCGGCCGATCTCGCCGCCTACCCGCGCGATCTCGCCGCCGACCAGAGCGAGGCGGAGGCCGCCGGCGTGGATCTGCTCTTCGCCCCCGCTCCCGCCGAGCTCTACCCGCCGGGCTTCGCGACCTGGGTCGAGCCGGAGGGCGCGGCACTCGGGCTCGAGGGCGAGAGCCGGCCCGGCCACTTCCGGGGCGTCGCCACGGTCTGTCTGAAGCTGTTCACGATCGTCCGTCCGAACATCGCCTACTTCGGCCGCAAGGATGCGCAGCAGGTCGCCGTCGTGAAGCAGCTCGTTCGCGACCTGAACCTCGAGCTCGAGATCCGCGTCGTCCCGACGGTGCGCGATCCCGACGGCCTGGCGCTCTCGTCGCGCAACGGCCGGCTCTCACCCGACGAGCGCAAGCGTGCGCTCGCGATCCCGCGGGCGCTCGCCACGCACGATCCCGAACGCGCGCGACGTGTCCTCGCCGAATCCGGGATCGAGCCGGACTACGTCTCGGTCACGGAGCTCGACGGCCCGACCCTCGCGGTTGCCGCCCGCGTCGGAGAGACCCGCCTGATCGACAACGTCCTCCTGGAAGGAGAGCCGAGATGAGCACGAGACCGCGCGTCCCCGCACAGCAGGCACCCGCCCCGGGCGGGTTCGCCCTTCCCGAGCTGGCCGAGATGAAACGCCGCGGCGACCGGATCACGATGGTCACGGCCTACGACGCACCGGCGGCGCTGCTTGCGGACAAGGCGGGCGTCGAGCTGATCCTCGTCGGCGACTCCGCGGCGATGGTCATGCTGGGGCACGAGTCGACGATCTCGGTCTCCCTCGACGAGATGATCTTCCTCACGCGTGCCGTCACCCGGTCGGCGCGCCGGCCGCTCGTGATCGGCGACCTGCCGTTCGGCTCGTACGAGATCTCCGACGAGCAGGCGGTCGAGACCGCGATCCGGATGCTCAAGGAGGGCGGCGCCGCCACCGTGAAGCTGGAGGGCGCGGGCCGCATGGTCTCTCGCGTGCGGGCGATCGCGGAGTCGAACATCGGGGTGATGGCGCATATCGGGCTGACCCCCCAGTCCGCGACGAAGCTCGGCGGCTTCCGCGCGCAGGGCCGGACCGCCGCGACGGCGCTCCAGCTCTACGACGACGCGCTCGCGCTCCAGGAAGCGGGCGCCTTTGCGCTCGTGCTCGAGGCCGTCCCGGCGTCTGTCGCCGCGAGGATCACGGAGACGCTCGAGATCCCGACGATCGGGATCGGCGCAGGCGCCGGCTGCGACGGGCAGGTGCTCGTCTGGCACGACCTGCTCGGGTTGTATCCGGGCACCGTTCCCCGTTTCGTCAAGCGGTACGCCGCGATCGCCGACGAGATCGGGGAGGCGCTCGCCGCCTACGTCGGCGACGTGCGCAGCGGGGCGTTCCCCGAGGAGCAGCACACCTACTCGATCCCCGAGGCCGAGCTCGAGCGGTTCGAAGCCGCCCTCACCGAGCGCCGCTAGAAGAGGAGAAACGCACCCGCCAGGACGATCGGCGGGGCCGAGACGAGAAATGCCCGGCCGAGGCTCCAGCCGTGCACGGCCCGGACGCCGATCACGAGCAGGCACGCCGACCAGACGAGGAAGGCGATCCCGAGCGCTTCGAACACCTTCCCGCCGGTGCCGGAATCGGGCCCGCCCTCGTGGAAGAGCGCACCACCGTACGCCGCGAGCTTGACCGGGAGGAGCGCGAGCGACAACGCGACCGGAACCGTGGCGAAGGCGAGGACGTGGCGCGCTCGGCGGTAGGAGCCCTGCGATCCCAGCAGAAGCCCCACCCGGTGCAGCACGCCGCCGAGCAGCCAGTAGAAGATCCCGCCGTACAGCCCGCCGGCGAGGAACGTCCAGACCGCGACGAGCAGCGGGTCGTAGCCGTCCGAGCCGTCCATCAGGTGGGCGGCTGTCCTCGTCGAGAGCACGAAGGCCATCCCGGCGAGCCAGACGACCAGGAGCACCGGTTCGGAGCGGAGCGCCGCCGACTCGTTGCTGTCGTCGCGGAGCGACGCGAAGACCGGACTCGGCGCAGAGAGCACGAGGACCGTCCGGATCCACCACTCGCGCATCAGGTGACCGTCGTTACGGTGCGATGCCCTGGGTGACGGTGAGGCCGTTGGGGCAGAGGTAGGTCACCGCGCCCATGCTGTCGTTGCCCTGCGCGATCCAGTGCTTTCCGCCCGGGCAGACCTGCTGGTGGCTGAAATCCGAGGGCCCAGGCGGCCATCCCGCCGAAGAACAGCAGGACCACCATCGCAGACAACCCGATGAGGAATCTCTTCCTCGCCCGCGGGCTCATCTGCGTCGCCCCGGGAACGGCGGCTTCGCTCACGGTAGAAGGTTATGCGGCAACGACGGCCCTGCGTTCGAGGAGCGGTCGCAGGAAGCGGCCCGTGTAGGAGTCGTCGACCGCGGCGATGTCCTCGGGGGTGCCGGTCGCGATGAGCTCGCCCCCCGCCTCGCCGCCCTCGGGGCCGAGATCGACGAGCCAGTCGGCCTGTTTGATCACGTCGAGGTTGTGCTCGATCACGAGCACCGTGTTTCCGGCGTCCACGAGCCGCTGGAGCACCTCGAGCAGCTTCTCGATGTCGGCGAAATGGAGGCCCGTGGTGGGCTCGTCGAGGATGTAGAGGGTGCGGCCGGTCGCGACCTTGCCGAGCTCGGCGGCGAGCTTCACCCGCTGCGCCTCCCCTCCCGAGAGCGTGGTCGCGGGCTGGCCGAGGGTCATGTAGTCGAGCCCGACATCGTGAAGTGTCTGGAGGCGGCGGCGGATCTTCGGGATCTTCGCGAAGAACTTCAGCGCCTCCTCGACCGACATCTCGAGCACGTCGGCGATGGTCTTGCCCTTGAACCTGACCTCGAGCGTCTCGCGGTTGTAGCGGCGGCCCTTGCAGGTCTCGCACGGGACGTACACGTCGGGCAGGAAGTGCATCTCGATCTTGATCTGGCCGTCGCCCTTGCACGTCTCGCAGCGCCCGCCCTTGACGTTGAACGAGAAGCGGCCGGGCTTGTAGCCGCGCACCTTCGCATCTGGTGTGAGCGAGTAGAGCTCGCGGACGTGCGTGAAGAGGTCGGTGTAGGTCGCCGGGTTCGAACGCGGAGTACGGCCGATCGGGCGCTGGTCGATCTCGATCACCTTGTCGAACGCCTCGATCCCCTCGACCGAGTCGTGCTCGCCGGGCTTGATCCGCACCTTCTGGAGCCGGTTCGCGAGCGACTTGTAGACGATCTCGTTCACGAGCGTCGACTTGCCCGAGCCGGAGACGCCGGTGACGGCGATGAACCGGCCGATCGGGAACTCGACGTCGATCGACTTCAGGTTGTGCTCGCGCGCCCCGCGCACCGTGAACGTGCCGAGGTCGCCGCTGCGGCGCTCGGGAACGGCGATCCCGCGCTCGCCGGAGAGGAACTGGCCGGTGACCGACTTGCGGTTGCGCTCGACCTTCGCCGCCGTTCCCTCGGCGACGACGTGCCCGCCGTGCTCGCCTGCGCCCGGGCCCATGTCGACGAGCCAGTCGGAGCTCCGCATCATCTGCTCGTCGTGCTCGACGACGACCACCGTGTTCCCGAGGTCGCGGAGCCGCTCGAGCGTTCCGATCAGCCGGTCGTTGTCACGCTGGTGGAGCCCGATCGAGGGCTCGTCGAGGATGTAGAGCACGCCGACGAGCTGCGAGCCGATCTGGGTCGCGAGCCGAAGCCGCTGGGCCTCGCCGCCCGAGAGCGTCGCCGAGGCGCGGTCGAGCGCGAGGTAGCCGACGCCGACGTTGTCGAGGAAGGTGAGCCGCTCGCGGATCTCCTTCACGACCCTCACGCCGATCAGCTCCTCGGTCGCCGTCAGCTCCAGCTGCTCGAGGAACCGAAGCGCGGCGGCGACGGAAAGCTGCGTGAACTGGTGGATGTTGCGCTCTCCGACCGTGACCGCGAGCACCTCGGGCTTGAGGCGCGCGCCCTTGCAGACCGGGCACGGCCGGAAGGACATGTACTCCTCGATCCGCTCGCGCTGGCTCGAGCTGTCGGTGTCGCGGTAGCGGCGCTGGAGCGACTCGACGATCCCCTCGAACGCGATCGTGTAGGCGCGCCGCCGGCCCATCCGGTTTCGGTACTGGACGTAGACCCGGTCGCCGCCCGTGCCGTGCAGGAAATACGCTTGCTGGGCCTCCTCGAGCTCTGCCCATGGCCGGTCGGTCGGGATCTCGTAGCGGTCGGCGATCGCCTGGATCACCGACTCGTAGAAGCTCGAGTTGCCGACCGCCCACGGCACGAGCGCGCCCTCGTCGATCGAGAGGCTCGGGTCGGGAACGAGCAGGTCGGGGTCGATCTCCTGCTGCGCGCCGAGCCCGGTGCAGCGCGGACAGGCGCCGTGCGGCGAGTTGAACGAGAAGATCCGCGGCTGGAGCTCGGGCAGCGAGACGCCGTGCTCCGGGCAGGCGAACCGCTCGGAGTAGGTGCGGCTCTCGCCACTCTCGAGCAGGTCGATCACGACGAGGCCCTCGGCCAGAGCGACGGCGGTCTCGACCGACTGCGTCAGCCGGAGGCGAAGGTCGTCCTTCATCACGAGGCGGTCGACGACGACCTCGATCGTGTGCTTGAACTTCTTGTCGAGCGTCGGAGGCTCTTCGAGCAGGTGCTGCTCGCCGTCGATCTTCACCCGGGTGAAGCCCTCGTTGCGCAGGCTCTCGAGCTCGGCGCGGTACTCGCCCTTGCGGTCGCGCACGACCGGCGCGTTGACCGTGAACCGCGTGCCCTCCGGCAGCGCCAGGATCTGCTCGACGATCGAGTCGACCGACTGACCGACGATCGGCCGGCCGCAGACCGGGCAGTGCGGCCTCCCCACGCGGGCGTAGAGCAGCCGCAGGTAGTCGTAGATCTCGGTGACCGTGCCGACGGTCGAACGCGGGTTCCGCGAGGTCGTCTTCTGGTCGATCGAGATCGCAGGGGAGAGCCCGTCGATCGAGTCGACGTCGGGCTTCTCCATCATCTGCAGGAACTGCCGCGCGTAGGCCGAGAGCGACTCGACGTAGCGGCGCTGGCCCTCGGCGTAGATCGTGTCGAAGGCAAGGCTCGACTTCCCGGAGCCGGAGAGCCCCGTGATGCAGATCAGCGCGTTCCGAGGGAGCCGGACGGTGATGTCCTTGAGGTTGTGCTCCCTGGCGCCGTGGACTACGAGCTCGTCGGCCGCCATCTGCAGACCATTGTACCGAGCGAACGGACGTTCGCTCCGGCAGTCTGCGATAGGGTCACGCTCGCCTCGCGATAGCGGGGTGTCGTAGACCCAGCGAAGTCCGGTGCGATCCCGGCGCTGTCCCGCAACGGTAAAGCCCTTCTCCGGAGGGACGAGCCCGGTCGCCTGAGCCTACGGCGTCATCAGTCCTCGGGAGAAGGACGAAGGGACGCGTGCCTCGTGCTCACGGACTCGCCTTCTTCCGGTCGAGCAAGGAGGTCGTGGTGCAGCAGGGCGAGTGGAAACCATCGAGGGCC
Organism: uncultured Actinomycetes bacterium; assembly: GCA_963758125.1. Lineage (GTDB taxonomy): Bacteria > Actinomycetota > Thermoleophilia > Gaiellales > Gaiellaceae > PALSA-600. The sequence continues at coordinate 26,668 of CAVWUL010000007.1, forward strand.
GGGGCGGGCTCCCGCGGCCGGCGATGATCGTCTCGACGCTCGGCTTTCCCCGGATCGGGCCCCGTCGCGAGTTGAAGCACGCCCTCGAGGACAACTGGGCGGGAAGGCTCGACGGCGAGCAGCTCGACGAGGCCGCGTCGGGGCTTCGCGCAGCGACGTGGATGCGCCAGCGGGCGCTCGGTGCCACCGCGCTTCCGAGCAACGATTTCTCGTTCTACGACCATGTGCTCGATACGGCGGTGATGGTCGGTGCGATCCCCGCGCGGTACGGCTGGGCGGAAGGGCCGGTTTCCCGCGAGACGTATTTCGCGCTCGCACGGGGCGGCCCCGGCGTGCCGGCGCTCGAGATGACGAAGTGGTTCGACACGAACTACCACTACCTCGTGCCCGAGCTCTCGGCGACACAGGAGTTCTCACTCGCCTCCCCCAAGCCCGTCGACGAGTACCTCGAGGCAAAGAGCCTCGGGATCGAGACCCGGCCGGTCCTGGTCGGCCCCGTGACGTTCCTGCTGCTCTCGAAGACAGGCGGCGAGCCGGTCGAGCTTGCGAGGCAGCTGAACGGCCTCCTGCCGGTCTACGCCGAGGTGCTTCGCCGGCTCGAAGCCGCCGGTGCCGGGTGGGTCCAGCTCGACGAGCCCTGCCTCGTCCTCGATCTCGACGAGCCGACGCAGATCGCGTTGCAGTCTGCGTATCGCACCCTGGCGGAAGCCTCGGGACTGAAGCTCATGGTCGCAACGTACTTCGGAGGCCTGGGCGACAACTCGACCATGGCGTCCTCCCTTCCGGTAGCCGGTCTGCATCTCGATCTGATCCGCGACCCGGGACAGCTCGACGGCGTCCTCGCTCGGGCTCCTGCGGAGCTCGTGCTCTCGTTGGGAGTCGTCGACGGCCGCAACGTCTGGCGGGCCGACCTGAGCTCGGTGCTCGCCCGGCTCGAGCGAGCCGTCGAGGCCCGAGGTGCCGACCGCCTGATGATCGGCCCCTCGTGCTCACTGCTCCACGTGCCGATCGATGTCGAGCTCGAGACCGGCCTCGACGACGAGCTTCGGGGCTGGCTCGCCTTCGCCGTCCAGAAGATCGAGGAGCTGGAGATCCTGGACAGGGGGATCACCTCGGGTCGTGACGCCGTCCGCGAAGAGCTGCTCCGGTCCGATGCAGTACAGGACGCGCGACGAGCGTCTCCGCGGATCCACAGCTCGGCGGTTGCGGAGCGGCTCGGAGCGGTGTCGCCGGAGCACGCGAGCCGTGCCCATCCCTACCCCCTGCGGCACGAGCAGCAGAAGGAGAAGCTCGCGCTGCCGCTCCTTCCGACGACGACGATCGGCTCGTTGCCGCAGACCGCCGACATCCGTGCCGCCCGAGCGTCGTTCACGAGTGGACAGACGAGCCGGGCGGACTACGACGCGTTTCTCCGGGCGGAGACCGAACGGGCGATCCGCTGGCAGGAGGAGATCGGAGTCGACGTGCTCGTTCACGGCGAGTTCGAGCGCAACGACATGGTCCAGTACTTCGCCGAGCAGCTCGACGGCTACGCCTTCACGACCGCCGGCTGGGTTCAGAGCTACGGCTCACGCTGCGTCCGGCCGCCGATCATCGTCGGCGACGTCTCGCGCCCCGCGGCGATGACCGTGCAATGGTCGACCTACGCGCAGTCGCTCACCGAGCGTCCCGTGAAGGGAATGCTCACGGGACCCGTGACGATGATGCAGTGGTCGTTCGTTCGCGACGACCTCCCGCGCGAGACGATCTGCCGACAGATCGCGCTCGCACTCCGGGACGAGGTCGCCGACCTCGAAACGGCGGGCATCCGCGCGATCCAGATCGACGAGCCTGCTCTGCGGGAGGGCCTCCCGCTTCGGGCCGGCGACCGGGGCGACTATCTCGCCTACGCCGTCGAGTGCTTCCGGCTCGCCTCGTCCGGAGTCGACGACGCGACCCAGATCCACACGCACATGTGCTACTCGGACTTCAACGACATCATCGAGTCGATCGGGGAGCTCGACGCCGACGTGATCTCGATCGAGAGCGCCCGCTCACACATGGAGCTCCTCGACGCGTTCAGGGCCTACGACTACCCGAACGAGATCGGCCCCGGCGTCTACGACATCCACTCGCCGCGCGTGCCGACGGTCGACGAGATCGAGCGAGCTGATCCTGGAGGCCGCCGCGACGGATCCCCGCTGCCCAGCTCTGGGTCAACCCGGACTGCGGGCTGAAGACCCGAGCCTGGGCCGAGGTCGAGCCGGCGATCGCGAACCTCGTCGCGGCGGCGGCGATCGCCCGGGCGCGGATCGAGGAGCGCTGACTGCCTCCCCACAGGCCGAAGCGCCGTGGGCCGGGCGCTTCGGCGCCGTCCTTCCGCGCCGCGCTCTCGGATCGAGCACCGCCCCGGTCACGGTTTCGGGATCGATGCCGTGATGCTCGTACACATCGTCGATCTCACCCGACTGGGGGTCCCTTCGCAGCTCCGCAGGCGATAGCCACCCGCGAGAACGTCCCGCCGCCGGGCCTCCCGAGCCGCGAAAGCGCCCGGAGGAGCGCTCAAAATCCCTGGTAGGCGCATCGTCTGTCCGCATGAGGATGCGACACTTGGCAGGTGGTCGGGCTGGCACTGATCGGCGCCGCGGTCGCGACTGCGTTCGTGGCTGCGCTCGCCGTGCGCCTCCCCAGTCTCGTCTCGACGCTGCTCGTCGCGTACCTCGCCTACGTCGCGAACCTCGGCCTCGTCACGCTCGTGCTGTCGCCGTTCCACGAGGTGACGCGGGGCGGGGTCGCCCTCGCCGAGGGGCTCCTGCTCGCGGCCGCGATTGCCGTCTGGTGGACGCGCGGACGCCCCGGGCCCCCGGTCCGCGCGGCCCGGGCGGCGTTGCGCGAGGCGTTCTCCGATCCGGTCACCGTGCTGTTCGGGGTCGTCGTCGCCGTCCTGCTCGGGTACGAGGCCGTGCTCGCCTCGGGGCCGCCGAACAACATGGACTCCCTCACCTATCACCTCGCCCGTGCCGCCGCGTGGACGCAGCACGGCGGCATCTACTGGATCGCGAACGCGCCGGAGGTGGAGCTGAACGCCTACCAGCCGTTCGCCGAGCTGCAGGACTTCTTCCTCATGGTCGCGACCGGAGGCGGCCGGCTCTACGCGCTCCCGCAGTACCTCTCCGAGCTCGCGATCCTCGTCTCGGTGTACGGATCGGCACGACGGCTCGGCTACGCAGTTCGGCCGTCCACGTGCGCCGCCGCGCTCACGGCCACGTTCTCGGTGGTGGCGCTCGAGGCGGTCACCGGGCAGAACGATCTCTTCGCGGCGTCCTTCCCCGCGGTCGCCGCGTGCCTGCTCCTCGGCGCCGTTCCCGCCGAGGCTGCGCTTGCGGGCGCGGCAGTTGCGTTCGGGATCGGGACGAAGCTCACGGCCGGGCTCGTGATCCCGATCCTCGCCTGGCTCGCGCTCGCGCGCGGGCGGCGGACGTTCCTCACCGCCGTCATCGGCGGGCTCGTCGGGCTCCTCACGATCGGGATGTGGGGCTACGTGCTGAACGTGGTGCACACCGGTCACATCTTCGGCGCGGGAACGGGCGGAGTGCAGGATCGCGCGAACCCCGCCTATCCGCGAAGCGTGGCGAATGCCTTCTACCTGGTGTACGGGCTGATGGACATCTCCGTTCTCTCCTACCACGTGATCGACTGGCTCGCGCTCCTCGGCGTCGTCCTGGGGGTGGTCGCGCTCCTCTGGTGGCTCCGCCGCGGACGCGCGCGGGAAGGCGTCGAGGAGGGCTCCGCGATCGCACTGCCGTTCCTCGCGCCGCTTCTCGTGGTCGGCGGAGCCGCGCTCGTCGCGTGGGGCGCGCGCGCCTGGGGATTCCCGATCCGCGGGCCCGGGCGGGCTCCTCGCTCCGCTCGAGCAGAACCTGAACGAGACCTACACGCGCATCGCCAACGAGGACTACTCGGCATACGGCCCCGTCGGGATCGTCGCTCTGCTCGCCGCTTCTGTGCTCGCGGTCGTCGCATATGTGCGCCGGCGGGCCGACATGCGCCATCTGGCACTCGCCTTCGCCCTCCCGGTGTTCCTCGTCCTCGTCTCGGCCGGCTCGGTCTGGGTCCCGTTCCTGATCCGCTACTTCCTGCTCCCGGCGGTGCTGACCGCGCCGCTGATGGCGCTGCTGCTCCGCCGCCGGGCCGTCGCCGCCGCGTGGCTCGCGGTGGCGGCGTTCGCGATCGGGTTCACGGTCGTGAAAGACCAGCCGAAGCCGTTCACGAGCCCGTACGGGTACGGCCACCCCTGGAACTTCAGCGCCGAGGAAGCACTGTCCGAGAACTCGGACGGCTCCTGGGCAGAAGCGCTCGCCGCCTACCGCGCCGACGTCCCGCCCGACGCCTGCGTGGGGGTCGCGATCTCCGCGAACGAGCCGACCTACCTTCTGTTCGGGCCCCATCTGCAGCATCACCTCGTGTTCCTCGCGCCCGAGTCCGGGGATCCACTCTCGGTCGCCCGAGCCGACGTGCTCAGCTACGTGGTCGTCTCGAGCTCGGTCTCCCAGGCGATCGTCCAGCAGTTCCAGGATGCGGGCTGGACGGCGCAGCCGCTCGGGGCGTCGTGGTCGCTGCTCTCGGTACCCAACCCGGGCCCGGGCACCTGCCTGGCTTGAGGGCGGCGACCGCGCGCGGTATACTTTCTGTATGACAACTCAAGTACCGGTACGTCTGACAGAAGGGGATCTGGCCGCACTGGACTCGGTGGTCGCCTCGGGCCGCTTCGCAAGCCGGAGCGAGGTGCTTCGCGCGGGGCTCGAGCACGTCCTCAAGGAGGAGCGCGAACGAGAGCTCGACGAGGCCTATCGCCGAGGTTATGCGGGCGTGGAGCAGGAGGAATGGGTCGGACTGGTCGGGCTGGCCGGGCTCGCTGCGTTCGACCAGGCCGAGAGAGGCGAACCGCTCTGAACCGCGGCGAGATCCGCGACGTCGAACTGCCCGGGGGGCGCCGGCCCGTCGTGCTCGTCACACGCGATCGAGCGATACCCGTCCTCGCCAATGTCACGGTGGCCGCGGTGACCGGGACGATCCGCGAACTGCCGACGGAGGTACCGCTCGGGGCCGAGCACGGCCTCGCCCGCGACTGCGTGGTCAACTGCGACAACCTGTTCACGATCCCGAAGGCCGCGCTCGGCAACCGCCGCGGCGAACTCGATCCGGTATCTGTCGGGCGCCTGCAGAGCGCGCTCCGGATCGCCCTCGACCTCGAGTAGCGGCTCGGATCCTACGCCTTGCGCCAGCGGCCGAAGACGAGGCCGCCGAGGGTGAAGCCGAGCCCGAACGTGCCGGCGCTGAAGCCGCCGATCGCGATTCCCTTGCGCCACGGGGAGAGGCGCTGCCAGCGCGTGAGCGCCTCCATCTCCTCGGCCGTGAGCAGCTCGCCGCGCCGCTTCTTGCGCATTGCGCCGCCGGCGCGGACGCCGAGATAGAGATCGTCGAAGATCTCGTTCCCGGACTCGTTTCTCATGGTGCTCACTGTAGCCTGCTTCGACGGTGTCATCGAGCGTCCTTCACGTGTCGGACCTGCATTTCGGCGCGGGAAACTCGCTCGACGACGAGCCGGCAGGCGCCGGAATCCGCGAGCTCGTCGAGCGGATCCAGCCGGAGCTCGTGATCGCGAGCGGCGATCTGACCCACGGCGGCCGGGCCGCGGAGCACGAAGCCGCGGCGCGGTTCCTCGAAAGCCTCGACCGTCCGCTGCTCGTCATCCCCGGCAACCACGACATCCCGCCCTTCTCGCCGGCGCGATTCACCCGTACCTGGCGGGATTTCAACCTGCACTGGCAGACGACGAGCCCCGTCTACTCCTCGCCGGCGCTGCAGGCGATCGGGCTGAACTCGGTGCGCCCGCTCGGCTACCAGCGCGGACGGCTCCGCGCCGTCGACCTCGAACGCGGCGAGCGGCTGCTCGGCGAGGGAGCGCCCGGCGCGCTTCGCGTGGTCGCGATCCACCACCAGCTCGCGGGGGCGCCCTGGCGGCTGCGCAAGCTGCCGCTGATCGCCCGGAGCCGCGTGCTCGCCCGGCTCGCCGATGCGGGAGCCGAGCTGATCGTCGGCGGCCATATCCATCAGGCCACGGTTTGCGAGCGGCGCGACTTCGAGGTGCTCGGGGCCGGCTCGCGGCCGTGCGTGCTCGCGACCGCGCCGGGGCTCGGGCGGCCGCGTCCGGGCCGGCGCTACGAGGTTCGCGGCGCGCTCGTCCACCGCTTCGACGAGACGAGTCGCTCACGGTCGAGACGCACATGCTGGAGCGGGGAAGCCTGGGTGCAGACCTCGTCGCGGACGTTCCCGCGGAATCAGCTCGCCGCTGCGACCTGATCGAGGGCATGGAGCTCGCGGCGGAGCTCCTTGATCTCGTCGCGGAGCTTCGCGGCGTACTCGAAGCGAAGCTCCTCGGCCGCGGTCAGCATCTCCTCCTCGAGCGTGACCACGAGCTTCTCGAGCTCGCCGCGGTCCATCCCCTCGACCTGGCGGCCGCGGCGGGAGCGCTTCGGGACGTTCGGCGAGTCGAGCATCAGGAACTCGGCGATGTCCGAGACGCCCTTCGAGATCGAGATCGGCGTGATCCCGTGCTCCTCGTTGTAGGCGAGCTGCTTCGCCCGGCGGCGGCCCGTCTCGTCGAGCGCGTAGTTGATCGCCTCGGTCTGCTTGTCGGCGTACATCAGCACCTTGCCGTTGATGTTCCGCGCCGCGCGCCCGATCGTCTGGATCAGCGCCGTCTGGCCGCGCAGGAAGCCCTCCTTGTCGGCGTCGAGGATCGCGACGAGCGAGACCTCGGGCAGGTCGAGCCCCTCGCGGAGCAGGTTCACGCCGACGAGCACGTCGTACTCGCCGAGACGCAGGTCGCGGATGATCTGGATCCGCTCGAGCGTGTCGATCTCGGAGTGCAGGTAGCGCGCGCGGACGCCGGCCTCGAGCAGGTAGTCGGTGAGGTCCTCGGACATCTTCTTCGTGAGCGTCGTGACGAGCGTGCGCTCGCCCTTCTCCTCGCGGCGGCGGATCTCGTTCAGGAGGTCGTCGATCTGGTTGCGGGTCGGGCGCAGCTCGATCTCGGGGTCGACGATCCCGGTCGGGCGGATCAGCTGCTCCGCGACCCGGGTCGAATGGCGCAGCTCCCAGTTGCCGGGGGTCGCCGAGACCATCACGAGCTGCGGCACCTTCGCGAGGAACTCGTCGAAGCGGAGCGGCCGGTTGTCGAGCGCCGACGGGAGCCGGAAGCCGAAGTCGACGAGGGTCTGCTTGCGCGAGCGGTCGCCCTCGTACATGCCGCCGATCTGCGGCACCGTCTGATGCGACTCGTCGACGAAGACGACGTAGTCGGAGGGGAAGTAGTCGAGCAGCGTGTGCGGCGCCGAGCCGGGCGGACGGCCGTCGAGGATGCGCGAGTAGTTCTCGATCCCGTTGCAGAAGCCGAGCTCCTGCATCATCTCGAGGTCGTATTCGGTGCGCTGGCGGATCCGGTGGGCCTCGAGCATCTGCCCGGCGGCCTCGAACTTCTTGACCTGCGCCTCGAGCTCGGCGCGCAACTCGACGACGGCGCGCTCGACGGTGGGCTTCGAGGTGACGTACTGCGTCGCCGGGAAGACGGTGACCGTGTCGAGACGCGAGAGCACCTCTCCGGTGAGCGGGTCGAAGTGCGTGATCGCCTCGACCTCGTCGCCGAAGAACGAGATGCGGTAGGCGGTCTCCGAGTGCGCGGGCTGGATCTCGAGCACGTCGCCCTTGACCCGGAAGCGGCCGCGGCCGAGCAGCGTGTCGTTGCGGACGTACTGGATGTCGATCAGCTTGCGGAGCACGAGATCGCGATCCTGGTCCTCGCCGACGTTCAGGAACACGACCTTCTGCTCGTACTCCTCGGGCGAGCCGAGCCCGTAGATGCACGAGACCGAGGCCACGATCACGACGTCGCGGCGCGAGAGCAGGTTCGAGGTTGCCGCGTGGCGCAGGCGGTCGATGTCGTCGTTGCGCGAGCTGTCCTTCTCGATATAGAGGTCGGCCTGGGGAACGTAGGCCTCGGGCTGGTAGTAGTCGTAGTAGGAGACGAAGTACTCGACGGAGTTGTGCGGGAAGAACTCCCGGAACTCGTTGCAGAGCTGGGCGGCGAGCGTCTTGTTGTGGGCGATCACGAGCGCAGGCCGCTGCACCTTCTCGATGATCCACGCCATCGTCGCGGTCTTGCCGGTGCCGGTGGCGCCGAGGAGCGTCTGGTAGCGCTCGCCCGCCTGGAGGCCCGCGGCCAGCGTCTCGATCGCCGCCGGCTGATCGCCGGTCGGAGCGTAGTCCGTCGTCGTCCGCAACTCCGCCATCGGGCACAGGGTAACGGGAACAGACGATCTGGCCGCTTACGGCGCGGCCTCGCCCAGAGCTACGCGCGCGTCGGTGCTAGTCGCCCCAGTCGAAGTCCCGCGAGCGCGTCCAAAGGCTGTCCTCGGAAACCTCGGCGGACTCCTCTTCCGGCTGCACCTGCGGCTCCTCCCCGGTGGGTCCTTCCTCGGCCGGGAGGCTCGGCGCGGGAAGATTGGGCGCAGGGAAGCTCGACTCGGCGGGCCACTCGAGGGAGGTCGGCTCGTCGACGATCGACTGCGCGCCGTCCATCGTGTCCTCGATGCGGGCCTGTTCCTCGGTCTTGAACAGCGGGTGGTTCTGGAAGGGGTCATCCGGCATGTACCGCTCGAGCGGCATCTCCGGCTCGAGGGCGGCGTTGCGACGCCTCAACTCGAGGTGCTCCTGGATGACCGATGCGAAAACCGACGTGGTGTCTACGGGCATTCCATCCTCCTGGTCGATCGACATGCTCGAGAGCAAGTCTAACGCCTCCCGCGCGCCGGTTTGCGGGCAGGTGACGTATGGTGACAATCCCGGAATGGCCAAATCGAAACCCAAGAGCAGGAACGCCGCTGAAGACCGCCGCGCTCGTCTGGAGCGTGTGGCGGTGGCTGCCGCGCAGGCAGCGCGGCCAGTTCTACACGCTCGCGCGGCGGCACGGCCCCTGGCTCGATCGGGCGGGAGCTACGCCGGCGGCGGAAGCTGCACCGGCACTAGAGCGTCAGCGCCACGACCGCGATCCGCTCCTGCTCGAGCGCATGGGCGGTTGGATACCCCTCCGCCGTGCTCGCCCGCCACGGACGGCCGACGTAACGCACGGGCACCCCGGCGGCGGCCTCCTCGAGCCGGTGGCGGATCGTGCGCCAGGCGCCCATGTTCTGCGGCTCTTCCTGTGCCCAGACCACCTCATCCAGGGCGGGATAGGACGCGATCAGCTCGCGGGCCGGGGCGACGGGGAACGGGTAGAGCTGCTCGAGCCGGGCGATCGGCGATCTCGCCCGTCGCACTCGCAGCCTCGTGGCCGACGATGTCGTAGTAGATCTTGCCGGTGCAGAAGACGAGGCGGCGGACACGCGGCTTGTCGGGCGCGACGGCGTCGATCGACCGGCATGAAGGTTCCCTCGGAGAGATCCGAGAGAGACGACGAGGCTTCCTTGTGCCGCAGGAGGCCCTTCGGGGTCATCACGACGAGCGGGCGCGCGACCGGATCGAGCGCCTGCCGCCGCAGCAGATGGAAGTACTGCGCCGCGTTCGTGCAGTTCGCGATCCGGATGTTCTCCTGCGCCGTCGAGCTGCAGGAACCGCTCGAGGCGGGCACTCGAGTGCTCGGGGCCGTTGCCCTCGTAGCCGTGCGGGAGTAGCAGCGTCAGGCGCGAGGTCTGCTTCCACTTCGCGAGCCCGCTCGAGATGAACTGGTCGACGATCGTCTGCGCTCCGTTCGCGAAGTCTCCGAACTGGGCCTCCCAGAGCACGAGCGCCTCGGGAGCCGCGGTCGAGTACCCGTATTCGAAGCCGACACAGCTGTATTCGGAGAGCGGCGAGTTGTAGACCTCGAACGATGCCTCGGAGCGTTTCAGGCCCTGCATCGGGATCTCGATCTCGCCGGTGCGGGCGTCATGGAAGACCAGATGCCGGTGCGAGAACGTGCCGCGCTCGGTGTCCTGCCCGGTGAGCCTGATCGGGACTCCCTGGCGCAGAAGCGAGGCGAACGCGAGCGCTTCGGCGTGCCCCCAGTCGATGCCGCCCTCGTCGAGGGCTGCCAGGCGGCGTTCGAGCTGGCGTTCGAGCTTCGGGTTGATCGTGAAGCCCTCGGGGACGCGCATCAGCCGCCGCGTCAGCCGTCGCAGCCGCTTCGCCCCGACGGCGGTCTCGACGTGGCCCTGGCCCTCGCGCGGCAGCTGCTCGTCGTGGGATTTCGCCGGGATGCTCTGGCCGAACGAGGCGCGGAGGCGGTCGTGCGCCTCGTGCAGCCTGGTCGCGACTTCGTCGTCGAGCCGCTGCACCTCCTCCGCGGTCATGACGCCGCGCTCGACGAGCTTCGCTCCGTAGAGCTCGCGAACGGTCGGATGGCCCTCGATCTGGCCGGCCATGATCGGCTGCGTGTAGGCAGGCTCGTCCTGCTCGTTGTGACCGAAGCGTCGGTACCCGACGAGGTCGATGACGACGTCGTGGCCGAACCGAACGCGGTAGGCGAGCGCGAGCCGGATCGCCGAGATCGCGGCCTCGGGATCGTCGGCGTTGACGTGGATGATCGGGGTGTCGTAGCCCTTGGCGAGGTCGGAGGAGTGGCGGGTCGAGCGGCCCTGCGCCGGGTCGGTCGTGAAGCCGACCTGGTTGTTCGTGATGATGTGGAGCGTGCCTCCGGTCGAGTAGCCCTCGAGCGCATAGAGATTGAACGTCTCGGCGACGATCCCCTGCCCCGCGAACGCAGCATCGCCGTGCAGGAGGATCGGCATCGCCACCTTGGGATCGTGCGCCCCGTCCCTCGAACGGCGGTCGGTCTGCCCGGCGCGGGTCATCCCCTCGACCACAGGGTCGACGGCCTCGAGATGACTTGGATTTGCGGCGAGGGTGACGGCGATCGTGCCGCTTGCGGTGGAGCGGACTCCCTCGGCGCCGAGGTGGTACTTGACGTCGCCGGTCCCGCCCTCGGCGTCGGCGGCGACGACGTCGATCGTCCGCTCCCCCTCGAACTCGCGGAGGATCTGCTCGTACGGGAGGCCGATCGTGTGCGCGAGGACGTTGAGCCGACCGCGGTGGGCCATCCCGAGGACGACCTCGCGCGACCCGGATGCGGCGGCGAGCTCGATCGACTCGTCGAGCATCGGGATCAGCACGTCGAGGCCCTCGAGCGAGAACTGCTTCTGACCGAGGAACGAGCGGCGGAGGTAGCGCTCCATGCCCTCGGTCTCGCAGAGCCGTGCATAGAGGCGCCGCTGCTGTTCGGGCTCGAGCGGGGTGCGGAAGCGCCAGGACTCGATCGCCTTCCGGAGCCAGACGCGCTGCTCGTGGTCGCCGATGTGCTCCATCTCGTAGCCGAGCGGGCCGCAGTAGGTCTCCTTGAGCCGGGGGAGCGCCTCCTTCAGCGAGTCGCCGTCGACGTGGATGCGGAGGATCGAGGTGGGGATCTGCGCCTGCAGCTCGGGCGTGAGCTTCGGCTCCAGCCTGAGCGGGTCGAGGGCGGGATCTCCAATCGGCTCGGCGCCGAGCGGGTCGAGCCTCGCGGCGAGATGGCCGTGCATACGGTGGGCCTTGACGAGCGCCATCGCGGCCGCGACGCCGCCGAGCAACCGGGGATCGCTCGGCCCTGCTGCCGCGGCCGGAGGCTCCGACGGAGCGGCGACCGGGGTCGCGGCACGGCCGTTGCCGGCAGCCGCTTCGCCGTTTCGAGACGTTCGCTCGAGCAGCCGGGCGAGGCCCGGAAGCTCGCGAACGACCGGGTTGTCGCCCGCTTCGAACAGCGCACGCCACTCCGGCTGGACGGCCTCGGGGTTGTCGAGATACTCGTCGAGAAGCAGACGCGCGTAACCGGCATTGACGCCGTCGACGTCTTCCATTGCAATCACTTGTTTTGTACCAGGTTCGCGGTTCCTGCCCGAGTCGGCCGAGAGCGGGCCGAAACCCGATGCCCGCGGCCTGCCCGCCCGGCGCGGGTCAGTACAGGGGGCGTGAGTACCAGACCGTGATCGCCGCGCCGATCACGAAGCAGACCATGATCGCGCCTGCCGCGATCAAGCCGAGGCGGTGGTGCTTGTTGCTGACCGAGACCCCGACCATCGTGATCACGAGCGCCGGGAGCGCGATGAGAAACGGGCGGAAGAACAGCTCTACCGCGGCTCCCACGAGAGCGATCATGATGAGGACGAGCGAAAGCAGATCGCGGCCGGTTCCTGCACCGACCGGCGTGGCTTCGGGCTGTGCGGTCATGCCGTCCCCCGAGCGCGTTCCTGCCGGCGGGACTGACCCTGGCGGACGCGCGGAGCGGTCAGGTGTTCCACGGTGGGAACGGGACGAGGAGCCTGACGGCGACGGCCGTCTCCAAGGTGCCCAGTTCATGCCTTCGGTGCCTCCTTCGGTTCCGAGCTCCGGCTCCGCCTTGATCGCCCACCAGAGCACGTACCCGACATACGCGACGGGCAGTTTGAGCAGGATCAGCACCACGAAGAGTTCTTCCCAGAGCGTCAAGGCGGTGCAAGTGTACGGGAAGCTGTCGCCGGAGTGTGCGGCAGTGCCGCTCGAATCCCGCGAGGCACGTCGAGGTCAGGTGAATCGCCGTCCCTCGTCGCGGCGGTAGCCCGCGACCGCGAAGCTCGCGAAGATCGCCGCGAAGCCGGCAAGCGCGAACCACGCCCACCAGTCGGTGCCGGGCCCCGATCGCGGTGGCGACGAGGGCGTCCGAGAGCGCACGCGTCGGCAGCAGCCGCGAGACCGGTCGTACGGCGTGTGGAAGCCCCGACGGTCTGATCCAGAGGCCGCCGGCATACGCGAGAACCAGGTAGAGCAGGTTGGCGATCGGAAGCGCCCCTTTGGCCGGGGCCCAGTACCCGAGCGCGATCCCGAGGAACGCGAACGGGAGCGTGCCCGCGAGCAGCGCCACTGCAAGCTCGAGCCAGCGGTCGGGTGAGAGGGTCGCGCTGCTCGTCGTGACCGCCGTGACCAGCAGCAGCCCCCCGGCTGCACAGGCGAAGACGACCGCCGAGAGAAGCCGGGCCGTGAGCCTGACGAGCGGGCCGACCGGCAAGGTCCTCAGGTACGCCTCCCAGGGCGATGCCCGGTCGACCGCAATCCCGACCCCGAACTGGAAGAACGCCACCCCGATCACCGCGAACCCGGCGAACGTCGCCATCCGCGCCGTCGCGGCGAGGGGTGGTCCCGGCGAGACGAAGAACAGGAAGAAGACCGTCGGCAAGAGCAGCGTCGGAACCAGATACGCCGGATAGCGGACGAGCTCCGCCGTCATCGCTCGAGCGTGCAGCAACACGAGCTTCACTGGGTGAGCCTTCACTGGGTCAGCCTTCACTGGGTCAGCCTCGATTGGGATCTCGCCCGGGAAGCGAGTGCCTCGTCGAGCGTGAGCGGGCGAACCTCGAGCTCCCTCAGAGCGATGCCTGCACGCACGAGCCGCTCGACCTCTGTGCCCGCGTCGCGGGTGAAGACCCGGACGAAGTCGCCGTCGCGTTCGCCGCCCTCGACCACGAGCTCCCGGCCGGCTCTGAACCGCACCATCGTCAGCCCCGCGGCGGCCTTCACGTCGCCGACCGAGCCGTCTGCGGCGATCGTTCCGCGCTCGATGAGGACGACACGCTGCGCGAGCGCGTCAGCCTCCTCCAGCTGGTGCGTCGTCAGCAGGAGCGCGCCCCCCTCGAGAGTGTGAGCGCGGATTGCCGCCCAGACGGCGTGACGCGCCTCGCGGTCGAGCCCGGCGGTCGGCTCGTCGAGCACGACGAGCCGCGGCCTGCCGGCGAACGCAAGCGCAACCCCCACGCGCCGGCGCTCTCCGCCGGACAACCCCCCGAACTGGCGGTTCACGAGGCGTCCGAGCTCGAACCGCTCAGACAGCGTCTTCGAGGGAACCGAGCACTCATAGTGGGCACGGACGAGGTCGACCACCTCACGCACGCGAAGCGTGGCCGGGAACGTGGTCTCCTGCGGTGTCGCCCCGACCTCGCGCCGCGTCGACGGCCGGCGCGGATCGCCTCCGAAGAGCCGGGCTGTGCCCTCGTCGGGGCGCCGCAGGCCGAGCAGCGTCGCGACCGCGGTGCTCTTGCCGGCGCCGTTCGGGCCGAGGAGCGCCACGACCTCGCCCTCGCGCACGACGAACGAGACGTCATCGAGAGCCGTCGCCCGCCCGAATCGCTTGGTCACCCGGTCGAGCTCCGCCGCGATCACCGGACGAGCCCCGCACTCTGCCGTGCCCGTTCGTGAAGCGCGAGGAGGCAGAGGTTGTAGGTGAAGTGCGCGGCGATACAGGCGAGGAGCGCACCTGTTGCGAGGTACAGGCCGCCGAACACGAGACCCGTTCCGAGGTGCAGGCCGGTCCGGGAGCGATGGCCGAGTGCGAAGCCGAGGGTGCTTCCGGCGAGCGCGGCGGCGGCTCCGGAGTGGAGAAGCTCACCCAGCGCGACGCGGCGCCAGAGAACCTCTTCGTTGGCTGCCGCGACCGCGAGGATGGAGCACTTGGCAACCGCATTCGACGTGAGGGACGGTACAAACGGACGCCGTCTCGCGACCGTCACGAAGAGAATCGTGCCCGCCCCCACACCCGCCGCTACCGCTCCGAGCGCAGACCCTCGGAGCCCCGGCCGAGGGGGCGAGAGCACCACGAGCAGCACGATCGAGAGCCCGCCGGCGAGCGCGAGCCGCGCCCACACCAGCCGGCCTGTCACGCAGCGCCACCGAGGACGAGCACGTGCACGCTGGCCTCGTCGAGGCCGTCGGCGCCCACGACCTCGTCGAGCCGGCGGTCGTAGAACCCACCGAACGGCAGCGCCGCGAGGTCGAGCTGGGCAGCCACGAGAACGGCGTTCTGGACGAGGTGGCCCGCCTCGAGGAGCGTGAATCGATATCCGCGCTGACCGTATTTCAACCGAGAGCGCCAGAAGACCGCGGTCACGACGACGATCGCAGAAGCGCTGTCGGCGACGGCCGCATCGGCGAAGGCCTCACGCACCGCGCTCCGGTCGACCGGCCCGAGCAGCGAGAGGCCGTGCCGGAAGGCGTGGTAGTGATAGACGGCCGGCGCGAGCCGATCGACGGCCTGCGCAAGGACATAGAGCTCGAGGGGATACAGGGCTCCCGCCGACGGGATCGGACGCCGCATCTCCGCTCTCGTGCGACCCCGTGCGGCGTACGAGCACGCGAGGACCGTCGCGAGCTCGCGCAACCGGATCGGGCGTAGCACCCGAGGCGACGCCGATCTCCGCCTCTCGATCGCCTCGCCGAGCCGGATCCGCAGGGGCAACGGCGGTGGCAGCGCCACCACGGCTCGGTGGTCGTGGGTGCGGCCGGAGCGCGAGGCGGTGCGAGCGAGCTCTCGCCCGAGTGAGAGCTCCGTGAGCACGTCGAGCCGCTCCGGTGCGATGTTCGGGTAGAGGCGCGAGGCCTCGTGGAACGTCTCGGCGGGGTCGTCGAGCGAGACGCCGCGGTCGCCGTAGACGAGCGAGGCGAACTGCGCCGTGGGAATCGTCCGCTCCGGTGCCGTCCGAACGTGCCTCATGGAAATGGATGGGGGTCGGGGTTCACGCCGTCCTCCTCGAGGATGTCCGGCCGCAGGCCGAGGCCCTTGGCGGCTTCGTAGAGCCGGGAGCCGCCGAGGAATCGCGCATCGTGGGAGACGTCGAGACGGCAGAGCTCGGGCGTGACCACGCGGGAGACCGTGAGTCCGAGCTCCGCCACGTCGGGTGAGGTGACGTCGACCGTGTAGGCGGACGCTCCCGCGGCCTCGATCCGGTTGCAGAGCGCCGCCAGCCAGGCCTCCATTGCCTCACCCTCGAGCGGCGCGATCGAGGCGGCAGGCACCCGAACCGGGCTGGCGTCGAGAAACGCCGTGGCAGAGGCATGCGTGTGCTCCGCGTAGCGAACGATGTGGTCTTCGAAGGTGGCGACGCCGCTCTCCACCGCCGATTCCTCGCCGGCCTGGAGGAGCGCGAGCTTGGCCCCTGCGGAGCGGCAGGCGAAGGCCTCCGCGAGTGCCTTCCACCATGCTCGTTCGACCGTCGGTGCCGCCGCTGCGCCCACGCCGACGGCCCCCGGGAACCCTGCCGGGGCTCGCACCACCCCGAGGACCGTCGGAACGCGGTGGAAGACCGAAAGGTCGACGGCCGAGAATGTGAGCCCGGTGCGTTCGAACGAGGGGGAGCGCAACGCGAGCAGCGGCAGCGAAAGCCGGCCTGTCCAGAGGATCATGAACGCGTCGCGTTCGAGGAGCTCGAACAGTCCCCGCACGAGCGTCTCGAGCCTGGTCTCGCCGCAGGCAAGGCCGCTGCTCGTCGCGTAGCCGATCGACGAGGCCCCGACCGGTGATGCCGCTCCGAGGTAGACGAGCTCGGCCGGCAGGAAGGCAGGACGCCCGCCCGGCAACTCGCGCCCTTCGATCCAGGCAATCCTGGTGTCTTCGGCGAAGCGCTCGAAGGGGAACCCGTCCGACTCGAGCTGGCGCTCGGAGAACAGCGCGAACCGGTGCGGGGCGACCGCCCCGGGTAGCTCGCGGGCCGCCGCGACAACGAGCTTCTCGGTGGGGACGTACGTCGCCGAGTAGCGCTCGATCGCCTCCCCCACCGCCGCTGAGGCCGCTTCCGACCGTGAGGTGCCGGTACCGCCGATGCCGGTCAGATGCTCGAGCGAGCTACCGAGCAGCACCTTGCCCCGGCCGACCTCGCAGGCCGCCTGGAAGAGCCGGGGCTCGCTCGTGGAGGCAAGGCACTCCTCGACGGAGGTCACGATGCCGGTGTACGGCGAAACGGCACGCCGAAGACGCGGTGAGAGCGCACCGATCACGCCGCCACCGACTCGGCTTCGTGCCATGGGAGCGGCGGTGCAAGGCGTTCGGCGCTCGAGCAAGCCGGACAGCGGGGGACTCGCAGGATCGGATGCGAGGTCAAGGACGGGACGGGGCGCAGCTCGAGCACATGGAGTGCTCCCGGAAGGGTCGTGTCGAGGCCCGCGACCCAGCCGAGCGCGAGCTGCGCGGCGACCCCGGCCGCGATCGCATCGATCGGCGCGAGCTCGCCCGCCGCGAGGGGCGACGACTCGATCCGGACGAGATCGCGACCGTATTCGAGATGAGCGGCAAGGCGGTGGAGCAGGCACTCGTAACAGGCCGACTCGCCCGGTACCACGAGGGGGCCGACGGAGGCGACGAGGCCGTCGAACGGCCTCATCCCGAGCCAGCGGATCCCGCGTTCGAGTGCGAGCCCGTTCCAGCTCGGAACGCCGGGCAATTCGACCGCGGACGGCGCCACGACGACAAGGTCCGCCTCCTCGACGCCGTCCCAGCCTCCCCGGACAACCGCACCAACACCTGCGGAGCGCAGAAGCCTGGCAACGACCTCGGCTGTCCCGGAGTCGCCGACGACGGCGACCGAGGCAAGGCGCAGACGCTCGACGGCCGCGGACGGAGCGATCCCATAGAGCGCTGCGAGCGCGGAGGACGAGGGCGGCGCCCCGGGCTCGGTGCCCGGGCCCTCCGTGAGCAGGCCGTTCGTATCGAGGAGGCCGAGCGCGAGCTCGACGGCAGGACGCGCCGGCTCTCCGAGGCGGGCCACGACCTCGTCGACCGTCCTGGTGCCGTCGAGCAGCGGCAGGAGAGCGGGCAGCAAGACCCGCACCGCCCGTCCTTCGAGGACGACGACCGAGCGCCCGTGTTCGAGTAGGAGCCGGTCGCCGTCCTCGACGAGGCGGTACCAGGGAGCCAGCAGCGGCCGGATCGGAGCCTTGTGGCTCAGTCGTCTCCTCCGCTGCCGACCCGTCCGCCGCAGCAGCAGCTACTGCTGCAACAGACGATCAGCATCGCGAACGAAGAGCTCTTTCGCCCCTTGACCTCGGCCGTCAGATCGAGGAGCTCGCTTGTCAACTGCGCGTACATTCACGCCTCCTGTTGTCGATATCGACAACATACCGGCAAGAATGCAACGTGCGGGTGACAACTTCGTACCGGCACTGGAACACGATTTCGATCCTGCCCGGCTCGATCCCGGCCGGCTAGTGGCCATTTGGGCCAGGGCGCTCGAACTGAGAGGATGGCGGCACCGGCGCGTCCCGGCCGGGAACCCAGGAGAGGAAGGTGGTCGAATCGTGAGCCGGAAAACACGCATCTGCGCCGCGACGACGGTCGTCGCCGCGCTCGTCGCCGTGATGATGATCGCGCTCACCGCCGCCCAGGCGAAGCCGACTCACGCGAGCGGCCCGAAGCCCGGCGGCACCTACCGCGTCGCCTTCGAGCAGGCCTTCGGCTTCACCGACGGCTTCGATCCGACCGGTGAGTACTACACCTACTCCTTCGACATCTTCTCGAACCTGATGATCCGCACGCTCGTGGGCTACGACCACGTCGCCGGCCCGGCCGGGAACGTGCTCGTGCCCGACATCGCCACGAGCGTCCCGAAGCCGACGAACGGCGGCAAGACCTACACCTTCCATCTCAAGCACGGCGTGAAGTTCGGCCCACCCGTCGACCGGGAGGTGACCTCGAGGGACATCCTCTACGCGATGGAGCGGATCGCCCACCCGAAGGACGGCGCCGAGTACGGTTTCTACTACTCGCCGATCGTCGGCTTCGACGCCTACGGTGCGGGCAAGGCGAAGACGATCGCCGGGATCAAGACGCCGAACGCGAGCACGATCGTCTTCGACCTGACCAAACCGACCGGCGACTTCCTCTACCGGATGGCGATGCCGGCCACGGGGCCGATCCCGTCGGAGGTCGGGAAGTGCTTCGAGGGCCAGGCCGGCAAGTACGGGAAGGACGTGGTCTCGACCGGGCCCTACATGATCGAGGGCGCCGACAAGGTCGACGACTCCTCGTGCGCGAAGCTGAAGGGGATGAGCGGCTTCGACGGGATCTCGAACCTGACGCTCGTCCGGAATCCCGACTACGACCCGAAGACCGACTCACCGGCAGCCCGGCAGAACTTCCCGGACGAGTTCCAGTTCACGATCGACGCCAACTCGAACGACATCGTCGACCGGGTCGGCGCTGGCGAGCTCGAGGACGAGAACGGCCCGAGCGTGCCCCCGCAGGCGCTCGAGCAGTACTCGAGCCCGTCCAAGCGCCGCTACCTCCACCTGAACCCGGCAGACGGCACCTCCTATCTGTCGATGAACCTCACGCAGCCCCCGTTCGACGACATCCATGTGCGTCGCGCGATGAACTGGATCATGGACAAGACGGCGCTCCGCCAGGTCTGGGGCGGCCCGGATCTCGGCAAGATCGCGAACCACATCGTGCCGGACTCGATCTTCGGCAACCAGCTCTCCGAGTTCGCTCCGTACAAGACCCCGGGCGACACCGGCAGCCTGGCCAAGGCGAAGGCGGCGATGAAGGGATCCAAGTACGACGTCGACGGCAACGGCACGTGCGGAGCCCCGGCCTGCAAGAACGTGCTGCTCCTGACGGACACCCAGTCTGCGTACCAGCGGATGGTCCCGATCGTGCAGGCAGACGCGGAGAAGCTCGGGATCACGTTCCACGTCGCGACGGTGAACGGTGCCTACCCGACGCTCGAGACCACCTCGAAGAACATCGCGATCGCGGTCTTCCCCGGCTGGTTCAAGGACTATGCGGACGCGCTGACGTTCTTCTCGCCGCTCTTCGATGGGCGGACGATCATCCCACAGGGGAACACGAACTACTCGCTCGTCGGGATGAAGCCCGCGCAGGCGAAAGCGCTCGGCGTGACCGGCACCGTGACCGGCATCCCGAGCGTCGACGGCCAGCTCGACCGGTGTGCCGCACTGGCAGGGCAGCCGCGAGAGACCTGTTACGAGGACCTCGACCGAACGCTGATGACAAAGGTCGTGCCGTGGGTTCCGTACCTCTCGCCGAACAACGTCCACATCGTCGGCTCCGACGTGACGCAGTGGCAGTTCGACCAGTTCAGCAGCAACACCGCCTACGCGCACGTGGCGGTGCGTTAGGCGTTCGTCGTCCGGTGGCGCTCGCGGAAGACACGCGCCTTCTCACGATTTCCGCAGCTTCGCATCGAGCACCACGCCCGGGAGTGGTTGCGGGCACCGTCGATGAAGGCCCATTCGCAGTCGGAGGCGCGACATGCCTTCAACCGCGCCCACGAGCCGTCGGCCATCGCCCCGTGGACCGCGATCACGATCCGGCCGAGTGCGGCAGCTGTGCCGTCCACCGCCGGCACGAGTCTCGCCTCGCCGTGCTCGAAGCGCAGCTCGACCCTGGCGTGGCTCGCGGTTGCGTCGAGCACGGCGTACGCCGCGTCGGTGTCCACCTCGAGCCCGGTGTTCGCGAGCAGCAGGCGCCTCAGCGCCTCCCGGAGCTCGAGCGCGTGCGCGAGCTCGCCGTCGGTCGCGTCCACCTTCCCCAGTCCGTGCGCGGCGAACCACGTCGCGAGCGCAGCCGGCGTGCCGAGCTCCTCGATCCCGTCGAGGAGATCCCGGGTGTTCACGAAGTCCCGAACGAGCTCTGTCCCAACCATGGAAATTCCTAACCTTTCAACTTGCTTTGCTGGTTACATAACCTGTATCATCCTAACACGGGTTATGGGAGAGACGAAGAGGAGGGAATGAGATGCATCCGGACTTCCTACAGATGACGCTTCATGACAACGCACGCGAGCTCGAACGAGGGGGCCGGCGCGCGTTCCTGAACCAGCAGCCGCAAGTCGCACCGGCGCCGTCGGAGGCCGTCGTGCTGAGGCTCTGCTCCGTTCGCGACGACGAGGCCCTGGACAGCCTCGCCCAGCTCGAGGGCGTGCCCTCTCCGACGGGCCGGCACGTGGTTGCCGAGGTCGACGGGATCGTCGTGGCCGCCTACCCGCTCGGGACCGGCTCGCCCCTGGCGGATCCGTTCCGCCCGACGGCGCACCTGATGCCGCTCCTCGAGCTGCGGGCACGGCAGCTCGCCCCGGATGACCGCCGCGGCCGCGGGTTCCCGTTTCGGGGCGCACTCAGAAGCGCGTAGGCCTTCGCTACTCGAGCGGCTGCCGCGGACGGCAGCCGCTCCCGAGGCCGGGCCGCGCACAGCCCGCGGAGACGCGAGAATGGTGTGTCGATGGCCGCCTCTCGGACCCATGCCGCACTCCTGCGCGGGATCAACGTCGGTGGGCACGCGAAGATCCCGATGCGGGAACTGGCCGAGCTCTTCGGCTCGCTCGGTCACGGTGAGGTCGCGACCTACATCCAGAGCGGGAACGTCGTCTTCCGGAGCGCGGGCGGAAGGCCCGACGTGGTCGCCCGCGCGCTCGAGGAGGCGATCGCAAGACGGTTCGGGCAGAACGTCACGGTGATCCTGCGCACGCCCGCCGAGCTCGTCTCGATCGCGGCCGCGAACCCCTTCCCCGAAGCCGAGGACGAACCGTCGAAGCTTCACGTGCTCTTTCTCGACCGGCTGCCGGCCGGGACCGCGATCGCCGGGCTCGACCCGGATCGCTCGCCGGGGATCTGTTCCAGGCGGCCGGCCGCGAGGTCTACCTTCGCTTCCCCGCAGGCTCGGGAAGAACGAAGCTCACGCTCGACTGGTTCGAGCGGCAACTCGGCGTAAAGGGCACTGCCCGGAACTGGAACACGCTGCTCAAGCTGATCGCGTTGACGGAGGCTTGATCGGCCGGGTGAGGCCGCCGACGAGGTCGAAGACCCGAGCGAAGCCTTCGCGGCGGAGGATGCTTGCCGCGGTCGAGGAGCGATAGCCCGTCGCACAATGGACGACGAGCTCGCGGTCGACGGGGAGCTCGTCCAACCGTTCCAGGAGGTGCCCGAGCGGGATCGACACGCTCCCGTCCACCGCGAGCTCGTCGCGCTCGGCTTGGGTGCGCACGTCGAGCACGAGCGGCGGATCGGCCCCTGCGAGCTGCTCGCCGAGGGTCGCGGCCGTGATCCTCTCGATTCGCTCCACGAGCTCCGGGCGGCCGTGGAGCGCCATCATCCCGCCGTCCAGGTAACCGGCCACGTTGTCGAACCCGATCCTCCCGAGCCGCAGCGCCGCCTCGTGCTGCAGGCCCGGAGCGACGACGACCACGATCGGCCGCTCGTGGTCGAGGAGCGTGCCAGCCCACGTGGCGTAGCTGCCGTCGAGGCCGATGTTGACGCTACCGCGCAGGTGGGCGCCGGCAAAGTCGGCGCTCGTCCGGGTGTCGAGGAGCTGCGCGTGCTCTGCGGCGAGGCCGAGCACCTCACCGAGCGAGAGCGGGCCGAGCTCATCGCCGAGCGCCACGTCGAGGGTCGGGCGCTCCTTCGCGTTGAGGACGGCGTCGTAGCTGAAGTACGCGGGTGAGTCCGGTTGGTCGGCGGTCACCACCTCGATGAACTCCTCGCGGCTCATCGGCTGGAGCGCGTAGTTGTACCCGCGCTGGATCCCGATCGTCGAGACCGTGTCGGTGCTCAGGTGCTTGCCGCAAAGCGAGCCGGCCCCGTGCGCCGGATAGACGAGCGTCTCGTCGGGAAGCGACAGCAGCTTTCTGTGAAGCGATTCGTAGAGCAGCGAGCCGAGCTCCTCGGCACTCCAGCCGAGCGAGGCTCGCAGGTCCGGCCGGCCGACATCGCCGATGAAGAGCGTGTCGCCCGTGAGGACCGCGTGCGGATGCTCCCCGTCGGCGAGGAGGTCGTAGACGAGGATCGAGATCGATTCCGGCGAGTGGCCCGGAGTCTCGAGCGTCTCGAGCCTCACCGTGCCGAGGTCGATCCGATCGCCGTCGGCAAGCCGCGCGAACTCGTATTCGGCCGCGGCGCGTGCGCCGAGATGGATCTTCGCCCCAGCGAGGTCCCGCAGCTCGAGGTGACCGGCGAGAAAGTCGGCGTGCAGGTGCGTGAGGACGACATGCTCGATCCGGAGGCCGAGCCGCCCGGCATCCGCGAGGTAGCCGTCGACGTCGCGCTGCGGATCGATCACCGCGGCGAAACCGCTCCCCTCGTCGCCGACGAGGTAGGAGGCATGAGCCAGGCAGCCGAGGTAGTACCGCTCGAGGATCACGGCGGTATCTTCGCCGCCGGAGCCGGAAGCCGTCAGACGAGCTTGCGGGCGAGGGCCTCGAGCTTCGCCGTCGCCACGAGCGGGGCCTGGATCTTGATCGTCGTGCCGTGACCGTCGAAGACCTGGAGCTCGCCCGGGAGCTTGGTCGCCCAGGCTGCCGCTCCCAGGCCGTGGATCACGGTCAGCGGAACGAGCTTGCCCGCCGCCTTCTCGGAGGTGGCGAACGTCGACGAGGTGTCTTCCTGGAAACCGACCTTGACCGGAACCAGCGTGCCCGTCGAGTACATGCACGATTTGGCATAGGTGGTCTTCGTCGAGGACGGGGCCTTCACCTTGACCCCGAGCGCGCCGCCGACGACTGACGTCGAGGGACATGACCTCGCGTTGGCGGGGGTTTGCGCCAGTGCGGCCGCAGCGAACAGGCCGAGCAGGAGCACGGCGCCCGCGGCGGGAACGAAGGCTCGGCGGCTCATCGCCCGTGAGGGATACCTGACCCGGCTCGTCGCTGCTTGCGGCTTAACCGAAAAAGCGTAATCGGCTCAGCCGGCAGCCTCGGCGTTCCGGAGCCCGCGTATCGCCCAGGCGCAGAAAAGCGCACCGAGCCCCGCTGCGGCCAGATAGGCGGCAAAGACCTGGGTTGGCGTGCCGCCGATGAAGCCGCGCCCGGCCTCGAGCACCCGGGTGAGCGGATTCACGACCGCAACGCCGTGAATCCAGCCGTGGAGGAGCGAGAGCGGCACGTACACCGGGGCGAAGAAGAGGATCAGGAAGACCGGCATCTGCATGATCGGCCCAGCCTGCATCGAGCGAAGCCGCATCGCCACCCCGGCAGCCCAGAGCGTCGCGGCGATGTTCACGATCGCGGCAAGCGTGTAGAGCCCGACGAGGTCGGCCGCGCCGCCGCCGATCTTCATCTGGAAGACGAGGGCGATCACCGTGAGGACGGATCCGGTGACGAGCCAGCGGACGAGTGCCGCGGCGCCGTAGCCGAGCACGATCCCGCTGCGATGCGGAGCGGCGAGCATCAGCCGCCGTGCGAAGCCGCTCTCGAAGTCGCGCGCGATCCCGAAGCCTGTGAAGACCCCGGCGAAGGCGGCGGACTGAAGCAGGACGAAGACGTACTGAAACGCGGTGTAGCCGCCGGCGAAGGAGAAGCCCGGCGTGTGCTGGATCCCGGAGAGACCGCCTGCGAACGCGGTGAAGAAGAACAGCGGGAAGGCAACCGAGGGGATCAGCAGCGCCTTGTTGTGAAAGAAGTTGTGGAGCATCCGCCAGGCGACGCCCTCCGCGACCGCGAGCTGGTTCACGAGGCGGCGAGCCTCTGCCGAAGCGCCCAGGCCGCAAGGAAGACGGCGACGCCGGCGATCGTGCCGGCGAAGAGGAAGGCGAGCGCGAGCGCCTCCGCGTCCCAGCCGATGATGATCAGGCTTCGCACGCCTTCGATCAGGTACGAGACCGGGTTCACGCTCGCGGCGTCACGGAACCAGGTGACGCTCATCAGGTTGCGCGGGATCGCCATCGACGAGATGAAGAGGAACACGAAGAACACCGGGAAGAGCCCCTGCACGGCCTCGCCCGAGCCGGTGCGGAGCGCCGCCAGCACTCCGAGCGCGCCGAAGGCGAGCGCGACCAGCACGTAGAGCCCGAACAGCACGAGCACGCCCGCAAGCCCGCTCGCGAACCGTACCCCGACCGCGTAGCCGACGGCAAGGTACACGGCGGCCTGGAACAGCGCGAGCACCACCGTGCCGCCGAGCTGGCCGGCGAGCAGCGCGATCCCGCGCATCGGGGTCAGCGAGAGCCGGCTCAGGAAGCCGGTCTGGATGTCCCGAGCCAGGTCCGTACCGGTGTTCATCGTGGCGAAGAGCGCGCCCTGGATGAACGGGACGGCGAGCAGGAAGGCGACGGCGGACTGCGTCGGGAAGCCGGGAAGGTGCGTCTCGGCCCGAAGGCCGCCGGAGTTGACGGCGAGCAGCATGAGCGGGAACAGCACCGGCGCGATGATGTTCGCCGGCTGCCGAAGCGTCCGCACGACCGAGCGGCGGCCGAGCAGATAGATCTGGTCCGCGAGAAGGCTCATGCGGGTTCCAGAGTGAGTTTGGAAGGCTCCGCGTCCTCGTCGTCGCCGGCGCCCTCGAGCGAGCGGCCGGTCTTCGCGAGGAACACGTCGTCGAGGGAGGGCTGGTGCAGCTGGAGCTGCCCGACGGCCAGGCTCTCGGCGTCGAGCGCTCGAACGATCTCGGCAAGGTCCGCCTGTCCGCTTCGCAGGCGCACGGCGACGCCGCGGGTTGCCGGGACGAGCTCCCCGAAGCGCTCGAGGATCGAAGCGGTGCGGGCCTCGTCCTCGGGGTCGGCAGGCATCACCTCGACGGTCGGGCGGCCCACCTCGCGCTTGAGCTCATCCGGAGAGCCCTCCGCGACGATGTGGCCGTGGTCGATGATCCCGACCCGATCGGCGAGGACGTCTGCCTCCTCGAGGTACTGGGTGGTGAGGAAGACCGTGACGCCCTCGTTCTTGGCGAGGCGGCGAACCTCCTCCCAGAGCGCCGTCCGGCTCTGGATGTCGAGGCCGGTCGTCGGCTCGTCGAGGAACAGGATCCGGGGCTCGTGCACCAGCGCGAGCGCGAGATCGAGCCTGCGCTTCATCCCGCCCGAGTAGCCCTTGACCCTCCTGTCCGCGGCCTCCTCGAGGCCGACCCGGGCCAGAAGCTCGTCGGCGCGCGACTGACGGCGATTTCTTGGAAGCGCCTGGAGTGCAGCCTGGAGGCGGAGATGCTCGCGGCCGGTCAGGAGCGGATCGAGCGCCGCCTCCTGAAGCGCGGCGCCGATCGTCTTCCTGACCTCCGGGCCCTGCTTCACCACATCGAAACCGCCGACCCGTGCCGTCCCCGAGGTCGGCGGCAGGAGCGTCGTCAACATCAGCACGGTCGTCGACTTGCCGGCGCCGTTCGGGCCGAGGAAGCCGTAGATCTCGCCGGGCTCGACCGAGAGATCGATCCCGTCCACCGCCCGCGGGCCCTTCCGAAACTCCCGGACGAGCCTCACGGTCTCGATCGCGCTCATCCGGCCGAGTCTAGGTATCCGGACCGCACTCCCGCGTGCCTATGCCCGCGCGATGCCCGGGAAGCCTCGCGGGTGGCTTTCACCCGCCGAGCGACCGCGAGAGGAGAATGCGACGGGCTCTGGCCGTGACGGGCTCAACGCCAGGTGTGGCCGATTCCGGACGAAGAGCCGGTCGACGCGCAAGACCGACGACGCGAAGGACCGGACACGAGGGACCCGCCGATCGTCCGCTCCGCCCGCCGACCGGCGCGCCGAACGTCGGCCGGGCACATGCGATGGACACGCCGTATCAGTGGGCGAAGCAGGACGGCTCAGCACGGTAGGTGAAATGGGTCGAGATCGAACGCAGGCTCGACGACCATAACCACATGATCAAGCCGGAAGACCGGCTGCTCGCGATGGGAGTGGAGCAGCGGCGGGACTGTCCGGCGGGCGATGCCCTGCGCGCAGGGCATCGCGTCGTTGACGGAGATGGACCCAGTCGGGCTCGAACCGACGGCCTCTTGGCTGCCATGCGCAGTGCTCTCCCAGCTGAGCTATGGGCCCTGGAAGCTCCCGTCAGTCTAGCGGCGAACTCGTACTCGGCCGCCGAGTTGAACTTCGCACGTTTGATTGTTCCGCGAGGGCGAGAGCCGAAGATGCACGAGCCGCTTGCTCCCGAACTGGCTGGGCAGGAAGGAAGTAGCAGCGGTCGAGCTCCGCGCAATAGGCGGCGATCAGCATCGATCTCCTCGGTGTGTAGCGTCTTACGGATCAAACCGGAAGGCCCTCGTCGCGACGCGTGAACAGCCGGACGACAACGACGTCTCCGTGCGCGGACCGCCCACTTGCACTGTGTGCGCGACAGCCGAGCCGCCTGAGGTCGAGAATCAGGTCGTAGCGCTCGTCTTCGCAGCGGCCGGGAGACCCCGATTCCACGCATAACGCGCCCGGCAATACGGCGTCCTCAGCGATCGAGCCCTTTTTGGTTTGTCGTCAGTTCGTGCAACAACGCGAACGATACCGCACCGATCAGACGAACGTGTCCTAAGTAGACAACAGACTCAGGCGCTTGCCGCTTCGTCGAGCGGCTCCTGCTCGACGTCGCCCCAGAGGTCGTCGAGGCGGTAGAAGTCCCGCGCCTCCGGGGTGAAGACGTGCAGGACGACGTCGAGATAGTCGGCGACGATCCACGTCGCCTCGCGCTCGCC
This sequence comes from uncultured Actinomycetes bacterium, assembly GCA_963758125.1. Lineage (GTDB taxonomy): Bacteria > Actinomycetota > Thermoleophilia > Gaiellales > Gaiellaceae > PALSA-600. The sequence continues at coordinate 53,920 of CAVWUL010000007.1, forward strand.
GGCGACGGAGCGCGGGCGGAGCCCGTCGTCCTTCAGGCGAGCGTGTACCTCATCGAAGATGCCCTTCGTCTGGCGCGGGTTCAGCCCCGTGCAGACGACGAAGTAGTCCGTGTAGCTGCACACCGGGCCCATGCTGAGGATGACGACATTCCTCGCGAGCTTCTCCTGTGCCAGCACCGCAATCCGGCGAGCCTGTTCGATAGACGTCAAGCGCGGCCAGTGTAGCCGCCGCGGCCGTAGAGGCCGTCGCGCTCGATGAGCGCCCAGACCGCCGCGGGGACGAGGGCGCTCACATCGTCTCCCCGGTCGAGACGGCGGCGGAGCTCGCTTGAGGCGATCGGCAGCGGCTCCAGGTCGAAGAACGAAACACGCTCGGGGTGCTCGAGCTGTGCCAGGACGGCATCGAGGCTCTCACGGGGGAAGCCCGGCCGCGTCGCCACGCCGAGCCTGACGAGGCCGAGAACCGCCTCGGGCTCCTTCCAGCCGAGGAAGCCGGCGAACTCGTCGGCGCCGAGCAGGAACACCGCCCCCTCCCATTCCGGATGATCGCGGAGCATCCCGATCGTGCGGGCGTGGTCGTCGAGCTCGACCGTCTCTCCTGGAAAAGCCGCACGGGCGAGCTCGAGCCTGACAGGCGCGGGCGTCTCGACCGCCTTGTGCCCGGGATCGGACGTGACGATCACCACCGGCTCGGTGAGCCCGAACTGCCGGCCGGCGCGCGAGAGCAGCGCCACGTGACCGTTGTGCGGTGGGTCGAACGCGCCGCCGAAGAGCCCGATCACGGGAAGAACTCGAAGGATTCCTCGCCGATCTCGACCGAGGCGCCCTTGCGCACGCCTGCTGCGACGAGTGCGCGCTCGAGCTCTTCCTCGCTCGGGGGCGTCCCGACGACGCGGTACCCGTCCTGGGTGCGGAAGATGCTCCACCGGCGCGGCTTGGGCTCGGGGCGGTAGACGAGGAAGTCCGCCACGGCATCATCCTCCCCGAGCAGCTGCGACGGTTCCGGGACGAGCCCGAAGAGCGCTTTCCGCAGCTCCTCGATCCCCGCGCCGGTCGCGCACGAAACCCTGAAGACGGCCGTGATCCGCCCATCGGAGATCGCGAACCCGGGATCGGGCTCGAGATCGATCTTGTTCAGGACGACGATCTGGGGCAGCAGGTCGAGGCCCGCGCCGTAGGCGACGAGCTCGGCGTCGATCGTCTCCCACTGCTCGTCGGCGGGCTTCGAGGCGTCGATCACGTGCAGGAGGCTGCGCGCGCGCTCGAGATGGGCGAGGAACTCGTGCCCGAGCCCGATCCCCTCGCTCGCGCCCTCGATCAGGCCGGGGACGTCGGCGACGACGAGCTGGCGGCCGTCCGGTGACTCGACCGTTCCGAGCACCGGCTCGAGCGTCGTGAACGGGTAGTCGGCGACCTTCGGCCGCGCATTCGAGAGCCGCGAGATCAGCGAGGACTTGCCGGCATTGGGCAGGCCGACGAGCGCGGCGTCGGCGAGCAGCTTCAGGTGGAGCTCCACCTCCCTGTCCTCGCCGGGGAACCCCACCTCGGCGAACCGCGGCACCTGACGCGTCGAGCTCACGAAGCGGGAGTTGCCGCGACCACCCCGGCCGCCGCGGGCGAGGCGAACGCGCGCGTCCGGATGAGCCAGGTCGGCCACGAGGTCCTCCCCGTCGAACACCTGGGTGCCGACCGGCACGTGGATCTCGACGTTCTCCCCGTTCGCGCCGTGCTTGCGAGCACCGCGGCCGTTGCCGCCCTTCGGCGCCGCGATCAGCTTTCGGCGCTGCAGCGAGGTGAGGTCGCGCAGGTCCCGGTCCGCGACGGCGATCACGTCGCCTCCGTCGCCTCCGTCGCCGCCGTCGGGGCCTCCCTTCGGGACGTACTTCTCGCGCCGGAACGACAGCGCACCGTCGCCGCCACGGCCGGCCTTCACCTGGAAGTGCGCCCGGTCAGAGAACACGTGTGAGCGTAGGCTCGACGGAGCTCACGAACAAGTCAGGCGCCGGAGCGGGCTACTCCGCGTCGATGACGGCGACCGAGCGGCGCTCGCCGCTCTTGCGGAACTCGGCCTTGCCGTCGCGAATCGCGAAGATCGTGTCGTCGCGACCCATCTTCGTGCCCGGGCCCGCCCGGAACCTGGAGCCTCGCTGGCGCACGATGATCTGTCCGGAACGAACATCCTGGCCGGAGAAGATCTTGACGCCGAGATACTGCGGGTTCGAGTCACGGCCGTTCTTCGACGAACCGAGTCCCTTCTTATGCGCCATCGGGTGCCTCCTCCTGCGTCGCCGTCTCGTCCTGCTCGTCGGCCTCGTTGTGCTTCTCGAGTGCGGACTCGAGCGCCGTGAGAGCGCCCTTGCGAGCCTTCGTCTCGGTCTCGTAGGTGATGGCCTCGTCGAGCTCGGTCACGCTCCATCCCTTCGCGGCTTCCGCGAGCTGCGCGATCGTCATCTTCTCGTAGCCCTCGGGCGGGCTCGCAAGCGGCGCTTCGATCTTCGGATGGGGCGTGTGGCCGGCCGCCTGATGGTGACTCTGTGAGGTCTCCGCTGCGGCCTCGACGGCGGGCTCCTCGGTCTTCTCGACCTTCGGCGGCGCCGCCTTCGCGGCCGCGCGCCTCGAGCCGCCGGCGCCGAGCGTGATCTCGACGCGTGAGGTCGCGGCGCGGAAGCCGTTGTGGCGCTTGTAGCCGGTGCGGCGGCGGTACTTGCCGATCAGGATCTTCGGCCCGCGCTCGTGTGAGAGCACCGTTGCGGTGACCGGGAGGTCGCCGAGCAGGACGACCGGCTCGAACGTCTTTCCCTCGCTCGGTCGGCAGACGGTCGACGACGAGCGTCTCGCCGTCGCGGACGCGATGCTGCTTGTTCCCGAGTTTGATGATTGCGTAGTCCATTTGCGTGTCCAATAGCTCCGGGCGTACAAACGCGGGCGTTGCTCGCCCGCGGCCCTGCAGTGTAGCGGTTAGACGTCCCCCCACTCGCTCATCGGCGTGTATTCCCAGTTGTCTTCGGCGCCGCTGTCGACGGCGGCTGCCGCGGGCTGGGCGACGGGCTCGCTGCCATTCTCGCTGCCATTCTCGGTGCTCTCGGCGCCCTCGCTGCTCTCGCCGGTCGTCGCGGCCGGCTTGCGCCGGCGATTGCGTCCGCCGCGCGAGCCGCGCCGCGTCGCCGAGCGGGCCGGCTGCGCCTCCCCGTCTGTCGGCTCCTCGCCGTTTTCCCCCAGCTCCCGGCTCGGGAGATGGATCACGGGCCCGAGGAGATCTTCGGACCCGGGCTCGCTCTCGTCAGCGACACCACGTTCCGGGGCGTCACCGTGCTCTTCCACACCGTGCTCCTCCACACCGTGCTCCTCCACACCGTGCTCTTCGACACCGTGCTCCTCGGCGGCGGCGTCCCCGTTCGCCGCAACGGCCGGCTTCGGCTTGCGGTTGCGGCCGCCACGGGTGCCGCGGCGGGTGCGCTTGCGTGGAGTTGCGGGAGTATCGCCGTCGACGGCGGTCTCCTCAGGGGATCCGGGGTCTCCTGCTGCTTCTGGCTCGACCGCTTCGGTGTTCGTCCCGGAGGCAGCCGCGGGCTTGCGGGAACGCTGCCGCTTCGGGGCCGGGGCGGCCTCCTCTGCGTCTCCCTCGGCGGCCGCGGCCTTGGCGGCCGCCGGTCGGCGGGCTCGGGTGCTTCGGCCGGGAGCAGGCTTCGCGGCCTCTTCGGGCTCGTCGGACTGCTCGGCCTCCTCGCCCTCGCCCTCGCCGTCGTCGCTCTCGACCGCCTCGGCCTTCGTCGCACGCCTTGCCCGGGTGGGCCTCTCCGCCTCGGCCTCGGCGGTGATCGGCTGCTCTGCCTTCACCCCAGCCTCGGCCAGGACGGCGTAGGCAACACCCTCCATCACCGCGACCACGCGGACGTTCACCTTCTTGCCCACGAGCTTTGCTGCGTCCGCGACGACGACCTCGAGCCCCTTCACCTTCCCGACTCCTGCGTGCGCGTCGTAGAGGCCGAGCTCCCCGAGCTTCAGCTCGAGCTCCTGGCCCACCTCGAGCGGAGCCACGGGGGCCAGCTTCTCGACCGTGCCCTGCTCGATGAGCCGAACGTGATCGAGATGGACGTCGGGGAGGCCGACGAAGAAGAAGCGCCGCTTCGTCACGTCCTCGAGCTCCTGGAGCCGGGTTCCGTCGCCGACGATCATCCCTGCGACCCTGGCGTTGAGCTCTACCTTCAGCGCCTTTGTGCGCGAGCCCGGCGCGACAAGAGCCCGTAGCCGGCGCTCCACGTCGACGGCCGCCGTGCTTTCGGAGACGATGATCCCGTCGCCGTCGCAGGTCGGGCACTTGCGGGTCATGACCTCGCGCGGCCCGTCGGTGACGTTCTGCCGCGTCATCTCGACGAGGCCGAGGGGTGAGATTTCGACGACGTAGGTCTTCGTGCGGTCGCGCTCGAGCTCCTGGCGGAGCGCGTCCTCGACCTGCTGGCGGTTCTTCGGGTTCGCCATGTCGATGAAGTCGATCACGATGATCCCGCCGACGTCGCGCAGCCGGAGTTGGCGAACGACTTCCTTGACGGCTTCCAGGTTGTTCTTCGTGATCGTGTCCTCGAGCCGGCCGGGGCCGTTCCGCTTCGAGCGCGAGCCGACGAAGCGGCCCGTGTTGACGTCGATCACGGTGAACGCCTCGGCGTAGTCGAAGATCAGGTAGCCGCCCGAGGGCAGGTCGACACGACGGTTGAGCGTGGACTGGATCTCCGCCTCGACCCCGCAGGCCTCGAGCAGCGGCTCGCGCTCCTTGTAGCGTGTGACGCGCTCCACCATGTGCGGTGAGGTCTTCTTCAAATAGCCGACGATCCGCTTGTAGGTGCGATCGTGGTCGACGACGAGCCCCTCGAAGTCGCCCGTGAACAGGTCGCGCGTGACGCGGAGGGGCAGTTCGGCCTCCTGGTAGATGAGCGCCGGCGCCTTCGACTTCTTCGCGCTGGCGTCGATCGTCGCCCACAGGCGCTGCAGGAACTCGAGGTCGCGTCCGATGTCCTCGGGTGAGGCGCCCTCGGCCGCGGTGCGGACGATCACCCCCCCGGTCTTCGGAGCGATCTCCTTGAGGATCGCCTTCAGGCGATTGCGCTCCTCGTCGTCGAGCCTGCGGGAGACCCCGAGGCCGTCGCCGTGCGGGACATAGACGACGAAGCGGCCGGGCAACGAGATCTCGGTGGTGAGGCGGGCGCCCTTTGTCTTCATCGGGTCCTTCACCGCCTGGACGAGGACCGTCTGGCCGCGCTGGATCAGGTCCTGGATCTTCCGTGCGCCCTTGCGGCCTTCGAGCTCGGGGCCGACGATCTCGTCGACGTAGAGGAACCCGTTCTTCTCGAGCCCGATCTCGACGAACGCAGCCTCCATCCCGGGGAGCACGTTGTCGACCGTCCCGAGGTAGACGTTGCCGGCGATCGAGCGCTGTTCGGGCCGCTCCAGATAGACCTCGACGACGACGTCGTCCTCGATCACTGCCACGCGCTTCTCGCCGGGGTCGACGGAGATCAGGAGCTCCCGCTTGGCCTTCGGGAGCGGCGCCCGGCGCGGTGCGGTGCGGCGGGGCGGACGCGGCGAACGGCCCTTGCGCTCGGCCGGCTTCGTCTCGACGGGAGCCTCGGGCTTCTCGTCTGGTTTCGACGGCGGCCTCGAGGGTCGTGCCGGTGCCGGTCGGGCGCTTCTTACGGCCCCGGCCGCCGCGGCTCCCGCGGCGGCGTCTCTTCGGTTGTGTTGATTGTCCGTCTGCCGCCGGTGAAGTCTCCGGCGTCGACGTTACGGTCGGCGGATCAGGTTCGACAGTCGGAACGGCGGCCTCGGAAGGCGCCTGTTCCGGTTTCGCCTTCTGTCGGCGGAACCAGGGTAGTGGCAAAGAGAATCTCCTTCGAAATGGGGACGCGCAGCCTCGCCTCGGGCGGGCGCGCGTCTAGGGTTGAAAAGCCGAGGATTTGCGAGTAAAGCGGCATTGCCTGCTCTAAGGTTAGCAGTGGCTTCCGCGAGGGCAGAAAGGGGCTAGGCGGCCTCGGTCCCGGCGGCCTGCTCGGCCGAAGCCATCCGTGCGCGGCGCGAGCGGACGAGGCGAAGCCGCTGCTGGAGGCGCGCCCAGGCCCAGGGCTCGATCTCGACGTAGCCCGACCCGCGTTGATCCTTCGTCGCATCGGCGTATTCGAACCAGGCGTCGGCTTCCTCGATCAGCAGGAGCTCATGGAGCTCGCGGTTCGACGTCAGTGGCATCCAGTGTCCTCCTTCCGGTTGCATGTGAGCGTAGGACCGGAGTCGGACGGACCGTGAGCCAGAACTCAGGCGAACCGGCGGCGGAGCGCTTCGCCCACGGCCCAGGTTCCGGCGAGGGCGATCGTGCCCCTGACGGCGGCTCGCGGGACCGGCAGCGATTCGAGCTCGCGCGCGAGCCACCGGAAGGCGAGGCCCACGCCGACCACGGCCGTGAGCTCCGGCCAGAGCACCTTCAGGTCTGCGTCGCGACCTCCCGCGACGGCGACCCGGATCGCGAGCAGCGCCTCGTTCAGGGTCAGCGCCGGTAGGTCCGCACCGGGAACGAAGACCGCGGCGCCGATCAGCGTGTTCTTTCGCACCGTTCCCCTGATCAGCAGCTCGACGACCGCGGAGCGAAGGACGGGAAGGCGGGCGGCGAGGCCCGGGGCGTCGCGACCGAGGACCCCGGCGAGCGCCGCCGCGACCTCCGCGACCGGCAGGCCCTCGCCGGGGCGGATGAAGACGAGATTCGTGTCGAGCACGTAGGGCAGCGACTCTCCCTCCGTGAGCCCGACGATCGGGATCCCCGCCCGGGAGGCGGCGCGCAGGGCCTCGTGATCGGCCTTCCCGACCCAGACGAGGGCCGAAGGGCGGCTCCCAGAGGCGCCGTTCTCCTGCACCGCACCCCTGTCGCCGCCGGCACGGAGCTCCTTCGCGAGCAGTGGGACGAGCTCGCGCGCCCCAGCCACGGCGATCGGCCCCTCCTTGCCCGTCGCACCGCGCACCTCACGGACGGCACGGAGCACCGACCTCGGCACGGCGCGGTTCACAGGGCCTTCCCGCTCACGCGCGCCGGCGGCCCCCGCGCGCGTGGATCGAGAGCAGGATCCCGATCGCGGCAAGGTTGCTGATCATCGACGACCCACCGACGGAGATGAACGGCAGCGGAATCCCGGTGATGGGCGCGATCCCCATCGTCATCCCGACGTTGACGAACACCTGCACCAGGAAGGCGAAGACGATGCCGGCGGCGACGATGGCGCCGAACAGGTCTCGGGCTGTGGTCACGATCTTGAGCCCTCGCCAGACGATCAGGAGATAGAGGAGAAGCAGGATCGAGGCACCGAAGAAGCCCCGCTGCTCGGCGAGCGACGCGAACGCGAAGTCGGTGGCATGGGAGGGCAGGAAGCTGAGCGCGGTCTGGCTCGCCCCGGAGACGCCTCGGCCGCGCACGCCTCCGGCCCCGACCGCGATCTTCGACTCGACCAGGTTGTAGGAGTTCGAGTCGGTGAGCCGATGCGTCTGGTAGGGCTTGAGCACGTTCACCCCGGCGGAGGGCAGCCACCAGAGGATGCTCAGCACGGCGATCAGGCTCGCCGCGGCGAGCAGCACCAGGTAGAGCCAGCGGATCCCCGAGACGAACAGCACTGCGGCGAGCACCGAGCCGTACACGATCGCCGTGCCCGCGTCCGGCTGCAGGAACACGAGCAGGATCGGCCCCGCGGCAAGCGCGATCGTCTTCAGCGCCAGACCGGGCCTCGCGACTTCCTTCGAGCGATCGGCGAGGAACGCGGCGAGCGCGAGAACGAGAAGCACCTTGCCGAACTCGGACGGCTGGAAGGTGAACGAGCCGAAGGCGATCCAGCGCCCGGCGCCGTTTGCGCTCGCGCCGACGGCCAGCACGACGCCGAGGAGGGCGCAAAGTCCGACGTAGATCACGCGCCAGAACCGCCGATAGACCGAGGGGTCGATCAGGAACGCCGCGATCAGTAGGACGCTGCCGGCGGCCACGTACAGGAGTTGCCGGCCGGCGGCACTGCCGCCCGGATCGTGTCGGGTGATGCCAGCGATCGCCCAGATCCCGTAGGCGACAACGCCGGCGGTGGCGGCGAGCAGGACGAAGTCGATCCGGTGGATCGAGCCGAAGAGACCGGCGACATCATCCCGGGAACGGCTCCTCAGACCGCGTGAGCGCGGGTCGACGGCTTCGATCGCCACTAGTCGGTGAGGTGGCTCGTCACGGTGCCGTGCTTGTGGAACCACGACTCGAAGACCTGCAGTGCGGCCGGTGCGGCGGCGGTGCCGCCGTGGCCGCCGTTCTCGATCACCGCGCAGACGACGATCGACGGGTCGTCATACGGCCCGTAGCCGCACCACCAGGACTGGTTGAGCTCGACCGGTTGCGGATAGCCGGGGAGGGTCACATCCTTCTGGGCCGTGCCCGTCTTGCCGGCGATCGGCACGGGGAAGTTCCCGAAGACGCCGTACGAGGTGCCGTAGACCGAGTGCGTGCCCGCGTAGAGCCCCTCCTGCACCGCTCGCAGGTAGAGCGGATCGACGCCCGTCGAGGTCGGCTGCTGCGTCGCGAGGTCGCGGAGCACCTGCGGCGGCGACGAATCGCCGGTCGACTGCTCGACGTCCTGCGCGATGTGAGGCGTCACGAGCTTTCCCCCGTTCGCGACCATCGCGTAGAAGCGCGCCATCTGGATCGGGGTCACCTCCAGATCGCCCTGCCCGATCGCGAGCTGCACCGAGTATCCGGGCTTCCAGGTGCGGTCGACGGTATCGCAGGGCGGGCCGCCGTAGTACTTGCATCGCCAGTCGGGCGTCGGCACGAGCCCGGCGCTCTCGGGGCCGACGTCGATCCCTGTTGCCTGGCCGAAACCGAACCTCGAGGCCCAGAGCTGGAGCGTCGGCCCGCGGTCGGAGTTCAGCTTGTAGAAGTTCGCCCCGACTTGGTAGAAGTAGGTGTCGCAGGATTCGGCAATCGCCTGGGTGAGCTCCATCGGCTGGTTCACGTAGAGGTCCCAGTTCGAGAAGGTCTGCTTGTAGAAGGTGAAGTACGGCGAGCACTGGATCGGCGTCGTGGGCGTGAGGATGCCCTCCTCCATCGCCGCGAGCGCCGTGACGGGCTTGAAGACCGATCCCGGTGGGTAGAGGCCGTCGATCGCCCGGTCGAGCCCCGGGGAGTTTGCGGCTTCTGCGGCTTTCGTGTTCTCGAGCGGTGCCAGCTTCGCGGGGTCGCGGCTCACGAACACCGACGGCTGGTAGGTGGGATTCGAGGCGAGCGCGAGCACGGCCCCGGTTTTCGGGTCCAGGGCGACGATCGCTCCGCCGTCGGCGTAGCGGTCGTTCGGCACGCCGTCCGAATGCGCGTCGGCGATCCCGGCCGTCAGTGCCTTCTCGGCGGCCTTCTGGAGCCCGATGTCGATCGTTAGCTTCAGGGTGTTCCCCTGCAGGGGCACGACCTTCGGCGTGATCGGGCTCGTCGGCTCGCCGAGGGAGTTGACGGTCAGCTGATCCGAGCCGTCCTTGCCTTTGAGGTAGCGGTCGTAGCTCCGCTCGAGCCCCGCCTGCCCCATGTCGTCCTGGGCCGTGTACCCCTCGCGTTTGGCGGCCTTGACCTCGCTCGCGTTGATCGGGCCGACGGAGCCGAGCACCTGCGCGAGCAGCGACCTGTACGGGTAGCTCCGGAGCGGAGTGTCGGCGGTCGTCACGCCGGGGAACTCGAGCTGGTGCTCTTCGAGGTAGTCGTACTGATCCGAATGGATCCCGCGCCGCAGCACGACCGGGGTGAGCGGATCACCGAGATGAGGCTTGATCAGGGCCACGATCTTCTTCACCGGCATGTCGACGACGTTCGAGAGCGCCGCCCAGCTCCTTGACCCGGGCTGTCGCACCCTTCGGCAGGTCGGCGGGCCACACCTCGAGGCTCGTCCCGAGCACGTTCCCGACGAGCGTGTGGCCGTGAGCGTCGACGATGAACCCGCGCGGCGCTTCGACCTGGATCGTCCGCAGGAAGTTCGTGTTCGCCTCCTTGCGGTACTTGCTGCCGGAGAGGACCTGCAGGGCCCAGAGACGGAGGAACAGCACGGCGAACACGGCGAGGGCGACGAAGCCGAGAATGGCGACGCGGAGCGCGAGCTGCGGCGTGAGCCGGTAGGGCTCCTCGACGCGAGGGTCGGCAGGCAGGAACCGGCGTGAGCGCGGCTCGCTAGCCAAGGAGCCGCACCTCGTGGACGCGGTCGGCCACGTCGATCGGCGGGAAGAGCCTACGCGCGAAGGTGTAGACCGGCCAGGTGAGGATGAGATTCAGGAGGATCGTCGCCGGGAGGCCCGAGAGGTATGGCCCGGCGGGGGCGGGTTGACCGAGGACGAAATCGAGGGCGAGCGTTCCGATCCCGTAGAGCAGCGAGATCACGGCGACCGAGGTGTAGGGGGCGTGGAAGCGGTCGCGGGCCGTCGTCTCGCCGTAGCGCCCCGTCCAGAAGCCGGCAAGGGTGAGCAGGAGCGAGGTGAAGCCGAGGATGCCGAGGTTCGCTGTGTCGATCAGGTAGCCGGCGCAGAAGCCGCACACGGCCCCGAAGATCGATCCGCGGAGCAGCGAGATCGCGATCAGCCCCACGAGCACGATGTCCGCGGAACCGCCGAAAGGCTGGTAGACGTCGAGCACGGAGACCTGGATGAGCACCGCCACGAACAGGAACGCGACGGCCTTCGTGCCATCGAAGATCATGTCTTCCGCGCCCCGTGATGATGATGCACGGGCGCCGGCTTCGGGATCAGCACGAGAACCGACTCGAGCGACGAGAAGTCGACGAACGGCTGCACCTGGATGTCCTTGTAGATGTCCGTGTCGCTCTGGCTGACACCCGAGACGTAGCCGATCGCGATGTTACGCGGGAAGATCGAAGGCAGGTTCGAGCCCACCTGCGACCCCGCCGTGATGATCGTGTCGCCCGCGTTCACGACCTTGTCCTTGCCGATCCGGTCGAGGATAGCGAGCTCGCGCCCGTTCCGGGAGCGAGGAGCCCCACCGCCGCGAGGTTCTTCTCGTCGACCGCGCGCACGGCGCTCGTCGGGTCGGTGATCAGCGTGACGCGGGCTTCGGATGCGAACACCTTCGTCACCGTTCCGACGAGCCCCTCGTTCGTCACGACCACGTCCTCCGGTACGAGCCCCTGGTTCGTCCCGGCGGAGATCGTGACGCTCTGGTCGAGCATCGACGGGCTCGTGAGCACGCGGGCGCCGACCTCGGTGTAGTCCTTCGGATAGGTCGCCGACTGGACGTAGTGCAGCTGCTTGTGCAGGTAGGCGTTCTCGTTCTCGGCCCCGGTGAGCGCGGCATTCTTGCGCCGTAGCACCGCGATCTCGGCGGCCAGCCGCTTGTTCTCGGCCTTCGCGTCGAACAGGCCGTGCGTCCAGTTCGCGGCATCGCGGAACGGACGTGCGACCCGGTTCGCCGCGATCTCGAACGGGCGGAGAACCGACGCCGAGAACCCCTCGACCGGATCGAGCGTGCTCGAGCGGAACGAGACCGTGACGAGCGCAAGCGAAAGCAGGACCAACCCCACCACGACGAACCGGCGCCGAAGCTGGCTCGATCGGGTCGAGGAGTGGCCGGAGGCAGCGGCGCGCTGGACGGAGGAGCCCAGGACCGCAACGCGGACGTTCCGGTTGCGAGGCACGAGCGAAGGAAGTCTACCCGCCTCGCCGACGGCGCTCGCAACGGACCGGCGCCCAGGGGGCCCGGGTCGCCGTCACCTCTGTGCCGGAGCCGGATTCGATGCGCCGCACCGAACCGGCACCTGATCCGGACCAGGCCACAACGGCCCCACGGCTCCGTCAGCCCCACCCGGGTGGGGCGGCCAACCCGCCGCCCACGCTGCAAATTCTACGCGCGACGATGTGACGCATCTGTACCAACTTCCTGAAATTCTCGTCCACACCCGTCCCGGTGGGACACGGGGCGAGGGCCGGCCGGTAACCCGGCGAGGCTAGTACCGGCCGCGCCCGTTGCGCGAGCGCGAGCGGGCCCGAGCCCGGGCGCTGTTCCGCATCGCCTCGAACTCCTCGAGGCTCCGGCCCGAGCCAACCGCGACGCAGGTGAGCGGCGACTCCGCGAGATGGGTCGGCATATGGGTCTCCTGGCGGAGCCGCTGATCGAGCCCCTGGAGGAGGGCTCCTCCGCCGGCGAGCACGATCCCGCGGTCCATGATGTCCGCGGCGAGCTCGGGCGGGGTCTTGTCGAGAGTCGACTTGATCGCGTCGATGATCTGCGCGATCGGCTCCTCGAGCGCGTGGCGAACCTCCTCGCTCGAGAGGATCACGGTCTTCGGAAGCCCGGTCAGCATGTCGCGGCCGCGCACCTCGGCCTGTACCTCTTCCTTGAGCTCGTGCGCGGAGCCGACCTCGAGCTTGATCTCCTCTGCGGTCTGCTGGCCGATCAGGAGCTTGTACTCGCGCTTGATGTGGTTGATGATCGCCTCGTCCATCTCGTCGCCGCCGACCCGGAGGGACTGCGAGACGACGATCCCGCCGAGCGAGATCACCGCAACCTCGGTCGTGCCGCCGCCGATGTCGACGATCATGTTCCCGGTCGGCTCGGCCACGGGCAGCCCGGCCCCGATCGCCGCCGCCATCGGCTCCTCGATCAGGTAGGCCTGGCGGGCCCCCGCCGAAAGCGTCGCCTCCTCGACCGCGCGCTTCTCGACCCCGGTCACGCCGGAGGGAACACACACCACCACCCGCGGGTGCGCGAAACGATGTTGATGCACCTTCTGGATGAAGTGCCGCAGCATCTGCTCGGTGACGTCGAAGTCGGCGATCACGCCGTCCTTCAGCGGACGGATTGCGCTGATCGTCCCCGGGGTGCGTCCGAGCATCCGCTTCGCCTCGAGCCCGACCGCATGGACGTCACCGGTCGACTGGTCGATCGCGACGACCGACGGCTCACTCAGCACGATGCCCCTGCCGCGGACATAGACGAGCGTGTTGGCTGTTCCGAGGTCGACGGCCATGTCTCGGCCGCCGAAGCCCGTCAAGTAGTTGAAGATGCCCATGGTGGAAGCGCGGCTCACTGTACCCGCACTGATGCTCGCGCTCGGCTCCGCAGCGCTGCACGCGGCCTGGAATCTCCTGGTCGCGCGGGCCCGCGACGTGCAAGCGGCGACCGCGGCAACCTTCCTGCTCTCGATGGCGATTGCCGCGCCCTTCGCCGTGATCTGGTGGAGCGCGGAGCCGGCGGTCTGGCCCTATGCCCTCGCCTCGACCTTGCTCGAGACGGTGTACGCGGTCGCGCTCGCCTACGCCTACCGGACGGGCGAGCTCTCGTTCGTCTACCCGATCACACGAGGCGTCGCGCCCGTGCTGGCGCTCGCGGCGAGCATCGCCCTGCTCGGTCACGCCGCGTCGGTCGCCGAGGTCGTCGGCGTGCTCCTGATCGGTGCCGGAGTCGTGCTCGTCCGCGGGCCGGAGGGGCAAGCCGACACGAGGGCGATGCTCGCGATCGTGGCGATCGCGGCCTCGATCGCCGCCTACACCCTCGTCGATCGGGTCGGGATCCAGCACGCGGGCGCGTTCACCTACTACGTGCTCGTGCTCGTGGGCCCGTGCCTCGTCTATCCGCCGCTCGTCGGAGTGAAGGCGATCCGCAGCGAGGTCGGGCTCGGCACGATCTGCGCCGCCGCGGCGAACCTCGGCTCGTTCATTCTCGGGTTGCTCGCCCTCCGGCGAGGGGCCGCAGCACCGGTGCTGGCCGTTCGCTCCTCCTCGATCGTGATCGCGACGCTGCTCGCCGGGCGCCTCCTCGCCGAGCGGGTCTCGCCCGCGCGGCTCGCCGGATCGGTCGTGGTCTTCGCGGGGGTGGCGCTCCTCGCGCTGTAGACGCGTCTAACCGAATCCGTACTCGCCGGGAAACCGAGCTGCCAGCAGCCCGACGAGCACGGCGCCGGGAAGTCCGACGACGTTGAGATAGTCCCCGTCGATCCGCTCGACGAGCGAGGCGCCGAAACCCTGGATCGCATAGCCGCCGGCGCGTCCCTCCCACTCCCCGCGCTCGACGTAGCGCGCGAGATCCGCGTCGGCGAGCTTGCGAAACGTGACGCGGGTCGTCTCGCGATGAAGCTCCTCCCAGTCCGGGGCCCGAAGGCAGAGACCCGAGACGACCTCGTGGGTGGTGCCGGAGAGAATCGAGAGCATCCGCCGCGCATCGGAATCGTCGGCGGGCTTCCCGAGTCGCTCGCCGCGACACTCGACGACCGTGTCGACTCCGAGCACCGGGCTGCCACCGCCGTCGACCGACCGCGCCTTGCCCGCGGCATGCTCGACCGGGTCGCCGCCGGACTGCTCCTCGAACGCAGGCCGCCGCACCTCGAACCGGACGCCGAGCTGGCCCAGGATCGCGCGGCGCTGCGGCGAGGTCGAGGCGAGGACGATCACGCGTGCTTCCGAGCGGTCCAGATCTCTTCCAGCGGCCACCTGCGGCCCCACTCCGGCGTCACATACGAGTAGTACGGATGTCTCTCCGCGTCCTCGGGCGCCTGGATCTCGATCAGGTCGTCGAGGCAGAAGCCGTTTCGGTGGAGGTTGCGGATCCGCTCCCCATGCGGGAGATGGAACTCGACCCCGTCGGGCGTCTCGATCCGGCGTAGCCCGAACTGCGGCCGCACGAGACGTTCCTGGATCGTCTCGGCTTCGTCGGTGCAGAGGTGCGAGACCGTCGAGCCGCACAGGAAGATCAGCCTGCCGCCGGGCCGCAGGAGCCGCGCTGCCTCGGGGACCCAGCGCTCGGGATCGACCCAGATCGAGGCTCCGTACTCGGAGAAGGCGATGTCGAAGCTCTCGGGCGGCAGTCCGGTGTCCCCTGCGTCCGCCTCCACGAGCGGGAACTCGATCCCTGTCCGCTCCATCATCCGGCGCGCGGTCTCGAGCTGGGCGGGAGTGATGTCGACCCCGACGGGCCGTGCGCCCAACCGTGCGAAGACGGCTGACATGTAGGCCGTCCCGCAGCCGAGCTCGACGATGTCGACGCCGCTGAGCTCACCCATCACTCCGAGCTCGGAGTCGAGGACGCCCCAGATTCCCCATGTGACCTCGGTCTCGGACCACTTCTCCGCGGCCTGCTCGTCGGTGTACTCCGCGTTGATCTTCGTCCAGAGCGCGCGGTTCAGCGCCGCGTCATCAGCCCATTGCACGACGTACCACCCAGATCTGCTCCATCGGGAAGCGACGCGCCCATGCCGTCTCCTCCGCCGTGCGGTAGGTCGACTCCGCTCCCTCGGGCGGCTGAACCTCTACGAGCCGCTCGATCGTGAAGCCGTTCGCGCGGAAGAGGGCGATCCACTCGCCGTGGGGAAGCACGAACTCGACCATGCCGTCGGGCTGTTCGATCCGGTGCAGGCCGAACCAGTCGCGCTCGAGCGTCAGGCCGTAGGTATCCGTCCGTGAGTCGAGCGTCACCGAGCCGAGCGGCGTTGCTCCGGAGAACGCGAAGAGACCACCGGGACGGAGCACGCGTGCGACCTCGGGGACGACGGCGTAGGGATCTGCGAAGTTCGTCGCCCCCCAGTCGCAGAACACGATGTCGAACGTCGAGCCCGCGAAGGGAAGCCGTTCGGCGGGTGCCTCGACGAGCGGGAACTCGCTTCCGTCGTCCCTGAGCGCTGCGCGGGCAAGCTCGAGCCGGGCCGGGGAGATATCGAGACCGACGGGCCGCGCGCCGAGCCGGAGCAGAGCCCGCGACCATTCGGCTTCCCCGCAGCCGAGCTCGAGCACGTCCTTATCCGCCACCTCGCCGAGGATCCGGAGCTCCGATTCGGGGGTCTGCCATAGGCCCCAGGCAAGGCCTCGTTCGATGAATGCTGCGTTTTGCTCGTGGTAGCTGTCGGTGATGCTGTTCCAGGCGTCGCGGTTTCGCGCCGCGTCGTCAGGCCAGCCCATCAGGGAACCACAGGCCGATCTCGCGCTCGGCCGACTCGGTCGAGTCGGAGCCGTGTACGAGGTTGTTCGGCATCGCGAGGGCGAACTCGCCGCGGAGGGAGCCCGGCTCGGCATCCGCCGGATTCGTCGCGCCGATCGTCTTTCTTGCGGTTGCGATCGCCCCCTCGCCCTCGAGCACGAACGCAAGCGTCGGGCCCGAGGTGATGAAGTCGACGAGCTCGCCGAAGAAGGGCTTCTCGGTGTGCTCGGCGTAGTGGGCAGCGCCGAGCTCGCGTGAGGCGACGACCAGGCGGGCCGCCCGGAGGGTCAGCCCGCGCCGCTCGAAGCGGGCGACGATCTCGCCGGCGAGACTCCGCTCGACGGCGTCCGGCTTCGCCAGGATCAGGGTGCGCTCGACGCTCATGCGGCGGGCAGCTTAGCGAGCTTTGGTTCGCCGCGAGGGCCGTGGCGTGAGCGCGAGGCGGGCTTCGACGGGCACCGGGGTCGCGCAGTAAGGACAGACCTGCCAGGCCGGCTCGAGCGGCTTGCTGCACTCGGTGCACGGCGAGCGGAGCTTCGTCGTGCAGACGGGGCAGACGAGGAAGTCGGGCTCGACCTCGCAGCCGCAGACCGTGCACTTCACGTCGGGCCCGCCGAGCCGACTCTCGATCGCCCTGATCTCGAGCTGGCGCTCGCGCACGTCCTCGAGATACTCGGGCGGACGGAACAGCATGTACACGAGCGGCCCGAGGAACGGCGGGATCGCCCCGAGGATCGTCGCGAGCCCGATCAGGACCGGATCCTCGATCCTCCGCCGAGCGTCCTTGAGGACCCAGAAGATGGTTGCAAGCCAGAAGAGGACGACGAGGGCGATCAGGAGCAGCTCGATCGTGTCCCACGTTCCCGAGTGGAAGAATTTGTGGACCCCGCTGAAGATGCTCCCCGTCATAAGAAGTACCGTCCGATCAACCAACCCGCTGCGAATGCAAGCCCAACGTAGAGGGCGAGGAGGACGACGGCGAAGATGACAACGCTAGGGCGCCCACGAGCCTTCGAAATGGTACGGGTTCTAGCCATCGAGCGATAGCGTCGCGAGCAAGTAGAGCGATCCTGTCACAAGAACGGCACCGTCTCGCCCTGCGAGCTCGCGGGCGCGGCGAAGGGCGGCCTCGGGATCGGCAACCGTCTCGACGTGGGCGAAGTGCGGCTTGGCAAGCTCTGCGAGGTCGTTCGCCGGGATCGCGCGCGGGTTTCGCGACTCGGTCGCGATGAACGTCCGTCCGAGTGCCGTGAGCGCCCGGAGCATCTCACCGGCATCCTTGTCCGCGAGGATCGATCCGACGAGGATGTATTCGCGGCTCGGGATGCGCGCGAGCAGATAGAGGATCCCCGCGAGGTTGTGGGCGCCGTCCCAGATCTCGAGCGGGCGCTCGGACCTCCGCTCGAGGCGCCCGGGCACGATGACCGCCTCCGCGGCCGACGGATCGACACGGTCTCCGAGCAGCGCTGCGGCCGCAGCGACGGCGAGCGCGAGGTTCGATCCCGAGACGAGCTCGACGGTTGCGGCGCCTGCGGCCCGCGCCTGCGCTTCCCACTCGGGCTCGCCGAGGACGACGTGGCTTCCGGGCGCCACGACTGCAAGCTTCTCCGCGGCGATCTGCTCTCGCGTGTCCCCGAGCACCTCTGTGTGCTCGAGCGACACGTTCGTGAGCACGACGACGGGGGCCTCGAGCACGTTCGTCGCGTCGTGGCGCCCCCCGAGGCCGGCTTCGACGACCGCCGCGTCGACCGGGCGTGCGGCGAACTCTGCGAAGGCCGCGGCCGTGAGGACCTCGAACTGGGTCGCACCGCCCGAGTGGGGTCGAACCCGGGCAAGCGCGGCGCCGAGGTCCGCGTCCTCGCCGTCCACCTGGATCCGCTCCGACCAGGCGCGGACGTGGGGGGAGATGTAGGCGCCGGTGCGGAGCCCGGCCGCCGAGAGAAGCGCTGCGGTCATCAGCGTGGTCGAGGTCTTCCCGTTCGTGCCGACGACATGCACCGTCGGGTAGCCGCGCTGGGGTTCGCCGAGGGCGGCCAGGAGCTCGCGCATCCGCCGAAGTCCGAACTCTTCCGGCCAGGGCGAAAGCCCCTCGAGCCAATGGACGTTGTCAGCCGTCGAGTGCCTCGAGCTCACGCCGGTACCGCTCGAGCTTCTCGCGCTCGGCCGCCACGACCTCCGCCGGGGCGTTCGCGACGAACCGCTCGTTCGCGAGCATCCCCTCCCCGCGTGCGATCTCCTTCTGCAGGCGCTGCCGCTCTGCGTCCGTGGCCCCCGCATCCTTCGCGCCGACGCGCTCGGGCTTGACGACGGCGTCGAAGATCCGCTTCTCCTCGTCCTCGAGCGTGACGAGGGCGCCGCTTCGCCGGAAGGTCGCTGCCGCAGCTCTGGACGCGCTCCATCGCCTCGCCGGCGGCCGGGTCGGTCGGAGTGGGCTCCGGCCACGGGCCGAGGATCAGGCGCCCGTCGCCGTGGAACTGCGACCAGATCTCCTCCGTCACGTGCGGGAGGACGGGATGGAGCAGGGCGAGCAGGCGCTCGAGCGCGGCCAGCGCGGTCGAGATCGCCGCCGGGTCGTCGGCATAGAGTCGCGGCTTGATCGCCTCGGCGTACCAGTCGCAGAAGTCGTCGAAGGTCAGGTGGTAGAGGGCAGCGGCGACATGCGAGAAGTCGAACCGCGGCAGCAGCTCCTCGATCTCGGCCCGCGTCTCCTCGATCCGGCCGGCGATCCAGCGCTCCTCGAGTGCTTCCGGCCGGAGCTCCGGTTCGGCGCCGTCGGCCTTCTGGAGAATCAGGCGCGCGACGTTCCACAGCTTGTTCGCGAGCTTCCCGCCCTCCTCGATCGCACCCCAGCTGAAGCGGACATCCTGCGTCGAGGAGATCTTCAGCAGGCCGTAGCGGGTCGCATCCGCGCCGTGCTTCGCGACCGCGTCGAGCGGGTCGATTCCCGTGCCGAGGCTCTTCGACATCCGGCGGCCGTCGACCGCGAGCACCGTCGAGTGGATGATCACGTCGGTGAAGGGAATGTCGCCCACCAGGAACAGCCCGGAGAAGATCATCCGGTTCTCCCAGAGGCGGATGATCTCCCTCGCCGTGACGTTGACGTTGCCCGGGTAGTAGCGCCCGAGCTCGGGGGTCTGCTCCGGCCAGCCGAGAGTCGCGAACGGCCAGAGGGCGGAGGAGAACCAGGTGTCGAGAACGTCGGTCTCGCGCTCGAGCTTGCCGGAGCCGCACTCCGCGCAGGCCGAGGGCGGCGGCCAGGTGCTCGTCTGATGGCCGTCGGGGCAGGTCCAGATCGGGATCTGATGGCCCCACCAGAGCTGGCGCGAGACGCACCAGTCGGGAGCGTTCTCGAGCGACTCGATCGCGAACCGGTGCTGGCTCTCGGGGTGGTAGCTGACACGGTGCGCCTCGAGCGCCTCGATCGCCGGCAGGCCGAGGTCGTCCATCGAGCACCACCACTGCGGCGAGACGAGCGGCTCGATCCGCGAGTGGCAGCGCTCGCACCTGCCGACCGAGTGGCGGTAGCTCTCGCGCTTCTCGAGCTGGTCGTGCACCTTCAGCCACTCGACGACCCGCTCGTTCGCCTCCTCCTGGGTCAGGCCCTCGAAGCCCTCGGCGGTCATCCGGCCGTCGGGCCCGATCACGGTCAGGGTCTCGAGATCGTGATCGCGGCCGATCTCGAAGTCGATCGGGTCGTGGCCCGGGGTGATCTTGAGCGCACCCGAGCCGAAGTCCGGCTCGACGCGCGCATCCTCGATCACCGGCACGGCGCGACCGACGACCGGGACGACGACCTCCTTGCCGACGGCGTCCTTGTAGCGAGCGTCGTCGGGATTCACCGCGACCGCGACGTCGGCGAGGATCGTTGCCGGCCTGACTGTGGCGATCGTGATCGAGCCCGAACCGTCGGTGAACGGGTAGCGCGCGTAGGTGAGGGCGTCGTCCATCTCGACGTGCTCGACCTCGAGATCGGAGAGTGCCGTCTGGTGGTAGGGGCACCAGTTCACGATCCGGTTCGCGCGGTAGATCCAGCCGGCGTTCCAGAGCCGGACGAAGTACGTCATCACGGAGTCGACGTAGCCGTCGTCCATCGTGAACCGCTCGCGCGAGTAGTCGAGCGAGCAGCCGAGCCGGCGGAACTGGCCCATGATCACCTTCCCGGTGCTCTCGAGCCAGGCCCAGGTGCGCTCGAGGAACGCCTCCCGCCCGATCGCCTGGCGGGTCGTTCCCTCGGCGATCAACTGCTTCTCGACGACGTTCTGCGTCGAGATCCCCGCGTGGTCGTATCCCGGCTGCCAGAGCGTGTCGAAGCCGCGCATCCGGTGCCAGCGGATCAGGCAGTCCTGCATCGAGCCGTTCAGGGCATGTCCCATGTGGAGCTCGCCGGTGACGTTCGGCGGCGGCACGCAGATGACGAAGGTCTCCTCACGGCGCGCCCCGGCGCCGGCCTTGTAGAGACCTTCTGCCTCCCAGCGCTCCTGCCAGCGCGCCTCGACGCCGTGGGGGTCATACCGCGTTTCCATCATCGAAGCCCCAGCCTAATCGGCGCAGGCCTGCAACCCGGACGGAAGCCGAATGGGAACGCGGGGCTCAGGTCACGCAGGAACTATGGGGTCAATGTACGCGCGGGCCGGCGCGAGGCGGCCGTCTGCGCGACGAGGGTCACGCTCGAGGACCGAGCGGCCCGGAGGCTACGCCGACTCTTCGGCGAGCACCTCGCCGTTCTCGGCGGCCGCGCCCGCCGAGGTCACGAGCGTCGGCTTCAGGTTCTTGTCGATCGTCTCCTTCGTGATCACGCACTTGGTGACGTCGTTGCGCGACGGCAGCTCGAACATCACGTCGAGGAGCGCGTTCTCGATGATCGACCGCAGGCCGCGGGCACCGGTCTCACGCTTGAGCGCCTTGTCGGCGACCGACCAGAGCGCGTCGTCGGTGAAGTGAAGGTCGATGTGGTCATAGTTGAAGAACCGCTCGTACTGCTTCACGAGCGCGTTCTTCGGCTCGGTCAGGATCTGGACGAGGTCTTCACGCCGCAACTGGTGCACGGCGGAGAGAACCGGGAGCCGGCCGATGAACTCCGGGATCAGCCCGAAGTTGAGAAGATCCTCCGGCATCACCTGGGCGAGCAGCTCTGCGCTGTCGCCGTCGCGCTTCGACGAGATCTCCCGCCCGAAGCCGATCGCGTTCTTGCCGACGCGCTTGGCAATGATCTTGTCGAGCCCGGCGAAGGCACCGCCGCAGATGAAGAGCACGTTCGTCGTGTCGATCGAGAGGAACTCCTGGTGCGGATGCTTGCGGCCGCCCTGGGGCGGCACCGAGGCGACCGTCCCCTCGAGGATCTTCAGGAGCGCCTGCTGCACGCCCTCGCCGGAGACATCGCGCGTGATCGACGGGTTGTCGGCCTTCCGCGCGATCTTGTCGACCTCGTCGATGTAGATGATCCCGGTCTCGGCCTTCTTGATGTCGAAGTCGGCCGCCTGGATCAGCTTCAACAGGATGTTCTCGACGTCCTCGCCGACGTAGCCGGCCTCGGTCAGCGCGGTGGCGTCGGCGATCGCGAACGGCACGTTCAGGATCCGCGCGAGCGTCTGGGCCAGGTGGGTCTTGCCGCATCCGGTCGGCCCGAGCAGGAGGATGTTCGACTTCTGCAGTTCGACGTCGCCGTCCTCGGTGCCCATCTGGACGCGCTTGTAATGGTTGTAGACAGCCACCGAGAGCGTCCGCTTCGCCTCCTCCTGCGAGACGACGTACTCGTTCAGCTGCGTGTAGATCTCGAGCGGCTTCGGCAGGTTGTCGAGATCGAGCGCCGAGGGAGCGGTGAGCTCCTCGTCGATGATCTCGTTGCAGAGATCGATGCACTCGTCGCAGATGTAGACGCCGGGCCCGGCGATCAGCTTCTTGACCTGCCGCTGCGATTTCCCGCAGAAGGAGCAGAGAAGCTGTTCGTTGCCGTCACTCGGGCGCGCCATCTCGCTTCGTCGCCACGGCCCGAGAGCCTAGGCCGCCGCCTCCGAGCGTGACGCCACGTCGCGATGCGTGATCACGCTGTCGATGATGCCGTACTCGCTGGCTTCCTGCGGGCTCATGAAGAAGTCACGCTCCATATCTCGGGACACATCTTCGATGCTCTTGCCGGTGTGCTCGGAGTAGATCTCCTCCAGGCGGCGCTTCAGGCCGATCACCTCGCGCGCCTGGATCTCGATGTCGGTGCCTTGCCCCTGGAACCCTCCGGACACCTGATGGATCAGGATTCGCGAGTTCGGCAGCGCCATGCGCTTTCCTTTCGCGCCACCTGCGAGAAGCAGCGAGCCCATGCTCATCGCGATCCCCACACAGATCGTCTGCACGTCCGGCTTGATGAACTGCATCGTGTCGTAGATCGCGAGCCCGGCATACACCGAGCCGCCCGGCGAGTTGATGTACAGGAAGATGTCCTTGTCGGGATCATCGGACTCGAGATGTAGGAGCTGGGCGATCACGAGGTTTGCGATCTGGTCGTCGACGGGGGTTCCGAGAAACACGATGCGCTCGGCGAGCAGTCGCGAATAGATGTCGAACGCACGCTCGCCGCGTGAGGTCTGTTCGACGACCATTGGAATCAGAGGACTCATCATTACTCCTTGTCGCCGGGTGTCCACAGTTTTTTCTCCGCGGGGGCGCCCTCTTCCTTGCCGGGCGTCCAGATCGCCTCGCGCGCGCTCGCGAGCTCCTGCGAGATCGGAGTGACCTCCGCGGCGATCCGGTCGACGGCGCGCTTGAGGCGAAGGTCGGAGCGCACACGGTCGGCGCCGCCGGCCTCGATGAACTCCTCGATGTCCTCGTCGCTCTCACCGTCCTCGCGCAGATCCGAGCGGATGTCGTCGTCCGAGACCTCGATCCCGAGCTTGTCGGCCACTCCCTCGAGCAGGAGCTCGGTGCCGATCGACTGGACGGCCTCCTCACGGAAGCGCTCCTCGAGCTGGCTGCCCGTGATCCCGAGCGCGCGGAGGTAGGCGACCGGTTCCATCCCGCGCGACTCGATCTGCCGCACGAACGCGTTCAGAAGATCGCGCGTGCGCACCTCGACGACAAGCTCGGCCGGCACGACGTTCGATGCCTTCAAGAGCTCGTCGACCGCAGCCACGCGGAACTTGCCCTCGGCCTCCTTCTCGAGAAGCTCCTCGATGTGGCGCGAGATCTCCGTGCGAAGCTCGTCGTAGGTGTCGAACTCGGAGGTCGCGGTCGCCAGGCTGTCGTCGAGCGGCGGGAGCACCCGCTCGTAGAGCTCCTTCAGCGAGATCGTCGCGGTGCGCGCCGGCCCGTCCGGCGTCTCCCATGCGACCTCCTGCCCGTCGCCGACGAGCAGCTGCCTGATCGCGTCGTCGAACTCCGGGACGAGCCGAGAGGTTCCGACCTCGACCACGTAGTCCCGCTGCCCGGTTCCCGCTTCGGTGACGATGTCGACCACCGCGACATCCCCGTCGCGTGCGAGCCGGCCGTCGACCGGCGAGAGCGTGGCCGCCATCTCCTGCAGAGCCCCGAGCTCGGCCTCGACGACTTCGTCGCTGACCTCGGGCTCGAGCCTCGGCACCTCGAGCTTCGTCCAGTCGGCGGGCTCGGCCGGCCCCTGCACGGGGAACTCGGCCTTGAACTGCCAGCCCTGGTCGTCGCCGCTCGGGAGCTCGTAGTCGAACTCGGGGAACTCGGACGGTCGGACGCCGTTCGTCCTCGCCGCGCTCCAGAACCAGCTCGAGATGTGAGATTCGACCGCTTCCGAGTAGAGGCGCTGCTTCCCGATGCGCTGGACGAGGATCGCGGGTGGGACCTTGCCGGCGCGGAAGCCCGGCACCTTCACCCGGTCGGCGAGATCGTGCGTTGCATGCTCCACCGCGTGGTGCACCTCGCTCGCCGGCACATCGACAATGAGGCGAACGCGATCCCCTTCGAGCCGCTCGAGCTGGGCCTCCATAGGCGAGCCATTGAATCAGGAACGAGCGGCCTCGCGCACCTGAGCCCGGGTAGCGTGGCGGCGTGGATGTCGAGCCAGCGATCCGGACACGCCGGACCCACAAGGCCTACGAGCGGGGGCCCGTCGACCGGGGCACGATCGAGGAGCTGCTCGAGCTCGCCCGCTGGGCCCCGAATCACCATCTCACCGAGCCGTGGCGCTTCCGCGTGATCGGCCCGGAGACCTTCGACCGCCTCGTGGCCGCGGGCGCCCCGAACGAAGCCTCGAAGCTCGGGCGCGCGCCCACCCTGATCGCCGCCAGCGCGACCCAGAAAGGCGACGACTACGAGAACAGAGAAGACCTGCTGGCAACCGCGTGCGCCGTCTACATCGTCCTGCTCGCCGCGCACGCGAGAGGACTTGCCTCCTACTGGCGCACTCCGGCGCTGTTCGAGACCGAGGCGGCGAGGGAGATCCTCGGCTTCGAGCCGGACGAGGAGTTCGTCGCGCTGATCCACCTCGGCGATCCGGCGACGACGCCGGATCCCAAGGAGCGAAAGCCCGTCGAGGAGTACACGACGTTTCTTCGGTGAGGGGGTACGATCGAGCTACCCGGCACGCGGGTGTGGCGGAACTGGTAGACGCGCCGGGTTTAGGTCCCGGTGGGCTTCGGCTCTTGGAGGTTCGAGTCCTCTCACCCGTATGAGCTCTACTCCTCCGGCTTCTCCGGCTCCGCGGCGGGAGGCGCCCCGGGCTCCTCTTTCGGCGGGGCGTTCGGATCGAGCACAGACTCGGGCCCGAACGGCGGCGGCGGCACTCCAGGCTCGGTCATCCCGATCAGCTTCTCGGTCATCGTCAGCTCGCGCGGCTCATTCGGGTCGACCTCGGTCAGACCGAGCTCCTCGAGCGAGAACGGGAAGTCCTCGGGCAGGTTGTTCGGGTCGAGCTCGATCACGCGCGGCTTCGTCTGCGGCGGCGTCGAGCTCAGGATGTTGCCGCCGACCGGATAGATCTCCTGCTGGAACGTGGTGAGGATCTCGGTGGTCGGGAAGAACGAGAGCACCCGAAGCGCGTCCGAGCCGTGCGCGTAGATGTCGTGATCCATCCCGGGCTGGAAGACGACGAACTTCCCGGCCTCGAGCCGCTGGGTCGAGCCGATCGAGAAGACCTCGCCCTCCCCCTCCGCGACGAACGCGATCTCCTCGACGTTGTCGGAATGGAGCCCCGTGTGCTTGCCCGGCTCGATGATGTAGTACGCCGCCGAGCTTGCCGTCGCGCCCTGCTTCTCGCCGACGGGAAAGATCACGACGAAGCGCATCGAGGGGTCGTACTCGTTCCAGACCTCGACCCAGTGGGGCGCGTCCTCCTCCTCACCGCCTGCCGCGGCGTCGGCGGTCAGGCCTTCGGCCTCCGAGCCTTCGTCAACCGCCGTCTCGGGCTCCCCGGCGGCGCTCGTCTCCTCGCCGTCGCCTTTCGCCTCAGCTTCCGATGCCATGATCCTCCTCTCGCAGTTCGGGACAGGCACAGCGTAGTGGACCCGGGCAGCCGGGAAAAACTTAGGCTGCGCCCAGGCGGAATATGGTACGAAGGTGTGGTGAGTCGAGCTCGGGCAGGAGCGTTGGCGGTCGCAATCGCGGTCGCAGTCGTGGTCGTATCGGGCTCCTCCGCCACCGATGTCAAGGGCACGAGATGGATCGACAAGCCAGGCGGCTACAGCATCACGATCCCGAAGACCTGGCAGCTGATCCCGCGTACGGCGGCGCAGGTGAAGACGCTGATCGCGACCCTGGACAAGAAGAAGCAGACGGCCCTCGCGAGCTTCTACAAGTCGCTGATCGCATCCCCGGCCGGGAAGAGCGGTCTGAAGGCCTACCGTTTCCAGGCCTTCGCATGGCCCGACAGCGAGACTCAGCCCGTCCCGGTCCAGGTCTCGCTCGGCCTCGTCAAGACGAAGACCCCCGTGACGACGAAAGGCCTCCCCTCGGTAGCTGCAGTCTTCGCGAACCAGCTCGCCTCCAACAAGGGCGCGAAGATCACGGTGCCGAAGATCGTGACGCTCCCGGCCGGCAAGGCCGAGTTCATCGAAGGCACGATCCCGATCGGCAGCGGGATCGACAACGGCCTCGAGCTCTACCTGATCCCGCACGGGAAGACCGTCTACGAGCTCGCGTTCCAGATCGAGGCCTCGCAGCTGAAGACGGCCACGCTCTTCACCTCGATCGCCCAGCAGTTCAGGTTCCTCTAGGCCACGCTCGTTGAGGCTCGCGGCCCGGCGGCTACGCTGGCCGGACGCGCCCGTAGCTCAGTGGAAGAGCGGCGGCCTTCTAAGCCGATGGTCGGAGGTTCGAATCCTCCCGGGCGCATGGGCTCCGGCCCCAGAGGAGCGGCGCCGATACGATGTCCGCGCTTGGTGGCGGTAGCTCAGTTGGTAGAGCCCCGGGTTGTGGTCCCGGTGGTCGCGGGTTCGAGTCCCGTCCGCCACCTCTTCACGGCCCCGTAGCTCAGCGGACAGAGCGGCAGCCTTCGAAGCTGCGAGCGGTGGTTCGACTCCACCCGGGGCCATTCTCTCCCGTCGGCGGCAGCCGGTCGGGACGGAGCTCAGGCCTTGAGGATCGGCTGCTTCGCGGGCTTGCGATGGGGTGCGCTCTTTCCGGTCGTGCCGGACGCAACGACGGGACGGCGGCAGCCCGCGTGGATCCGGCCGTTGCAGGTTCGGCCGTTCAGCATCGTCACCGAGTTCGAGAACGCGTTCGTGACATAGATCGTGTTCGTCCGCTCGTCGACCGCGACCCGGCGCGGGCTCGTGCCGACCGGGGCGACGGCGGCCCGCTGGCCGCAGCCGCTGTGGACAGTGGCGTTGCACGTCGTGCCGTCGATCACGCTGACCGTGTTCGCGTTCGTGTTCGCGACGTAGACGGTTCCCGTCTGCTCGTTTACCGCGATCCCGCGGGCGCCCGGGCCGGCAAGGACGTGGAACGGCTTCTGCATGCACCCGGTGTACACGCGCGCATTGCAGGTCCTGCCGTCGATCACCGACACGTCATCGGAGGACTCGCCCGTGACATAGATCGTGTCGGTGCGCGAGTCGAGCGCAATCCCGCCGGGCGCCCGGCCGACGTTGATCGTCGCCGGACGGCGCCCGCAGCCACTGATCGTCGTCGCGTTGCAGGTTCGCCCGTCGATCACCGACACGGTCGGAGCGCCGAGATCGGTCACGTAGACCGAGCCTGTCGCCTCGTTCACGACGAGCGCGAACGGCCCGGGCCCGACCGGAACCGTCGCGCGTGGACGGCGGCAGCCGACGGTCGTCGTCGCGTTGCACTTGCGCCCGTCGATCACCGACACGGTGTTCGAGATCCCGTTTGCCACATAGATGGTGTGCGTCTTCGAATCGACCGCCAGGAACTGCGGGAACTCACCGACCCGAACCGTCGCCGGCGCGACGCTGCAGCCCGAGCGGTTGGCGGCGTCACACCGCCGCCCGTTGACGACCGCGACCGCGCCCGAGGCGTTCACGACGTACACGGTGTTCGTCGCCTCGTCGACCGCCACTCCGATCGGGTCAGTCCCCGCCGTCACCGCCGTCACCCGCTGCGCGCATCCGACGGTGTTCCGCGCATTGCAGGTCGTCCCGTTGATCAGCGAAAGCGTCCCCGTCGTCCCGTTCCCGACGTAGATCGTGCCGGTGGTCGAGTTGACGGCGATCCCGGTCGGAAAGATGCCGACCCGGATCTGAGGATGGCCGCTGCCCGAAGCGGCCGGCGCGAGCGCGACGAGTGCCGCAGCGAGCACGCCCAGGGTTGCGGCTCCCCGTCCTGGCAGACACCGGACCCGGATCCTCATCCGTCCACCCTACTCGCCTCCACGAGGGATCGGGGCCCGGCTGAAGGTCGCTCTACGCTGCGAGCTCCGCGTCCCGGCGTGCTCGCAACGATCGAACGGAAGCTCGAATGTTCAGCGGCTGCAGAACGGGTCGTTGTAGATGTCGTCGATCTGAACGTCACCCGTGGTCGTGAGCCTGAGCTCGATCGACTTGCTTCCTACCGGCACGTTGAGTTGGCTCACCAGCGTGGTGAAGGTCTGGGTCGGCGCCCAGCCGGCTCCGATGGTTGCGGTGCCGCCGTCGAGCACGGTGAGCGAACCGAGGAGCCCCTGCGCGAGCAGCTGGACATGGATCGTGACCGGCTGTCTGCCCGATGCGGTGGCGAAAAAGCGGATGCCTGGATTGAGAAGGCCGAAGCAGATGCTCGACGAGGTCGCTGTCCCACCTGCCGGGATGAACAGCGAGGAGCCGTCACGGGGGTTCGAGACGTGGAACGGCTCGTTGCCCGGGACGATCCTCGCCCCACCCGTCAGCGCCCAGGGTGAGCCGCCCGGCTCGAAGTCGCCACCGCCGACAAGGACGTACGAGCGGCTGTCACCCCACTGGGCAAACGGTGTCGAGCCGGCGCCGCAGCTGCCTCCGATCAGGCTTGTGAGAAGTGGCTTGCCGTTGTCTGAACGAGCTACAGACACACACGTGGCAGCAAGCGCGGCAGTGAGGCAGAGAACGAGGATTCGGGTTGAGCTGCGGGCCATTGGAAATGTCTCACTTTGCTCGGTGGAGCTCTCATTGAGAGGGACGCTGCCGGTGGCGCCTATGCCCCCGAAGGGTGATCCCAGGCCGTCTCGGGTCGCTCGAACGAGGGATTTTCCTACGGATGCGGGTCGTCGCCGAGGACTGCCGCAAGTGCCTCGACGACGTCGGGGTCGAACTGCGTGCCGCTGTGAGCCTGCATCTCTGCCAACGCCGCCTCGCCACTTCGGCCCTTGCGATACGAGCGGTCGGTGATCATCGCGTTGAAGGCGTCGCAGGCCGAGACGATGCGCGCCGTCTCGGGGACCTCGTCGCCCTTCAGTCCGTCGGGGTAGCCGGACCCGTCGTAGTGCTCATGGCATGACCGCACGATCGCGCCGACTTCCGCAAGCAGGCCGCCGATCGGCCTCAGCAGGTTCTCGCCTTCGATCGTATGCGTGTTCATGAGCTCGCGCTCTTCTGCGGTGAGCGGTCCGGGCTTGTTGATGATCGCGGAGGGGATCCGGATCTTCCCGACGTCGTGGAGTAGCGCTGCGAACTCGGCCCTGCGGCGGGAGCGCGCATCGAGGTTCATTCGGTCGCACACTGCAAGGACGAGGTCCACCACCTGTCGGCTGTGCGAGCCGGTGTAGGCGTCATCCGCCTCGACAACGTCTCCCAACAGAAACGCGGTGCCGCGGTAGGCGGTCGAGAGCTCGAGCTCGTGTCCGAGCCGTTGTTCGCGCTCGTGCGAGAACACCGAGAGCAACGCGAGGAGCGGTAACGCCAGCAGGACCGCGAGCTTCCCGCTCGTTGCCCCTGCGATCGCGATCGCGAACCCGACCGACGCCAGACACGCATCGACGAAGAACACCCATGCGAGCGGCCGCAGAAGATCACGGGGCGTGACCCCGAGGGCGAGCCGCTCCCGGAAGATAGACGTGGCGAAATCGACGGCGAACTGGCAGCAAAGGGTGACGATCAACACCCACGACGTGCTGAGCGCGGGAGTGGGTGAACCGAGAGCGACGAGCACGAACGCGGGTGCGACCGCGAAGAGTGCGTTGCCGAGCGGAACGATGATCCGACGCGCAGAGACTGGGCCGCGCCGAACGGCAAATAGCTGCGCGATCATGAACCCCGCGGCTACGGCGAGTGGAACAAGCCGCGGCGGCAGCAGAAACAACATCGGTACGAAAACGAGCTCGGTCGGGACGGTGAATCCGCTTCCGATCTCAAACTCGATCCTGGAAGCAAGCGCAAAGGACCCGACCAGGAGCACGAAGACCAGAGGGTCGAGCGCACGTCCGGAAGGCGCCAGCAACGCCAGCGGAATCGCAAGCACGAGAAACGTGCCGGCCGTCAGCCAGCGAACGATCTGCTCGCGGCCATGCAGGGGGAGCAATTCCCGCTCCCGCTGACCTTGGAGCAACTCTTCTGAGACGGGATCGGGGCCGGAGATTGCCGTGCTGCTCATTCATCCCGTTTATCGGCAGCCTGATCCTTTCGCTCGAACGTATTCGAGACCGAGGTCACAACGGCCGTGTTCGGACACAGCGGCCC
The DNA here is from genome assembly GCA_963758125.1 of uncultured Actinomycetes bacterium. Classification (GTDB taxonomy): domain Bacteria; phylum Actinomycetota; class Thermoleophilia; order Gaiellales; family Gaiellaceae; genus PALSA-600. The sequence continues at coordinate 83,917 of CAVWUL010000007.1, forward strand.
TGGCAGCCCCTCCGGCTGCGCCGGTCTCCGCGAATGACCCCGAACGGCGGCCTTGATCTCACATCAGAACGTAAGATCGCGGAACGGTTTCCGCGATCTGCATTTCGCACTCAACAGGCGCCGAGGGTGAGGTCGTCGGACGGTCTGTGGCCGATCGGCTCGGGTATCGCTTCGTCGACGACGAGGTGATCGAGCAGGCCGGCGAGTGGGCGGAGCTCGCTCCTACCTTCGTCGCGGACGTCGAACGTCGCAAGCCGCTGATGGATCGCGTGCTCGGGCGCCTCGTCGACCCCACGGCAGGTCCTGTCGTTCCCTCCAGGCCCGCGGGCCGAGTCCTTCCCGGCGATCCGGAGCTTCGGACGCTCATCAAGCAGGTTCTCGCGTCGCTCGCCGACAGCGGCTCGGTGGTCATCGCCTCACACGCCGCCTCGTTCGCCCTCAGCGGGCGCGGTGTGCTGCGGGTACTCGTCACGGCCTCTCCCGAGACGCGCGCCGGGCGACTCTCAGCCGCAAGGGGTATCGACGATCGCGCGGCGGAGCGTCTCGTCAAGAGGGAGGACGCCGGGCGTGCCGAGTACCTGAAGCGTTTCTACGAGGTCGAGCGCGAGCTTCCGACGCACTACGACGTCGTCGTCAACACCGACGTCCTGACGCCACACGGGGCGGGCAGCGTGATCGTCGCGGCCGCCGACTAGGCAGACATCGTGCAGGCACCGACCTGCTTGCATCTCCCACGGATTGCCGTCGAAGACGTTCCGGCCCGAGGATCTTCGCATTGACGAAAGGAAGCGGGTGGCGGGAATCGAACCCGCGTGATCAGCTTGGAAGGCTGGAGCTCTACCATTGAGCTACACCCGCAGACGACTCCAAGGATAGCGGCGGGAAACGCGCGGACTGCTCGCCTCAGCGGAGGCAGCCGACGATCAGCGCGAGGTCGCTGTCGCTCGGGGTGAGGTGCCAGAGCGTCACAGCGTTGTTGTAGCGGCGAAGGACGGAGGCGAGCCCTGCCCTCACGTTCGGAAGCGCGAACCGTTGATATGCGCTTTCGATGTCCTGCCCGCTGCTCACGTTCTGGCCGAAGGCAACCTTGACGAAGTTTCCGTCCGGGAGATCCGCCCGGAAGGCTCCGCCGGTTGCGGTGTTGGCGACGAAATCGAGTGGACCGCCGAGCTTGACACCGCGCTGGACGAGACAGGTCTTCGACCGGCTCGGCGTGTAAACGGTCTGCCCCCCACATCCGGCGACCGTGCCGACGATCAGGACCGCGAAGGCGGCGAGCGCAAGGCGACCCATGGCGCAGTAGTCTAGTCGCCGGAGCGGATCGGGCTCGACTACATTGGCGGGGTGGGGGCGCACGACGAGATGCTGGCGGCGTACGCGCAGCTCGCCGTGAGGGTCGGCGTGAACGTCCAGCCCGGACAACGCCTCGCGGTGAACGCGCTCCTCGAGCACGCGCCGCTCGTTCGCGCGGTTGCCGCCGAGGCCTACGAGGCCGGGGCGAGCTATGTCGATGCCCTCTATGTCGACCAGCACGTTCGGCGCTCACAGATCGAGGGATCGCCCGAAGAGTTGCTCGGCTGGTCGCCGCCGTGGATCGTGCAGCGCCTCGACGAGCTCGGCGCCGACGGAGGCGCGCTCCTCGGGATCACCGGCAACCCCGAGCCGGAGCTCTTCGCCGATCTCGACGGCACCCGGGTAGCGCGGTCGCGGATGCGCGAGGCGACCGAGGCCTCGTTGCGGCTGACGGACGGGCTGATCAACTGGTCGATCGTTGCGTTCCCGAACGAAGGCTGGGCGCAGACGATCTTCGGGGAGCCCGACCTCGACCGGCTCTGGGAGGCGGTCGCGACCGCCGTCCGGCTCGACGAGCCGGATCCCGTCGCAGCCTGGAAGGACCATCTCGCCGCGCTCGACGTCCGTGCGCGTGCACTCAACGGCCGCCGGTTCGACTCCCTGCACTACCGCGGCCCGGGCACGGACCTCACGGTCGGGCTCCACCCTGACGGCGACTGGCTCTCGGCGATCGACGTCTCCTCGGCCGGGATCGAGTGCGTAGCGAACATGCCGACCGAGGAGGTCTTCACGGCCCCCGACGCAAGGCGCGCCGACGGCACCGTGACCGCCACCTACCCGCTACAGCTACAGGGAACGGTGATCAGGAACCTCAGCATCCGCTTCGAGGCGGGCCGGGCGGTCGAGATTCACGCCGAGGAGGGCCAGGACTTCATCCGCGCGTTCGCCGCGAGCGACGACGGTGCCTCCCGGCTCGGCGAGGTGGCGCTCGTCGACCGGACCTCCCGCGTCGGACAAACCGGGCTTGTCTTCTACGACACCCTCTTCGACGAGAACGCGGCCTCGCACATCGCGCTCGGCTCGGCGATCTCCCAGGCGATCCCACGCGCCGGCGGCCTCCAGGGGGCGGAGCGGCACGAGCAGGGGATCAACAGCTCGTCGCTGCACGCAGACTTCATGATCGGCAGCACAGAGGTGAACGTCTGGGGCGTGACCACTGACGGCGCGGAGACACCGATCCTCGCGGGCGGCGACTGGGTCCTCTGATCGCCTACTACACTCAGTGAGCGGCGGGACGTAGCTCAGCCTGGTTAGAGCGCCTGCTTTGGGAGCAGGAGGCCCCCGGTTCGAATCCGGGCGTCCCGACTAGCGATTTGCAGGCTCGGCGCATGGACGCTGCCTGATGCGTTGCCGGCGATCACCATCGCCGCCCCGACAACGACGAAGGCGATCGCTGCGAATCGCCGCGTCGACCCATGGAATGCTCTGATCTGCCCAGAGGCCTCTCGTGCCGGATTCGGGGCGACCTCGGCTCAGCCCTGACCGGCCGCAGTCCCGACGGGCACGCGGCCCAACCTGAGGTCCCGGCGATGGGAGAGTGCCGGTGAGAGCGCGGCGGCGAGCACGAGGATCGTCGTGAAGATGATGAGCCAGAAGAAGATCGCCATCACGATCCCGAGCGCGCCGTAGGTCGACGTGTACCAGTTGAGCCAGTGCGTGAGCAGGATCGAGGAGACGATCCGCATCCCGAGGAACCCGAGGACGGTGAAGATCGCCCCCGGCACGATGTCCCGCGTCGCAACACGGCGATGCAGGAGCTCGCGTGGCGCCCAGGTGAAGAATCCAACGAGCACGCCGAGCCACACGATGTCGAGCAGCCAGCCGATCCACGACGGCGCGCCGTGTAGCGCCCTTGTCTGCACGAGAAAGAGCGCGCACATCACGATCAGCGCCAGGATCACGGCGAGGTAGCGGCTCTGGTCGGCGATCACACGCTTGCGCAGATCGATCCCCCAGGACCGGGCGTGGACGAGCTGGAGCACGCGCCCGAGCCCGAGCCCGAAGAAGAACAGGTTGACGAGCCCGATCAGCACCGAGGTGAGCTTGTGCTCCCCGGCGCCCACGAGCACGCCGTGGAAGAACGCGGCGGTCGAACCGGTCAGCCCGAGGCGGTGCTCGACGCGGTCGGCCCAGCCGCTCGGATCCCGGTAGATGAAGCTCGACTCGATCAGGAGCGCCGGCAGCAGCGTGAGGAAGACGTAGGCGGCGAGGAGAACCGCGTAGAGCTGACCGTCGGCGGCCTGGTAGCGACGGACCCAGCCGATCGTCGCTCCCTTGCGCGAGGCCGGGTCCTGGTTCTCGATCCAGAGCTTGCCACGCCCGTAGACGACGGCTCCCCGCTCGCCGACACCCCGGGCACGAGCGACGACCCCCGAAGAAGCGGCCTTCGAAGAGTCTGAGGGGGTCGTATCCGGCTCGTCGGCCATGGGGAGGGTTCCCGAGCAGCCTACGTCGTCTCGCCGCACGCGACCGAAAACAGTTCCGACCCGGCACCCGGCCACCGTGAATAGCCTCAGCCCGTGAGCGAGGCACCGCTTCCCGTCGAGCCTGCCGAGCACGCCCACCGCCGGCTCGGCTACGCGATGGCGGCGACTGCGGCGGTGCTCTGGGGGATCAACGGAACGGTCTCCAAGGTGATCCTCGCCTCGGGCGTCTCGTCCCTGCGGCTGACCGAGGTGCGCTGCGCGGGAGCGTTCGTCGGGCTCGTCGCGGTGGAGGCCGTACGAGATCCAGGGCGCCTGCGCGTGCCGTGGGGTCGGATCCCGTTCCTCGCCGTGTTCGGGATCTGCGGGCTCGCGTTCGTACAGTGGTTCTACTTCCTCGCGATCCACCGCGTGGCAATCGGGATCGCGCTGCTCGTGCAGTACCTTGCGCCGCTCCTCGTCGCCCTCTGGGCCCGGTTCGTCTACCACGAGCCGGTGCGTCGCCGGATCTGGCTCGCCCTGGCACTCGCACTCGGCGGGCTCGCGCTGATCGTCGACCTCGGGAACGGCGGAACGGTCTCGGGCGCGGGGCTCTCGTTCGCGCTCGCGGCGGCCGTGACCTACATGCTCTATCTCCTGCTCGCCGAGCGGGCCGTCGCCGACCAGGGCGCTGTCTCGCTGCTCGCCTGGGGATTCGGCTTCGCAACGCTCTTCTTCTCGCTCATCGCACCCTGGTGGAGCTTCCCCGGCCACCGGATCGCCGCCGACGTCTCGCTGCTCGGCCACCTCTCGAGCTACCACCTTCCCGTGTGGGGGCTGATGGCGTGGATGGTGATGCTCGGGACGATCGTGCCGTTCTTCCTGCTCGTGTAGCGCGCTTCGCCAGCTGCCGGCGACGCGCGTCGCGATCATGGCGATGCTCGAGCCGGTCGTCGCGACCGTCGTTGCCTGGATCTGGCTCGACGAGGCGCTTGGCGCGACGCAACTCGTGGGCGCGATCGTCGTGCTCGCGGCGATCGTGATCGCGCAGACGGCTCGGTAGGCCCTGTTTTATGGTTTACAAAGATGGGTCAGGCGGCCCATTTTGCTCTGGCGCCTCACGAGTTACAGTTTGGTGGCACTGGGCGATGCGAACCGTCGAAGGTGATTCGTCGCCGAGGCGGAGAGCATTAAATCGAGAGAGCCCGTCGCGCCGACCCCCCGAGCGGCGGGCTTTCTCGGCTCTTTCCGCCGCTAGGATCCTCTGTGATGGTTGTCGAAAAAGTGCTGCTCGCTGCGCCGCGCGGCTATTGCGCGGGGGTGGAGCGGGCAGTCGAGACGGTCGAGCGCGCGCTCGAGCTGTACGACGCCCCGGTGTACGTCCGGAAGGAGATCGTCCACAACCGTCACGTCGTAACCGAGCTCGAGGAGCGCGGTGCGGTCTTCGTCGAGGACGAAGCGGACGTGCCCGAGGGCCAGACCATGGTGCTCTCGGCCCACGGCGTCGCACCCTCCGTGCACGTGAACGCCGAGGCGCGCGGGCTGCGGACGATCGACGCGACGTGCCCGCTCGTCACGAAGGTGCACGTCCAGGCGCGGCGCTACGCCGCCGAGGGCTACACCGTCGTCCTGATCGGCCACGCCGGCCACGAGGAGGTGGTCGGGACGATGGGCGAGATCCCCGACTCGATCGTGCTCGTCGAGTCGAAGGCGGACGTCGCTGCGCTCGACCTCCCCGCAGACGTCCGGCTCGCCTACGTCACACAGACGACCCTTTCGGTGGACGAGACCGGCGAGGTGATCACCGCGCTCCGCGAGCGGTTCCCGACGATCCGCGCGCCCCAGCGCGAGGACATCTGTTACGCGACCTCGAACCGCCAGTGGGCGGTGAAGGAGCTGCTCGGGAAGATCGACCTGCTGCTCGTGATCGGATCGAAGAACTCGTCCAACTCGAACCGGCTCGTCGAGACGGCACGTTCCGGCGGAGTCGCCTCGTATCTGATCGACGACGAGACCGAGATCGACGACGCGTGGTTCGGCGAGGACGTCCGGGCGTCGGGATCACCTCGGGCGCCTCCGCGCCCGAGAAGCTCGTCCAGGGCGTGTGCGACTGGTTCCGCGCCCGCGGCGTCGCCGAGATCGAGGAGCAGCGCTTCCTCGAGGAGAACATCGAGTTCCGCCTCCCGGTCGAGCTCCGCCGCGAGCTCGCGGTCGCCGACTCGCAGCAGTAGCGGGCTCGCTCAGGCCTTTTCGAGCCTCAGCTCGGGGCCGAGCTCGACCGAGACGGCGAGCGTCTCGGCGGCGATCCGGTCGGAGAACTCGAGCAGATCCTCGTCGGGGATCCAGAGGCGGATGCGGTCCGTGATCTCGAGGCCCGACTCCTTGCGGAGCACCTGTACCGAGCGGATCAGGTCGTTCACGCGGGCCTCGAGGCGGAGCTCGTCGTCGAGGGTCGTCTCGAGGGCGACGGTGATCGCTGCCGTCGGTCGCGACCGCCCAGCCGTCGCGGCCGATCCGCTCGACGAGCACCTCGTCCGGCTCGAGGGTGTGGCCGTTCACCTGGAAGCGGCCGCCGGCGAGCTCGGTGAACTGGCCGTCGGCAAGTGCCGTGCTGACCTCGCGGAGCCTCGGCCCGAGCTTCGGGCCGAGCTTCGGCAGGTTCGGCTTCACGCGCAGCTCCGAGGCCTCGACCTCGCCGAACTCGACCGCCTTCACGTTCAGCTCGTCGGCGATCTCCTCCGCGTGCGCCGCAGCCAGCGGCGCGCCGGCGACGACGAGGCGCCGAAGCGGCTGGCGCCGCTTGAGCCCGAGCTCGACCGGGCCTGGCGGCCGAGCTCGACCACGGCTCGAAGCTCCGCGATCTCGGCCAGCAGCGCCGCGGTCGGGATCGGCGACCTCGGGCCAGCCGGAGAGGTGCACCGAGGCCTCGCGGCCCGGGACGAGGTTCCACCAGAGATGGTCGGTGAGGAACGGCATCACCGGCGAGATCGACGCGCAGCGACTGCACGAGCGCGTACCAGAGCGTCGACAGCGCGTCGGAGTCCTCGCTGCTAGAACCGCCTGCGCGAGCGGCGGATGTACCAGTTCGAGAGATCGTCGACGAATGCCTCGAACGCCCGGATCACGTTCACGGTCAGCGTCGCCTCGTACGCCAGCCTCGGCCTCGCGGACGAACTCGTGCGTGCGCGCGACGAGCCAGCGGTCGAGCGGGCCGCTCGACCGGCGGCCCGCCGTCGAGATCGGACGAGCGTCGGCCTCGAAGCCGGCGATGTTCGCGTAGGTCACGAAGACGGTCGGCGCAGTTCCAGAAGGTCAGCAGCTTGCGCTTGATCTCGTGCGCCGGGCCCGAAGCCGAAGAGCAGGTTCCGGTCGGGCGGCTGGGCGCAGTACTGCCAGCGCATCACGTCGGCGCCCATGCGCGCGAACGCGTCCTCGGCGTCGATCATGTTCCCCCACGAGCCGTGCATCTCGCGGCCGTTCTCGTCGAGCATCTTCTCGTAGCCGAGCACGCGGTTGTACGGCGAGCGGCCGACGAGCACGACCGACATGAAGAACTGCGAGTAGAACCAGAGCCGGATCTGCTCGCGCATCTCGGTCACCCAGTCGGCGGGGAACCACTTCTCCCAGTAGGCGTTGTCCGGGCAGGTCGGCCTTGGTGAGGCCCTCGGCCGCGCCGGTGCCGTAGCCCTCGTCGATCCACTCGGGGCTCTGCCAGCCGAGCGTCGAGAACGGGACGATGCCCGGCGTCGAGCCAGACGTCGCCGACCTCGACCACCCGCTCGACCCGCTCGCCGCATGCTTCGCAGCGGATCGGGACGCGGTCGATCCAGGGCCGGCGCAGCTCCTCGAGCTGGTCGAGGCCCCTCGAGCGCACGCTCGGCGAGCTCGGCCTTCGAGCCGATCACCGTCCGGTGCCCGCAGTCGCAGACGTAGAACGGCAGCGGCAGCCCGTAGTAGCGGCGCCGGGAGATGTTCCAGTCGCCCATGTTCCGCAGCCAGTCGTCCATGCGCTTGCCCATGTACTCGGGCACCCACTCGACCTTCGCGTTCTCCTCGAGCAGCTTCTCGCGGATCGCCCTCGACCGAGATGAACCAGTCGTCGGAGATGCGGTAGATGATCGGCGTGTCGCAGCGCCAGCAGTGCGCGTAGTTGTGGAGGTGCGTGCCGACGCTGACGAGGAAGCCGCGCTCGGTGAGGTTCGCGACGATCTGGTCGGCGGCCTCACGGTCGAGAGCCCGTGCAGCCAGCCGTAGTCGTCGTAGAAGTGGCCGGCCTCGTCGACCGGCGTCAGCACGGGCAGGCCGAGCGACCGGCCGAGCTCGAAGTCCTCAGGGCCGGCGCCGGTCGCGATGTGGACGATCCCGGTGCCCTCGGCGAGCGAGACCTCGTCCCACGGGACGATCGCGGTGCTCGACGCCCGCGCCCGGGGGCGAGGTTGTCGAACGGCGCCCTCGTAGCGGAGACCGACGAGCTCGGAGCCTTTCACGCGCCGGACGAAAGTGTCGTTCGGGAAGCAGCTCGGCGAGCACCCACTGGCCGTTCTCGCGCAGGCCGTACTCGCCCGTCTGGGTTCACGGCCGCCGCAACGTTCGCCGGCAGCGTCCACGGCGTCGTCGTCCAGATCACGACCGACTCGCCGGGGCGGTCGAGCAGCGGGAAGCGGACGAAGAGCGACGGGTCGCTGCTTCTCCTGGTAGACGCCCGACTGCGTCAGCTCGTGCTGGGAGAGCGAGGTGCCGCAGCGCGGGCACCAGGCGGTTGCGCGATGGCCGATGTAGAGCCAGCCGCGCTCGTTCACGATCTTCAGGAACCGCCAGATGTACTCGATGTTCGTGTCGCTGAAGGTGAAGTAGTCGTCTGCCCCAGTCCATCCACTGGCCCGAGGCGGATCGAGCCGCGCGTCAGCTCCTCGGACGACTTGACGACGACCTCGCGGCAGCGGCGCGGCGAACTCCTCGAGCCCGAACTCCTCGATCTCGCGCTTCGAGTTGAAGCCGAGCTGGCGCTCCACCCCGACCTCGATCCAGAGCCCCTGGCAGTCGAAGCCGTTCTGGTAGCGCTGGTCGAATCCCTTCATCGCCTTGTAGCGCTGGAAGACGTCCTTCAGCGTCCGGCCCCACGCCGTGTGGACGGCGAGCTTCTTGTTCGCGGTGACCGGGCCGTCGACGAACGACCACTTCGGGCCGCCGCGGTTCGGCGCGCGGAGCTGCTCGAAGGTGCCCTCGCTCTCCCACCGTTCGAGCACGGCGAGCTCGATCGCGTTGGAGTCCGGCTTCTCGGGGAGCGGTTCGAACACCCTTCGATTCTACGGAGGGGGAAGAATCCGGCCTGCCCCGCCGTTAACGTGAGTGCAAATCCGGAGAAAGGACACAAGAAATTGGCTCTCGAAGCAACCGATGCGACGTTCCAGGATGTCGTCCTGGGCGTCTGAAGGCAAGGTCATCGTCGACTTCTGGGCGGAGTGGTGTGGCCCGTGCCACGCAGTCGCCCCGGTTCTCGACCGGATCGCCGACGAGCACGAGGACGTGAAGATCGTCAAGGTCAACGTCGATCACGAGCAGGGCCTCGCGCAGCGCTACGGCGTCTCATCGATCCCGCTGATCGTGCTGTTCGAGAACGGCGAGCCGCAGGCTCAGTCTGTCGGAGCGCTGCCCAAGGGCGCGCTCGAGCGGGCACTCGGGCTCAGCGAAGAGTCCTAGGGTTCGGCGGGGCCCGCCGCGGTATCGTTGCGGCGAGATGCGGCGGGCACGGACCCGGGAAAGCGAAGCGCCGCCGGAAGGCGCCGGAAAGGCGGGTAACTCCGCCTCCGCAGGCTTCGCCGCCCGGGTGATGGAGCTGCAGCGCACGGCCGGCAATCAGGCGGTCGGTGCGTTGCTCGCACGCGACGCGGAGAAGCAGGATGCCGGCGACCGGGGAACGAGCGTCACGCTCGTCCTGCCCGACCCGTTCGGGGTGCTCCCGGTCGAGGCCTTCACGATGGCTGGTGAGGAGTCGATCACCGTCACGGTTCCGTCCTCCGCGGTGACACCGGCCCTGTTCGAGGCCGCCTCGAACGGAAAGGCAGCTCGCGACGGCGAAGCTCTCCACGTCCTACCTCGAGCTCGAGATGAAGGGCGTGATCATCTCGTCCATCCAGGTGAGCGCCGGGGGAAGCACTTCCTTCACGGTGAACGCGGCGTCGATCACGAAGGACTACCCCAAGAAGCCCGAGGGTGTAGTCGGCAGCTAGAGGCTCATGTCCTCCGCTGCAGCGAGGACCGCGTCCGAGAGCCTCGGCCATGACTCGAGCGCCCAGTCGCCGAACTCGAGATCCGTGAGGACTGCGAGCGCGATCGCGGCCTCGGGATCGATCCACAGGAAGCCACCGCCGCCGCCGAAGTGACCGAACGTGCGCGCCGAGTTGTGCGTTCCCGTCCAGTGTGGGTGCTTGCCGTCTCGGAGCTCCGGGCCGAGTCCCCAGTCGTTCGGCTCGAACCGCCCGACGCCGGGAAGGACTCCGTCGAGCCCGGGGAACTGCGTCGTCACCATCTCGGCGTGAGTCTCGGCCGCGATCCGCGTCGACCGCTGGAGCTCGCGCGCGACCTCGATCAGGGACGTGAGCGGCAATTTGAGGCCATGCGCGGGTGAGCCCTGCAGCGGAAAGCCCCAGACCGCCTCGAAGTAGGGCGCGAACGGCATCCCGGCCGCCTGAGCGACATGTTCCGCGGCGAGCTCGATCCCGGTGTTCGAGTAGATGCGTCTCGCGCCCGGCCTGGCGATGGGCTCGGCTCCGTCGAACGGCAGGCCCGAGGCGTGCGCGAGCAGGTGGCGCAGCGTCGAACCAGGTGGGCCCGCCGGATCCTCGAGCGTCACGATCCCCTCTTCGACGGCGACGAGCACCGAGACCGCAGTCGCGAGCTTCGTCAAGGAGGCCCAGCGAAGCGGCCTCTCGAGGTCGCCGTGCGTGCTTTCCGAGCCGTCGGGGTACACCACTGCGACCGCCGCGTAACCGCACGGCCAACCGTCCACTTGCCGTAGGGCCTCCATGCATCGACACTACACAGGGATGGATCGCCAACTGATCTCGTCCGGGGCCGTCTTCGAGGACCGCGTGGGCTACTCGCGGGCCGTCCGGGTCGAGCGCTCGGTATGGGTTTCCGGAACGGCGCCGATCATGCCGGGAGATGCGGACCCGCCGGATGACCCCTACGAGCAGGCGCGGATCTGCCTGGAGATCATCGGCCGGGCGCTCGGGGAGGCCGGTGCCTCACTCGGCGACGTCGTGCGGACGCGGATCTACGTGACCCGGCCCGGCGACATAGACGAGGTCGGGCGAGCGCATCGCGAGGCGTTCTCTGCGGCCCGGCCGGCTACGACCGGGATCGTCACGGCGCTCCTGGACTCACGCTGGCTCGTCGAGATCGAGGCCGAGGCTGTGATCGGCGGCGAGGAATGACGGGCCAGCTCGAACGGGCCGCCGCCTCCGAAGCGAGCGTTCTCGATCACCGCTTCGGCTCCTCGGCTGCGTACACGCTCGGTGTCGAGGAGGAGTACATGCTCCTCGATCCGGAGACCGGGGATCTCGTCCAGCACATCGACTCGGTGCTCGCCAAGGTCAGGGACGGCGAGTTCGAGGCGCGGGTCAACGCCGAGCTGATGCAGTCGGTGATCGAGATCACAACACCTGTCTGCGCGAACGCGGGCGAGGTCGATGCCCAGCTCCGCAAGCTCCGGCGTTACGTCGCCGAGATCGCGGCGGCCGACGGCTGCCGGTTCGCCTCGGCAGGGACGCATCCGTTCAGCCTGTTCGAGCGGCAGCGGATCACCGCCAGGGACCGGTACCGGAAGCTCGTCGACCAGCTCCAGTACATTGCCCGGCGCGAGCTGATCTTCGGGATGCACGTGCATGCGGCGGTCGACGATCACGACAAGGCGATCCAGGTCGTGAACGGGTTGCTGATCCACCTGCCCGAGTTCCTGGCGCTGTCGGCGAGCTCGCCGTTCTGGCGCGGCGAGCCGACGGGGCTTGCCTCGTCGCGGCAGATGGTCTTCTCGTCGTTCCCGCGCTCGGGCGTCCCACCGCGGTTCGAGAGCTACGAGGAGTTTGCGGCGCTCGTCGGGCAGCTCGAACAGACGGGCTGCATCGCCGACTACACGCACATCTGGTGGGACATCCGCCCGCATCCGCGGCTGGGCACGATCGAGCTGCGGATCTGCGACGCGGTGACGCGGGTCGAGGATGCCGTTGCGCTCGCGGCCTACTTCCAGGCACTGGTGAAAATGCTTGCCGAGCACGTCGAGTCGGTCGGGACGCCGCCGAGCTTCCACCGAATCCTCACGACCGAGAACAAGTGGCTCGCCGCCCGCCACGGATTGGCGGCCCCGGTGATGGATCTCGTCACCGGGCGGCGCAATCGGGTGCCGGTCTCGCAGCTCATCCGCCGCACCCTCCGCGACCTCGAGCCGCACGCGCGCGAGCTCGGCTCGGAGCGCGAGCTCGAGGGGATCTCGGAGATCCTCTCGCGCGGCAACGGTGCGGAGGAGCAGCTCCGCGTCTGGAACGCGAACCACGACATCGGCGAGGTCGTACGGGAGCTCGCCGCGGCGAGCGAGGTCGCCGGCAGCGCCGCCTGAACCGAACCCCGTCGGCACGCTCCCTCGCGTGTTCTCCACAGCCGCCGTCTAGGGCCACACGCCAACCGGGGTCAGACCCCTTTACGAAGCGCGTGGCGCGCGCAGCCGCGGTTCGGCTCCAGTACTGCATTTGCGACCTCAGATTCGTGGCTCTGCGCCGCGCCGCTTTGTAAAGGTGCCAGACCTCTTTACGGTTGTCACGCGGGTGTGACGGCTCCTCCACAATCCCTGTAGATTCCGCGCCGGACCCGTCATGAGCACCGTGAACACGTCAGCCGCATCGCGCCCTTCGCTCGTTCCGACAGCGCTGATCGGGATCGCGTTCCTCGTCGTTGCGATCGTCTTTCTCTCCGGAGCTCAGTGGTACACGGGATTCAAGACGGTTCACGTCCTGTTCGTGGTGATCTGGGTCGGAGGTGGAGCGGCGCTCACGATCCTCGGACTGAAAGCGGAACGGGCCACCGACGGCGCCGAGGTCACCGGGCTCGCACGGCAGGCAGCGTTCCTCGGGGAGCGCGTTTTTGCACCCGCCGGGCTCGTCGTCGTCGCAACGGGGATCGGGATGGTCTCGAACGGTGACCTCGGCTACAACCATTTCTGGATCGCGTTCGGCCTGCTCGGCTTCCTCTCGACCTTCGTGATCGGGATTGCCGTCCTGTCGCCGAGAGCCAAGAACCTCGTCGCACTCGTCGAGTCGAAGGGCCCGAACGCGCCCGAGACGCGGGCCGCGGTGTCGACCATCCTGCTGATTGCGAGGGCGGACATGGCGGTACTCCTGCTCGTGGTCATCGACATGGTCGCAAAGCCCTTCTCCTAGCTGTCCTAGCCCCGCACACTCGCGCTCTCACCGATCCGGATCTATGATCGGGGCGTGGCAAGCGACGCCGCCCGTGAGCGGGCCGAGCGCACGTCCGCGGCGCCCCCCGAGCTCCTATCCGAGCCGGCCTCCGACGTTGCGATGAAGCCGAGCCCCGCCTCGCAACTCTTGCTTGCCCAGCAGACTGTCGGCAACAGGAGCGCCAGCCGGCTCGTGCGCGACCTTGCAGCCCGGGAGACGCTCGCCCGTCAACCGGCTCCGACCGACGCCGGAGTCGCACCGGTCCCCGCGGGTGTCGCGCCCCCGGGCCCTGCCTCCCCGGGGCTCGCCGACGCCGAGGCGTTCAAGACGCACGCGCCGTTCGGCCCCCAGGATGTCGTCCCCGCGACCAGCGGCCGCGGCGGCTTCGAGGCGAAATACGACCCGAGCCTCGACCAGATGCTCGTGAAGATGCGCTGCGGCGTGGTGTTCAAGGATGCGTTGACCGTGTCCGGAAGCACGGTCTCGGCCGACCCTTCAGTTCCGGGCCTGATCGCCAAGCTCCCGCCGCCGGGTCCGCGGCGGACGGCCTTCGTCCAGGCTCACCAGTGGAAGGCCGACGAGAAGACGACGTTCATCGCGGGCGTCAAGTCGGCGGTCGAGAGCGCGTGGAGCAACCAATACGAGTTCCACATCAACAAGCCGGGCTGGGAGTGGATCGGAGCGAGCGTGAACATCGACATCGAGGTTCACGAGCAGAGCGGTGCGCGCGCAGCCACCGATCATCTCGAGATCGACTCCGTGAAGGTGGTCGGAAGCGAGGACATCAACGCGTTCGGCGCCTCGACGGCGACCGATCGTGGTACCGACGCCTCGCCCACCGACCAGTCGATGCTCGTCGGCAGCACGGATATCGCGCCGAGACTCGACAATTTGCTGCGCAAGAGCGTGTTCTTCGGCAACGACTCGGCGGATCTCTCGGCCGACGCCACGACCGACATCAGTGCCTTCGCGACGACGTTCAACGGCGCGTCCGCCGGCACACAGGGATCGAGGCCTGCAAACGTGACGCTCGAGGCGCATGCCTCGAAGTCGGGAACGGACGAGCACAACCAGGTGCTCGCCCAGAAGCGGGCCGACGCGGTTCGCACCCAGCTCGCGAGTGCGGGATTCCAGAACATCACGACGCGGGTGACCGACGACGTCGAAGGTGTGGCCGGTGCCACAGGGAACGCCGGGCACGACCGGCGCGTCGACCTGATCGCCGACGGCGGTGCGGCACAGGTCGTGATCGCCCACGAGTTCGGCCATGCGTTCGGCCTCGCCGACGAGTACACGACCGCTCCAAGCCAGCTCGGCACGGCCGCGGGCCACGACGACGATGTGAGAGCGATGCAGGCCGCGAGCGGACTGCCGCAGACGGGGGCGATCCGCGAGGACAACGGCAACATGATGGCCGAGGGCACGATCGTGCAACCGCAGCATTACGCGACCTTCCACCACGCGCTCGTGACGATCACCTCCGTCGCCGAGTGGGGCCTCGGACCAAAACAGCCGAAGCCGGCCCCGGGCGGCGCGGGCGGCGCAGCCCCGGGCGCCGACGGCGGAGCACCGGCGCCAGCACCGGCACCGGCACCGGCACCGTGACCATCCTTCTCGAGTACCGCAACGAGTCCCCGGATGGGCGCGCGCTCGGGTGGCGCGTCGAGCAGGACGGCCGGGTCGAGGAGCTGACCCACCGGGGAGGTCAGCTCGGGGATGGCGAGAATCCGGATGTCTGGCGCGAAAGACGGGCGCTCGATCCGGAAGCGCTCGTCGAACTGCGCGACGAGATCCGGTCTGTGCTGAGCGAAGTCTCGGCCGACAGCTATGGCTCGCCCGGCCGGGTTGCGGGCGGCCGGCGCGTCCGCTGGCGCTTCGATCTCGACGGCACGAAACGGGAGATCGTGATCGACGGGTTTCCGCTCGTAACCGTCGCGCCGCTCGACGCCCTGCTCCAGAAGCTCCTCAGCCGAGAGGCGGGTGCCGACCAGCGGATCTCGACGACCTGGAGCTGGCAGCTCGGTGACCGAAGCGCGACTCGTGAGTTCGAGGGCGAACCGGCCGCCGTTCCCGAGCTCGCTTCGCTGCTCGAGCTGGTCATGCCGACGAGCCCCGGCGGATCCGAGCAGCCCGGCGTCGACCGCCCACTTCTTCTCGAGATCGAATGGCGCCTCGGAGGCGAGCCTGGAGACCGGCTGGTCGTCGATGCTGCCGGACACCGTGCGCTCGAAGAGAACGGCAGGCTCCGCGCGGTCCCGCCCCTCAATCCGGCGTCGCTGGCGAGGCTCCGCGACGCGTTGTCGGCGCTGGGTTAGCGAGCTCGCGCGGCGAGCTCGTCCTCGACCGCCGACACGTCCAGACCACGGGCGGCGAGAAGCACATAGAGGTGGTAGATGAGATCGGCCGCCTCGGAGACGACGCGCTCGTCGCTCTCGGAGAACGCGGCGACCATCACCTCGACGGCTTCCTCGCCGACCTTGCGCGCGACCGCAGGTACGCCTTCTTCCAGGAGCTTCGTCGTATAGGAGCCTTCGGGACGCGTCTGGGCGCGCTCCGCGATCGTGCGCCAGAGCGCTGGGGCGAAGCACGAGAGGGAGCCCGTGTGGCAGGCAGGGCCCGCGGGCCGAACGCGAATGACGAGCGCGTCGCCGTCGCAGTCGTCGCGGATCTCCTCGACCGCCATCGTGTTTCCGGAGGTCGCCCCCTTGTGCCAGTACTCCTCGCGCGAGCGGCTCCAGAACCACGCCTCGCCCGATTCGCGGGTCCGGCGCTCGGCCTCGGCGTCCATCCAGGCGAGCATCAGGACCCGGCCGGTGCCGGCATCCTGGACGATCGCTGCGCGGAGCTCGCCGTCAGGCGACATCGCGCACCTCCACACCGAGCCCGCGCAGCTCGCTGCGGAGCGAGGTCAGCCGGTCGGGATCCTCGTGCAGGATCGAAGCGAGCAGTGCGGCTTGCGCGACCTCGAGCGCCGCCGCAACATGCGAGGCATCTCCGGCGCCGCCCGAGGCGATCACCGGCACCGACACCGCAGCTGCGACCGCGTCCGTGATCTCGAGGTCGTAGCCCTCGCGGGTGCCGTCCGAGTCGATCGAGGTGAGCAGGATCTCCCCCGCCCCGCGCTGCTCGGCCTCGACCGCCCACTCGATGGTGCCGCGCGCAGTCTCGGTCGTGCCGGCCCGCGCGCGAACTCGGCCGCCCTCCGTGTCGATCGCGACGACGACGGCCTGGGATCCGAGCTTCTCGGCGAGCGCGGTGATCAGCGACGGGCTTGCGAGCGCAGCCGAGTTGACCGACACCTTGTCGGCGCCTGCGCTGAGGAGCGCATCGGCGTCGGCGACCGAGCGGATGCCGCCGCCGACCGTGAACGGGATCGCGAGCTGCTCGGAGACGCGCCGCACGACGCCGACGAGCGTCTCGCGCTCCTCGAGCGTCGCCTTCACGTCGAGGAACACGAGCTCGTCGGCTCCCCTGTCGGAGTACGCGGCACCGAGCTCGACCGGGTCGCCGACATCGCGAAGCTCCTGGAACCTGACGCCCTTGACGACGCGCCCGGCGGCGACGTCGAGGCACGGGATCAGGCGCGGGAGAGGAATCGCTCCCTCACCTCCTTCAGCACCCGGTCGAGGTATCGCGCACCGGGGGCCCCGCTCTTCTCGGGATGGAACTGCACGCCGAGAAACGACCCGGAACGCACCTCGGCGACGATCCCCTCCGACCAGGCGGTCGCGCACGGAGTCTCGGCGGCGTAGGAGTGCGCGAAGTAGTACGCGGCCGGCCGATCGGAGATGTCGCCCTGACCTGGCTGTTCATCTACTTCCCGCCCGACGGTCGCCCAGCCCATGCGGGGGATCCGCCCTTCGGTGAGCCTGACCGAGCGGCCCGGGAGGATCCCGAGGCCCTCGACGCCGCCGTCCTCCTCCGAGAACTCGAGTGCGAGCTGGAGCCCGAGGCAGATGCCGAGGACGGCGCGGCCCTCCTCGACGCGCGCGCGGAGAACCTCATCGAGCCGCTGACGGCGAAGCTCGCCCATCGCCGATCGGGCGGAGCCGACGCCCGGGAGCACGGCCAGGTCGGCACCGCCGACGTCATCGACGAGCTCGGAGCCGAGCCGGCGGAGCGCGATCTCGACCGAGCGGATGTTCCCGGCGCGGTAGTCGCAGACAGCGACCTTCACAGCTTCCCCTTCGTCGACGGGATCCCGCTCGACTCGACGCGAAGCGCAGTCTTGAGCGCGCGCCCGACTGCCTTGTACGCAGCCTCGGCCGTGTGATGGGCATCGCGGCCGGTGGCCTCGACGTGAATCGCCATCCGGCCTGCTTGCGCGAGGCTGCCGAAGAAGTGGCCGGCCATGCCGGGCTCGGGCTCGATCGCGAGCTCGGCGAAGGGTCTGCCGCCGAGATCGACGGCGGCACGCGCCAGGGCGTCGTCCATCGGCACGACCGAATCGCCGTAGCGGGCGATCCCGCGACGGTCGCCGAGCGCCAGATCGAGGGCCTCGCCGAACGCGAGCGCCGTGTCCTCGACGGTGTGGTGGTCGCCGGTCTCGAGGTCGCCCGAGCCCTCGACCGTCAGATCGAGGCCCGCATGGAACGCGAGCTGCTCGAGGAAGTGGTCGTACAGCCCGCCGCCCGTCTGGACGCTGACGCGGCTCGCCCCGTCGAGGCCGAGCTTCACCGAGATCCGCGTCTCCGCAGTGGCGCGAAGGTGACGGGCCCGGCGGCGCGCGGCTTCCGCCACGGGCGAGGGCCGGTCGAGAAGCCGAGCCAGCGTCTCGACGACGAGGTCGTCGTCCACGCGGTCGCGGACCGTCATCCTGATCCCGTCCTCGTACGAGCGCACGACGAAACCCTGGCGCAGCAGACGTTCCCCGAGCGCGCGGCCGTCCTCGAGCGGCACGAACAGGAAGTTGGCCTGCGAGGGAAGCGGCGGGAGCCCGATCGCCGAGAGCGCCGACGCGAATCGCTCGCGCTCCTCGATCACCGGCCGCATGTCGGGCGGTGACGCGAGCCCGGCCAGAGCGAGCGCAGCCGACAGCGTCGACACCGGTGCAGGCGCCTGCCTGGCGTTCAACTCGTCGGCGACCTCGCGGTCGGCAAGCGCATAGCCGATCCGCGCGCCCGCGAGCGCGAAGGCCTTCGAGAAGGTCCGCAACACGATCACGCCGTCTTCGAGCAACGGGATCGCCGTCTCGCCGCAGTACTCGAAGTACGCCTCGTCGACAACGAGCGGCCGCGCCTCGGGCAGGGGACGCAGAGCACCGTCGGGGTTGTTGGGCCGGCAGGTGAAAGTGAGAACCGGGTCGTCGTCCCCCACCTCCGCCCGGGCGAGCTGCGCCGCGATCCGGTAGAGCGGGTACGTCGGCGACTCGGGAATCGCGATCGTGTCGCCCGGGCCCGCATAACACCGGGCGATCAGCAGGATGAGATCGTCGGCGCCGACTCCGAGCACGACGTTCTCCGGGCCGACGCCGTTGTACGCGGCGATCGCGCTCTTCAGCTCGTAGTAACCCCCCGGCGGATAGCCGCTGATCGACGAGAGCGCAGCCGCGATCGTGCCGGGTCTTGTAGAGGGCAGCGGCAGCGGCGGCGTGTTCTGGTCGAAGCGGATGACCTGCGAGGGATCGATGCCGGCGAGACGGGCGACCTCGTCGCTCGGCGGGGCCCAGGAGTACGCTCGAAACTCGGGAGCAAGCTCCTTCATCGCCGCGCCGCCGCCGCGTGCGCGGGCATTCCCTCGGCGGCGGCGAGCGCCTCGACCGTCGGCCGGATCAGCGCGAGCCCCTCGGCCGTGAGCCGCTGGGTCGTCACGGGCTTCAAGAACGTCTCGATCCCGAGCCCGCCGGTCGAGCGGGCCCAGCCGCTCGTCGGCAGGACATGGTTGCCGCCCGTCGCATAGTCGCCCGCCGCCACCGGAGAAGACGGACCGACGAACACCGCGCCGGCGTTCCGCACCCGGCCGGCGAGAGCCTCGGCGTCGCCCAGCAGGACGAGGTGCTCGGGCGCGATCGCCTCGGCCTCCTCGAGCGTCTCGACGACGCGGCACACGGTGTCCGGGCCGTGCTCGGCCTGTGCCGCGAGCTCGAGCTCGACGATACGCGGATCGACATCGCCCGAGGCGACGACGACCACCTCCGACGGCCCGCCGGGCAGGTCGATCGCCACATCCCGCTGTACCTCGAGCTTCGCCTCGTTCACATAGGCGTTCCCGGGGCCGACGATCTTGTCGACCCGACGGACGTAGGCGAGCCAGCCGATCGCCTGCGGGCCACCCAGGGCCCAGACCTCGTCGATGCCGAGCAGCTCGGCCGCCGCCGCGACGAGGCCGGAGCCTGCCGGCGGGGTGCACACGACGAGCCGCTCCACGCCCGCGGCCCGCGCCGGGACGGCACACATCACGAGCGTCGAGACGAGATTGCGCGGGACGTAGATGCCGACCGTCCGGAGCGGAACCCAGCGCCGTTCGAGCAGGACTCCGGGCTCGACCTCGAGCGAGATATCGGCGGGCCGCTGGGCCTCGTGCCACCGGCGGACGCGGTCGGCCAGGTCGAGCAGCGCCTCGCGAGGGAGCAGCTCGGGCTCCGGAACCGCGCGCGCAGGCTCGGCGCCGTCGAGCTCGACCGCGAAGCGGCGGACCGCGTCGTCGCCCTCGCGCTTGATCTCCGCGACGATGCTCAAGCCGCCGCCACGCCAGGCGTCGTGAGCCGGTGCCAGGCACCGGCTGCAAACAGACGAGCAAAGCCCGAACCCACAGCAGCCATCGGGTTCTCACGACGAGAGGCGGTGTCCGCGCTCATCGAGACATCCGCTCGACGGGAACCACGAGGATCGACGAGGCACCGGCCGACTCGAGCTCCGGCAGCAGGCGCCACACCTCGGCGGAGGGCACGAGCGCGTGCACCGCGACCATTCCGGGCTCGGCGAGCGGCAGCACGCTCGGTGAGCGCGAGCCGATGATCTCGCAGACCTCCTCGAGCCGCGACTCCGGCGTGTTCAGCATCAGGTAGCGGTGGGCCCTCGCCTCGACGACCGCGCGCATCATCGAGACGAGCTGCGAGGCGTCACCGCCGAGCTTCCCGATCAGGACTGCCTGCGAGGAGAAGAGCCGCCCCAGCGAGCGCAGCCCGTTCGTGCGCAGCGTGTTCCCGGACGAGACGAGATCGACGATCCCCTCGGCCAGCCCGAGGCGCGGCGCGATCTCGACCGAGCCGGTCACGTCGACCAGCTCGACCTCGACCGGCATCAGCTCGCGCGCAAGTCGCGGATAGACCGTCGCGATCGTCGCGCCGGCAAGATCCTCGAGCGTCCGGAAGCGGGACTCCTCGGGCACTGCCGCCTCGAGCCGGCAGGAGCCGTAGCCGAGCTCGAGCAGCTCCTCCACGCGCGCACCGCGCTCGCGGACGAGATCCTGCCCGGTGATCCCGCAGTCGACCACGCCGTCCTGGACGTACTCCGGAATGTCTGCCGCTCGCACGAGCAGCACATCCACCGGCGCGTTCCGACACGGGAACGCAAGCGCCCGCTCGCCCGGCTGCTCCGGCCCGAGCCCCGCATCCTCGAGCAGGGAAACCGACGGCTCACGAAGCCGCCCCTTGACCGGGACGGCGATGGTCAGACGGTCGACGTCGCCGCCTTCCGCCGGTCGAGCGCCAGCCGGTAGCCACCCTCGCCGTGCCGAAGCCAGTGCGCGACCCGTGTCACCGTCGTCGTCGACGCGTGCGTCTGCTGCGCGACCTCCAGATACGGCAGCCCCTGATCCACGAGGCGCGCCACCGCCCACCTGTGCCCCATCGCCTCCAGCTCCGCGATCGTGCAGAGATCCCGCAGGAACCGCTCCACCTCGTCCCGCGACTCGAGTGCGAGAATCGCCTCGGAGAGCTCCTTCAAGTCCGTCGTCCGCCATGAGTGTCGTCCCTCTGCCAATTTGCTGTTTTCATGTTAGCACGTTAACATGTCAATGTGCTACCTGAGTTTGAGATGAGCGACTGGCTCGCCGCGCCGATCGAAGTGATCCCCGCCGTGGACGTCCTCGGCGAGGGCGCCGTCCGCCTCCATCGTGGCGACTACGAGCAGGTCGTCGACGAGGCAGGCGACCCCGTCGCTCTCGCAACCCGCTTCGCCGAGGCAGGCGCAAGTCGGATCCACCTCGTCGACCTCGACGGCGCCCGTTCCGGACACGCGCGCCCCGAGCTCGTTCGGACAGTCGCCGCGGCGGTCGCCCCCACGCCCCTCCAGGCCTCCGGGGGCATCCGCTCGCTCGAGGATGCCCGCGCCCTGATCGCCGCCGGCGCAGACCGGATCGTGCTCGGCACCGCAGCGTTCCCCGATCCCGCTCCGTGGGCGGCGGCACTCGGCAATCGGCTCGTCGTGGCGCTCGATGTCCGCGACGGGGTCGTGCGAAGCGCGGGCTGGACCGCCGAGTCGGGCCTCACCACCGAGCGCGCGATCGAGCTCTGCCTCGCCGCCGGCGTCGAGCGCGTCCTCTGCACCGCGATCGACCGGGACGGGACGCTTGCCGGCCCGGACCTCGAGCTCGTGCGGTCGGTCGCCGCCTCCGGGCTCGACGTTCTCGCGGCCGGTGGGGTGCGGTCGCCGAACGACGTGCGCGCGCTCGCCGCCGCCGGGGCGGGCGCAGCCGTCGTCGGGCGCGCCATCATCGGCACGCAATCGCGTTCTTAAGCGGTTGTAAGGCTGCAGCCCGCGCCGTTGACCGGCACGCCCGCTCTTGTCTATCGTGTTACAGGGCCGTGAACTGCCGGCCGAAGCGACGACACGAGGGGAACTTCATGAACAGGCTCGCGATCACGCTGGCAGTTTCGACGACGCTCGCTCTTGCGGCCGCAGCCGGTGCCGCTCTGCCGGTCAACGGCGCGTTCGCCGGCAAGACGTCGCTCAGGCCGATCAACGGGTTCAGCGACATCGTCACGTTCACCTCGGCGAAGAACGGTGCGGTGCTCAAGAAGTTCATCTTCGGGACACTCGGATGCTTCGGCACCTCCGCCTATCCGGTCGGAGTCGATCCTTACGGCGAGCCCGAGAACACCGCAACGGTCAAGCTCTCGATCCCGGTGACCACGAAGGGGACCTTCCTGCTCACGACGAAGCCGACGCTCCCCGACCCGGAGGGAATCGTCACGACCGCCGTGATCCAGGGCACGATCGTGAACTCGCAATCGGTCGCCGGTACGATCGCGATCTCGCAGAAGCAGAATGGCGACACGTGCGGCCCCTCGAAGATGAAGTTCACCGCGGTTCCGGGGACGCCCTCGAGCCTCGGCCTCGAGCCGTAGCCGGGCCCCGGAGCCCTCTCTCCACCTCGCTGCTCGCAGGGGCGGCGGCGAGCGTCGTCGTCGTCGCGGTCGCGGCGCCGTTCCTGGGCCGCTACGGATGGGATCGCGACGAGCTCTATTTCCTGAGCGCGTCGCAGCATCCCGCGCTCGGGTACGTGGACTTCCCACCGCTCGCCGCCTGGGCGGCGTGGCTCGTGACGCACATCGCCGGCAACTCGCTCGTCGCGCTCCGGCTCGTCTCGCTTGCCTGCGGCGTCGGCACGGTGTTCCTGGTCGCGCTTACCGCGCGTGAGCTCGGAGGCAGGCTGCCCGCCCAGCTGGGAGCCGCACTCGCCTGGGCCGCGAGCCCGTACATCCTCGGCTCGGCAAGCATTTTCCACCCGACCTGGTTCGACGCGCTCGCGTGGGTGGCGTACCTCTACGTCCTCGTGCGGATCCTCGTCCGCCCCGAGCCGAGACTCTGGCCGGTGCTCGGAGTGGTTGCAGGCCTGGGAATGGAGGCGAAGTACACGATCGCCTTCCTGATCGCCGCGTCGGCGGTCGTTCTGCTTGCCTTCGACCGAAGGATCCTGCGCACAAGGGGCCCGTGGATCGCGGCCGGGATCGGGCTCCTCGTGCTCGCACCGAACCTCGGGTGGCAGGTCGTCCACGGCTGGCCGAGCCTCCACTTCGCCTCCAGCCAGAACGCGAAGACGGCCGCCACCACGTCACGCCCCGTCTATGTGGCGGAGCAGGTCCTCTTCCTCGGCGCCACCTTCGTCGTTGCGGCGATCGGCGTCGTCTCGCTCTGGCGTCGCCGGCTCCGCGCGCTCGCCGCGATCCCGGTGCTCGTGACGGTCGTCTTCTTCTTCGAACGCGGCCGGGCCTACTACCCACTGCCTGCCGACGGGCTCGCGGTTGCGGCCGGCGCCGTTGCGGTCGAGGCGTGGACACGTCGCGGCCGCCGCCGGGCGCTCGTCGCGGCCCTCGTCCTGCTCCAACTCGCCGCGCTCGCGCTCGTCGCGCCCGTGATCGTCCCGCTCTACCCGACCCGCACGATGATCAGCCGCGGGATCTGGAAGAACAGCTTCTTCAAGGACGAGATCGGCTGGCCGGAGATGACGAACCAGGTCGTCGCCGCGTGGAACCGGCTCTCACCCGCCGATCGCGCCGACGGCGCGGTCGTCGCCTCGAACTATGGAGAAGCCGCCGCGCTCGCTCACTTCGGTCACGGCCGGCTTCCCCTCGTCCTCAGCGGCCATCTGAGCTGGCAGTACTGGCATCCCGCACTCGACCAGCGCCACCTCGTCACCGTCGGCTACTACCCCGACGAGCTCCGGCCGATCTGCAGCTCGTGGAAGATCGTGGCCTTCATCCGCAACAGCTGGCGCGTGGCGAACGAGGAGCTCGGGCGCCCGATCGCAACCTGCACGCTCAAACAACCGCTCTCGGTCTACTGGCACCAGCCGGACTTCGCCCGGGACGTGCTCTGACCAGGGATACACTGCGGTCACCGCGGCGCTGCGAGATTCCGAACCGGGTCAGGTCCGGAAGGAAGCAGCCCTAAGGATCCCTCGCAGGTGCCGCGGCTATTTCGCCCCTACCTCTCGTTCACCGGCGTCGGCCGCGAGTCGGCCGCTGCGCCCGTGTAGACGGTACAACGGGCCGATGGGCACCGGTTCGCTTGTGGTCTCCGTGTTCCTCGCGAGCACGGTCGAGATGGTCGAGGCATTGACGATCGTCCTCGCCGCAGCGCTTGCCCGCGGCTGGCGCTCCGCCCTCGTCGGCACTGCCGCCGCGGCAGGCTGCCTGGCGATCGTGATCGCCGTTCTCGGGCCGGCGCTCACCCGGATCCCTCTCGACACCTTGCGCGTGGTGGTCGGCGGCCTGCTCCTGATCTTCGGCCTCCAGTGGCTGCGGAAGGGAATCCTCCGCGCCAGCGGGTACAAAGCCCTCCACGACGAGACCGCCATCTTCGCCCGCGAGCTCGCGGCCGCGCGCGACGCCGGCCCGGAGCGCAGGGGCGGCATCGACCCGTACGGCTTCACCCTCGCGTTCAAGGGAGTGTTCCTCGAAGGGCTCGAGGTCGCGTTCATCGTGGTCACGTTCGGCTCGGTCGCAGGGAACGTCGGCGTCGCCGCGCTCGCCGCGCTCGCAGCACTCGTCGTCGTGGCCGGCGTCGGCGCGCTGGCGCGCGCGCCGCTCGCCCGCGTCCCCGAGAACTCGATCAAGCTCGCCGTCGGCGTGCTCCTCACCACGTTCGGGATCTTCTGGTCGACCGAGGGGATCGGGGCCGGCTGGCCGGGGGGCGACGCCGCGATCGCCGCGATCCTCGCGTTCGTGATCTGCCTCACGTGGGCTCTCGCGACGCTCCTTCGCCGCCGGCACGGGAACACGATCCGGGCAGGCGCATGAACCGGGCTCGCGCCCTCGGCCGCTTTGCCTGGGACTTCGTCGTCGGCGACGACTGGCGGATCGCCCTCGGCGTCGTCGCTGCCCTCGCACTCGCGGCCGGCCTGAGCGCCCTCGGCGCCGCGGCGTGGTGGCTGATGCCGCTCGCAGTCGCAGCGCTTCTCACCGGGAGCCTCCTGCGGGCTACGCGGGCCGGTTCAAGCTAGTCGGCGTCCCAGAGCTCGCCGTGGCGCTCGGCGATGCAGAGGCGCACCCAGTAGTCGATGCGTTCGAGGAGCCGGCTCTCGAGCTGGCGTCGCGACGGCTTCCCGGCCGGCGCATCGGCTTCGGCGACCTCGATCCTGACCTGGTGCACCGATCCCTCGCCGTTCCGGCCGATCTGATGTCTGTCCTCGGCGATCACCGTCACGGCCTCGACCTCGTCCAGGAGCCAGGCGGCAAGCCGGTCGATCTCGCTCAGCATCACCGTGCGCCCGGAGAAGACGCCGAAGTTGACATGGATCTCGATCGCCGGTGTCTCCTCCGGCGCCGCGACGAAGGCAAGGCTCGACTGTGCATCTGCGCTCATGCACCCGTCCTTCCACGTTTTGCGTTCTGGCAATCCTCACGGACGTTCGACGGTCTCGTCACGCGCAGGCCGCGTTCGCGTTCCGGTCGCGCAGGACTGCCGAGACGGAAGGAGCTACGCGGCCAGGCCCGCAAGCTCGCGGAGCGCCGCGAGCCGTGACAGCGCCTGGCGCTCGAGCTGGCGGACCCGCTCCCGCGTCAGGTCGAGCTCGACGCCGATCGAGTCGAGCGTCTGCGGCTCGCAGTCGAATCCGAAGCGCAGCTCCAGGATCCGCCGCTCCCGACCGGGCAGGACGTCGAGCGCGGTGCGGACGGCCTGGCTGCGAAGCGACTGCTCGGCCTCGTCGAACGGGTCGGGGGCCTCGCGGTCGGCGAACAGGTCGCCGAGCTCTCCCGTATCGTCCGCGCCGACCTTCTGGTTGAGCGAGACGGACGCAGTCGCGGCAGAGAGCGCATCGTCGACGTGCTGGACGGTCATGCCGGTGGCCTTTGCGAGCTCTTCGTTCGTGGCCTCGCGCCCGAGCTCCACTTCGAGCCGCCGCGCTGCGTATGCAAGCTTCTGACGGCGCTCGCCGACGTGCACCGGAAGGCGGATCGTGTTCGCGTGATTCGCGACCGCGCGCTGCGCCGACTGGCGGATCCACCAGGTCGCATAGGTGGAGAACTTGAATCCGCGTCGGTAGTCGAACTTCATCACCGCGCGGTCGAGCCCGAAGGTCGCCTCCTGGATCAGGTCGAGGAATGGAACGCCGAGGCCGCGGTAGCGCTTCGCGATCGAGACGACGAGCCGGAGATTCGACTCGATCATCTCGTGCCTCGCGACGATGTCGCCCCGCTCGATCCGCTTCGCGAGCGCGACCTCCTGGGCGGCGGTCAGGAGCTTGTGCCGCCCGACCTGGGCCAGGAACAGCTGGAGCCCGTCGCCGATTCCAGAGGACTCGCCGGGCTCGTAGACGACGTCTTCGGCCTCCTCGCGGGCCTTCTCCTCGGGCCGCGCCTCGCGCACCTCGAGCCCCATCCGCTCGAGCTCGCGGGTGACCTCTTCGACGTCGGCGTCGGCGAGCTCGTGCTCGACCGCGAACGCCTCGAGCTCGGCCGGTTCGATCCAGCCGCGCTCCTCCCCCACTTCGAGCATCGACTTCGCGGCTTCGCTCTCGAACAGCCCGACCGACTGAATCTGCGCCATGTTCCTGCACTCTCTGTCACGATCCGTGACCCGTTGTGGGACGACCTGAACGTTCGACGGCCGATCGAGCTCTCGATCGCACCTGTCCCTCGGCTCGCGCGCAAAGTCGGCGCGTCGATGTCGTCTGGGCCCCGGCCGGCGTCCTGGCGCGCGGCGCCAGTGCGGCCATCCTACTCCGATCGGGACGCCCCCGCCCGGCCGCCGCGGCGCGAGCCTCAGGCCGTGACGACGAAGTAGGTCTTCCGCCCCGTCAGCGACGAGAAGAGCAGCCACTGCCCGGGAACGAGCTCGAGCGTCGTCGTGCGGGTCCCGACGAACGCGCCGCCCGTGAGTGCGCGCGAGGCGCGCCGGAGCTCCTCGATGAAGAACCCGCCGGTAGGGCTGTGATCGGTGACGGCGATCCGGTAGCGCCCCACCTCCAGGGTGGTGACGCGCTTGCGGGCGCGCGTCAGCGTGAGGGCTCCGTGCGGCGCTGACGACGCCCTCGAGCGTCCCGCGGAACATCGTGGACGCCCTGGCCGAGCCGACGAGATCGGAGTTCGGGGACGTGGCCGGTTTCGACTTCGCCGGGCTCGTGGTCGTCTGGGTGGGAACGGCCGGGGCCGGGGTGCTCGACGGCGGCGCCGGCGTTCCGGTCGTCGTGAACACGATCGCCGGCAGATTCGCCTCGTAGTCGTCCTTGAACGTGTACGTCGAGTTCGCCGCCAGGGTCTCGGTGTAGATCTCGCTCTTGTCGTCCCCACCCTGAAGGTCGGTCATCAGGTTGATCCCCGGCCCGGTCAGGTGGAACATGTGCGCCGGGTCGGTTCCGTCGTAGGCGTCGTCCTCGATCGTGACCACGTAGGTCCCGGGCGGGACAACCCGGGTCGCGGAAGCCGCGGTGAACGTATCGCCGTTCGGAGCAGAGACGCTGAGCACGTTCGTGGCGGTGTACGCGAGCTCGAGAACGGGCGTATCGGCGCTCGCAGCGAGGCCGTCGGCAATCGCGACCGACGCGACGACGATCCCCGAGAGCACGACCGCGATCTTCAGACCGAGCTGCATGGCGATCTCGGGCGGAGGCGGGAGGCACGCGCGGGCGCATGCCTCCCACCTCGCGACCTGTTCTAGCCGGCGGCCTTGAGCGCCGCCCGGACGACTGCCGGAGTCATCGGGCCGGTCCGGATCCGAACGCCGGTCGCGTCGAAGAACGCGTTCGCGATCGCGGCCGGGATCGGGGTGATCCCGGGCTCGCCGGCGCCGAGCGGCAGCTGGTTTGTCTGCTGCAGCACGAGGTTCGTCACCTTCGGCGTGTCGGCGAACCGGAGGATCGGATAGCCGACCCAG
Source organism: uncultured Actinomycetes bacterium (assembly GCA_963758125.1). Classification (GTDB taxonomy): domain Bacteria; phylum Actinomycetota; class Thermoleophilia; order Gaiellales; family Gaiellaceae; genus PALSA-600. The sequence goes on from CAVWUL010000007.1 coordinate 111,883, forward strand.
TCGAGGCTCGTGACGCGGCTCTTGTTGAACGTCACCTGCTCCGAGAGGATCCGGCTCAGGCCCATGATCGACCCGCCGGAGATCTGGTTCTCGACCAGGTGCGGGTTCACCGCGAGCCCGACATCGATCGCGTTGTAGATGTTCGACGTCGTGATCTTGCCGGTCTTCTTGTTGACCGAGATCTCGACGACCGCTGCGGCCATCCCAGCTGTGCCATGGGTGCCCGAGCCGACGCCGCGTCCGGTGACGACGTTTCCGGTCTGCTTCACCGAGTTCGCCACCCTGGGCGTCCAGCCGGCCATCTGCCCGGCCGCCGTGATCACGCCGGCCCAACGGCTCGTGCTCGCGTTCTGGACGCGGAATGCGATCGGGTCCATCCCGGCCGCATACGCGAGCTCGTCCATGAACGACTCGGCCGCAAACGACGCGAGCTGCCCCTCGCCGCCGCTCCTGTGCGAGCCGGCGCGGAAGTAGCCGCTGAAGACCGGCATCGTCAGCCCGGTGATCGCCTTGTTCGGCGAGTAGTACATGACACCGCACGACGGCTCGTCGCACCTCGCGCCGGTCATCGCCGAGAGCGTCGGCATCGGCTGATTGCCCGTCAGCTCCGAGGTGAGATCGATCACCGTGGAGTACGGCGACTGCATCAGGTTGAACTGGTACGCGGTGAGCTTCCCGTTGGCGTCGATCCCGCCTGTGAGATCGGAGAGCTGAGCGGACTGGTAGTTGTCCCAGCCGTTCTCGTCCCAGCGCATCAGCTGGAGCCGCACCGGCGCGCCTGCGAGCTGCGAGAGCATCGCAGCGGCCTTCGGCGTGTCGGAGGTGCTCTGGGCCGACCCGAACGAGCTGGCGCCTTCGTAGTAGTAGACGCGAACCTGGTTCGGCGGAAGGCCGAGCAGTCCGGCAACCCCGGTGACGACGCTCTGGATCTGCTGCGAGCTGCAGTACACGATCGCCGAGCTGCCCGTCACGTCTGCGACCGCGCACGCCGGCCCGATCGGGACGCGGCTGCCGTTCTGGAACATGTATGTGGCAGACACCGTGTGAGCCGCGGAAGCGAGCCCGCTCGCGATGTTCCCCGCGACGACCGGCGCCTCGTTGCTCGTCACGGCCTGGCCGCTCGCGACGTGCGAGCGCATCTGCTTGAACAGGTTGCCGGTGGTCGGCAGGATCGGGTTGTCCTGCCAGGTCACCTTCAACTGAGCCGCCGCCTGGATCGCGTCGTACTCGTGAGGAGCGACGACGCCGAGGAAGTTCCCCTTCTGGAGGATCCTCGCGCCGGGGATGTGCGAGATCGAGGCCGGGTCGATGGAGACGATCGTGGCGCCCGCACCCATCGGGCCCTGGCCGCGAGGCCGGACGACCCGCCCATGGATCATCCCCGGGATCCTGACGTTGTGGACGTAGGTGTAGGTGCCTGCGATCTTCGCCGGGATGTCGATCCGGGGCACGTTCGACGTCACGATGCTGTACTGGCTCACCGGTTTCGCGGGGGCCTGGCCCGGGTTGAGGCTCGTGGCCGCGATCTTCGTCGAGAAGAGGTTCCCGCCGACAAGCTGGGCGTAGGTGACCGACTTGCCGCCGCCCGAGATCGTGCCGTTCGAGGCCGTGAGGCTCGCAACGGGCACGCCGAGGTTGGCCGAGGCCATCCCGTAGAGCGCCTGCATCCCGGCCGCCGCCGCCGCGCGCATTGCGGGCCCGGGGCTCGACTGGATGCCGGTGCTTCCGCCCGTGCTTCCCGAGTTGACGAGCTGGTAGGTGTCCCACATCGCGTGTCGCACCATGCTCATCGGGAGGTTCAGCTCCTCCGCGAACACCTGGAGGAGGCCTGTCGTGACACCGTTTCCGACCTCGATCTGACTCGTCTTCAGGGTCGCGACTCCGTCGGCTCCGATCGAGAGCCACGAATCGACCTGGGTGACGTCAGGCAGGTATCCGGCCGGGCCCGCCGCCGCGCCCGCCTTCCCTGTCAGCGCCGAGCCGGCGACCGAGAAGCCGATCACAAGCGCACCGCCGCCCTTCAGGAACGAGCGGCGTGAGAACTCTTTCTCGTGAAGGAACCCCGTCATCATGCACCCGCCTTTGCCATTACCTTGGCCGCCTGCTGGATCGCGGTCAGGATTCTCGGATAGGTCCCGCAACGGCACAGATGGCCGTTCATCGCCGTCCGGATCTGGTCCTCGGACGGGTTCTTCGTCGTCGCGAGCAGGTCTGCGGCCTGGATCATCATCCCGTTCTGGCAATAGCCGCAATGGGGCACCTGAACGTCGATCCATGCCTGCTGCAGGGGATGGAGCGCCGGCGCCGCTGCCGCCGTCCCGCGTTCGGACGCCCAGAGGGCCGGAAGCCCCTCGAGCGTCGTGATGCTCTTCCCGCTCACCGCCGCAACCGGCGTCACACACGAGCGGATCTCCTTGCCGTCCAGCAACACCGAGCAGGCACCACACTGCGCAAGACCGCAACCGAACCGCGGGCCATGCAGGTGGAGCTCGTTGTGCAGGACGTAAAGGAGCGGCGTATCAAGGCTGGCACTCACGCCGTGCGTGAGGCCGTTGACCTTGATCTTCAGGCTGTTCGCCATTCGACCCTCCAACGTCACGAGTTCGCTGGGGGACGCGCCCTGTGGCTCGGGGCGACCCCGAAGCGCTGATCGCGGAAGCTTAGTTCGGGGCCTACCCGGGTGCAATAGTCGCCCATGCGACGACATGCTGAAGGAGTTTCCGGTCGGATTGACGTCCCGGTTTCTGCGCGATCACGATCGGGCGGAGGGCTCAGTGCACGAGGATCGAGTACCCGGTCCGATCCGAGCCGCGGAAGAAACAGCCACTTCCCGGCGGTCAGGAGGACCGACAGCGATCGCTTCCCGACGAACGTCTCGCCGCTGACCTGCACCGTCTTTCTCTGCGGCTTCTCGAGCGCGAGCCCGTCCGTCGAGCTCCGGTCGGTGACGCTGATCGTGTACCGCCCGGCCCGGAGCCTCGCGACGCTCTTGCCGTGGAAGGCGACCGACAGCCGTCCCGCAGCGGTGACGACGGCGCTGAGCATGCCACGGAACGGGGCGATCGACGAGCCGACGACGTCCTCGGACGACGTGGTCGGATGCGCAGCCCGAGGCGGGAGACGACGAACGGCCCGAGCTCGGGGCGGGCGGGGTGCCGACGACGGTTGACGAGGTCGTGAACGTGTAGATCACCCCCGGGATCCCGTTGTCGCGCCACGTGTAGGTCGAGTTCGGCTGGAAATACGCGGTGGCGGTCGCCTTCATCTCGCCGAGATCCATGTCGTTCAGGATGTTCTCGCCGGGCCCGTGCAGCTCGAAATACGGCAACTCCGAGCACCCTCCGGGCCCGGCCAGGAGGAGCGTGTAGTAGCCGGCCGGAATCACGGTCGGCGCGCCACTCGTCGTCCCGACCGGCGTTCCGTCCGGGAGCGTCAGCGAGATCGTGCCGTCCGTGAAGAACGTCACGTCGAGCGCGGGCCCGTCCGCGCCACGACTCGCCGCGGCCGATGCGAGCACGAGGGCTGCGAGCGACGCGAGCCCGAGTGAGACGAGCGTCCCCGCACGCGACGAGGCTGGTTTCATACGCGGGGACTGCCCAACCCGGCTCGCGCTGCCGGCCCCTCGGTCCGCCTTACGTGCACGACATTCATTCAGCCATGCCACCCGCGAAGCGTACCCAGGATCCGAAGCACCATCACGAGCTCTCTCCCTCGAGAACTGCCTGCGAAGCTCTCGGAATGGCTAACCTGAACACTCCCGGGCGCATAGCTCAGCGGGAGAGCGCCCGCTTCACACGCGGGAGGTCCCTGGTTCAATCCCAGGTGCGCCCATGCCCTGAAGGCCCTGTAAACGCCGGGCTTTCTTATTGCGCAGCAACTTGCATCCATTCCAGCTCGCCCTGCCTGCCGGCAGGACATCGGTGTCAGCCCCGGGCCGGCCGAAGGCTCCGCCCTAGCCGACGGGAGCGACGAGCGCCCTGACCGTGGCCGGGCTCGTGCCGTAGAGGAAGACGAGCGTCGGTGTCTTGGTGGTGATCTTCACGCCCACCCCCTCTAACGACGGCGCGGTCTTGCACTCCTCCCAGGTCAGGACCTGGCCGGTCTGGTTGGGGGTCGTCAGCGTCGGCTTCGAGGACGACGGTGACGGGTTGTCGACGACGCTCAACTCGTGCTTCCCCGGCGAGAGCGGGAAGTTGGCAGCGTTGTAATCGGTGAGCGTCGCCGGCTCCGGCGAGACGTTCGAGTGCTGCGCCGGCTTGCCGTTCGTCTCGACATTGTCCGGGCAGAATCCGTCGATCCGCAGGTCGACGTTGGGCCACTTCGAGGTGCCTTCGATCAGCCCGCTCACGTTGACGGCCAGAAGTCCTTTGCCGACAGCCGGCCTGAGCAGCGCGGACTTGAGGTCGGCGTTCTTCGGCTCGACCTCTGCCACGGTCGCGAACGTCGGCTGCGGAGTGCTCAGGTCCGTGCCCATCACGACCGTCTCCTGCTGGCCCGCAACCCAGCCGCTGCTCGAGATGTTCGTCCCGGTCCGGGTGCCGTCGAACGGCTTCCCCCACGTCTTGGAGCCGGCAGGGTAGATGTAGAGGTTCGAGTAGCCGGCGTCCGCACGGGGCGACACGTATGCGGAGATCTGGCCGTACCCCAGATTCGAGATCAGCGGTTTGTCCGCCTTCCCCGGCTGCTGGGTGTCGTAGAAGTCGAGCGCGGGCCCGGGCTTGGTCCTGCCCACCAGGTAGAAGTTGGCGACGCGGATCTTCGCGGGCGGCGGCACGGCGGGCACGGAGCCGTGCGTCCGGAGCGATCGTGCCCCGGCGCCGGCGGTTACGAGCAGCGCCGCGACCGCGACGAGCAGAACGAAAAAGGCCGCTCTCATCACGGTGGCCCGCCTACCCGCGTCCATCGGACCAACTTTAACCGCGAGTCGTTGCGATTTCAATAGCCAGCGTCTACCGGGCTCCTCGACTGTGCCACCGTGATTGCGCCTGAGCGGCCTCGTGCGAACACGTCAGGATTTTCCAGGTCGTTTCCAAGGTCACGTAGCGCCATGCGGGCTCCACGCCCAACCGCCTACTACGCCAGTAGGCGGTCAGGCGCACTGGAGCGACGTCGAGCTCGCGCATCTCGGTCAGTTGGAGCGCCTGGGTGGAGACCGCGGGCCGAGCGATCGGCACGTAGACGAAGGCCGCCGCAACGCCTCAGACCGTCTTCACGCGGGATGTCCCTGGTTCAATCCCAGGTGCGCCACTTTTCACAACCTCGCACGAAGCAGGGCGCAGGACTTGGCGGTGTGCAACGATCGCGCCGATGCAGACCAGCCTTCAGATCGCCCAGGCGGCGAGGCTCCGTCCGATCGGAGAGGTCGCCGCCGAGCTCGGGCTCGAGCCCGGCGAGATCGAGACCTACGGCAGCGACAAGGCCAAAGTCGCGCTCTCGCTGCTCGACCGGCTCGCCGACGCGCCCGACGGCAAGCTGATCGCGGTCACGGCGGTCACCCCGACACCGAAGGGCGAGGGAAAGACGACCACATCCGTCGCGCTCACGCAGGGCCTGGCACGGATCGGGCGGCGGCCCGTGCTGTGCCTGCGCGAGGCCTCGCTGGGGCCGGTCTTCGGAGTCAAGGGCGGTGCTGCCGGCGGCGGCTATGCCCAGGTAGTGCCGATGGAGGAGCTGAACCTCCACTTCACGGGCGACCTGCACGCGATCACCTCCGCGAACAACCTGCTTGCGGCCATGATCGACGCGCGCCTGCTGCACGGCAACGACGCCGGGATCGACCCGCTCTCGATCACGTGGCGGCGATGCCTCGATATGAACGACCGGGCGCTCCGCGACATCGTTATCGGCCTCGGCGGCAAGACGAACGGATATCCGCGCCAGACCGGGTTCGACATCACGGCGGCATCGGAGACGATGGCGATCGTCGCGATGTCGCGCGACCTCGCCGACCTGCGGCGCCGGCTCGGGGCGATCACGGTCGCCGAGACGCATGACGGGAAGCCCGTGACGGCCGAGGAGATCCGTGCAGCCGGCGCGATGGCGGTGATTCTGAAGGACGCGTTGAAGCCGAACCTCGTGCAGACACTCGAGGGGCAGCCCGCGTTCGTGCACTGCGGGCCCTTCGCAAACATCGCGCACGGCTGTAGCTCCCTCGTCGCGACGCGGATGGGGCTGAAGCTCGGCGAGTTCACGATCACCGAGGGCGGCTTCGCTTCCGACATGGGGATGGAGAAGCTCTTCGACATCGTCTGCCGGCTGGGCGGGCTGAAGCCGAGTGCGGTGGTGCTCGTCGCAACCGTGCAGGCACTGAGGCACCACGGGCGTGGCGACCTCGAGGCCGGCGCCGCGAACCTCGGGCGCCATCTCGGAATCGCGCGCGAGTTCGGCGTGAACCCGGTGGTCGCCGTGAACCGCTTCCCGGGCGACACCGACGTAGAGCTCGAGACCGTCAAGCGGCTCGCCCTCGAGCTCGGGGCGCACGGGGCGGAGATCAGCGAGGGATTCGCCCGCGGCGGCGCGGGGGCCGAGGCCCTCGCCCGAGCCGTCGCGCTCGCGGCGGAGGACGAGACTCACTTCGCTCCCGTCTATGAGCTCGACTCCACGATCGAGGCGAAGATCGAGACGATCGCACGCAGGATCTACGGCGCCGACGGCGCGGACTTCACCCCACCTGCGCGCCGGCGGATCGAGCGGCTCACGGCCGCCGGGCTCGGCGGACTGCCAATCTGCATGGCGAAGACGCACCTCTCGCTCTCCGACGACCCGGCGAAGCTGAACGCGCCCACGGGCTTCCGGATCACCGTTCGAGACCTGCGCCCCTACACCGGCGCCGGCTGGCTCCTCGCGCTCTGCGGCGACATGCAGACCATGCCCGGGCTCGGCCCGCATCCGGCAGCCTTCGGGATCGACATCGACGGCGACGGGCGAACCGTCGGGCTCTTCTAACGGCCGAGGTGCTACGCCGGTGTTTGCGGCTGATCGAGCCGGAGGTAGGGCCGGGCACCGACGTGAACGGACGCGAACGCTGCGAGGCCTGCGGCGAGGCAGCGCCGGACGACCTCGATCACGTCTTCCACGACCCCGCGAAGATCCGCTCCCGCACAGACGACGACCTGCCACTGTCCCTGCTCCTCGATCAGCGAGACCTGGAACGCCGCAATGCCTACGAGCTCCCGCATCAGATGGGCCGCGCCGGCGGCGTCGGAGTGGATGCGAACGGTGTTCGCCGCGGAGCTCAGGAGCTCGAGCGACACCTTCTCGCCGAACCCCACCGGAACCAGCCGCGACATCGAGGACTGCGTATCCAGGAGGCGCCGGATCGAAACCTGGACGAAGCTTGCTGCGGGAACGGGTGGACCAGGTCGCCTGGAAGCGCACCGCTGGTTGCCGTCGTGATAAACGAGGGGCAGTGACGGGCGCGATGTTCACCCCCGGTGCAGTCGATCTCGACGCGCGCGCGGCGCTGCTCGCGAACGAGCTGACAGACGGCCTGAAGCCGCTCGCCCGCGTTGCCTACAACTACCGCTGGAGTTGGACGCGCGAAGGCGAGGATGTCTTCCGCGACATCCACGCGCACCGCTGGGAGCTCTCGGGCGGCAACCCGGTACGTTTTCTCGCCGACCTTTGGCCCTCGACGCAGGCCGCCGCCGAGCGCAACTCGGAGCTGATGGACCGCGTCGAAGGGCTCGTCGCGAAGGTCGATGCGGATCTCTCGGCTCCGATGCGCCCCCGGCCGGGAATCGACGGGCCGGTCGTCTTCATGTGCGCCGAGTTCGGCTTTCACCAGTCGATGCCGATCTACTCGGGCGGGCTCGGCGTCCTCGCCGGCGACATCCTGAAGGAGGCGAGCGACCAGTTGCTCGACATGATCGGGATCGGCCTCCTGTATCGGCGCGGCTACTTCCGTCAGCGCCTCGACATCACCGGGCGCCAGCAGGAGTACTGGATCGACGCCGATCCGCACGGCCTCCCGATGGCGCGGGTGACGACGCCGGAAGGCGGCGCGCTTCTGCTCGAGGTGCCGCTGTTCGGCGTCCCGCTGCGGTTCCAGGTCTGGCGCGTCGACGTGGGCCGGATCCCGCTGCTCCTGCTCGATGCCGAGCTGCCCTCGAACGATGCGGTGCAGCGGTGGACGTCGGCACGGCTGTATGAGGGGAACCGGGCCGTGCGACTCGCACAGTACGGGCTGCTCGGGATCGGCGGCGCGCGGGTGCTGCAGGCACTCGGGATCGACCCGGCCGTGATCCACCTGAACGAGGGGCACCCCGCGCTGGCCGCACTCGAGCTCGCCGCCGCCGAGGTCGCGCGCGGCGTCCCGCGCGAAGTGGCCTTCGAGAGCGTCCGCCGGAAATTCGTGTTCACCACGCACACGCCGGTTGCAGCCGGAAACGAGACGTATGCGCCCGACGAGTTCCTGCCCGCGTACGCGGACCTCCGCGAGCGGCTCGGGCTCGGCGAGGAGGAGTTCCTCGATCTCTGCCGCGGCGTGCCCGGGGAGCAGGACCGGCCCGGCATGACCCCGCTCGCGATCAGGATGAGCCGGCGCCGGAACGGGGTGAGCCGCCTGCACGGCGAGGTCTCGCGGCGCATGTGGCGCCCGCTTTTCCCCGAGTCGGTCGAGTCACCGATCACGCACGTGACGAACGGCGCGCACGTTCCGACGTTCGTCTCTGCGCCTATCCGGCGGGTGCTCGAACGCCATCTCGGCGACGCGTGGCTCCGTGACCCGGACGGGGTCATGCACTGGGAAGGCGTCCGCGAGATCCCGAACGCCGAGCTCTGGGCCGCCCGGTGCGAAGCACGCCGGCATCTCGTCGACTACCTCCGGGACAAGTGTGCCCAGGACAGCCTGCTGCGCGGCGAGCAGCTCGAGTACGTGCGCCGGATCGAGCTGAGCCTCGACCCGGATGCGCTCACGATCGGCTTCGCCCGCCGGCTTGCGACCTACAAGCGCTTTCACCTGCTGAACTACGACGCGGAGCGCGCCCGCAGGATCTTCACCGGTCACCATCCGGCCCAGCTCGTGATCGCGGGGAAGGCCCACCCGAACGACGAGCCCGGCAAGGACGCGCTCCAGCGGTTCTACGACTTCGAGCATGCCGACTGGGAGGTCGCAGGAAGAGTCGTGATCGTCGAGGACTACGACATCGGGATCGCGCGCCAGCTCGTCTCCGGCTGCGATCTCTGGCTCAACCTGCCGCGCAAGCCCATGGAGGCGAGCGGCACGAGCGGGATGAAGGCGACGTTCAACGGCGCGCTCCAACTGAGCGTTCTCGACGGCTGGTGGGCGGAGGGCTACGACGGGACGAACGGCTGGGCGATCCCGGGCGACGGCAACGAGGACCCCGAGACGATCGACGCCCGGGATGCCGACCGGTTCTACGACCTGCTCGAGCACGAGGTGATCCCGCTGTTCGCCGAGCGTGACGCCGACGGTGTGCCGCAGCGGTGGTGCGACCTGATCAAGGAGGCGCTCTCCACCCTCGCGCCGCAGTTCTCGGCCACGCGGATGGTGAACGACTACGTCGAGCGGATCTACCACGCCTGAGCTCCCCGGACGGATGAGTGGTTCCACGATCTCGCGTGTCCGGATGCGCGATCTGGACAGCCTGGGCCGCTCCGGCCTCGCGGAAGCCGATAAAGCCGGCTCCCGTGAGGCCTGCGCTTCACCGCGGCGGCGCCTCCCCAGTACTCCCGGTATTGGAGAGGCGCCGCCGCGGCGCCCCAGACCGCCCAGCTCGCGCCCCGAAGCAGACGACCTCATGGAACCACTCATCTAGGCTTGCCGCGTGGCGAGGACCTTCGCGATGGTTCTGGCAGGGGGAGAGGGGAAGCGCCTCTGGCCGCTCACGATCGACCGGGCAAAGCCCGCGGTTCCCTTCGGGGGGAGCTACCGGCTGATCGACTTCGCGCTCTCGAACCTCGTGAACGCGGGCTACATGCGGATCGCGGTGCTCACGCAGTACAAGAGCCACAGCCTCGACCGGCACGTGGCGAGCACCTGGCAGCTCTCCACCCTCTTCGGCAACTACATCGCGCCGGTGCCTGCGCAGATGCGCCGCGGGCCTCACTGGTTCGCGGGCTCGGCCGATGCGATCTACCAGAACCTGAACCTGATCTACGACGAGAAGCCCGAGGTGATCCTGGTCTTCGGGGCCGACCACGTCTACCGGATCGATCCGCGCCAGATGGTCGAACAGCACGTTCGGGGCGGGGCGGGCGTCACGGTCGGAGGGTTGCGGGTCCCGATCGAGCAGGCGAGCGAGTTCGGGGTGATGGAGGTTGGACAGGACGGGCAGAAGATCGCGGCGTTCCGGGAGAAGCCGGAGCATCCGGTCGGGCTGCCGGACGCACCCGACGAGGTCTTCGCGTCGATGGGCAACTACGTCTTCGGGGCGAGGGATCTGATCGACGCGGTCACCGCCGACGCGAAGAACGACGCGTCGAGCCACGACATCGGGCGCGACATCATCCCGATGTTCGTCGAGTCGGGCCGGGCGCAGGTGTTCGATTTCGCGGCCTTCGACGTGCCCGGCGTCTCCGAGCGCGAGCGGGGGTACTGGCGTGACATCGGAACCCTCGACGCCTACTACGCGGCCCACGTCGATCTGATCTCGCCCGATCCGATCTTCAACCTCTACAACGCAGACTGGCCGATCCTGAAGGCGGCCGACCGCCTGCCGCCGGCGAAGTTCGTGTTCGAGGAGCCCGGCCAGACCGGGATGGCGGTCGATTCGATGGTGTGTGCGGGGGCGATCATCTCGGGCGGGCTCGTGCGACGGTCGGTGATCTCGCCCGAGGTCAACGTGCGCTCGGGGGCGGAGGTGGACGGGTCGGTGCTGATGCATTCGGTCGACGTCGGCGAGGGAGCCGTCGTGCGGAACGCGATCGTGGACAAGAACGTCGTGATCGAGCCGGGCGCGCAACTCGGGGTCGATCTCGACCTCGACCGCGAACGGTTCGTGGTCTCCGCCGGCGGGATCGTCGTCGTCGGTAAGGGCGCACGTGTCCCGGCGTGAGTGCGAAAACCCGGCGCCTGACACCGGTTTGAGCGCCTCGAGCGGCCGCATGAGCAGGTCTTTCTTCGGCATGAGATGGTCGGCGAGCCCGGTGTCCGGCACCGCTTTCCACAGGTGAGAGACGCGCTCTCCGTCGCGCTCCTGACGCGCGAGTACCCGCCAGACGTCTACGGGGGCGCCGGAGTTCACGTCGAGTACCTGGCACGTGAGCTGGCGCGGCTGATGGAGGTGACGGTGCACTGCTGGGGCGCGCCGCGGCCGGCGGCCGGCCCGGGGGAGCCGCGTGTCGTCGCCCACGAGCCCTGGGCGGCGGTGGACGGCCCCGCGCCCTATCTCGCGGCCCTCCGGGCGGTTTCGATCGACCTGACGATGGCCGCCGGCGTCGGCGGCGCGAGCCTCGTTCACAGCCACACGTGGTATGCGAACCTCGGCGGGCACCTGGCGAAGCTCGTGCACGGGATCCCGCATGTCGCGACCGTGCACAGCCTCGAGCCGCTGCGGCCCTGGAAGGAGGAGCAGCTCGGTGGGGGCTACAGGCTCTCGAGCTTCTGCGAGCGCACCGGGCTCGAGGGTGCCGATGCGGTCATCGCCGTCTCGACGGCGATGCGCGACGACATCTTTGCCGCCTATCCGGCGATCTCGCCCGAGCGCGTCACCGTGATCGGGAACGGGATCGACACCGACGAGTTCCGGCCCGATCATCGGACCGACGTGCTCGAGGCACGGGGGATCGACCCGAACGAGCCGTCGGTCGTCTTCGTCGGACGGATCACCCGCCAGAAAGGGCTTCCCTACCTGCTCGACGCGGCGCTCTCCTTCGCACCCCCGACTCAGCTCGTCCTCTGCGCGGGCGCGCCCGACACGCCGGACCTGCACGACGAGATCGCCGTGAAGATCGAGAGCCTCCGTGCGGCCGGCCGGAACGTGCTCTGGATCGAGGAGACGCTGCCGCGGCCCCAGCTGATCCAGATCGTCAGCAACGCGGACGTCTTCGTCTGCCCATCGGTGTACGAGCCACTCGGAATCGTGAATCTCGAGGCGATGGCGTGCGAGACGGCGGTGGTTGCAACCCGGACCGGCGGCATCCCGGAGGTCGTCGAGGACGGGGTCACGGGGCTGCTCGTCCCGCTCGAGCCGGCGGAGGACGGCTCCGGCGGGCCGGCCGACCCGGCGCGGTTCTCGCAGGAGCTCGCCGAGCGCGTCAACGCCCTCCTCGCCGATCCATCGCGCGCCGAGCGCCTCGGGAAGGCCGGTCGAGCTCGGGCGGTCGAGCGGTTCGGATGGGCCGCGATCGCAGAGCGCGTCGCCGCCCTCTATCGCACGCTGCTCCAATGAGCTCGGTGCTCGCATGAGGCTGGGGACGAGCCGTCACACTTCTGTTCCAGTACCTGACCCCGGGTTTGGAATCGCGGCGAGGCCGGAGGATCCAGGGGCTCCGGTGTTGCCTTCCCGCGAGGCCGACGTTTTGCGCGCGCCGGAAAGGGCGATACCTGTCCCCGGGTTTTCCACGGCGGGACATGTCCCGATGGGCGGGAGAGCGGAGGTTGACCAATGAGCGCGCCGCCGAAAAAAAGGCCGCCGCGGATCGAGATCCAGGAGGTCTGGCCGAGCCTCGATTGCGGGCGGTATCCGGCGAAGCGGACGGCCGGCGGGGAGCTCGAGGTTCGGGCCACCGTCTTCGCGGAAGGGCACGACATCGTGCGAGCGGTCGTGCGCCACCGCGAGCCCGGCAAGCGCAAATGGGTCGAGACGCCGATGGCGGAGCTCGTGAACGACCGCTGGCTCGGCTCCTTCCCCGTCGAGTCCCTCGGCCGCTGGGAATACACCGTCGTCGCCTGGATCGACCGCTTTGCTTCGTGGCGCTACGAGCTCGAGCGGAAGCTCGCGGCCGCCCAGGCCGACCTCTCGGCCGAGCTCGCCGAGGGTGCAGCCCTCCTCGGCGTGAAAAGCCTCACCGTCGAGGAGGCGCTCGCCGCCGAGCCCGACCTGCCTCGCGAAGCCGAGGCCTCGCTGCCCGAGCCGCTCGGGCTGATCGTCGACCGCGAGCGCGCGAGCTTCGGGTCCTGGTACGAGCTCTTCCCGCGCTCGTTCGGCGGGTTCGCCGGGGTGGAGGCTGTGCTGCCGGAGTTGGCGGAGCTCGGCTTCGACGTCCTCTACTTTCCCCCCATCCATCCGATCGGCGTCACCCACCGCAAGGGCCGGAACAACTCGCTCACGGCCGGGCCGGGCGACCCCGGAAGCCCATGGGCGATCGGCGCGGACGCGGGCGGCCACACCGCGATCGCCTCGGAGCTCGGCACGCTCGCCGAGCTCGAGAGCCTGATCGCGACCGCCGCCGCACACGGGCTCGAGCTGGCGCTCGACCTCGCCCTCCAGTGCTCGCCCGACCACCCCTGGCTGAGAGACCATCCGGAGTGGTTCAGCCACCGCCCCGACGGCACGTTAAAGTACGCCGAGAACCCGCCCAAGCGCTACCAGGACATCTACAACCTGAACTTCGACTCCGCCGATTGGCGCGGGCTCTGGCAGGCGCTCCTCGACGTCGTCCTCACCTGGGCCGGGCGCGGGATCAGGATCTTCCGCGTCGACAACCCGCACACGAAGCCGATCGCCTTCTGGGACTGGCTGATCCGCGAGTCACAGGCCGTCCACCCCGACCTCGTCTTCCTCTCCGAGGCCTTCACGAGGCCGGCGATGATGGCGACGCTCGCGAAAGCCGGCTTCAGCCAGTCCTACACGTACTTCACCTGGCGCAACGCGCGCTGGGAGCTCGTCGAGTACCTGACCGAGCTCTCGACGGGCGCGCTCCCGGAGTTCTTCCGGCCGAACTTCTTCACGAACACGCCCGACATCCTCACCGGGTACCTCCAGACCGGTGGCCGCCCCGCGTTCGAGGCGCGCCTGGTGCTCGCGGCAACCCTCTCGCCGAGCTACGGGATCTACTCCGGCTTCGAGAACCTGGAGCACACGCCCGCGGCGCCCGGTAGCGAGGAGTACCTCGACTCCGAGAAGTACGAGGTGAAGGCCCGACAGCTCGACGGCCCACTGCTCCCGCTCGTTGCCAAGCTGAACCAGATCAGGCGTGCGCACGCGGCCTTCCGGCGGATCGACAACCTCGCCGTCCTCGAGACGACGAGCGAGCAGCTCCTCGCCTATGCCAAGGATGACATCCTCGTGTGCGTGAACCTCGACCCTCACGGCGCACACGAAGGTGCGGTCTCGATCCCCTACGAGCTCGGGCTCCCTCCGAGCTTCGCCGTCCGCGACCTGCTCGGCGGCGACCGCTGGCAGTGGAGCACCGGCCAGAACTACGTGAAGCTCGTGCCCGGCGAGCGGCAGGCCCACATCCTGGTGGTCGAGCCGTGAAGCCGGCCGTCCTCGACCGGGAGCTCCGGCAGATCGTCTCGGGCGAGCTCCACGATCCACACAGCGTTCTCGGCGTCCATCCGGAGCGCAGCGGGCTCGTCGTGCGCGCCTTCCGTCCCGGGGCAGCCGCGATGCGCGTGCTCCCGAAGCGCGGCACTCCGGTCGAGATGGAGCAAATCGACAGCGCGGGGCTCTTCTCCGCCTACCTCCCACGCCGCAAGCCGCCGCTCAACTACCGGCTGGAGGCGACCTGGGGCGACGGGGCGACGCTCGTCTTCGACGATCCTTACTCGTTTCCGCCGGCGCTCGGCGAGCTCGACATGCACCTGATCGGAGAGGGCCGCCACGAGGAGCTCTGGGAGAGACTCGGTGCGGAGGAGCGCGAGCTCGAGGGCGTCACCGGAACGGCGTTCGCGGTCTGGGCCCCGGCCGCCCGCTCGGTGAGCGTCGTCGGCGACTTCAACTACTGGGACGGACGGGTACACCCCATGCGCTCGCTGGGCTCGAGCGGCGTCTGGGAGCTCTTCGTGCCCGGGATCGCCCCCGGCACCCGCTACAAGTTCGAGATCCGCCACGGAGCGGAGACGCGGCTCAAGGCGGACCCGCTTGCCGAGGCGGCAGAGCTCCCGCCCGCCACCGCCTCGGTTGTCTTCAGCCCGAGCCACCACTGGGCCGACGACGACTGGCTCGAGCGCCGCGCCGCCGCCGACCTCCTCGCACGACCGCTCTCGGTCTACGAGCTCCATCTCGGCTCCTGGCGCTGGAACCCGCTGGAGGGCAACCGCCCGCTCACCTACCTCGAGCTCGCCGACGAGCTCGCCGCCTACGTCAGCGACCTCGGCTTCACCCACGTGGAGCTGCTGCCGGTGATGGAGCATCCGTTCGCCGGCTCCTGGGGCTACCAGACGACCGGCTACTACGCACCGACCTCGCGCTTCGGCTCGCCCGACGACTTCCGTGAGCTCGTAGACCGCCTGCACCAGGCCGGCCTCGGCGTGATCCTGGACTGGGTCCCGGCCCACTTCCCGCGCGACGACTGGGCGCTCGCCCGCTTCGACGGCACCGCGCTCTACGAGCACGCCGACCCGCGGCGCGGCGCCCATCCCGACTGGGGCACGCTCGTCTTCAACTACGGCCGGGTCGAGGTGCGCAACTTCCTCGTCGCGAACGCGCTCTACTGGCTCAAGGTCTTTCACGCCGACGGCCTGCGCGTGGACGCGGTCGCCTCGATGCTCTACCGCGACTACTCCCGCGCCCCCGGCGAGTGGATCCCGAACGAGTACGGCGGCAACGAGGATCTCGAGGCGATCGCCTTCCTGCAGGAGCTGAACGCCGTCACCCACGGCCAGGTGCCGGGCGTGATCATGGCCGCCGAGGAGTCGACCGCGTGGCCGGGGGTCTCGCGGCCGACCTCGACGGGCGGGCTCGGCTTCGGCTTCAAGTGGAACATGGGCTGGATGCACGACTCGCTCGCCTACTTCCACGAGGACCCGATCAACCGCGCGCACCACCACGACAAGCTCACCTTCGGGCTCCTCTACGCCTTCACCGAGAACTTCGTGCTGCCGCTCTCCCACGACGAGGTCGTCCACGGCAAGGGCTCGCTGCTCTCGAAGATGCCCGGCGACCGCTGGAAGCAGCTCGCGAACCTTCGGGCCCTCTACGCCTTCATGTGGGCGCATCCCGGCAAGAAGCTGCTGTTCATGGGCGGCGAGCTCGCGCAGGAGCAGGAGTGGAGCCACGACAGGAGCCTCGACTGGCACCTGCTCGAGAACCCCGCCCACGCCGGCATCCACGCGCTCGTGCGCGACCTGAACCGCGCCTACCGCGACGAGCCTGCGCTCTGGGAGCAGGACTTCGAGCCCTCCGGCTTCGCCTGGCTCGAGGCCAACGACGGCGCCTCGAACGTGCTCGCGTTCGTTCGCTTCTCGCGCGACGGATCGCGCAGCGTCGTCTGCGTCTGCAACTTCTCGGACGTCGTCCGCCCTGCCTACCGCGTCGGGCTCCCTCACGGCGGTGCCTGGCACGAGCTCGTGAACAGCGATGCAGCCGGATACGGCGGCTCCGGCGTCGGCAACGGCTCATTCGTTGCCGAAGAGCGCGAATGGAACAACCAGCCGTGGTCGGTCGAGCTGACGCTGCCGCCGCTCGCGGTGATCTGGCTCACGGGCGAGGGATCGGGCTGAGCGCCCATTCAGGGCGCCCGTTCCCGCTCGGAGCAACTCTCGAGGGCGAGGGAACGAACTTCGCGCTCTTCTCAGAGCATGCCGAGCGGGTGGAACTCTGCCTCTTCGGCGCAGACGGGAGCGAGATCCGCCACGAGCTCGCCGCGCGCGCGGGCTTCGACTGGCATACGTACCTCCCCGGCGTCGGGCCCGGGCAGCGCTACGGCTACCGCGTCCACGGGCCCTATGCACCCGAGCAGGGGCACCGCTTCAACCCGGCCAAGCTGCTGATCGACCCTTATGCACGTGCGATCGAGGAGGGGATCGACTGGGAGGGCGCCCGCGTTTTCGGCTATCCACCGGGCCACGAGGACGGCGACACCCGGGACGAAGAGGACGATGCGGCGGCGATCCCGAAGTGCGTCGTCGTCGACCCGCGCTTCGACTGGGAGGGCGACCGCCTGCTCCGGACGCCGTGGGACGAGACGACGATCTACGAGGTTCACGTCGAGGGCTTCACCGCACGCCACCCCGGGGTTCGCGAGGACCTGCGCGGCACATACGCAGGGCTCGCCTCCGACGCCGCGGTCGGGTACCTGAGCGAGCTCGGCATCAGCGCGGTCGAGCTGCTGCCCGTGCATCACTCGATCTCGGAGGAGTTCCTGCACAGCCGCGGTCTCAGGAACTACTGGGGGTATTCCTCGATCGGCTACCTGGCCCCCCACGCCCGCTATGCCGCGACGGGCGACCAGGGCGAGCAGGTGAGCGAGTTCAAGGGGATGGTCAAGGCGCTTCATCGCGCCGGGATCGAGGTGATCCTCGACGTCGTCTACAACCACACCGCCGAAAGCGATCACCGCGGGCCGACCCTTGCCTTCCGCGGGATCGACAACGCCTCCTACTACCGGCTCGACGGCGACCGGCGGCGCTACGTCGACTTCACCGGCACCGGTAACACGCTCGACACCACGCATCCGAGCGTGCTGCGCCTCGTGATGGACTCGCTGCGCTACTGGGTCACCGAGTGCCACGTCGACGGCTTCCGGTTCGACCTCGCCTCCACACTCGCGCGAGACCCCCACGACTTCAACCGGCGCTCCTCGTTCCTCGCGGCGATTCACCAGGACCCGGTGCTCTCGGAGGTGAAGCTGATCGCCGAGCCGTGGGATCTCGGCTCGGGCGGCTACCAGGTCGGGGGCTTCCCGCCCGGCTGGTCGGAATGGAACGACGCCTACCGCGACACGCTGCGCGACTTCTGGCGTGCACACACGAATGCCGCCGCTTTTGCGGGACGCTTCACCGGCTCGCGCGACCTGTTCCGCGAGGCTGGGCGCACACCGTGGGCCTCGACCAACTTCGTCACGGCGCACGACGGCTTCACGCTCGCAGACCTCGTCTCCTACAACAGCAAGCACAACGAGGCGAACCTCGAGGACAACCACGACGGCCGCGACGACAACCGCTCGTGGAACTGCGGCGTCGAGGGCCCGACGGACGACCCCGAGGTGAACGCGCTGCGGGCGGTGCAGCAGCGCAACTTCCTGGCGACGCTGCTGCTCTCGCAGGGCACACCGATGCTGCTCGGCGGCGACGAGCGCGGCCGCACGCAGGGCGGCAACAACAACGCCTGGTGCCAGGACAACGAGACGTCGTGGTTCGACTGGGAGCACGGCGACGAGGAGCTCCTCGCGTTCACTCGGAGGCTGCTCGAGCTGCGGCGCCACCATCGTGTCTTCCGGCGGGAGCGATTCCTGAACGAGGGCGACCCTGACCCGGCGCTCCCGGATGCCTGGTGGTTCCGCCCGGACGGGCGGGCGATGGCCCAGCGCGACTGGCAGTCCTCCGACACCCACGTGCTCGGGGTGTTTCTGGGGAGCGAGGAGGGCGACCCGGTGGTGTTCCTGCTGAACCCGACGGCGGAGCCGGTGACCTTCAGGCTGCCCCCGCGCCGCTTCGGATTCGAGTGGGTGCTCGAGCTTTCGACCGCGTTGCCGGACGCGGCGGGGGAGCTCTACCGCGGGCGGGCGGCCGTCGAGGTCACGGCCCGCTCGCTGCTCCTCCTTCGCCGCGTCCGGTAGACGTCAGGCCAATCCGCAGGCTGCGGAGGAGTTGGGCCACGCGCCTCCGCCGAACCGGTGGCCGTTCGCGCGCCAGATCCGGTAGGAGACGATGAGCTGCTCGCGGGGCGTCGCCGCGGCAGGCTCGCGCGGGAACGACCTCGGCGCGTCTGCGGCCCAGGTGCTGACGTCGATCTGCATCCCGCCGTGGTCGCGGGACGGGTAGCCGAGCCAGTCGCGGGTTGCGTGCCAGTTGACTGATTCGTGCCGGTGGATGCACATGGCTTCGGTGAGCCACCAGTGCGGAAGGGCGAACAACCGCGCATTCTTCGCGCCGGCGGTCGAGGTGGCAATCGAGGCG
Organism: uncultured Actinomycetes bacterium; assembly: GCA_963758125.1. Taxonomy (GTDB): domain Bacteria; phylum Actinomycetota; class Thermoleophilia; order Gaiellales; family Gaiellaceae; genus PALSA-600. The sequence goes on from CAVWUL010000007.1 coordinate 130,850, forward strand.
GCAATGAGCGCCGGGATTGCGAACGTTATGGCAATGCGGTACCGCAGGATCGAACCTCCTGCTAGGGGACACGGCGCGAGCCCTTGTCGTTTGGGGACTCGTCAGGGCCGCTGTCAGGCGGCGAGGGCTCTCTGCGACCGGCGGCTGCTACGAGACGGGCAGCCGGGCCGCGGATCAGCGTTCAGTGTAGGTACCCGGTCGCAGGCGATGCGCCTTTAAAGCCCAAATGCAGGCCTATCGGCCTGGGGGAACCGGTCTTAGGGCTGGATGACCGAGCGTTCGGTCTCGTCCGTGAGCCAGCGGAGCAGCTCCGGAAGGCCCCGGCCGGCGGCAAGGTCACGTTGGCGATTCGCGCCGTTTCGGACAAGGAGCGGCCAGGCGCAATCGAGCTCGGCGGTGCAGCCGAGCTCGGCGGCGAACGGCTCGAGCTCGAGCAGGAGGCCGGCGATTCGGGCGCGGGCAGGCTCCGACTCGCCGGTCACCGGATCGACGAACTCGCCCTCGAGCCCGTCGCGGACGGCGCGCCAGCGATTCTCGGCGATCACGTGGGAGGGATGCGCGGGCAGGCTCCCACCCTCCCGATAGCGCAGCCGCAGCGACGCGACGAGCGACTGGCAGACCGCGACGAGGGCGACGGTGTGCTCGACGGGAGTCTGGGCATCCGCGACCCGGAACTCGAGCGTCCCGAGATCCGGGCGGGGACGCAGATCCCACCAGAGGTAGGTGAGGTCGGGGAAGAGCTTCGCCGCGGCGCCCCACGACACGAATCCGGCGAGCTCACGCCAGGAGGCGAACGCGGGCGGGATCCCGGCACGCGGCAGGTCCTCGACGAGCTTCAGGCGGCTCGAGACGAGCCCGGCGTCGCCGCCCTCGAAGAACGGCGAGTTGGCAGCGAGGGCGGCCAGCTCGGGCAGGTAGCCGCGGGCAGCGTTGTAGATCGCGAGCGCCTCGTCCGGATCGCCGAGCCCGACGTGCACATGCAGGCCACTCGGCATCCCCCGTCTCGTCACCCAGGAGTACTCGGATGCGATCCGGCGGTATCGCGGCCGGTCGGTGATCCGAACCGCCCGAGTCGAGACTGGATGCGTGCCGGCGGCCATCAGCCGCACGCGGCCCTCGAGCGCCGCGACGAGTGTCGTGCGGGCGAGGGCGAGCTCGCGGCCGAGGTCGGCGGCGCCGAGCGAGACGGGCATCACGAGCTCCACCTGCGAGGAACGGAACTCCGCCTCGAACCTGGCGCCCTCGACCGCTTCCAGTACGAGCTCGATCTCGTCGGCGGGCTCGAACGAGACCGGGTCGACGAGGATCAGCTCCTCCTCGAGCCCGAGCGTGAGCCGGTCGCTGCCCGAGAATCCCAGCTCGTAGGAGGTCGCGAGCGACTCCCCCGCCGAGCTCTCCCCCAAGGCGGCGTTCCCGATCAGACCTGTGACGTTCGTCATGCCTGAATCGTGCTCCCCGTAGCTGAGACAAAGTTGTACCGATCCTGTGACGATCCTGGGAGCCCAATTTCGGGGGATCGCGACTTCGAGTCCGAGCCCGGCGGGGCTACGCTTCCGTGTGCATCGGCCGAGACCCTACTCGGCAGGCGCCCCCATCCATGATCGTCCTCATCGTCCTCATCCTCTCGCTGCTCTTTCTGCCCTGGCCGTGGAACCTGATCGTGATCCTGGTCGCAGGGGTGCTCGAGGTCTCGTTCTGGCTCTTCGGCCTGCGCTACAGCCGCCGCCGGCGGGCACAGGTCGGCGTGCAGACACTGATCGGAGCGACCGGTGAGGCGATCACGGCGCTGGCCCCGAAGGGCCAGGTGAAAGTCGACGGGACGATCTGGGAGGCGCGTGCCCCGGCGGGTGCCCGTGCCGGTGACGAGGTCGTCGTCATGCGCGTGGACGGATTGACGCTCGAGGTCGAGAGGCCCGGCGCCCCCGCGTGAACAGCACCGCCGTCCAGGATCCCGATCTCTTCGAGCAGTGGGTGCAGGAGGCGATCGATGCCCTCCCGCCCGACCTCGCAGCGATGGTCGACAACGTCGCCTTCGCGATCGACGAGGAGCCGCCGCCCGGCCAGAACCTGCTGGGGCTCTACCGCGGCATCCCCCACACCCGCCGAACCTCGGGGTACGCGGGAGCGTTGCCCGACCTGATCACGATCTACCGGGGACCGCTCATCCGCCACTACGGCCGCGACCCGGAGCTCCTCCGCTCCCAGATCCGCCGCACCGTTCTCCACGAGATCGCCCACCACTTCGGGATCAGCGACGAGCGCCTGGTCGAAATCGATCGCTACTGATACCCACGCCCGACTTGACCCTTCCCGATTATGTCGTCTGCCCCGCTTGCCGGGGTAGCCTCGACGGCGAGCTGACCTGCGGCTCGTGTGGACGGAGCTACGCAAACGGGGACGGGATTGCGCGCCTCCTCGACCCGACCGCGCCCGGGCTCGAGGCGAAGCTGCGCGAGCTCGCCGCGTGGCCCGAGCTTGCGAGGGAGCAGGGCTGGTACGGAACCGACGACCGGATCGACGAGGCGCTCCCGTTCCTGAACCGCGACCTCGGCTGGGCAGATCGAGCCTGGGGCGCGACCGAGCACGGCTTCCAGCTCCTCCTCGACCGGTACGTGAAGCCGGGCGACCGCGTGCTCGAGCTCGGCGCCGCGAAGAGCTGGGCCTCTCAGCACCTCGTGCCGCTCGGGTGCGAGTACGTCGCCTGCGACCTCGTCGTCGACCCGCTGATCGGCCTCGGCCGCGGACGGTTCTTCGAGGAGCGCGTCGGGCCCTACCTCCGCATCCAGGCAGACGGCGAGCGTCTACCCTTCGCCGACGGCACATTCGATCTCGCCTTCTGCATCGCAACCCTGCACCACGCGATCGACCTCGGCGCGATGGTGAGCGAGCTGGCCCGGGTGACTCGCCGCGGCGGCATCGTCGCCGGGCTCAACGAGGGCACCCGGGCGGTCTACCGGAGCGGCGAGAACCCCGAGCAGGAGCACGAGAAGGAGCTCGGGATCAACGAGCACGTCCACACGATGTGGGCCTACATCTGGGCGTTCTCGCGGGCAGGCCTCCGCCCCGTGCGACTCGAGTACGCGCAGGGCGCATCCGAGCTCGCCGGCCGGAACATCGCGGGCAAGCTGCTGAAGGTCGGGCGGGCCCCGGCGACGCTGTGGGCCCTGAATGCCTACGCATATTCAGGGCTCAGCCTCTACGCGCGCCGCCGGTAGCTTTCGAGGCCGTGGCCACGATCGTGCAGAAATACGGCGGCACCTCGGTTGCCGGGCCGGAGGGGATCAAGCGCGTCGCGCGACGGATCGTCAGCACCGCCGAACAGGGAAACCGCGTGTGCGCGGTCGTCTCGGCGATGGGCCAGACGACCGACGAGCTCGTCGAGCTCGCCGCGCAGGTCTCGGACGACCCGCACCCACGGGAGCTCGACATGCTGCTCACCTCCGGCGAGCGGATCTCGATGGCGCTCGTCTCGATGGCGATCAACGACCTCGGACACGTGGCCGAATCGTTCACGGGCTCGCAGGCGGGGATCATCACCGACACGAGCCACGGGAGGGCGCGGATCGTCGAGATGCGGCGCGGACGCGTCCATGAGGCGCTCGACGAGGGTAAGATCGCGATCGTCGCCGGCTTCCAGGGCGTCTCGACGACGACCAAGGACGTGACGACGCTCGGCCGGGGCGGCTCGGATACGACTGCGGTCGCGCTGGCGGCTGCCCTCGGCGCGGAGGTCTGCGAGATCTACACGGACGTCGACGGGGTCTACAGCGCGGACCCGCGCATCTGCCCGACGGCGGTGAAACGACATCAGGTCTCGTTCGAGGAGATGCTCGACCTCTCGGCAAGCGGTGCACGTGTGCTCGCGCTGCGATCTGTCGAGTACGCTCGCAACCACGGTGTGAAGATCCACGTCCGCTCGTCGTTCAACGAGTCGGAGGGCACGTGGGTGATCAAGGAGGAGGACATGGAACAGGCGATCATCTCGGGCGTCGCGCACGACACGAGCGAGGCGAAGGTCACGATCCGGCGCGTGCCCGACCGCCCCGGCGTCGCCGGCCGCACCTTCCGGCCGCTCGCCGAGGCCGGGATCAACATCGGCGAGATCGTCCAGAACACCTCCGTCGACGGCCACGCCGACATCTCGTTCACGCTGCCCGAGAACGAGCTCCCGCGGGCCGAGCCGATCCTCGAGCGCCTCTCCGACGAGATCGGAGCGGAGGGCTTCACCTCCGAGCGCGAGATCGCGAAGGTGTCCGTCGTCGGGGCCGGGATGAAGACGAACCCGGGGGTCGCGGCCGCGATCTTCGAGTCGCTCGCCGAGGCCGGGATCAACATCGAGATCATCTCGACCTCGTCGATCCGCGTCTCATGCGTCGTCCCCGCCGCCGATTGCGAGCGGGCCGTGAACGTGATCCACGAGCGCCTCAAGCTCGCGGACAACGTCAGCTATTTCCCCGGATAGCCAGTTGGTCGGCCCGCGACGGCCCGGCGGGGAATGAGCTCAGTGCGCGGCGGTCTCGGCCTCCGGATCGCCGGCGCGGGCCCCGACGCCGTCGAGCGCAGAACGAGCCGTCGCCGTGAACAGGTGGTACAGAATCAGGAGCTGGATCAGCGCGAGCGACTCGGAGCGATGGAGATCGGTGCCGATCGTGAACTCGCCGAGCCGCTCCGAGCGGAGGTGGCTCGCGAAGTGGAGGCTGCTCCAGATCATCTCCTCGATCGCCTCGGCACGCTCGCGGTCGAGCCGGCCCGGGATGTGGAGCAGGAGCTCGCCGTCGGCCTCGGTGATCCCGATCCCGCCCTTGGCGTCGGCCTCGCCGTCGAGCACCGATCGGAAGTCCGGGTGTTTCAGGCTCGGCCGGAGGATGAGCTGCGCGTCGAGGTGCTCCGGGTCGCCCGATGCATCGGGTAGGAAGGCAACGACGATGTCGGCGTGGACCTGCTGGGGGCGGATGAATGCCTCGGAGTCGGGCTCGCGCTTGTCGAGGTCGGACAGCACCTGATCGGTCGTGTAGCCGCGGCGCGAGCAGTCGCGCTGCACCTTCCACTTGCGGCGAAGATCCTCGGGCGGAGCAAGGTAGATGCGCACGTCGAAGAGGCTCCGGAGCTCCTCGGTGTAGTAGCCGAGCAGCCCCTCGACGACGGAGAACCGCTTGGGGTCGACGCGGACGAGCGGCCCGAATGTGCCGTCGTGGTGCTGGTAGACCGGCTTCAGGAACGGCTCGCCATTCCTGAGATGCGCCATCTGCTGCGCCATGATGTCCATGTGGTTGCAGTCGGGATGGAGCGGCGTGATGTTCCGCTCGGCCCGCTGGCGGCGGTCGAACTTGTGGTAGTCGTCGACGCAGACGTGCGTGACGTTCTCGTCGCCGAGAACGCGGACGAGCCCTCGCGTCAGGGTGGTCTTGCCGGCCGCGGAGTCGCCGACGACGCCAAGGAGGATCGAGCGCCCCATCGCTTCCGGCACGCTCACATCGCCCCGAGGACGGGCTGTTCGTCGTCCTCGGGCTCGTGGTCTTCTGCAAACACGCTGCTTTGCATGATGTCGTCGGGGGTGATCGTCATCAGCTGTTCCCGGGTGATGTCGCCCATGCCGTTTGCGAACAGACGATTCGCCTGGCGCAGCCGGGCGCGATCGATCGAGTTGCGGACGCTGCGCCCGTGTGCGAAACGTGGGCGCTTGACCCGCCGCTCGAGGTAGGCCCGGAAGGCGTCCTCGGCACCCGGGCCGAACACGTAGTTCTGGTGCTCGAGCATCAGGTGCGCGATCGCCATCAGCTCGTCGACGTCGTAGTCGGGGAAGTCGATGTGGTGAGCGACCCGCGAGCTCAGACCCGGGTTCGAGCGGAAGAAGTCGTCCATCCGGTCCTTGTAGCCGGCGAAGATCACGACGAGGTTGTCGCGCTCGGCCTCCATCACCTGGAGCAGGATCTCGATCGCCTCGGCGCCGTAGTCGCGCTCGTTCTCCGGCTTGTACAGGTAGTAGGCCTCATCGATGAAGAGCACGCCGCCGTAGGCGCGGCGGAGCACCTCCTTCGTCTTCGGTGCCGTATGCCCGACGTACTGGCCGACGAGGTCGTCTCGGGTGCAGGCAACGACCCGTGCCTCGCTGATGTAGCCGAGCCGGTGCAGGACCTGCGCCATCTTCATCGCGACCGTCGTCTTGCCCGTCCCGGGGTTACCCGTGAAGGACATGTGCAAGGAGGGCCTCTCGGACGAAAGGCCAACCTCACTACGCAGCTTGTCGATCAGAAGCAGCGCCGCGATCTCGCGGATCCGCGTCTTGACCGGCAGAAGCGCGATCAGGTCGCGGTCGAGCTGGTCGAGCACTTCGAGGACGTTGGTCGCGCTGAGCGCAGCGCCAAGATTCGCGCTGTCGCTCGGCGCGACCTCGTCGGCCTCCGCTTCGTCGACGTCATACTCCTCGGGCTCTGCGGCCTCCGTCAGTTGGCCCTTCGGCCGCATTCCGAACTCGAACGACATGCTTACTCGCTCGCTCCGTTCGTTGCCGAGGCGCCGTTCGATGCTGCGACGGCCTCCTGGTATGGAACCATCCGGAACCGGTTCACGCGGCCCGGGCCCTGGATGCGGTCGAGCTTGAACGACGTCTCGACCGTGGGGCGGTTGACGATGAAGGCGAGTGCCGTGGTCTGGCGTCCGCGCTTCGGGTCGTATGCGATCACCTTGATGTAATGCTCCGGGAAGGCCTCGCGCGCAGCACGGACCTCGCGGAGGATGTTCCCGCTGTCTTCGGGCTTGATGTCGAAGGCAGGCAGGCCCCAGAGCTCCCAGTAGGCGTTCCGTGGATGGACGTCGTCCGTGTACTCGACCGAGATCGCCCAGCCGTTCTCGAGGGAGTACTTGATCTGTCCCTCGATCTGCTCGTCCGTGAAGTCGGGCAGGTACGAGAAGGTTCCCTGTGTGATTCTCATCTCTCTGGTCTCCTCTTCCCTAGCCTGCGACCGACGGCGTCTCGATCACGTCGGGCATGTCGGTGGACTCGAAGTCGAACGTGATGTCCTTCCAGACCTGGAGCGCGGCGTTCAGCTCGGGGCAGCCCTTGGCCGCCTTCTCGAGGATGTCCGGGCCCTCCTGGAAGTAGTCCTTGCCCTCGTTGCGGGCCATGATCATCGCCTCGGTGGCGACGCGGTTCGCGGTCGCGCCGGCGGCGATGCCCATCGGGTGGCCGATCGTGCCGCCGCCGAACTGGAGCACGACATCCTCGCCGAGGTAATGGAGCAGCTGGTGCATCTGGCCGGCGTGGATACCGCCGGAGGCGACAGGCATGACACCGGGCATCGAGCCCCAGTCCTGGTCGAAGAAGATCCCGTAGCGCGGATCCTCGGGGATGAAGCTCTCGCGGAGGGTGTCGTAGAAGCCCTTCGTGGTCGAGGGGTCGCCCTCGAGCTTGCCGACGACCGTCCCCGCGTGGATGTGGTCGACGCCGATCATGCGGCACCACTTGGCGATCACGCGGAAGCTGACGCCGTGGGTCTTCTGGCGGGTGTAGGTGCCGTGGCCCGCGCGGTGGAGGTGGAGGATCATCCCGTTCGCCCGCGCCCACTTCGCCATCGACTGCATGGCGGTGTAGCCGACGGTGAGGTCGATCATGATGATCACCGAGCCGAGCTCCTTGGCGTACTCGGAGCGCTCGTACATCTCCTCCATCGTTCCGGCAGTCACGTTCATGTAACTGCCCTTGACCTCGCCGGTCGCGGCCTCGGCGCGCGAGACGGCCTCCATCACGTAGCCGAAGCGGTCGTGCCAGCGCATGAACGGCTGCGAGTTGATGTTCTCGTCGTCCTTCGTGAAGTCGAGGCCTCCGCGGAGCGCCTCGTAGACGACGCGTCCGTAGTTCTTGGCCGAGAGGCCGAGCTTCGGCTTCACGGTCGCGCCGAGGAGCGGGCGGCCGAACTTGTCGAGGAACTCGCGCTCCATCACGATCCCGTGCGCGGGGCCCTGGAAGGTCTTGATGTAGTGCAGCGGAATGCGCATGTCCTCGAGCCGCAGCGACTTGAGCGCCTTGAAGCCGAAGACGTTGCCGATGATCGACGAGGTGAGGTTGGCGATCGAGCCCTCCTCGAAGAGGTCGATGTCGTAGGCGATCCGTGCGATGAACTGGTCGGTTCCGGGGACGGCGTCGACCCGGTAGGCCTTGGCCTGGTAGTGCTTGTGGTCGGTGAGGCGGTCGGTCCAGACGACCGTCCAGGTCGCGGTGGACGACTCTCCCGCTACGGCAGCGGCAGCCTCGATGGCGTCGACGCCCGGTTGCGGAACGATCCGGAACGCGCACAGGATGTCGGTGTCCTTCGGGACGTAATCGGCGTCGTAGTACCCCATTTCCGCGTAAGGGGTGACGCCCGCGGACCAGCGATCTTTCTTTTCTAGACTGGATCCGGAGGGTGACGGACTCATGAAATTGATCTCTCCCGCTCGATGATGGGCCCCTGTAGCCTACGCCAACGAACGATAGAGTGCAAATAAGAGTATTGGGGTTTTTCATCATGTTTTGCCAATGTGTTCCGACCGGGTCGCGATCTGCTTGAATCGACCTGTGACTGCGCTCTACCGCAAGTACCGGCCCCAGACCTTCGACGAGGTCGTCGGGCAGGAAGCGGTGGTGCGGACGCTCTCGAACGCGATCGAGGGCGGGAAGGTCCGTCAGGCCTACCTCTTTGCCGGTCCGCGCGGAACGGGCAAGACCTCGATGGCGCGGATCCTCGCGAAGTCGGTGAACTGCGCCGCCGGCCCGACCGCGCACCCCGACAACACCTGCCATGCCTGCGTCTCGATCACGAACGGCACCTCGCTCGACGTGATCGAGATGGATGCCGCCTCGCAGCGTGGCATCGACGACATCCGCGAAATCCGCGACCGGGTCGTGCTCCAGCCGGTCGAGGGGCGCTCGAAGGTCTACATCCTCGATGAGGCACACCAGCTCACCGATGCGGCGTGGAACGCCCTGCTGAAGCTGATCGAGGAGCCGCCGCCGCACCTGCTCTTCATCTTCTGCACGACCGACCTCGCGAAGGTGCTGCCGACGGTCCGTTCGCGCTGCCAGACCTTCGTGTTCCAGCGGCCGCGGCTGCCCGAGCTCGTACGCAAGCTCCGGCTGATTGCCGACGGCGAGGAGATCGAGGTGCCCGACGCGGCGCTGGCGCTGATCGCGCGCGGCGGGCGCGGGGCCTATCGCGATGCGGAGTCGACGCTCGACCAGCTCTCCGTCGCGACCGGTGGCAAGATCACGGTGCAGGACGTGCTGATGCTGCTCGGCGCGGTCGAGGACGAGGTGCTCTTCCGCCTCTGCGATCTCGTCGTGGACGGGGACACCTCGGGCGCGCTCGTCTTCCTCGAGGAGCTCTCCGAGCAGGGGCAGGATCTCGGCCGGCTCGTGACCGACCTACTGGAGCACCTGCGCCACCTGATGCTCGTGCAGCACACCGGCGAGGTGCCGGACACGCTGCCGGTCACGGACGAGGCGCGCGAGCGGCTGCGGGAGCAGGCAAACCAGCTCGGCGCGCCGACCGTGCTGCGGTTGATCGATCTGCTCGCGGTGGCGGTCGAGGACATGCGCCAGGGCGGCGATCCTCGGCTGCCGCTCGAGCTCGCGCTCGTCAAGGTGACTCGGCCCGGGTCCGATCTGTCGCGAGAGGCCCTCGCCTACCGGCTCGAGCTGCTCGAGCGGGGCGGCGGTCACGGCCACACCGAGCCGGCCAGGGCAAGCGTGGCTCCCACGGCACCCCCGGCCCCGGCCGCCGAGGCCGCGACGGATGACGCCGAGGGGCCCGAGCATCATGCGGCCGTGGCTCCCGAGCCACCGAGCCTCGTTCCCCCGCCTCCCGACGTGAAGCTCGAGGAGCTCCAGGAGGCCTGGCGACGATCGGTGCTCCCCGCTGTTGAGGAGCGTTCGATCCCAGCCGGGGCGATGCTCATCGAGGCACGGCCATCTGCGCTCGAGGGAGACGTGCTCACGCTCGAGTTTCCGGAAGGTGCGCGGTTCCACCGTCAGAAGGCAGAGGAGCCGAAGAGCGTCGCGATCCTCCAGGACGCCCTGTACGACGTGACCGGCCGCCGCCTGGAGCTCCGCTTCGAAACCGGCGAACGCCCGGCTGCCGAGCATGCCGAGACAGACCGTCCGCCGACCGAAGAAGAGATCGTCGAGCTGATGAAGTCCACGTTCGACGCGCAAGAGCTCGACGTCTAGGAACCCGGACCGAACCGACGACAAGTCCGCCGAGGCCGGCGAGCCATGCCGTTGAAAGCATGTCCGAAGACCCCACGTCCCGAAACGCTTAGACCGGGGGACAGGCCCCCGGACATGGCCAATCGAGCCATGGCCGCAAACGCTTAGACCAGGGGACAGGCCCCTGGACATGCCCGATCAGCCATGGCCGCAAACGCTTAGACCAGGGACAGGCCCCTGGACATGCCCGATCAGCCATGGCCGCAAACGCTTAGACCAGGGGACAGGCCCCTGGACATGGCGAAAGAAGCCACGGCCCGAAGCGCTTACGTCCTGAGGCACGCTGTCCGACCGGCGTCCACCGGCACAATGGCGCCGTGTTCAGCCCGTCTGTCGAGAACCTCGTCGCGCAGTTGACGCGCCTGCCGGGAGTCGGGCAGCGGACCGCGCAGCGGCTTGCGTTCCACATCCTGCAACGGCCGCCCGAGGAGGCTCTCGCTCTGGCCGCCGCCCTCGCCGAGGTGAAGGAACGCGTCCGCTTCTGCAACGAGTGCGGCAACCTGACCGAGGAGGAGACCTGCGGGATCTGTCTCGACGGCCGCCGCGACCACACGACGATCTGCGTGGTCGAGCAGCCCGTGGACGTCGTCTCGCTCGAGCGCACCGCTGCCTACCACGGCCTCTACCACGTGCTCGGCGGCGCGCTCAGCCCGATCGACGGCGTCGACCCGAGCGACCTCCGGATCGACGAGCTGATCCGCCGGGTCGATGCGAACGGCGTGACCGAGGTCGTCCTCGCCACGAACCCGACGATGACCGGGGAGGCGACCGCCGCCTATCTCGCCGACCGGCTGCGCACGAAGGTCACCGTGACCCGGCTCGCGAGCGGGCTCCCCGTGGGCGGCGACCTCGAGTACGCCGACGAGGTCACCCTCGGGCGCGCGCTCTCGGGCCGGCGCGAGATCTGAACGGGTCTCGCGCGCAGGAACCCGGCGAAACCCCGCTAACCTGAGGGCGATGGCCCGCGACACACGCATCGGCGTCGTCGGCGGCACGGGTGCTGTCGGCACCGTCACGCTCCGCCTGCTCGCAGAGCACGGCTTCGAGAACGTGCGCGTCTTCGCCTCGGCGCGCTCGGCCGGACGGCAGATCGGCGCACGCACCGTCGAGGAGGCGACGCCCGAGGCACTCCGCCGCGGAGACATCGACCTCTTCCTCTTCTCGGTCGGCACCGGCGCCTCGCGCGAGCTCGTGCCGCACGCGATCGAAGGCGGCGCAACTGCGATCGACAAATCCTCCGCCTACCGGCTCCAGGACGGGATCCCGCTCGTCGTCCCCGAGGTGAACGGCGCCCGCGCGTTCGACGACAGGATCATCGCGAACCCGAACTGCTGCACGATCCCTCTCACCTGCGTGCTCAAGCCGCTCCACGAGGAGGCCGGCCTCGTCCGCGTCCGCGTCGCCACCTACCAGTCGGTCTCGGGCGCCGGCGCGAAGGCAATGGACAGGCTCGAGCACGAGGCGCCGGCCGAACACGATCTCCGGATGGACTGGGAGTTCGACGGCGAGGAGTTCGACGAGGAGTCGAAACTCCGAGCCGAGACGCAGAAGATCATGGAGCTGCCCGACCTGCCGATCCAGGCCACCTGCGTCCGCGTGCCGGTGATGGTCGGCCACGCCGAGGCGATCTGGATCGAGACCGAGCAGGAGCTCACCCCGGAGCGTGCGGCCGAGGTCCTCGGCGCCGCCCCCTCGATCCGCCTCGAGAGCTTCCCGAGCCCAGGCAAGGCAGCCGGAATCGACGACGTCCTCGTCGGCCGGATCCGGCGCGACCCCACGGTCGACCGGGGCCTTGCGCTGTTCCTCGCGAGCGACAATCTCCGCAAGGGCGCCGCACTGAACGCGATCCAGATCGCCGAGCTCGTGCTGGACGGCGACGCCCGGGCCCGCGCCGCGTAGCGACCGAGCGACGCTAGGGCCGCGGCGCCGGGACAGGCTCCGGCATGAGCGCGTCCTTCACCACGCGCAGCACGCGCTGGCGCTTCCCTTCCTCGACCGGGATGAGCCCACCGAGCTCGAGCCGCGCGAGCCCGACGCGACCCGACGTCCGGACCACGCGGAAGCCGAAATCGCCGAGGAAGTCGGCCGGGAACACGGTGCGGTGCTCGTGGAAACGGGCGTGGGACGACCCACCCTCGACGTAGCGGTAGGCGAAGGTCTCGATCGATGCCGCCCCCCGGTCCCGCGCCTCGCCGATCGCTGCGAGGAAGAGCGACTGAAGGGCCCACGGCGCCGACTCGTCGACCAGGTAGGCGCACGTGATCAGCATTGCATCCTCCGAGGGCGGGCCGGCTGGAAGCTCCCACGCATGCGGAAAGAGCGGCGCCGGCCCGTACTGGATCACGCCCAGCGTCCGGCCGTCGTCGCCGTAGTAGACCGTGCCGAACGCGCCGAACTCGTCCTCGACGCGCTCCATCCACCGCTCCTTCTCGACCTCGCGCCGCGAGCTGCGCGACTGCCACCAAACGCAGTTGTGGCACACCGACGGCGCCGTCTCGAGCGTCAGCTTCGTCAGCCCCGTGAGCCCGCTCCGGCCGCTTCCCCTACCCTCGCTCATCGACCTCCTCGACAACGACGTTGACGCTTGCCGGCCGGGTGTCGGTCATGCGCTCGAGATAGTCGGCTACGTGCAGCTGGACGGCGGCGCCGACCTCGGGAATCGAGGCCCCGTAGTGCAGCGAGAGATGCAGCTCGATCCCGTCGCCTTCGACCCGGATCCCCTTCCGCACTCCTTCGACGACACCTGCGACACCGTCCACCTCCCGCGCCGCATCGGCGGCATAGCGAGCGACCACGTCGGAAGAGACGCCCTCCACTCAGCTAACTCTCGAGCTTCTCCAGGACGGGAGCGACCGGAACGACGTGACGCTTGAACTTGAGCGCGGACTCGCTGACCCCGGCGGCGACCCCGATCAGCTGCGAGAGATGCAGGATCGGGATCCCGAATTCGCGGCCGGTGGTCGCCGTCAGCTTCGACTGCCATGCATCGAGCGAGAGATGACACAGCGGGCAGGGGGTCACGATCGCATCTGCGCCCGCCTCGATCGCCTGCTCGATCGGCTGGACGAGCTCGCCGAGCGCCGTCTCCTCACGCGCCTGGATGATCGGGAACCCACAGCACTTCAGCTTCGCCGGATAGTCGACCGGCTCGCCGCCGCAGGCCTCGATGATCCGCTCGAGCGACGAGGGGCTGTCCGGGTCCTCGAACCCGAGCACGCGCGAGGGCCTGAGGATCTGGCAGCCGTAGAAGGGCGCGACCTTGAGGCCCTTCAGCCCCTTGTGCGCCGCCTCCTGCAGCCTCGGGAAGCCCTCCTCGTCGGCCAGCTCCCAGAGGAGATGGCGAACATCCACATCGCGCTCGTACGCGGGCACCCCCACCGCCAGCAGGTTCGCGTTCACGCGGTCCCTGAGCGCGGCGTCGCCGAGCAGCTGGAAGTTCGCCTGCCGGAGGTTCAGCGTGCAGACGTTGCAGACGGTCATGAGCGTGTCGGAGCCGGTGGCCGCGGCGTACGAGAGGATGCGCGCGTTCAGGTGGAGGTAGTAGTCGGGCTCGGCCTCCTGGATGTCGCCCGCGCCGCAGCAGGTCACGGACTCGAGCTCGATCAGCTCCAGCCCGACCTTCGGCGCCAGCGCCTGCGTCGAGGAGTCGAGCTCTTTGGCCGACAGCGACGCGAGGCAGCCCTTGTAATAGGCGACCTGCTTCACGCGCCGGCCTTCTCGCCCATGATGAACGGCTTCGGGAACGAGCCCGGCCCGTAGGGATCGTGCTCGCCGTCGTGGTCCCCGTGCGCCAGCTTCGAAAGCGCAGCCTCGCCCTGGACGATCCCGGCGTAACCGTCGCGATCCTGCTCGTGCAGCAGATCGTGCAGCCGTCGCGACTCGCGCACGTCCTTCGCGACATGCGGCGGGAACGGCAGAGGCACCTTCCCGACCTTCGCAAGCCCGAGCGCGAACTTGGCCTGCTTGATCGACTCGACGATCCCCTGGGTCTTCGGCACGAGCTCGGTCTCGCGCAGCCAGCCCGTCGTCTTCGCCGAGGTGACAAACCACTTCGCATGCTTCGCGCCCATATCGCGGTCGATGCCCTCCTTGATCGACTCGGCCCCGAGCTTCGCGATCGCATCGCGCGGGTCGACGCCCTTCGGGCAGCGCTCGTTGCAGAAGTAGCAGCGGGTGCACTCCCAGACGCCGTGCTGCCCGTTCACGCCCTCGAGCCTCGTGTTCTTGGCGCCGTCCCGCGGATCGCCGACGAAGCGCATCGCCTTCGCGAGCGCCTGCGGCCCGAGGAACTCGGGGCTCGACTCCATCGCGTTGCACTCCGAGACGCAGAGCCCGCAGTTGACGCAGAGCGACTCCTTGTGGACAACGTCCATGCGCCCCTGGGAGATCCGGTGCTCACGTCCTGCAGGCGGCACGTTGTAACCCGGCTGGAGGTACGGGTCGACCGAGCGGAACTTGGCCCAGAAGGGCTCCATGTCGACGACGAGATCCTTCACGATCGGGAGGTTCCCCATCGCCGAGATCACCGGCACATGCCCCGACGCCGCGAGCTCGCTCATCCGCGTCTTGCACGCGAGCACCGACACGCCGTCCATCCGCATCCCGCACGAGCCGCAGATCATCATCCGGCAGCTCTTCCGGTAGCTGAGCGACCCGTCATGGCGGTCCTTGATGATGTCGAGCACGTCGAGCAGCGTCGCCCACTCGGGCGCGTCGACCTCGTACTCGGCCAGTCTCCGCTCGCCGGCGGCGTTCGCACGCCAGATCTTCAGTGCCATCTTCATCAGTAGCTCCTCACCGCAGGTTGCCATTTCGTGATCGTGACGGGCTTCCATTCGAGCTCGGGGCCCCCGTTCTCCCAGTTCACGACCGTATGGCGGAGGAAGTGCTCGTCGTCGCGTTCGGGGAAGTCGTACGGGCGTGCGTGGGCGCCACGGCTCTCCTTGCGTGCGAGCCCGCCGACGACCATGCACTCGGCGAGCTCGAGCAGGAACCCGAGCTCGAGTGCCTGCGTCAGGTCGTTGTTGAAGACCTCGCCCTTGTCGTCGACGATCACCTTCTCGTAGCGGCCTCGCAGCCCCTCCACGATCCTCCCCTGCGCCTCCATCTGCTCCTCGCGCCGGAAGACGCCGAAGTTCTCGTGCATCGTCGCCGCGAGCTCGTCGCGAATCGCCCACGGGCGCTCGCCTTCGCTCCGCTCGAGCAGCGTCTTCAGCTCGGCCTCGGCGTCCTTCAACACGGAGTCGGGCACCGCCGGATCGTCGAACCGGAACGCGCGGTCGGCCGCGTCCTGGCCGGCGCGCCGGCCGAAGGTGATCGTCTCCATCAGGGCGTTTCCGCCGAGCCGGTTTGCGCCGTGCACCGAGACGCAGGCGACCTCGCCCGCGGCGTAGAGCCCCTCGAGCGAGGTGCGGCCCCACACGTCCGTGTCCACTCCGCCCATGTGGTAGTGGGCTCCGGGCCTGACGGGGATCGGGTCGTAGATCGGATCGATCCCGGCGAAGACCATCGAGAGCTCGCGCGTCCCGGGCAGCCGCGAGATGATCTTCTCGGCGCCGAGATGGCGAAGGTCGAGCATGACGTTGCCGTCGATCCCGCGGCCCTCGTCGATCTCGACCTGTTCGGCGCGTGAGATCACGTCGCGCGAGGCGAGCTCCATCGCGTTCGGCGCATAGCGCTTCAGGAACCGCTCACCGTCCTTGTTCAGGAGAAACGCACCTTCGCCGCGGGCGCCTTCGGTGATCAGGACCCCGGTGGGCGCGAGCGTCGTCGGGTGGAACTGCATCATCTCGATGTCCTTCAGCGCCACCCCGGCGCGCAGGGCCATCGCCATCCCGTCGCCGGTGCACGCGTACGCGTTCGTCGTGCCGACGTAGAGCCGGCCGGCGCCGCCCGTCGCGAGGATCGTCGTGCGCGCCGGGATCGACTCGAGCCCGCCCGTGAGCAGGTTCCACGCGATCACCCCCACGCAGCGACCGCCGTTCTCGACGAGCTTCCAGGCGAAGAACTCCTCGTAGACGGGGATCCCGCGCTTGATCACCTGCTCGTAGAGAACCTGGATCAGGACGTGCCCCGTGATGTCGGCGGCGTACGCCGTGCGGGGCGCACCCGCCGCGCCGAAGGGGCGCTGCGCGATCCGCCCGTCCTCGGTGCGCGAGAAGACAGCGCCCCAGTTCTCGAGCTGGAAGACGTCGCCGGGCGCCTCGGTGCAGAGGATCTCGACCGCATCCTGGTCGGCGAGATAGTCGGAGCCCTTGACGGTGTCGAACGAGTGCAGCTCGGCGTTGTCCTCGGAGGCGTTGCCGAGGGCTGCGTTGATTCCGCCCTCCGCCGCCCCCGAATGGCTGCGCGTCGGGTGGATCTTCGAAAGGAGCGCCACGTTCGAGCCCGCGTCGAAGGCTTCGATCGCCGCGCGCATGCCGGCACAACCGGCGCCGATCACGAGGACATCGTGCGCCGTTTCCACAGCCCCGACGCTAGCGGATCGGCCCGGCTCTGCGAGCTATAGCTGCCAGTCGCCTTCGCGCATCACCGGCACCCGCTCGCCGTCCAGGGTGACGCCTGTCACGTCGAGCTCCGGTGAGCCGATCATGAAGTCGGTGTGGATCGCGCTCGTGTTCAGCCGCGCCTGGTCGTCCTCGTCCTCGGCAGAGAAACGGTATGCACCGCCGAGCGCGATATGGCTGGCCGCGTTCTCGTCGAGGAGTGTGTCGAAGAAGACCGTCTCCGAGGGCCCGATCCGGCCCTGACGGTCGACGAGCGCAACCTCGCCGATGCGAGCGGCCCCCTCGTCGACGGCCACCTTCGCCCTGATCGCCTCGACGTTCTCGTCGGCATCGACCTGGACGGCCCGGCCGCCCTCGAAACGCACGCGCAGGCCCTTCACGATCGTCCCGTCCTTGAGGACGAGCGGCCTCGTCGAGGTCACGTGGCCGTCGACCCGGAGCGGATCCGGCGCGCTGAAGACCTCCTCGGACGGGAGGTTCGGCAGATGACGGATCCCGCGCGCCGTCTCGAAGTCACCGGCCAGCCAGTGCGAGGAGCGGAGCAGGCCGATCGTGAGCTCGGTTCCGGGGCCGCTGAGCTCGAGCGCGTCGAAGCGGCGGGCGTTCAGCAGCTCCGCCGACGCTTTCAGTCCGGCGACGCGTTCGTCCCAGGCGGCAACCGGGTCGGGCTCGTCGAGCCTGAGGATGTGCCAGAGCTGCCCCCAGAGACGCTCGTAGGCCTCGCCGGCGTCGAGGTCGGGGTAGACCAGCTCCGCCCAGTCGGGATGCGGGCAGGGAACGATGCACCAGTTCGTGGAGCGTTCGTTGATCACGCCCATCGCCTCCTTGACCCACGGCAGGAGGTCCCGTCCGAGGCGGGCGCCGTCGAGGCCCTCGAGTGCATCGGGAGCGACGATCCCGGCGAAGCTCATCCGGGCGCTGCGGCGCTCCGCCGCATCGAGCAGGCGCTGCCGGAACCAGGGCGGGACGTAGTCGAGCGTGTCCTCGGCCGCGCCCTCGATCCGTGCTCGCTTCACCCACGGGTCGTAGTAGAAGACGTCGACGAAGGCCGCGCCCCGCCGGTAGGCCGCCGCCGTCACCGCCCTCGCGAGCTCTTCCTGACCGAGCGTCGCGGTCACGAGCATGAGCTGGCCGGGCTGGACGTTCGCACCGTGAACTCCCAGCTCTGCCACAGCGTCGAAACGTTCGTCCACGGCAGGCGATCGTACAGCCAGCGAGAACCCTGAACGATGAACCTCGAGCCTGCCGTCGAGCGGTTCCTGGCGTCGGCAGCCCTGGCCGCGTCCACCCGGCGTGCCGTATGCCAGCGACCTTCGCGACTTCTCGGGCTGGTACGGGAACGGAGCGGTCGAGAAGATCGATACGCGTCTTCTCGCGGAGTACACCGCCGACCTGGGACGCGCCCGGCCCGGCGGCAAGCTCTCGCCGGCGACCATCTCGCGACGGCTGTCGTCGGTGCGGGCGCTCATCCGCTTCTCGCTCGGCGCCGGCCACGTTCCCGAGACGCTGCTCGCGCCGCGCCGGGGACAGCGGCTACCCGAGGCTCCGAAGACCGAGGAGATCGAAGCCGCGATCGACGGATTCGAGGGCGACGGCCCGCTCGCGGTACGCAACCGCGCTCTGTTCGAGCTGATCTACTCGGCGGGACTGCGCTCGAGCGAGGCGGTCGGGCTCGATCTCGGCGACGTCGACTACGAGCAGGAGCACGTGGTCGTCCGGCAGGGCAAGGGAGCGAAGCAGCGAATCGTCCCGCTCGGCGAGGAGGCCGCTCGGCAGGTTTCCCTCTACCTCCATGCCGCACGGCCGCAACTTGCCCGCGGCGCCGAGAATGCGCTCTTCCTCTCTGCCCGTGGCCGGCGGCTCGACACCTCCACCCTACGCCGCCTGCTGGCCCATCCACACCGGCTCCGGCACTCGTTCGCGACCCATCTGCTCGAGGGCGGCGCCGATCTCCGCACGATCCAGGAGCTCCTCGGCCATGCGTCCCTCTCGACGACGCAGATCTACAGCCATGTCGACGTGAAGCGGCTTCAGCAGGTGCACGACCGCTCGCACCCGCGCGCGCGGCGGGCTGCCCCATGACCGTCGAGCGCCGGCCTCGGGCCCCTCACGATCCCGAGCTGGAGGCATTCCTCGCCGTCCTCTCCGCGCGGCGGGCCGCCCGCACCGTCGACGCCTACCGCCGCGACCTCGAGCGGCTGAGAGCGTCCCTTGGAATGCCTCTCTCCCGAGCGACGGTCGACGATCTCGAGAGGTACACAGCTGGGTTGCGAGCGGAAGGGCTCTCTGCCGCCACGCTGGCACGGCGGACGGCGGCCGCCCGGACGTTCTTCCGGCATCTCCAGCTGATCGGGGCGCGCGGCGACAATCCGGCTGTCGAGATCTCGCTCCCGCGGCGAACCCGCCGGCTCCCGCAGACGCTCTCCCCGAAGGAGGCGGAGATGCTGATCGATGCGGCGAACGGAGCCTCGCCGCGCGGCCTCCGCGACCGGGCCCTCGTCGAGCTGCTCTACGGCTCCGGGCTGCGCATCTCGGAAGCCGTGGGCCTCGAGAAGCACGGCGTCGATCTCGAAGAGCGCACTGTACGGGTCCTCGGCAAGGGGAACAAGGAACGCGTTGTCCCTGTCGGGCGCCAGGCGGTCGAGGCGATCCGGCGCTATCAGGCCCGAGGGCGCCAGCACCTCGACCGCCGCCACCGCTCCGAGCTGTTCCTGAACGCGAGAGGTGGCGCGCTCACCCGCTCGGGCGCGTTCCTGATCCTCCGCGGGCTCGCCGAGAAGGCCGGGCTCGAACCGGGGCGGGTTCATCCGCACCTGCTCCGCCACTCCTTCGCCACCCACCTGCTCGAGGGCGGCGCCGATCTCCGAAGCGTCCAGGAGATGCTCGGCCATGCCGACCTGAGCACGACCGAGCTCTACACCCACGTCACCGACAGCCGCCGGCGCGATGCCTACTTCGCCGCGCACCCTCACGCCCGCCGCGAGGGATGAGCTACTTCCCTGACCGCTATTTCCCTGGGCCTGCCTTGCGGCGGAGGAGCTGAGCGATCTTCGAGGCGGCGTCGCGCAGCTCGCGCCCCTCCTCGTCGTTGTCCGCGAGCGCTGCGAGGATCGCGATCGTGTCGCGCTGGGGTGATCCGTTGCGGAGCGAGATCACGGCGAGCCTGCGGACGGCGTCGTTTCCGTCGTTCGAGACGAGCTCATGCAGCAGCGGGCGGACGCCGTTGATCACGCTCGGGTGATCGCGAGCGAGAAGCTCGAGCGAGATCAGCGCCGAGCCCCGGCATGCAGGGCTCTCGTCCTCGAGCCCCCGGCGCAGCAGCTCGATCTTCTGGCGAAACCGGAACTGGGAGATCGCCCGGTAGGCAACCGCGCGCTCGCGGTAGTCACGCGAGCGCGCCGACGCCTCGAGCTCCTCGTCCCATTGCGAGCGCATGACCGCCAGCTCGCGCTCCTCGCCGCGGTCGGCAAGCTCGGCTGCCTGCGCCGCTGCCTCGGCGAGGGTCAAGCCTCGGCCGCCGAGTGCGCCGGCTCGCCGACGTAGCGCGCCGACGGACGGATCAGCCGGCCGGTGCGCCGTTGCTCGACGATGTGGGCCGACCATCCCGCCACGCGGGCGCAGCCGAACATCGCGGGGTACATCTCGGGCGGGATCTCGGCGACGTCGAGGACGACCGCAGCCCAGAACTCGACGTTCGTCTCGAGCACGCGATCCGGCGACTTCTCGCGCAAGGCGGCAAGGGCCGACTGTTCGAGTGCCTCGGCCACCTCGACCCGCGGCGATTCGAGCTCGCGCGATGCGCGCCGAAGGACGCGGGCGCGCGGATCCTCGGCGCGGTACACCCGGTGGCCGAAGCCCATGATCCGCTCGCCGCGACCGAGGATCGCGCTGACGTACGCATCGGGATCGCCGCTCGCCTCGACCTCGTCGAGCATCCGCAGCACGCGCGTCGGCGCGCCGCCGTGCAGCGGCCCGGAGAGCGCGCCGACGGCTGAGGACAGCGAGGCGGCGCAGTCGGCTCCGGTCGACGCGGTCACGCGAGCGACGAAGGTCGAGGGGTTCACGCCGTGCTCGGCGGCTGAGACCCAGTAGGTGTCGAGCGCCTTCACGTGTCTCGGGTCAGCCTCGCCGCGCCAGCGGATCAGGAACTGTGCGGCTGCATTCTCTCCGCGGCCGACCTCGGCCTCCGGAACGACCGGTGCCCCGCCGCGCGCCGCCTGCGCCACGATCGAGAGCGCCGCCGCCGAGAGGCGGGCGAGATCGTCGCGCGCCTCCTCGGGCGAGATGTCCACGAGCTGTCTGAGCCCCCACTTCGGGCCGAGCGTCGCGAGCCCCGCCTGAAGGTCGGCCATCACCGAGCCGCTCGCGTCCTGGAGCTCGATCGACTCCGCCTGCGGCATGCCCGGCTCGAAGCTCCCGTCGACGAGCAGGCCCCAGACCTGCTCGAAGGGATAGCGCTCGACGAGCTCCTCGACGTCGATGCCGCGATAGCGAAGCGACGACCCTTCACGGTCGGGCTCGGCGATCTCCGTCTCGAAGGCGATCACTCCCTCGAGTCCCGGCCTGAAGTCATCCATCGCCAAGACGCTAGCGGAGAGTCGCGCTCGAGCACCCGGTTTGGACCGTTCACGGAGGCAGAGGCCCGCGCCTACGTAGAATCCGCGGACCATGGCTCATCGCGTGACTCTCATCCCCGGCGACGGGATCGGACCCGAGTTGACCGAGGCGACGCGCCGCGTGCTCGACGCGACAGGCGTCGAGTTCGAGTGGGACGTCCAGCCGGCGGGCGCGGACACGATGGCGGCCCACGGCGGGAACCCGCTTCCCGACGAGACCCTCGAATCCGTCCGCCGGAACGGTGTGGCGCTGAAGGGGCCGATCACGACCCCGGTCGGCGAGGGCTTCCGCTCGGTGAACGTCGGACTGCGCGTCGCACTCGACCTCTACGCCCAGGTGCGCCCGTGCAAGACCTACGCAGGCGTGCGCACCCGCTACGAGGACGTCGACCTCGTGGTGGTGCGCGAGACCACCGAGGACATCTACGCCGGGATCGAGTTCGAGCAGGGCACACCGGAGACCGAGGAGCTGATCGCCTGGTTCGCTGCGCACGGACGCAAGATGCCGCAGCCGGACACGGGGATCTCGATCAAGCCCACGTCGATCACGGGCACCCGCCGGGTGTTCGAGTTCGCGTTCGACTACGCGCGGCGGATGGGCCGCTCGAAGATCACGGCGGTCCACAAGGCGAACATCATGAAGTTCACCGACGGGCTCTGGCTGCACGTGGCGCGCGAGGTCGCGGCCGAGAACACAGACATCGAGTTCGAGGACAGGATCGCGGACAACATGTGCATGCAGCTCGTCCAGCGGCCCGAGGAGTACGACGTGATGGTGCTGCCGAACCTCTACGGCGACATCATCTCCGACCTCGCCGCCGGGCTGATCGGCGGCCTCGGCGTCGCGCCGGGCGCGAACTTCGGGCGCGGCGTGGCGGTGTTCGAGCCGACGCACGGCTCGGCCCCCAAGTACGCCGGCCAGAACAAGGTCAACCCGCTCGCGCAGCTTCTGTCCGGCGTGCTGATGCTCCGCCACCTCGAGGAGAGGGAGGCCGCCGACCGCCTCGAGGCTGCGATCGCGCGGCTGATCGAAGAGGGTAAGTACGTCACCTACGACATGAAGCCCTCCCGCGACGACCCGACCGCCGTCGGGACGAGCGAGGTCGCCGACGCGCTGATCGAGATGCTCGGGAGCGGCGTCACAGCGTGAGCGTCCAGACGGAGGCTGGCTCGATGAAAGCCCTCTTGACGGGGCTCGCCGACCAGAGATGAGCGCGAGACGCAAGGTCACCGTGGTCGGAGCCGGGAACGTCGGCGCGACCTGCGCTCAGGTGCTTGCGACGCGCGACTACGCGGACGTCGTCCTCGTCGACATCAAGGAGGGCCTGCCGCAGGGCAAGGCGCTCGACATCGCTCAGATGGGCGCCGTTCTCGGCTACGAGCCGAACCTCACCGGCTCCAACGACTACGCCGCGTCGGCCGGCTCGTCGGTGGTCGTGATCACCGCCGGGGTTCCGCGCGGGCCCGGCATGAGCCGCGACGACCTCGTGACGACGAACGAGCAGATCGTCGCCGACGTCACCGCCAGGGTCGTCGAGCACTCGCCCGACGCCGTCCTCGTCGTCGTCTCGAACCCGCTCGATGCGATGTGCCACGTCGCCAGGAATGTCTCCGGGCTACCCCGGGAGCGGGTGTTCGGAATGGCCGGCATTCTCGACACTGCGCGCTTCTCGACCTTCATCGCGTGGGAGACGGGTGCCTCGGTGAAGGACGTACAGACGCTGGTGCTCGGCGGGCACGGCGACCAGATGGTGCCGCTCGTCAGCGCCACCCGGGTCGGGGGCGTGCCGTTGCGGAAGCTCGTCGTGCCCGATCGGATCCAGGCCATGATCGAACGTACGGCCAAGGGCGGCGGCGAGCTCGTGTCCCTTCTCGGCACGTCGGCCTGGTATGCGCCCGGCGCGGCCGTGGCCCAGATCGTCGATGCGATCATGCTCGACGAGAAGCGGATTCTGCCGTGTGCCGCCTACCTCCAGGGCGAGTACGAGATCGACGGCCTCTATGTCGGGGTGCCGGTCAAGCTCGGCGCCGGCGGGATCGAGGCGATCATCGAGATCGACATCGACGCCGACGAGCACAGCGCCCTGCAGGCCTCCGCCGCAGCGGTGCGCGAGGTCGTCGGCGTGCTCTCCGGCAGCTAAAAGGTTTCTAAGCACGCTTCGGGGCGAACACCGATCGGCCCCTGCCGTCTACAGTGAATCCGTGGAAGCGGCCGTGCATCCCGAGCCGAGCTCACGTCGCCGGTGGGCCCTTCGCGTACTCACACCGACGGCCGCGCTGACAGTCGGGGCAATCCTCTTGATCTGCGTGATCGGGCTCGAGCTCACCGATTCCAACGACTACATCTTCCTGCCGGACCGCGCCCATCCGGTCGCGCCGCTCGTCAGCGTCGCCGGCGCGCATCCGCAAACCGGGCCCGGTGGCATCTACTTCGTCGACGTGATCGTCCGCAAGGCGACCATGCTCGAGAAGCTCCTCGGCGGGCTCCACTCCGGCTCGACCCTCGTTCCGGCCGACGAGGTGGTCCCGACCGGCGTCTCGAACTCCGAGGAGAACCAGGTCGACGTCTCGGAGATGCAGACCTCTCAGCAGGTCGCGGCGGCCGTGGCGCTGCGCGCGCTCGGGAAGAAGGTCACGACGAGCGCGAACGGCGCGATCGTCGCGGAGGTCGAGCCGGGGTTCCCGGCGGCGAGCAAACTCCGGCTCACCGATCGGATCGTCGCGGTCGACGGGACGCCCGTACACGGCCCGATCGATGTCACCGGGGTAATGGGCGGGCGGCCGATCGGGACGACATTCCGCTTCACCGTCGAACGCGCGGGCAAGCGCCTGGTGGTGCCGATCACGACCGTGGCTGCCGGGAAAGGCTCCAAGCGCGGAGTCGTCGGCGTGATCCTCGAGCCGGACGTGCAGATCCACCTCCCGACCAAGGTCTCGATCGACGCGCACGGGGTCAGCGGGCCGTCGGCGGGGCTCGCCTTCACCCTCGACGTTCTGCAGGCGCTCGGGCGCAACGTCGATCGCGGCCACAAGATCGCAGCGACCGGCACGATCGCGCTCGACGGTACGGTCGGCCCGATCGGCGGAATCAAGCAAAAGACGATCGGCGCGCGCGAGGCGGGTGTGGATGTCTTCCTGGTCCCGAAGGCAAATGCGGCCACTGCCAGGAAGTACGCACACGGTGTGCGCATCATCCCTGTGAAGAACTTTCAACAGGCGTTGCACGCACTGTCAACGTTGCCGCTGGAGCGCTAGAAACCTGGGAATTCAGCCCCTTTGTAAAGGGGCGGAAACTGCGCGTTTTCTCTGTGGGCAAGCCCTTGATCTGGGGCCGCCGGTACGTAGGATCGCTTCTCGTTCGGCGCCCGCCGAACGCGAGCCGAGAAGGATCCCCGACCCGCGAGATGACGAAACATCCACTGACCTGCCACGACTGCTACTTCCGCCGCCACGGCCTCTGCGCCCTTGTCGTCGAGCGCCCATGCCCGACCTTCAGGGCGGCCGAGCGCATCCTCTCGCCTCCGCCCCAGCCTCCACTCGTTCCGAGGCCGCTGACCCAGGTCGCCGCCGCCACGGCATAGCCCGCCGCCACGGCATAGCCCGCCGCCCCGGAGGCTAGAGCGCGGCGGCGAGACGCTCGACGCCCGTGTCGATCTCCTCGGGCGTGACATAGCTGTAGGCGAGCCGGATCGCGTTCTCGCCGCCGCCGAAGTCGGTGCCGAGCACGGCCGTGACTCCTTGCGCGCGCTCGAGCACCTCACGGGCGTTCGTGCCCTCGGGGAGCTCGAGCCAGACGAAGTAGCCGCCCTCCGGGTGCGACCAGCGCGAGCCGCCCAGGTGCTTGTCGAGCGCCGCCAGCATCGCGTCGCGCCGCACCTTCAAGAGCTCGTTGACGCGCTTCAGGTTGGGCTCGAAGTTCCCGCGGTCGATGAACTCGAAGATCACGGCCTCGCTGAGCAGAACCGGCGTGATGTAGGTGGCGTTCGCACGATCCACGAGCGGCGCCGCGAGCGTCTCGGGGACGATGTACCAGCCGACCCGGAGGCCGGGCGAGATCGTCTTCGAGAACGAGGAGGTGTAGATCGTCGACTCGCGCGAGAGGTCGTACATCGACGGCGGCGCGGTTCCCTCGAAACGAATCAGCCCGTAGGGATCGTCCTCCAGGATCAGCGCACCGGCCGCCTCGGCGTAGCCGACGATCTCTCGGCGGCGATCCTCCGGCAGGGTACGGCCGCTCGGGTTCTGGAAGGTCGGGATCGTGTAGATGAAAGCCGGCTTGCCGTGCGTGTCGAGTGCCGCCTTGACCGCGCCGGGGAGGAGGCCGTCGTCGTCCATCGCCATCGGCACCGCGGTCATCGCGTTCTCGCGCAGGATCTTCAGCGGCCGGTCGTAGGTCGGGTCCTCGACGAAGACCGTCTGGCCGCGGCCGAAGTGCTGGGCGAGGAGCACGAAGCCCTGGAGCGCGCCGTTCGTGAGGATGATCTGTCCCGGCGCCACCTTGAACCACTCTCCGAGCAGCTCGCGGAGCGGCGCGTATCCGGCACCGGATCCGTAGGAGAGGATCGTCTTGCCGTCGCGCTCGAGGACGGTGCGCGCACAGTCGGCGAGCTCCTCCTCGGGGAGGCACTCGGGTGCGGGCACGCCGCGTGCGAACGAGATCGATTCCACGGGACGAATCTAGCCGCTCGATGCTCGGAGCCGCGCGGCCACGAGCTCGGCCACCTCGGTCGGCGTCGTGCCGACCCGGATTCCCGCGGCCTCCAGCGCTTCCTTCTTCGCCTGTGCGGTACCGGACGAGCCCGAGATGATCGCGCCGGCGTGGCCCATGGTCTTGCCCGGCGGTGCCGAGAAGCCGGCGATGTAGGCGACGACGGGTGTCCTCAGGTTGTCCGCCACGTGGCGTGCGGCCTTCTCCTCCTCGTCACCGCCGATCTCGCCGACGAGCACGACGAGCTCGGTCTCCGGATCCTGCTCGAACCGGTCGAGCAGGTCGACGAAGGTCGAGCCGATCACGGGATCGCCGCCGATGCCGACGATCGTCGAGTTGCCGATCCCGAGCTCCGCGAGCTCCTTCCCGATCTGGTAGGTCAGGGTGCCCGAGCGGGAGACGAGGCCGACCTTCCCCTCGGCGAACACCTCGGCCGGGATGATCCCGACGTTCGCCTTCCCCGGGGACAGCACGCCGGGGCAGTTCGGGCCGATCAGCGTCGCCCCCCGCGCGCGGGCGTACGCGCAGAAGCGAAGGGTGTCGTGAACGGGGATGTGCTCCGTGATGCAGACGACCGTTTCGATCCCGGCGTCGACCGCCTCGTAGACGGCGTCGGGCGCGAAGCGCGCAGGGACGAACACGAGCGAGGTGTTCGCCCCGGCCTCGGCGACGGCGTCCGCGACGGTGCCGAAGACCGGGATCCCGTCGACGTCCTCACCGGCTTTGCCGGGAGTGACGCCCGCAACGACCCGCGTGCCGTGCGAGCGGTTCCGCAGCCCGTGGAACCGGCCCTCGCTGCCGGTGAGCCCCTGGACGACGAGGCGCGTCTCGAGGCCGACGAGGATCGCCATCAGGCCGGCGTGCCGCAGAGGGCGATGCGCTCGAAGGTGACCTGGCCGTCTTCGATGCGGTCGGCGAGCAGGCGCCTGGCCTCGGCGGCATCGTCGCCCACGCAGCCGGTGCGCTCGAGCCAGGGCTCGAGCTCGATCGGATAGGAGAAGACGCGTAGGTCTTCGAGCTCGATTCCGGCGGCGGCGAAAAAGTCGCGCCACTCCTGCTCGGTGTAGTTCCGCACGTGGGACGGGTCGCGCAGCTTCTCGGCCCGCTCGGCATCCTCGCCGCCGTGAAGGTTGTCGACCACGATCACGCGCTTCGCCGCGACGCGCCCGAGCTCACGCGTGGACGCCGCGACATCCGCGAAGTGGTGCGCGGCCACACGCGTGACGGCGAGGCCGAAGCTCGAGTCCGCGAAGGGCAACTCCTCGGCGAAGCAGATCACGTCCGGCTGCATCCCCGGAGCAGGGTCGCAGCTCACCACTTCGAGCCCGGACTCGCGGAGCCGCCGTGCGACGTGCCCCCCGCCGGTCGCGATGTCGATTGCCGTCCCGCACCCCTCCGACCACTCGACGATCAGGTCCAGATCCGGGCCCGAGGTGTGCGCCGGGCTCGTCCGGTAGAGCTCGGCTCGCTCACTCCATGGATCGCTCAAAGCCGTGCCTCCTTCACTCGACGTAGTTCGGCGGGGCCTGTGGACAACGAGCTACACCGGCGTTTTCAGCCACGGCCAGATCAGGCGAGCAAGGATGCAACAGTCGTGCAACAGACAACACCGAACCGCTGACGGCCGGCCGCGCCCGAGGGACGAGAGGCGGGGTCAGGTACTGCCTCGAAACGGTAACGAACAGTCCACAGCCGGAGCTCACGCGGCCAGCTCCACTGCGCGGCGGGCGGCAGCGAGCATCGTCGGCTCGACGTGGAGGTCGGGCCTCGCTGCCTCGGCGAGGATGCGGCGGCCCTCGTCGGCGTTCGTGCCGTCGAGCCGTACCACGATCGGGACGGCAAGGCCCGACTCGTCGAGTGCGGTGAGAATCCCGCGGGCGACCTCGTCGCAACGGGTGATCCCGCCGAAGATGTTGAAGAGGATCGAGCGCACCTGCGGATCGCGTGCGATCACCTCGAGGGCAGAGACGACGCCGGCCGCAGAGCCGCCGCCGCCGAGATCGCAGAAGTTCGCCGGCCGGCCGCCCGCGACGACCACCACGTCGACGGTGGCCATCGAGAGGCCGGCACCGTTCCCGAGAATCCCGACCGACCCGTCGAGCTTCACGTAGATCACGCCGCGCTCCCGCGCAAAGGCCTCGAGCGGATCGGCCGCCGAAAGATCGCGAAGCTCCGCGAGGTCCGGATGCCGGAAGAGAGCCGAGTCGTCGATCGTCACCTTCGCGTCGAGGGCTCTGACGACGCCGTCCGGCGTCACGATCAGCGGGTTGATCTCGCAGAGCGTCGCGTCGCTGTCGACGAAGCAGCGGTAGAGCGCCCCGGCGATCCGCTCTAGCTGCGCGCGCTCGCCCTCATCGGCCACCCCGGCGAGGAGCTCGCGGGCGTGATGCGGCCCGTATCCCTCGAGCGGATCGACGTGCACACGCGCGAGCGCGACCGGATTCTCGGCTGCGACCTGCTCGATCTCGACCCCGCCGTCCGTCGTGAACATGAGGAGCGCCTGTCCGGCCCCCCGGTCGAGCGCCACCGAGAGGTAGTACTCCCGCGCGATCTCGGAGGCCGGCTCGATCCACAACCGCTCGACGCGATGGCCCCGGATCTCGAGACCGAGAATCTCGCCCGCCCGCGCGAAAGCCTCGTCGGGATCTGCCGCCAGCTTCACCCCACCGGCCTTCCCGCGCCCCCCGGTGAGAACCTGCGCCTTGACCACGACCGCATCGCCGAGCTCCTCGGCCGCGCGCCTCGCCTGCTCGGCGCTCCGCGCCACTCGGCCCGGCGACACGGGGATGCCGTGCCTCGCCAGGAGCTCCTTTCCCTGGTGCTCGTAGAGATCCACGGCACGCGCAATCTATCCAGGCTCGCGATCGAGCGTATTCTGCGGCTGTGCCGATCGCCGACCAGCTCACCCTCGCGCGGATCGCCTGCGCTCCGCTCGTCGTCGTGCTCTTCTCTGTGAACTTCAACCAGCACGACTACTGGGGGACGGCGGTGTTCTGCGTCGCGATGTCGACCGACTGGCTCGACGGCCGGATCGCCCGCCGCTCGGGGCGGACGACATCGTTCGGCTCGCTCCTCGATCCCGTTGCCGACAAGGTGCTCGTCCTCGCCACCCTCGTCGTCCTGCTCGACCAGGGCGTCTTCCCCGCCTGGATGGTCGCTGCGATCGTCGCGCGGGAGCTCCTCGTCAGCGGCCTCCGGCTCGCGGCCCTCGAGCGCGGGGTCGTGATCGCCGCCCGCGACCTCGGAAAGCTGAAGACGTGGTCGCAGGCGGTCGCCGCAGCAGCCGGCGGGCTCGCTGCAGCCGGGCTCTGGAGCACGAGTGTCTCGTGGTGGCTTCTGCTTCTGGCGGTCGCGCTGACGTGGGTCTCCGGGCTCGACTACGCCCGCTCGGCACCGAGCGTCCTCCGCGGCCGCGCCGTCGCGCCCTTCTAGTCGAGCCGGCGACGCCTCCGGCGGCTACGGATACCCTCGCGGAATGGAGCCGAACGACCGGTCGACGATCTGGCCCTACGACGAGCGGGGCGAGCCGGGAGAGTTCTTCTACACGCGCTACGCGCACCCCGCCGGCGCGGCCGCCGAGGCGAAGCTCGGTGAGCTCGAGGGCGGCGAGGCCCTCCTGTTCGCTTCCGGGATGGCGGCCGAGACGGCGGTGGTCCTCGCCTTCGCGCGTCCCGGGACGACGATCGCGCTGGCCGAAGGGGCCTACTTCGGGACCTCCGTTCTCTTCGGCACGCTCGAGCCCTGGGGCCTCCGGTTCGTCGAGTTCGACCAGACCGGCGCTCCCCCGGAGGATGTCGAGATCGTCTGGGTCGAGTCGCCGGCGAACCCCACGCTCACCACGCCGGACTGGGACGCGCTGCGCGACTGGAAGTCGCGCGGATCGCAGCAGCGCCTCGTCGTCTGCGACGCGACCGTCGCGACTCCGATCTACCTGCGCGCGCTCGACGAGGGCGCCGACATCGCAATCCACTCGGGCACGAAGTTCCTCACCGGGAATCACGGCGCGCTGCTCGGCGCCGTCGTGACCCGCGATCCGGAGCGGCGCAAGGTGCTGCACCACATTCGCACCCAGACCGGCGGCGTCGCCTCGCCGCACTCCGCGGCCGCGTTGCTCGCCGGCCTCGACTCGCTCCCCGGCCGCATGCGGCACATCACGGAGACCTCGACCGAGCTCGCGCGCCGCCTCGACGCGCATCCGATCGTCCAGCTCGTGCGCTACCCCGGGTACTCCGGCGTGATCTCGTTCGACGTCCCGGATCCGCGGCGAGTCGAGACGAGCACACGCGTGATCGTGAACGCGACGAGTCTCGGGGGCGTCACCTCGACGATGGAGAGCCGCTACCGCTGGGAGGGCGACCGCATCCCCACCGGGCTGCTGCGCCTCTCGGTCGGTCTGGAGGACGTCGAGGAGCTCTGGGCAGACCTCGAGGGAGCTCTCTCGTGAAGCACGCGACGGAGTACCTCGTCTTCGAGACCCCGAACCGCCGCGACTACCTCAACATCACGGACCGCGTCGAGGAGATCGTCCGCAAGTCGGGGATCCAGCACGGGCTCGTGCTCGTGAACCCGATGCACATCACCGCAGCGGTGTACGTGAACGACGACGAGGGTGGGCTGATCGCCGATATCGACGACTGGCTCGAGCGCCTCGCGCCGCACGAGCCGGTGTCGGGCTACCGCCACAACCGCGGCGAGGACAACGCCGACGCTCACCTCAAGCGCCAGCTGATGGCACATCAGGTGGTGCTCCCGATCACCGACGGCAAGCTCGACCTGGGACCATGGGAGCAGGTGTTCTACGCCGAGTTCGACGGGCGCCGGCGCAAGCGCGTCGTCGTGAAGGCGATCGGGGAGTGAGCGGCGAAGCGGCCGCGATCGCGGCCGCCGAGGCGATCGAGCTGCTCGACTGGAAGCGGCGTGTGTTCGCGCTGTACGCGGCCGTGCGCGAAGCCCCGGAGCCGGCGGCAGCCTGGTCGGCGTGGCGTGCGGGACGCGACGAGCTCTTTCGCACGCATCCCCAGTCCCCGGTCAGGAAGGAGGCGCGGCCCTCCTATCCCGGGGTGCCCTACTTCGACTACGACCCGCTGCTCCGGGTTCTCGCCACGGTGGAGCCCGCACCGGCCGTCCACATGCAGATCGGATCGAGCAGCAGCGAGCCGATCGCGTTTCAGCGGATCGCCCGCGCGGCGTTCGAGCTGGACGACGCGGAGCACGCCCTGGAGCTCTACTGGCTCGTCGGTTACGGCGGCGGGCTCTTCGTCCCTTTCCGCGACGCGACGTCGGGCACCGAGACCTACGGAGGCGGCCGCTACCTGCTCGACACGGTGAAGGGGTCCGACCTCGGCACCGAGAGCGGCCGGCTCGTCCTCGATTTCAACTTCGCCTACAACCCGTCCTGCAGCTACGACCCGCGCTGGGTCTGCCCGCTGTCACCGCCCGCAAACCGGCTCCCTCGGCCGGTTCGCGCGGGCGAGCAGATGCCCGCGGAGTAGAGCCGGAGATGGGATTCGAACCCACGACATCTTGATTACAAATCAAGCGCTCTGCCAGCTGAGCTACTCCGGCGTGGGTTCATCCTAGCCGTTCGCCCGTTGCCTCTTTTGACGCAGGCTACGACAGAACCTGGCGTTCGCGCTGGTGGTTCAGGATCTTCCGCTTGACCCGCTGCAGCGCGTTGTCGATCGTCTTCGTGTCGCACCCGAGCTCCTCGGCCATCGCCTCGTAGGAGAACCCTTCGAGGTACAGCCGCAGCGCATCCGACTCGAGCGGCGAGAGGGTCGTGCCGAGACAGCCGACGAGGCTCTGGAGCTCCTCGGTCGAGATCACGCAGATCGCGGGGTCGTTCACGGCCGAGCCGGGGAGCGCATCGCCGAGGGTGCAGTCGCCGTCAGGATCCTGGCCGGCCGGAGTGTGGCTGAAGGAGACGTATGTGTTCAGCGGCGAGTGCTTGTACCGGGTCGCGGTCTTGATCGCGGTGATGATCTGCCGCGTGACACAGAGCTCGGCGAACGAGCGGAACGAGGTCTCCTTGTCCGGGCGGAAGTCGCGCACGGCCTTGTAGAGCCCGATCAGCCCTTCCTGGATCAGGTCGTCGTTGCCGCCGCCGACGAGGAAGTACGCGCTCGCCTTCAGCCGGACGAACGGCGTGTAGCGCCGGATGAGCCCGTCGAGCGCGACCGTGCTGCCGTTCCGCGCCTTGAGCACGAGCTGGAGATCCTCAAGCTCTCGTTGAGCTTTCTGCGCCGTTTTTGCTGCCGGAGTTGTCCTCGGTGCCGATGCTGCTCTCATGCTCACTCCTGAAACCCCCATTTTGCGCCCTTTGTCCCGGATGGTTGACATGGCCACGACAACGAACCCTCACCCTTAAGTCGAGGTGAATCTAGCAGGGACCGTCCGAAAAGACAAGCCCTACTTGCAATGGACCCGCTTGCAATGTCTCGGAGGCTACCTGGGCTCGCCGCGGCGCAGGCGCTCGAGCTTCGAGCGGGTGTCCTCGTCGAGCTTGTCCCCGAGCCCACCCGGGGGCTGTGGGCGCGGCTCGGCCGGACGCAGGTCCCGGAAGAACGTCTGCGACGAGAGATTCGCGGTCTCACGCCCGGCGGTGCCGAGGACGGTCGCATCCGAGGAGACGAGCAGCACCTGCTCACGCGACCTGTGCTGGGCTGCGAGCCGCTCGAGCATCGTGTCGGCGTCGGGCGCGAATCGAACCTCGAGCGGGCCGAGCCTCGCATCGTCACCTGCTCCATCGAACACGACGACGCCGCGCGCGCCCTTCGTTGCGACGAAGCTCGAGAGCGTGTCGACGAGCTCGCGCCGGTCCGAGAACGGCCCGGCGTGAAGGAGGTTGTAGCCGTCGAAGAGATAGAGAGTCGGCTCGGCCATCAGCCGCCGGCTCCTCGCTGCCGGCGTGCCTCGTAGAGAAGGACCGCCGCCGCGACGCTGACGTTGAGCGACTCGACGGCCCCGGCGGACGGGATCGAGACGAGCGCGTCGCAGCTGCGCCGAACAAGCGGTCGCAGTCCTTTCCCTTCAGCGCCGAAGACGAGCGCGATGCCGCCCGTCAGGTCTGTCTGCCACATCGAGGCCTGGGCCTCGCCCGCCGCGCCGTACACCCAGAGCGAGGGGCCCTTCACCTGTTCGAGGTAGCGGGCGAGGTTCGTCACGACGGCGATCGGGAGGTGCTCGATCGCCCCGGCAGAGGAGCGTGCCACTGCGGGGGTGACGACGGCGGAGCCGTGCGCCGGCACGATGACACCGGTCGCTCCCGCTCCCTCGGCACTCCTGCAGACGGCGCCGAGGTTCCGCGGGTCGGTGATCCGGTCGAGCACGACGAGCAGCGGCCGGTCGAGCCGGGCGAGCTCCCAGGCATCCGCGTAGCCGAAGGGCTCCACGCGCGCGACGACGCCCTGGTGGTCACGCGTATCGGCGAGCTCGCTCAGCTCGCGGTCGGGCCTGAGCCTCGGCCGGGCCTCGGCGAGCCACGGCTCGGCAGCGACCGCGCGCTCGGTCGCGAGCACCTCGAGCACCTCACGCCGTCCCCGCAGCGCCTCGCGGACGGCGCGGCGCCCGTAGACCAGATCGCCGCTCATCCCCGGGAAACGAGCGTGTACCCCTCGGGCCCGTCCCGCATGTACCAACCCGCAGTCTCGAGCTCGGCCCGCAGCTCGTCTGCCGTCGCGAAGTCGCGCTCGGCCCTGGCGGCCTCACGCCGCTTCGCGAGCTCGACGACCTCGGGAGGCGCGACCGGCAACTCGGCGAGAGACGCGAGGGCGAAGACCCCGAGGGCCCGCCGGAGCAGATCATGGTCACGCCACTCGTGCATGATCGCGAGCGCCGCCGGGGTGTTGAAGTCGTCCTCGAGCGCGGCGCCGAAGCGCTCCCAGGCATCGGGAGCAGCGGGGGACGAAGCGCCGCGGAAGACCTCGCGAAATCCCGCGGCCTGCGCGGACGCCTGCGACATCGTCTCGTCCGAGAAGTCGATCGGCTTGCGCCAGTGGCCGCCGAGGAAGAAGACGAGCGCCGCCTCGCGCCCCCATTCCGCGAGCACCTCCTGGATCGTCGCGATGTTCCCGCTCGACTTCGACATCTTGTCGCCGGTCAGCTGGAGCAGCCCGTTGTGCGCCCAGATCTCGGCGAACGGATGTCCGAGTGCCCGCGACTGCGCGAGCTCGTTCTCGTGGTGCGGGAAGACGAGATCGAGGCCACCGCCGTGGATCTCGAATACGGGCCCGAGGAGTGCCTCCGCCATGGCCGAGCACTCGATGTGCCAACCCGGCCGGCCCTCGCCCCACGGCGAAGGCCAGTGCGTGTCCTCGCCCGGCTTGTTCGCCTTCCAGAGCGCGAAGTCGCGTGGGTCATCCTTGCGCGCGTTCGGCTCCTGTTCCTCGACCTGATCCGGGCGCTGCCCCGAGAGCCTGCCGTACTCCGGGAAGCTCGCCACGCGGAAGTAGACGTCGCCGTCGACCGGGTAGGCGAACCCGCGCTCGACGAGCTGGTCGATGAACGCCACGATCTCCGGGACGTAGTCGGTCACCTTCGGCAGCTCGTCGGGCATCCCGAGCCCGAGGCCGCCGGTGTCTTCGAGGTACCACTCGGTCGCCCGCTTCGCCAGCGCGGCGCTCGCCCCCGGTGCGGCCTCGTAGATCTTGTCGTTCACGTCGGTGATGTTGTGCACGAAGGTCACGTCGTAGCCGGTGCCCCGGAGCCAGGAGCGCAACCACATGCCGATCACGAACGGGCGCGCGTTGCCGATATGGGCGCGCGCGTAGACGGTCGGGCCGCAGAAGTACATCCGAACCGGCCCGGGTGGCGGCGGGAGCTGGACGAGCGATTTGGAGTAGGTGTCAAAGAGCCGCATCGATCCTCCGCAGTGTCTCTGCACGGGGCAGCGCGGCGATCACCGACCAGAGCTCCGGCCCGCTGTCTCGGCCCGTCAGAGCCTGCCGTACCGCGCGGAGGTGCCCGCCGACCGCCTTCAGCTCACGGACGACCGCCTTCGCACCGTTCTTGTCGAGGCCGTCCGAGGAGGCGGCACGGAGCTCGCGGAACCGCTCGAGGGTCTCGCGCTCGTCGGGAAGCTTCACGGACGGGGGCTCGAGGATCGTCCGTGCGAGCTCGCGCGCCTCGTTCAGATCGTGCGCGCCGCGCACCGCCGGTACCACCTCCACGGGAACGCCGAGCCGTGTCGCCAGCTCCTGGTCGGGAAGCTCGTCGATCACCTCGACCGCGAGCGACCGGATCCGCGCCAGATCGAGCTGGACGTCGTGCCTCGGGATCCCGAGCTCGTCGAGATAGGCGCGCACCGCCTCGGGCGGGATCCCTTCCTCACGAAGCGATGCGACCGACGCGCCCTGGGCGCGCTTCGAGAGCTTCTTCCCGTCAGGGCCGAGCACGAGCCCGTAATGAATGTACTCCGGCGGCTCGGCGCCGAGTGCCACGGCCAGGTCGCGCTGAAAACCCTCGTTGGGACGGTGATCGTTGCCTCGGATGACGTGCGTGATCCCGAAGTCGGCGTCGTCGACGACGCTCGCGAGGTGATAGGTCGCGGTGCCGTCATCGCGGAGCAGGGTCACGCCCTGGAACCGCTGCGGTAGGCCTGCAGCGGCCTCGCGGTACCGGTCGAGCCGCTCGCTCTGGCGGACGGGCCCCTCGTCCCACCCGACCCCGAGCCAGCGTAGGTCGTCGAGGATCGCCGCTTCGCCGCCCTGCAGATTCCGCGCCGGGTCGGTGTCGTCGATCCGAAGCAGCATCGTCCCGCCGAAGTTGCGGTTGGCGACCGCACCGAGAGCGTTGCCGATGTGGAGTGAGCCGGTCGGGCTCGGAGCGAAACGGACCTTCACGTTTCTTAGCCTAGGTTAATGCGCATCGGGATACATATGCCGATGCGCTCGGCTCCCCCACGTTCGCATCGTCCGAGGGGAGCCGGCCAAACCTGGCCCTCTTCCCGGCCCGGCCCCTGCCCTGCGAGCAGCCGCCCCGAGGGGCGCGTTCGGTTCGAGCGCTAGCGCCGTTGTTCTCCGGGGGGAGCCTCGCATTCCGGCTCGCGGTAGCCGGAGCTCTTGCCTTGTGCGCCGGCGTTTCGGGCGCAGCGGCCGCGGGCGGCTCGGCGGCCGGAGCTGCCGCGGAAGTCAGCTGGGCGAGCTCCAAGGATGCCTGGGAAGTCCGCGCCGCCGGCGTGTTCGCGACCGAGACCGGCGGCCAGAGCTGGCACCGCATCTACGACGACCCTGCGCTGACGATCCTTCGCCTGTCGGCAGCCGCCGGCGTGATCGAGCTCGGTTCCGATCCAGGCCCGTGCATGTGCACGACGCGGATGCTCTGGACCGATGATGACGGCGACACATGGCACGCGACCGACGCGATCGGCACGAACTTCACCGGCGCGGCCGGCGAGCTCTACTGGTGGGAGGGTGGGGACCTCCACCTCATCTCTCCGTTCCCACCGGCGGAAAGCTCGAAGCCCCTCGAGGCGAAGCTCGTCTCCACCGTCTCGGACGGCACCATCGTCGCGAGCACCCGCACGGCGGACGGGTTCGCGTTCCTCGTGTCGAGCCGAGTCGACGGCCAGCACTGGGATACGAGCCCCCGGGTCATCCTCGCGAGCAACGACGGCGCTCAGACGGTGACGCTCCCCTCGGCTCCCCCGGGCGAGCTCCTGGCGGACGAGGTCGACGCGACAGGCGAGTCCCTCACTGTCACCGCCACCGACTACGGCCGAGACCCCGTGACCCAGGTGAGCTGGACGTCCGACGACGACGGCCAGACCTGGTCTCTCGAGCCCTAGCCCCCGACGCGCCCGCG
Organism: uncultured Actinomycetes bacterium; assembly: GCA_963758125.1. Classification (GTDB taxonomy): domain Bacteria; phylum Actinomycetota; class Thermoleophilia; order Gaiellales; family Gaiellaceae; genus PALSA-600. Next base: position 167,723 of record CAVWUL010000007.1, read on the forward strand.
CTGTAGGTGGGTGGCGATCGCCGGATCGGGCATGATCGAGCCGTGTCGGACACGTCGCGCACGCTTCTGAGGACGACGTTCGAGCATGTGGCCGAGCTGTACGACCGCGCCCGGCCGAGCTACCCACCCCAGATCTTCGACGACCTCGCCGAGCTGGCGCAGCTTCCGGCGCAGGCCCAGCTCGTAGAGATCGGGTGCGGCACGGGTCAGGCGACGCTCCCCCTGGCCGAACGCGGCTACGCGATCACCTGCGTCGAGCTCGGGACGCGTCTAGCGGCGACCGCGCAGCGCAAGTTGGCGGCCTTTCCGGCCGTCTCGGTGATCAACGCGAACTTCGAGACCTGGCAGCCGAACCGCCGGGGATTCGATGCAGTCGTTGCTTTCAGTGCATTCCACTGGCTCGCACCTGAGCTGCGCTACACGAAGTCGGCAGACCTTCTCTCCGAGCACGGGAAGCTCGGCTTCGTCTCGACGGCACACGTTCTTCCGGCCGACGGCGATCCATTCTTCATCGAAGTCCAGGCGGACTACGAAGCCCTCCTGCCGGAGGATCCGAAGACGAACGCAGGGGTCGGGTTCTATTCACCCCCCTGGCGGCTCCCGGATCCGGACGCGCTCGGGGATCACAGCGACGAAGTCGTAACCGCCGAGCTCGAGGAGAGCGGCCTGTTTCGCAACCTCGCTTCGAGGCGCTACCTCTGGGACGTGATCTACAACGCCGACGACTACATCGCCGTCCTCAGCACCTACTCGCACCATCGGGCGCTCCACGACAAGGCCCTCGAGCCCTTGCTCGCGCGCATCCACCGGCGGATCGAGTCGCGTCCGGAGCGTAACGTGCGAAAGACGTATCTGGCGATGCTGTACGTCACCGAGCGTGCCTAGCCCGGAGGCCGCGGGCACGTCTCGAAGAGCCGGTGGGAGCGAGCCCGTCTAGAGTTGTGATCGTGCGCGCGACGCTGCTCCGCTGGTATTCGGCCAACGGACGGGAGCTGCCGTGGCGGGAGACGGACGATCCGTACGCGATCCTCGTCTCCGAGGTGATGCTCCAGCAGACACAGGTCGAGCGGGTGATCCCGCGCTGGACACGCTGGCTCGCGCGGTGGCCGACGGTGGAGGAGCTTGCCCGCGCGACGCCCGGCGAGGCGATCCTCGAGTGGCAGGGGCTCGGCTACAACCGGCGGGCGGTGAGTCTCCACCGGGCCGCTCGGATCGTGGCGGAGCACGGCTGGCCGGACGACCTCACGGAGCTTCCGGGCATCGGCCCCTACACCGCCGCTGCCGTCGGGAACTTCGCCTTCGGGCGCGACGTGCTTCCGGTCGACACGAACGTCCGGCGTGTGCAGGAGCGAACCGGCGAGGGCTTCGACGGCGGGTGCGCGCAGGCGCTCTTCGACCTGGGAGCGACGGTGTGCCTCGCGCGCGTCCCCCGCTGCGGCGTCTGCCCACTCGCAGACGGCTGCCCGTCCCGCGGCCGCCGCTACGAACCTCTGCGGAAGCAGTCGAGGTTCGAGGGCTCGTTTCGCCAGCGGCGCGCGGAGACGCTTCGCGTGATCGCCGCCGGCGGCACGGCCACCGACGCGGATGCCGTCGTCTCGCTCGCGCGGGACGGGCTCGTCGCGATCGGCGTGGACGGCGCCGCGGCTCTGCCCGAATGAGCGTGGCGGCCGGCCGCCACGGCCGGCCGCCAGAACGACTGTCTCAGCCGCCCTTGCCGACCCTCAGGATCGGCGCGTTCAGCACGATGTGCGCGTTCGTCATCGTCAGCTTCCCCGCCTTCGCCAGCGCGTTGATCTGGTCGTCCTGCCCGAGCACGACCGGCTTCACACCCGGTTTCCAGGTCACCCAGACTTCCGCCCAGAGCGGGTTGTAGTTGGTCTCGCCGGGCTCCGAACCGAACACCGTGAGCTGGCCGGCCGCGGCGCGGCCCTTCACGAAGTACTGAAGCGGAAGCCCCTTGCTGCTCTTCAGTTCCGCCGAGTAGTTGACGTGCAAGGCGGCTGCCTGCGCCTTGTTCGACACGTCCGTGATCAGGTAGGTGTCGATGTGATGGTCGTAATAGCCCTTGTAGACGGGCTGTGCCGCCATTGTCGGCTTGCCGATGTTCGGCAAACCCCCCGAGGCCGCTGCGATCGCGGCGGCCGACACGGCGGCGACGCTTGTGAGAACAACGAGAATCGATCTGCGCAAGTCCAGTCCCCTCCTCGATTGTGGTTCGAAGGGAGTACGCGACCGCAGACATTTCGGTTCTCGGGCCGCACCTACACGCGGTGGCACACCCAGACGTTCGGCTCGGCGTGGCGGCCCCGGCCGCCGCGCACGACGAGAGGAGCGAGCATGCCCGGGACGACGTACTCGCCGTCCTCGGGGAACGCCATCCCCGTCCAGGTTTCCCAATCGGCGACCGGCTCGTCCATCACGAGCGACTCGGGAGCCGGCGCCAGGATCTCGCCTCCGACTCGCTCGTGGAGGCGGAGCCAGGGATCGAAGTGCGAGCCGTCGGGCCGGCGCCACGTCATGTATCGCTCGATCGAGATCAGGGGGTATCGGTCCTTCAGCGTCGGACGCACCGGGGCGAGCACCGCGCTCAGCGCCGCCTCCCTGGCGGCGTCCCGCGAGGCGTCGAGCATCCGTCCGCCGAGGCCTTCGCCCTGCCGGCCCGGGGCGACGCTGATCACCAGCATCGAGAGCGCCGTCGGCTCGAGCCCGCTGTCCATCGCGAGCTCGAACGTCGCGTCCCAGCCCGGCGGCAGCCCGGCGATCGTGCCGTCCCAGTGGATCGCCACGGCGTGAGCTTCGGCGACGACCTCCTCGCCGTCGAGGAGCGCCTGCTGGAACGCCGGGAACTCCGTGTACAACCGGCTCCAGTACCGGGGCCCCAGCTCGTTGTGGGAGAGGAACTCCGGAAAGACCTGGGACGACAGGCCGCGAGCGGCGACGAGATCGGGGCGATCGGCGTAGCGGACGAGCCTCATCTGCGCTCGAGCAACGCGACGGCGTGCGCAGCGAGCCCCTCGCCGCGACCGGGGAACCCGAGGTGATCGGTCGTGGTCGCCCGGACGTTGACCTCTCCCTCACCGACGGCTTCCCCGAGGCACTTGCGCATCTCTTCACGATGCGAAGCGATGCGGGGCTCCTCGCCGACGAGGATGCAGTCGGCGTTGACGAGCCTCCAGCCGGCGACCTTCACCTGCTCATAGGCCTCCGAGAGCAGCGTGAGAGACGAGATCCCCCGGAAGCGCTCTTCGCCCGACGGGAACAGACCGCCGATGTCACCGAGCCCCGCCGCGCCGAGCAGCGCGTCGATCAGCGCGTGCGCGATCACGTCCCCATCCGAGTGTCCGGAGAGGCCCCGCGGGTGATCGAGCGCGACCCCCCCGAGCACGAGGGCCACGCCGTCTGCCCACGCGTGCGCGTCGTACCCCATCCCGATCCGGATCTCCGCCACGGGAGGAGGCTACTCGGAAGTCGTTCGCACCGGCTCGAGCCACGCCTCGACCCGGCGGAGGTCGTCGCGGGTCGTGACCTTCAGGAGCCGCTCGTCTCCGGGGACAACTTTCACCCGTCCGCCGGCCGCCTCGACGAGCGACGCGCAGTCGGAGCCCTCACCGCCGGTCGCCGCACGAAGGATGCTCGCCACGAACGCCTGCGGTGTCTGTACCGCGACCAGCTCAGCTCGCGACAGCGTCTCGACGACGACTCCGTCCCGCACGCGCTTCACAGTGTCTGCGACGGGCAGGCCCGGTACCGCGCCGTCGTATCCCTCGCCCAGCGCCTCGATCAGCCGCGCGACCAGCTCCGGTGGAAGAAGCGGTCGTGCCGCATCGTGGACGAGAATCACATCTGCGTCGCCGGGAACCGCATCGAGCCCCGCGCGGACCGACGCCGATCGCGTCGCCCCGCCGGGGATGCACGACAAGACCTTCGTCGCTCCGAGCTCTTCGGCGAGCAGGATCGACGGCTCCTCCCAGCCTGCCGGCGCAACGACCACCACCCCGTCGATCCACTCGCTCTGGTCGAGCCGCCGCAACGACTCCGCGAGCAAGGGAAGACCGCCGAGGCGGGCAAACGCCTTCGGTCGGTCGTCCCCGAGCCGCTCTCCCCGCCCGGCGGCGACGAGCACGGCCCAAACGCTCATCGCTACGCGGCGGCCGGAGTCTTCGGCTTCGTAGCCGTGGTCGCGGGCCGACTGGCCGGGGCACGCTTGGCCGCCGGTGCGTCGTCGTCGGTGAGCACGCCCTCGAGCCAGTCGAATGCGTCGTCCTCGGACAGGTTCTTCGCGTACATCAGCTCGGACGCGAGAATCTTCTTCGCCTTCACGTACATCTGCTTCTCGCCGGTCGAGAGGCCCTTCTCGCCGTCGCGCAGCGACAGGTTCCGGACGACCTCGGCGAGCTCGAAGATGTCACCGGTCTTCATCTTGTCCCGGTTGTGCTTGAAGCGGCGGTTCCAGTTCTTGGGCATCTCGGTGCCGCCGCTCGTGAGGTACTTGACGACCTTCTTGACAGCCTCCTCGTCGATCACCTTCCGCAACCCGACCCGCTCGGCGTTATCGGCCGGAACCGTGACGGTCATGTCGTTGTGGAGGATCTTGATCGTGAGGTACTCGCGGGTCTCTCCGAGAATCTCCCGCTCTTCGCTTTTCACGATGGTGCCCGCACCGTGGTGCGGGTACACCACCTTGTCGCCGACCTTGTACAAGCCCACTCCCTCTCCCGTGTCATGAAAGCGCCGGCGGCCACTTGGGCTACCGGCGAAGACTAAGAATAGTACCAGAAATCCGCGCAAAAGCGCCATTTTTGCAGGGTTTTTCGAAAATCCCTGCTCATGGGGGCTTTCGGAATCAACAACGGGCTCTGCTCCGAGAGCGTGCCCCGAAAAACCTATGCCTTCTGTTCGATCGCCGCCCCGAGCGCCTGCCGGAGCGAGTCGGCGGCAATTGTGGCCCCCTCGGTTCCACCGGGCGCGAGAACACAGGCCACCCCGAGCTTCCGGCACTCCTCGACGCGTCGCGATGCCTGGGTCGCAGGCCGCAGGCGGCCCGTGAGACCGATCTCGCCGAACGCTGCCAGGCCCTCGCTCACGGGTGCTCCACGCGCCGCCGAGGCGATCGCAAGCGCGATCCCCAGATCAGCTCCGGGCTCATCGATGCGGACACCGCCCGCCACGTTCACGAACACGTCCGCCCCGCCGAGCGGAAGACCCGCGTGCCGGGCGAGCACGGCCACGATCATCGCGAGCCGCTTCGGATCGACTCCCGTCCCGACCCGGCGGGGCATCGCCAGATCGGTCGGCGCGACGAGCGACTGGATCTCGAGCAGCAGCGGCCGCGTGCCCTCGAGCACGCAGGTCACGGCCGCTCCGATCTCGCCGGGCTCGCTCCGGCCGAACAACGACGATGGATCCGGAATGCCGACGAGGCCGGTCGCCGTCATCTCGAACACCGCGATCTCGTCGGTCGACCCGAACCGGTTCTTCGTCGCCCGGAGCACCCGGTGGGCGTGGTAGCGGTCGCCTTCGAACTGGAGCACGCAGTCGACGAGGTGCTCGAGCACGCGCGGCCCGGCCACCGACCCGTCCTTCGTGACGTGGCCAACGAGGAACACGGCGACGCCGGCCTCCTTCGCCACACGCAGGATGCGCGATGCGGCCTCGCGCACCTGCGACACCGAGCCCGGCCCCGAGCCGACCTCGGACGCATACAGCGTCTGCACGGAGTCGATCACGCATACCTCAGGACGCTCCCGCTCGAGCGTCGCGCACACCGCGTCGAGCTCGGTCTCCGCCAGAATCTCGACAGATTCGCAGCCACCCAGCCGTAGCGCGCGCAACTTCACCTGCGACACCGACTCCTCACCCGTCACGAGCAGCGCCCGCCGCCCGCTCGAGACCGCACCGCTCAAGATCGCACCGCTCGAGATGGCACCGAGCGCCGAGAGCAGCAACGTCGACTTCCCTACACCCGGCTCGCCGCCGACCAGCACCAGGGATGCGGGGACGAGGCCGCCGCCGAGCACGCGGTCGAGCTCTCCGATACCCGTCGAGATCCGGTCTGCCTCCTCGGCCTCGACCTCGACGAGCCGAAGCAGCGGCCGCACCGGGCCGGCACCGACACCATGCCTGCCCATACCGTGCCTCCCCACACCACGGACAGGCGCCGCCTCCTCCACCATCGTCCCGAACGCGCCACAGCCCGGACACCGGCCGAGCCAGCGTCCCGACATGGTGCCGCACTCGGAACAGGAATGTTGGAGGGCAGCCGCCTTTGCCATGAGGCGAACAAGTGTACGCCTCCCACCCGACGGCACGTGTACCAGATGGGGAACAATCCGGCCCGATGCGCTACAGGCCCCTCGGCGACAGCGGGATCGAGGTCTCGGAGATCTCCCTCGGCTCGTGGCTCACCTTCGGTGCCGGGGTCGGCGACGAGGCCGCCCGCGCCTGCGTCGATGCCGCCTTCGAGGTCGGCATCAACTTCATCGATACCGCGAACGTCTACGGCCGCGGCGCCGCCGAGGAGTTCCTCGGCGAGGTGCTTGCGGACCGCCCGCGCGACTCCTACATCCTCGCGACGAAGCTCTACTTCCCGATGTCCGAGCTCGACCAAGGCCTTTCGCGCGCGCAGATCCTGAAGCAGATCGACGCATCGCTGACACGCCTCCGCACCGACTACGTCGACCTCTATCAATGCCACCGCTACGACGTCGAGGCCCCGCTGGAGGAGACGATGGACGCGCTCACCGAGGTCGTCCGGGCGGGCAAGGCCCGCCACATCGGCTTCTCCGAGTGGAACTCGGAGCAGATCTCGGACGCGATCGCGCTCCTCCCGCACGTCGAGAAGTTCGTCTCCTCGCAGCCGCAGTACTCGCTGCTCTGGCGCGAGCCCGAGCGCCGGGTGATCCCGCTCTGCGCGGAGAACGGGATCTCGCAGATCGTCTGGTCTCCGCTCGCCCAGGGAGTCCTGACGGGCAAGTACCGGCCCGGCGAGCCACCGCCCGGCGACTCGCGCATGATGAACGACGAGATGAACTGGTGGATGGCGAAGTACCGCACGGGCGACCTGCTCGAGCGGGTCCAGCGCCTGCGACCGATCGCAGAGCGCCACGGGATCACGATGACGCAGCTCGCCCTCGCGTGGGTTCTCCGGGAGCCGAACGTCGCCGCTGCGATCGTCGGCGCCTCCCGGCCCGAGCAGGTCCGCGAGAACGCCGCCGCCTCCGGTATCGAGCTCGATCCGGCCACGCTCGCCGAGATCGACGCCGCGCTCGCGCCCCCTTGAGCCGGGCTCCGGCGGTCACCCCCGAGAAGCAACCGTAAAGTCCTGCGCCCAGACGCCGACAATCTCTCTGTCCACGACGGTCTGCGGAGGTAGGCGCATCTGGATGGCGTTCGAACCGATCGAAATTTCCGACCTTTCCCTGAGCGGCAGCCTCCCGAGCCTGCCGAGCTCGGCGCTCGACGTGCTCCGGATCTGCCAGGACCCGGCGAGCGACATCGGAGCTCTCGCCGAGGGCCTCTCCCGCGACCCGATCCTCGCCGGCCGCGTCCTCCAGTTGGCGAGCTCCGCCTACTACAACCGTGGCACCGAGGTCACCTCGCTGAACCGCGCCGCGGCGATGCTCGGCCTACGTGCCCTCAAGGCGCTCGCGCTCGGCTTCACGCTCGCAAACGAGCTTCCGAACCGGGGCGTGAGCGGCGGGCTCGACCTCCAGCTCTTCTGGCACAGGAGCCTCGTGAACGCGGTCGCGGGCCGCTCGATCGCGGTGGCGATCCGCTCCGCGAACAGTGAGGAGGCATTCCTCTGCGGGCTGCTCTCCCAGATCGGGAAGCTCGCACTGGCGAAGGCCTCGCCCGAGCGCTACAGGATCGCCGTCGCGACGGGAGGAGCATGGCCGTCGGAAGCGGTCGAGCGCGAGGTCATCGGCCACACGAGCAGCGAGGTCGGGGAGCGTTTGCTCGGCCAGTGGCACTTCCCGGTCCCGATCGTCCACGGTGCGACCTACGCCGACCGCCCGGCCGAGATCCCGGACGACGCCCCCCGCGAGTCGCGTGACCTCGCCGGGATCACCGCGCTCGCCCTCGCGACGGGCGAGCTCCTCTTCTCGGAGCATGCCGCGGCAGGCCTCAAGCGGTTGCGGGAAGAGGCCGAACGTGCCTTCGGGCTCCACAAGGAAACGGTCGCCGGAATCCTCGACGGCCTGCAAGAAGGCGTGCTCGAAAGCGCCGAAGCCTTTTCCGTCCAGGTACCGCCGGGCCACTCCTACCAGCAGATCCTCGATCAGGCGCATGCGCAGCTGACCTCGGTGAGCCTCGACACCGCAATCGACCTCGAGCAGACCGCGAGCGCGCTCGCGAGGCTCGCGGGCGAGAACGAGGTGCTCCAGGCGAGGGCCCTGACCGACAACCTCACCGAGCTCGCGAACCGGGCGGCACTCCAGGATGCGCTGACACGCGAAGTCTTCCGTCGGATGCGCGGCGATACCGAAGAAGACGCTCTCGGAGTGATGATGATCGACATCGACGAGTTCAAGTCGGTCAACGACCGGTTCGGCCACGGTGACGGCGACGAGATCCTCCGCCACGTGGCGCGCACGATGGCAGACGTGACCCGGAAGGCAGACCTGCTCGCCCGCTACGGGGGCGAGGAGTTCTGTGTCGTGATGGCCCGCACCACCTACGCGGGCGTCGCGACAGCCGCAGAAAGGCTGCGCCGCGCGGTCGAGGAGCATCCGGCCGTGCTCGACTCGGGCGACGAGGTCCGGATCACGATCAGCGTCGGGGCTGCCGCGGCATCCGAGATCGACCGCCCGGACGATGGGAAGCACCTGCTCGAGGTCGCGGATGCGGCCCTCTATCGGGCGAAGGCGAACGGCCGCAACCGCGTCGAGGTCGCGCCGCCCCCGACGCGTGCAAGTGCCACGTAGAACCTCGCGGAGCCGCCGGGGCTTCATCTAGCCTCAACTCGATGGCGCGTGTCAAGCTCCGGAGTCGCCGAGAGGTCGTCGAACGGATTCGGTCGATCTCCGAGCCGCTGAAGGTGGCATTGTCGATGCTTCCGGAGAGCGACGGGGATCCCGCCGTGATCGAGGCCGTCTGGCAGGGAGAAGGGCTCGGAATGCTCCTCTGGGGGTTGGGGCTCACCGAGCTCGAGCCGTACGACCGTCCGTTCGACGCCGAGTGGCTGCTCGCGACGCCGACGGCGCACGGTTCGCTCCGGGCGAAGGCCGAGATCGAGCACGCCCGCGATACGGCGCGGCTCTGGCACTGGCGCGCCCGCACCGACCTGCTCCGGGCGGGGGACAGCGTGGAGCTGCCTGCCGACTGGGACTCCTTCGAGCAGCTGATTGCGGTCGCGGCGATGCGAGGGTACGAACGCGGGCTTCTTCCCTCGCCACTTCGCGGCGACTTCCCGGCCCACGGCACCGGGTACAGGGAGCTCTCGGCGGCGCAGCGGACGGAGGTGCTGTCGATCGCATGGGAGCGTCAGCGAGCCCTCGAATGGCTGTGTGGTGCCGGCAAGAGCTGGGCCGAGACGCCGACCGCAACCTGAGCCCGTCCGCAGGCGTTGCTAGTCTGGTAAACATGGCTCGTCAGCTCGTTCCCGTTTTCACGCTCGCCGCCTTCCTTGCTCTGGGGCATGCGACCCCGGCCGGAGCGGCCCCGGCTCCGTCGATCCTCTTCGTTCAGGGGCTCGGCTGCCCCGCCCACAAGACCTGCACCCGCCTGCCGGCGTACTTCGAGCGAATTCGGGTTATCGCGCGGGTCGGCTTTCCCTCGAGGCAGCTCTCGAGCGGCGCGTTCAGCGACTCGAATCCGAGGTGGTCGCGAAACCACCGGCAGATCGCCTTCGTGCGGGAGTCTCACAACGGGCTCTCGTACACGGTCTGGGTGATGAACGCGAACGGACGCGGGGCGCGGGCGCTGACCCACGGGAACGTGGTCGACACCGAGCCGAGCTGGTCTCCGGACGGGAAGCGGATCGTGTTCCGGGCGAACTCGCCGGATCGGCGCACGTTCGATCTGTACTCGATCGGCGTCAACGGCCGCGGGCTTCGCAACGTGACCCGTAACCCGGACAACGTCGGAGCGCTCGACCCGGACTGGTCGCCGAGCGGCAAGCTCATCGTCTTCGCCCGGACGAAGCAGAACTCGGGCGCCGGTACCGGGATCTACACGATCCGGCCGGACGGGACCGGGCTCAGGCGGCTCAGGATCGGAGGCCAGGATCCGGCCTGGTCGCCGAACGGCAAGCGGATCGCCTTCGTGCTTCCCGACCCGAGCTCGGGCGGCGTGCTCCAGATCTACCTGATGAACGCGAACGGAACGGGACGGGCCCGCCTGACGCGCGGGCCCGAGAGCACCGCACCGGCGTGGTCGCCCGACGGAAGCCGGCTCGTCTTCGTTCGCGGCACTCAGATCACGCTGGTCGGGGCGAACGGTCGTGGGGTCAAGCAGCTCACACGGAGGCTCCACGGGGGAAAGTTCGTGGACACGCCCGACTGGTAGCGCGCCGAACGGCCGGGAGCATGGGAACCGGCGTCTCGCCGTCCTTACTCCAGGACGACCAACGGGCCGCCTTCGAGATCCAATGACCTCTCGGCGACCCGTGGTGAGAGCTGCGCTGCGCCTGGCCGGGCTGCTTTCCCGAGCCTCTTGCCGACAATCAGTCCGCGTCGGCCCCTTCGTCCGTGGTGTCGCCGGCGCTCTCGCCCTTCGAGGACGTGGCGCCGACCTTCGCCGGCTCGGGCGTGTCGACGGGCGGAATCACCTCGATGTCGACCTCTTCCTCGTTCTTGCGCTTGACGACGATCGTCGAGCCGGGCGCGAGGCTGCGGCCGAGGACGAAGTCGGCGAGCGGGTCCTCGATCAGGCGCTGGATTGCGCGCCGGAGCGGACGGGCGCCCATCGCCGGGTCGTAGCCCTTCTCGACGAGCATCTCCTTCGCCTCGGGTGCGAGCTCGATCGTGACCTCGTGCTCGGCCATCTGCACGCGCAGGCGGTTGAGCATCAGGTCGACAATCTGGAGGATCTCCTCCTTCGAGAGCTTCGGGAAGACGATGATCTCGTCGATCCGGTTCAACAGCTCGGGACGGAATGCCTTCTTCAAATCGCCCATCACGCGGCTCTTCATGTCGTCGTAGGAGAGCCCCTGCTCGTCGGAGAGATTGAAGCCGAGTGCCTGGTTCTTCGAGATCGAGGTCGAGCCGATGTTCGAGGTCATGATCACGATCACGTTGCGGAAGTCGACCTTGCGGCCCTGCGAGTCGGTCAGCTTCCCGTCCTCGAGGATCTGGAGCAGGATGTTGAAGACGTCGGGGTGGGCTTTCTCGATCTCGTCGAAGAGCACGACGGAGTACGGCTTGCGGCGAACCGACTCGGTGAGCTGGCCACCCTCGTCGTAGCCGATGTAGCCCGGAGGCGAACCGACGAGGCGCGAGACCGCGTGCTTCTCCATGTACTCCGACATGTCGATCTGGATCATCGCCTCCTCGTCACCGAAGAGGAACTCGGCGAGCGTACGGGCGAGCTCGGTCTTCCCGACGCCCGAGGGGCCGAGGAAGATGAACGAGCCGGTCGGGCGCTTCGGATCCTTGATCCCGGCGCGGGCGCGGCGAATGGCCTTCGAGACGGCGACGATCGCGGCGTCCTGACCGATCACGCGCTTGTGGAGCTCCTCCTCCATCCGGATCAGCTTCTGCGACTCGGCCTCGGTGAGCTTGAACACCGGGATGCCCGTCCACATCGAGACGATGTCGGCGATCTCGTCCTCGCCGATCTGCGGCTGCTCTGACGGCTCCTGGTTGCGCCACTCCTCTTCCAGCTCGCGCTTCTTCTGGGTCAGCTTGCGCTCCTTGTCGCGGAGCGAGGCTGCCTTCTCGAACTCCTGGCCCTCGATCGCCTCTTCCTTGTCCTTGCGGACGCGCTCGATCTCGTCCTCGAGCTCGCGGTAGCGCGGCGGGGCAGTCATGGTCTTGATCCGCATCCGGGAAGCGGCCTCGTCGATCAGGTCGATCGCCTTGTCTGGAAGCTGCCTGTCCTGGATGTAGCGATCCGCGAGCGTCGCCGCCGCGACGAGGGCGTCGTCTGTGATCTTGCAGCGATGATGCGCCTCATAGCGGTCGCGCAATCCGCGCAGGATCTGCACGGTGTCGTCGGTGGACGGCTCCTCGACCCGGATCTGCTGGAAGCGCCGCTCGAGCGCAGCGTCCCGCTCGAGATACTTGCGGTACTCGTCGAGCGTCGTGGCGCCGATCGTCTGGAGCTCCCCGCGCGCGAGCGCCGGCTTCAGGATCGAGGCGGCGTCGATCGCGCCCTCTGCGGCACCGGCGCCGACGAGGTTGTGGAGCTCGTCGATGAACAGGATGATGTCGCCCCGCTGGGTGATCTCCTTCATCACCTTCTTCAGGCGCTCCTCGAACTCGCCGCGGTACTTGGAGCCCGCGACGAGGGCGGCAAGGTCGAGGGTGTAGATCTGCTTGTTCTTGAGGATGTCCGGGACCTGGTTCGCGCTGATGCGCGCGGCGAGCCCTTCGACGACGGCGGTCTTGCCGACGCCCGGCTCACCGATCAGCACCGGGTTGTTCTTCGTGCGGCGCGACAGGATCTGCATCACCCGCTCGATCTCGGTCTGCCTTCCAACCACCGGGTCGAGCTTCCCGTCAGCAGCCAGCTTCGTGAGGTTTCGCCCGAACTGGTCCAGGAGCTTCGAGCTCTTGGACTTCTCGCCCGGGGGCCCGCCCTGAGCCGGACCACGCCTGCCTGGACCCGACAGCATCCGGATGATCTCGTTGCGGATCTTCTCGGCGTCGGCATCGAAGTCGAGCAGGATCCGCGCCGCGACGCCTTCGTTCTCGCGAACGAGACCGAGCAGGATGTGCTCGGTGCCGATGTAGTTGTGACCGAGCGAGAGCGCCTCGCGGAGCGCAAGCTCGAGTACCTTCTTGGCGCGCGGCGTGAACGGGATCTGCCCGCTCGTCACCTCGTCGCCCTGGCCGACGATTCTTGCGACCTGCGCACGAACCTCCTCGACGGTGATGTCGAGCGACTCGAGCACCCGCGCGGCGAGACCTTCCTCTTCGCGCAGCAGCCCGAGCAGGATGTGCTCGGTCCCGATGTAGTTGTGCTTCAGCGCCCTGGCTTCGTCCTGTGCAAGAACGACTACCTGGCGAGCTCGCTCCGTGAATCTCTCGAACACCCTGACCCTCTCTGCCGCCTTTGACGGCGTCAACGGTTTCCCTGACCCGCATGGAACATGGTACCGAGGCTTGTGGCCGTCGGGTCGTCGCGGGACCCGAAACCGTGCCTGCCTCCATGATCGGCGGCAAAGCTCCGTTTCCTGAGCGAGGCAGCCTAGCGCTACCGGGGGAGCTCGCGCAGGGCCGGGAAGAGGATCACGTCCCGGATCGAGTCCTTGCCGAGCAGCAGCATCGCGAGGCGGTCCATCCCCATGCCGAGGCCGCCCGTCGGGGGCATCCCGTAGGTGAGCGCCTCGACGTAGTCCGGGTCGCCCGGCTCCGCCTCGACATTGCCGCCGGCCCCCTCGGCGGCCTGCATCGCGAAGCGGGCGGCCTGCTCCTCGGAGTCGTTGATCTCCGTGAAGGCGTTGCCGAGCTCCATCCCGCCGGCGTAGTACTCGAACCGCTCGACGATCCCGGCCTCCTCCGACGGGCGCGCGAACGGCGAGAGCTCGACGGGGTAGTCGTAGAGGATCGTCGGCTCGATCAGTCCCGGCTCGACGAAGTGCGAGAGGGCATGGTCGATGAGCTGCGCCCAGGTCCGGTCGTGCTCCGTCGTGACGCCGCGCTCGTTCAGCTTCGCCCTGAGCTCGGCTTCGTCTCGCGTCCAGAGACCCTGTGCGCCCAGGGAGTCGGTCAGCTTCAGCCGCTGCCAGCTCGCGAGGTCGAGCTCGTGCCCGCGGAAAGTGACCGTCGTCGTGCCGAGCGTCTCACCGGCAACGCGGGCCACGAGCCGCTCCATCCTGTCCATCGTGTCGCGGTAGTCGGCGTAGGCCTCGTACCACTCGAGCATGGTGAACTCCGGGTTGTGCTTGAACGAGACCCCCTCGTTCCGGAAGTCCTTGCCGATCTCGTACACGCGCTCGAGCCCGCCGACGATCAGGCGCTTGAGGTAGAGCTCGGTCGCAACCCGAAGATAGAGCGTCTGGTCGAGCTCGTTGTGGTGGGTCTCGAACGGCCGCGCGAACGCGCCGCCGTACCTCGGCTGCAGGATCGGCGTCTCGACCTCGACGAAGCCGTCGTCGTCGAGTGCCCGGCGGACCGCGCTGATCATCCGCGCACGAAGCTCGAAGTCGGTGCGGGTTTCCTCGTTCATCAGCAGGTCGAGGTAGCGGCGCCGGTATCGCTGCTCGATGTCCGTCAGCCCGTGGAAGGTGTCGGGAAGCGGCGCGCTGATGCGCGAGAGCACCTCGAGTGAGTCCACCGCGAGCGACGGCTCGCCGCGGCGCGACTTCGCGGGGTGGCCGGTGACGCCGACGATGTCGCCGAGATGGATGTCGATCTCGCCGGTGCGGTCCTGCGAGCAGAGGAGCTGGATCCTGCCCGAGCGGTCGACCAGGTCGAGAAACGTGAGCCTGCCCATGTCGCGGCGCGCAAGCACACGTCCGGCCAGCCGGCGTTCGGCCGCGGCCTCCGTGTCGGGCTCGAGCGGCTCTGCCTCGGCGCGCACAGCAGCGATCTCGTCGCGGTCTGGAAAACGCTTCGGCGTCACCGCGCAAGCGTAGACGAGTGTTCCACGAGCTTCTGTGCGAGCCGCCGCCCCTCGAACCGGCGCGCCAAGGGATTCCACCTCTCTGTGTCAACCGGCGCCGGCCGGACGGCGCAGCATCCAGGCGGGAGGGCCGTCATCCGGCGTCCGGGCCTCATGCACGACCTCGAAGCCGTGGGCGTCGTAGAAGGCCAGGTTCGCCTCGCTGTTCGTCAGGAGGGCGCAGGGAACGCGGTCCACGGTCGAGTGATCGATTCCGGGCTGCATCAGCGCGCTCCCGATCCCCTCCCGCCGGTACTCGGGGTCGACCCCGATCCCCGCGAGGTACCAGTGGGCCTCCGGAACGGTTGCCGCCCGGATCGCCTCGACCGCGCGCCCGTAGGCGAAGAACCGCGACGTCGACTCGCGCGCCCGCAGCGGCGTCGCGACGAGTGCCCGGAGCATCGGGCCGATGTGGATCTGGGGCCGCCCGGGAGCGAGCCAACGTGCGCAACCGGTGCTCGACCCCCCGGCGGTCGTCCAGACCTCGGCCTCGGTCACCTCGAAGTTCATCCGGAAGAGCCAGGGCAGAAGCGCCGCCCGCCTCCTCGCATCCGGCACGACCCAGCGCCATGCCGGGTCCTCCTGGAAGGCCCGCGCGAGCATCCGGCTCGCCTCGTCGATCTGCCCATCCGCCAGCCGAACGATTTCCATCGGGCGACGATAACGCGGAAACTCCGCGACCACCCGGAGGAGGAGCGAGCTATGCGGCCTTGATTTCCAGGATCTTGAACTTCAGGGCGCCGCGAGGGGCTGCGACTTCGACCGTGTCGCCCTTCTTCATGCCCATGATCGCCCTGCCGACCGGTGACTCGTTCGAGAGCTTGTTCTCGGACGGGTTCGCCTCGGCGGAGCCGACGATGTGGTACTCGACCGTCTTGTTCGCGGCGATGTCGCGGAGGCGCACCGTCGAGCCGACGGAGACGCTGTCCTTCGAGATCTCCTTCTTCGTGATCACTCGAGCCGAGAGCAGCCGTTCCTCGAGCTGGGCGATCCGATGCTCGAGCATCGCCTGCTCGTTCTTCGCGTCGTCGTATTCGGCGTTCTCGGTGATGTCGCCGAACTCGCGCGCAACGCGGATCCGCTCCGCAACTTCACGGCGCTTTTCGGTCTGGAGATAATCGATCTCCTGCCTGAGCTTCTCGTAGCCCTGGGCGGTGAGTATGACTTCCTTCAAAGCGACCTCCTGAATGCCTCGAACGCACCTCTCCGGGCGCGCGAGCGGGCGGCCATAGTAGCTAGGCGCGCCAGTAGTCGCAAGCCCCGCCGCTACGATCGAAACGAGATGTCTATCGATCTTCGCGAACACTGGTTCCTTGGCCCGGTCGAGATCCCGGGCCGGCTCGTGCTCGCGCCGATGGCAGGGGTGAGCGTTCAGGCCTTCCGTCGCCAGGGCCGGAGGTTCGGCGCGGGGCTCGTTTGCTCCGAGATGGTGTCCGTGGCCGGGATCCAGCACCGCAACGAGCGAACGCTCGGCTACCTGCGTGTTGCCGCCGACGAGCATCCGCTTGCGATCCAGATCTTCGGCTCCGATCCGGGCGCGATGTCCGAGGCGGCGCGGATGGTCGAGGCCGCGGGAGCCGACATCGTCGACATCAATTTCGGCTGCCCCGTCCGCAAGGTGACGAAGACCGGGGCCGGCGCCTCGCTTCTCGACGACCCGGAGCACGCGGCACGGATCGTCGGGGCCGTCGCGGAAGCAACGTCCCTTCCCGTCTCTGTGAAGATGCGGCGCGGCACGGCGAACGGCTCGCGTGACTGCCTCGTCGTGGGGCCGCGCCTCGTCGAGGCGGGTGCGTCCTCGCTGACGCTCCATCCTCGCTCGGCGAAGCAGATGTACACCGGTGCCGCGGACCATTCGCTGACCGCGGAGCTCGCCGCGCTCGTCGCCGTGCCGGTGATCGCCTCGGGTGACATCACCTCTCGAGCCCGGGCGCAGGCGGTGCTGGCAACGACGGGCGCCGCCGCGGTGATGGTGGGCCGCGCCGCACAGGGCAACCCGTGGGCACTCTCCGAGATCATGGGTGAGCCACACGACCCCTCGCGCGAGGAGGTAGTCGCAGAGCTCCTCCTCTTCATCCGCGAGACGGTGCGCGAGCTCGGCGAGTACCGCGCAACCGGGTTCCTGAAGAAGTTCTACGGCTGGTACCTCGGTCGCGGCCGCTTTCCGAAGCCGTTCAAGCAGGAGCTCGTGATGCTGCCGACGGTCGAGGAGGTGGAGCTGCGCCTGCTGGCCGCCGCCCCCGGCGCGGCGGCGGTACTCGAGCGCCTGGAAGCTGAGCTGCCCGACGTGGACGAGGTACTCCTCGACTCGCTGCCGATCTCGCTCTACGGGGGCGGCTGAGAGGTCAGAGCGCTCGGATCGATGCGTTCCGAGACGAGGGACGGATTCCGCGAACGGCAAGCTCGTTGTGGAGAAACCGTTTCGAACTCGGTACAGACATGAGCGGCAAGACGTCGTAGAATTAGCCTTGAGGGTGGCGGGTTGGCTTCCCCGCCCTGGGTGGGGGTGCGGCCGTGGGCCTTTGGCCGAAAGGCCATGGCCGGAAGCGGCCTGTGCCCGCTCGAAGCGCGCGCCGCTCGGCTTCTCGGAGTGGCGCTGGTTCGGACGCCGGCGAGCGTGAGCCGGTCAGCGGTTCCGTTCCCAGACGATCCGGAGGCCCTGCAGGGTCAGCTCCGGATCGATCGTGGTGATCGTCCGCGAGTGCGGGGCGATCAGCTCCGCGAGACCCCCGGTGGCGACGACCGGTGCGTCGGGCGCCACCAGCTCCTCCCGGATCCGGTCGACGATCGCGTCGACCTGCCCGGCGAAACCGTAGACGAGGCCCGACTGCAGCGCCGAGACGGTCGTCTGCGAGATCACACGCTCCGGGGCGACGAACGGCACGTTGGGCAGCCGGGCGGCGCGCGAGAAGAGAGCATCCATCGAGATCTGCACGCCCGGCGCGAGCACGCCGCCGGCGAACTCTCCGGCGGCCGAGACGACGTCGAAGTTCGTCGAGGTGCCGAAGTCGACGACGATGCACGGGGCGCCGTGCCGTTCCCGCGCGCCGACTGCGTTCGCGATCCGGTCCGGGCCGACCTCGCGCGGATCGTCGTAGCGAATCGGCACCCCGGTGGAGACGCCGGGCCCGAGCACGAGCAGGTCCACGCCGGCCCAACGGTCCGCGAACGCCTCGTACTCGCGCACGAGCGGCGGCACCGACGAGCACATGACGAGCCCTTCCATCGCTTCGAGCTCGACGAGAGCGCCGAGCAGGACGGCCAGCTCGTCGGCGGTCTGAGCCGGATTCGTGCCCGTGCGGAACTGCTTCGCAAGCACCGGGCCCTCGAACAGCCCCAGCACGGTCTGCGTGTTTCCGACGTCGATCGCGAGCAGCATCGTCGTCGCGGTGACTGGCTAGTGCGTTTGCTCGGCGCCGGGGGCCGCTTGCGGCCCCTCCGCGAGGCGAGGCGTGGCGCCCGGCCACGCCGGCTGCGAAGCGGCAGGCCTCCCCCTGGTGCGGCTGCCGGTCCACGAAGTCGTCGGGTCAGACGCCCGGAGCGGCCGCACTAGAGCTCTTCGTCTTGCGGCCGCTGGTCGCTCAGCCGCTTCGCGAGCTCGTCGGCAGTGAAGGCAGGCTCCTCGCCGTCGCCGCGGAGCTCCTCGACCGTCAGGTCGCCCGTCGTCCAGAACTGCACCTTCGGGATCATGCGCGTCGGACGGCTCTTGTCCCACACCCACACGTCCTCCATCTTCACCTCGAAGAAGGGGAACCCGGGCTGGGGGACGTACTGCCAGTCGAGCTTGTTGCAGAGATACGTCCCGTCCTGGGTGAGGACGCAGTAGCGGAAGAGCGAGTAAACCGCCCCGTACTCCTTCTTCAGCCGCAGCTCGAGCTCGGCCTCGAAATCGTCGAGCTCGTCGAGATGACTCATGCGGAGGATTGTAGCCTCGTCAACAACCTCGACACCTCCCCGAGACCGGGGACGACGAGATCGGGCGCCAGCTCCGCGAGCGGCTCGAGCACGAACAGCCGCGCGGCAAGCTGCGGGTGCGGCACGGTGAGCCCCGATGTGTCGAACTGCTCGTCCCCGAAGACGAGCAGATCGAGATCGATCGTCCGTGGCCCCCAGCGCGTTCCGTCGCGGACCCGCCCGAGCTCACGCTCGACCGCGAGCAGCCGGTCGAGCAGCGCGTGGGCGCTCGTCGTCGTGTCGAGCTCCGCGACGGCATTCAAGAAACCCGGCTGGTCGAGCACGCCCCAGGGTGCCGTCTCGCGAATCGTCGAGAGCCGCCGGGCGCCGATCAGGTCGGACGCGCGGCGGATCGAGGCCTCGCGCTCGCCGAGGTTCGCCCCGAGGCCGACGTAGGCAAGCGTCAACGGTGCCGCTCGACGGTGACCGCAGCGAACTCCAGCTCGATCCCCGCGGGGCGCACCTCGGGCTTGCGCACACGCACCCTCACCCACTCAGGCTGGAATCGCTCCACGAGCTCGTCGGCGATCGCGCTCGCGAGCGCCTCGAGCAGTCGGAACTGCCCGCCGGCGACCTCTCGCACCGCCTCGGCAACCCTGCTGTAGTCGACCGCGTTCTCGATCCGATCGTCGGCGCCGCGTTCGCCGACCTCGAGCTCGACGTCGTAGACGAATTGCTGCCCGTGCTCGCGCTCGTGCTCGTGGACGCCGTGACGGCCGAAGAGCTCCAGGCCGCGAAGCTCGATCTTCACCGCCCCTCGTAGATCGCGGCGGCCACACGCAGCGCCTCGACATGCACCCGCACATCGTGGACCCGGACGATCCGGGCGCCGCGCTCGTACGCAGCGACCGCGGCGCCAACCGAGGCTGCGGTCGTCCCGACCGTGGCCGATGCGTCGCCGAAGAGCCGCGCGAGCGTGCTCTTGCGCGAGAAGCCGACGACGAGCGGCCGCCCGAGCGCGGCAAGCTCCGGAAGCCGGCGGGCAAGCTCGAAGTTGTGCTCGATCGTCTTCCCGAATCCGATCCCGGGATCGAGGCAGACGTGGTCCTCGGGGATCCCCTCGGAGACCGCGAACGCAAGCCGTTCCTCCAGGAACGACTTCACCTCGGAGACGACATCGTCGTACCGCGGGTCGACCTGCATCGTCCGCGGCTCGCCCTTCATGTGCATGAGGCAGCAGTAGGCCCCTGCCGCGGCAACCACGCCGGCCAGCTCCGGATCCCCCCGAAACGCCGTCACGTCGTTCACGAGCTCGGCACCCAGCTCGAGCGCACGCCGGGCAACCTCCGCCTTGGCAGTGTCGATCGAGACCGGAGCGCCCGCCAGGGCCTCGAGCACCGGCACGACACGCCGCAGCTCCTCGTCGACGGGGACGCTCTCCGACCCTGGCCGCGTCGACTCTCCGCCGACGTCGATGATCGCCGCCCCCTCGTCGAGCATCCCGAGCGCCGTGGTCGACGCCGCATCGGGCCAGAGGTTCACGCCGCCGTCCGAGAACGAGTCCGGCGTCACGTTGATCACGCCCATCACCGCGGGACGGACGAAGCGCTCCTCGATCGACGGCCTGGACTGCACCGCCTGATTCTTGCTGTTAGGAGGCCCCCTCGGGCTCTGGCGGCTGCATCGCCGACCCGGGCAGCGGGAAGGGACGCGGCTGGCGCTGTGCCTTGGGCTTCGCCTTCGGGGCCGGCTGCTCCGGCTCCGGCTTGACCTCCGGCGCGAAGACATCGTCCTCGCTCTCCCCGTCGAGCAGCCGCACGAACTGATCCTTGTCGATCGTCTCGCGCTCGATCAGGATCTGGGAGATCTTGTGGAGGTCCTCCATGTGCTCGCGCAGCACCTTGAGCGCCATCTCGTGGCCCTCCTCGATGATCCGGCGCACCTCGTCGTCGATCTCGCGGGCGACCTCTTCCGAGTAGTCGGGCTCGTGGCCCATGTCGCGGCCGAGGAACGGCATGTCGCCGTTGCGCCCGAGCACGCGCGGGCCGAGCTTGTCGCTCATCCCGTAGCGCATCACCATCCGCTTCGCGATATCCGTGACCTTCTCGAGGTCGTTCGAGGCGCCGGTCGTGATCTCGTGGAAGACGAGATCCTCGGCTGCACGGCCGCCGAGGGTCATCGCGATCGTCTCGATCAGCGCGGTCTTGCCCATGATGTAGCGATCCTCGACGGGGAGCGAGATCGTGAGCCCGAGCGCCTGGCCGCGGGAGACGATCGTGATCTTGTGCACGGGATCGGTCTGCTCGAGGTAGTGGCCGACGAGCGCATGCCCCATCTCGTGGTAGGCCGTGATCCGCTGCTCCTTCTCGGAGAGCAGGCGGGCCTTCTTCTCGGGGCCGGCGATCACGCGCATGATCCCTTCCTCGAGATCGTCCTGGCCGATCACCTTCTTGCCGTGGCGCGCTGCGAGGAGCGCTGCCTCGTTGACGAGGTTCGCGAGGTCGGCGCCGGTGAAGCCGGGCGTCCCACCTGCCAGCACGTCGAGATCGATCTCGGGCGCGAGCGGCTTGCCCTTCGAGTGCACCTCGAGGATCTTGCGGCGGCCGTTGCGGTCGGGCCGATCGACGACGATCTGCCGGTCGAAGCGCCCGGGACGAAGGAGCGCCGGGTCGAGGATGTCCGGGCGGTTCGTGGCGGCGATCAGGATGATGTTGTCCTTCATCTCGAACCCGTCCATCTCGACGAGGAGCTGGTTCAGCGTCTGCTCGCGCTCGTCGTGACCGCCGCCGAGGCCGGCGCCGCGATGGCGCCCGACGGCGTCGATCTCGTCCATGAAGATGATGCAGGGGTTCGCCTGCTTTGCCTGCTCGAAGAGGTCGCGGACGCGCGAGGCGCCGACGCCGACGAACATCTCGACGAAGTCCGAGCCGGAGATCGAGAAGAACGGGACACCCGCCTCACCGGCGACCGCGCGTGCGAGCAGCGTCTTGCCGGTGCCGGGAGGCCCGTAGAGCAGGACACCCTTCGGGATCCGGGCTCCGAGCGCCTGGAACTTCTTCGGGCTCTCGAGGAACTCCTTGATCTCCTGGAGCTCCTCGACGGCCTCGTCCACCCCGGCGACATCCTTGAAGCCGATCTTCGGCGAGTCGGGAGCCATCCGCTTCGCGCGCGACTTGCCGAAGCTCATCACCTTCGAGCCGCCGCCCTGCATCTGGTTCATCAGGAAGATCCAGAACCCGATCAGCAGCAGGATCGGCAGGAACGACGCGATCACGGACGTCCAGGAGAAGCCGCCGGTGCCCTTCGAGTCGAAATCGAGGCTCTTCGCGCGGAGCAGGTTCTCGAACTGCGTCGCCGACTGGTCTGTCGGGTAATGGACGCTCACAGTGGTCTTGCCGTCCGCCTCGGTCGCCACGATCGCCCGCTTGCTCGGGTTGAAGACGAACTCCTTCCACTTCGTCGAGCCGCTCTGGACGGCGCTCCAGAGCCCCGAATACGTCGTGATCTCCGAGGAAGCATGGCGCGGCTTCGACATCAGCGTGTTGCTCGCCAACCAGACGACGAGGACGATCGCTAGAAGCGGAATGAAGGCGCTGCGGAAGAGACGACTCACGAGTGTCCGTTCAGGGTACCCGAAGCGATTTTCCTTCCGAGCACGATTTGCCTTCCCGTGGGAATATCGGTCTAGACGCCTTCAGGCATGAGCTCGTCGTGGAGGACGCCGACGTAGGGCAGATTCCGGTAGCGCTCGGCGAAGTCGAGCCCGTAGCCGATCACAAACCGGTTCGGGATCTCGAAGCCCGTGTAGCGGACGTCGACCTCGATCTCCCGGCGTCCGGGCTTCGTCAGGAGCGAGCAGACCGCGAGGGTCGCCGGGTTCCTCGACTCGAGGTTGCGCATCAGGTAGGAGAGTGTGAGGCCGGAATCGATGATGTCCTCGATCACGAGCACGTGCCGGCCCTCGATGTTGATGTCGAGGTCCTTGAGAATGCGGACGACGCCAGAGGAGTCCGTCGAGGCGCCGTAGGACGAGATCGCCATGAAGTCGATCTCGCAGGGGACGCTGATCGAGCGCATGAGGTCGGCCATGAAGAAGACCGCGCCCTTGAGCACACCGACGAGCAGCAGCTCCCGGCCGGCATAGTCGTGCGTGATCTCCTCGCCGAGCTCGTGGATGCGGCTCTGGAGGCGGTCCGCATCGATCAGAACCTCGCCGACCGCGCGCTCGAGCTCGGACTGGCTCATGCCCGTACGGCCTCGATCCCGTCGGCCTCCACAACGCCCGGAACGGCGACGACCTCGCTCCCGCGCACCACGAGCGGCCAGCCTTCGCGGTCGGAACGGGGGATTTTGGCGTCGACGAACACGTCCTGGATCTTCTTCGAACGGCCGGCGAGACGATCGCCGGGCCTCCACCCACGCACGATAAGGCCTGGGAGCTCCGAGCGGATGAGCCACCCGCCGAAGGCCACCTCTCCTTCGAGGCGGATCGGCCCGCGCTCGAGCCAGAGCCGGTCGTGCTCGCGGACGGCCTGGAGGCCGCCGCCGAGGTCGAGCCGCCGTGAGCCTGCGGGCGCGTCGAGGAGCTCGGCGAGCGCGGGCGGCATCGTGCGGCGGGTCTCGAGCGAGCGAAGGATGTTCTCGCGGGCGGCGGGATGGATCTGCTCGAGGAGCGGCAGGATCTTGCCGCGGATCAGCCCTCGCGTCGTCGCGGCGTTCGACGAGTCGACCCGGAACGGGATACCTCGCCGCCGGCAAAACGCCTCGGTCTCCTCGCGCCAAACCGGGAGCAGCGGCCGGACGACGCCGTCCTCGCGACGAGGCTTGATCCCCTTGAGGCTCCCGCTCGTGGTGAGCCGGTAGAGGATCGTCTCTACCTGGTCGCTCGCGGTGTGGCCGGTCGCACGCAACCGCTCGGGTGCCTGCGAATACCGAACGTCGCGCAGCTCCGCCTCCGTGAGCCCCACGCCGCGAGCGCTGACGATCTCGGCGCCGAGCACCTCCATGCAGAAGCGGGCGTCCGCATCCGACTCGGCGCCGCGGAGGCCGTGGTCGACATGAAGCGCGGAGGCGCGATAGCCGAGCTCCCGCAGCGCAAGCAGAAGACACGTCGAGTCCGCGCCGCCCGAGACGAGGCAGAGCACCTCGCCGCCGGGCTCGATCAAACCGTGGCGTCGAGATGTGCGCGTCGATCCGCGCGAGCAGCTCCATCCCGGGAGTGTGCCGCTCAGAACGTCGGCGCGTCGAGCCAGCTCTCGAGCGCTTCGGCCACCGCGTCGAGCTCGTCTCGGGTGAACGGATACGGCGTGGCGTACGCCGCGAAGGGCATGCGTGCTGCAGGCGCGTTCCCGGCCTGGGCCTGGAGCGCGTAGGCGAGCGGAAGCGAGTGTGCGACGAGGAGGATGGTCTGCTCCGGCCGTGCCAGGAGCCACCGGTACCCGCGGGCATACCGCTCGACGATCGCCGTACGGCTCTCACCGCCCTCACCCGGGACCGCCGAGGACGACGACACGGCGGCCCAGGCCCGGTAGTCCTCGAGTGGCCCGCCCTCGTAGGGCCCATACCGCGGGTCGCCGAGGTCGGGAAGCACGACCCGGGGAACGCTGCGGCCCGCGATCGCCTCGTCGGCGGTCTCGTCGGTACGGGGGAAGCCGGTGGTGACGACGAGGTCGATCGGGGTCTCGCGGAGCGCGGCGCCGAGTGCCCGCGCCTGCTCGCGCCCTTCCGCGGTGATCCCCCCGGGCACGGCCGGATCGCCGTTCAGGAGCGCGCGGACGCTGAACTCGCTCTCGCCGTGTCTCGCGAGGATCGCCCTCTCCATCAGAACAGCAGCGAGCGGTAACGCCCGACGAGGCGCATCCCGACCGACTCGTAGAGCGCGATCGCCGCCTCGTTCTCGGTGCGGACGAAGAGCGTCACGATCGGCGTCGTCTCGAGCAGCAGGCGGATCAGGTCGCGCATTCCGCGTGCCCCGTAGCCCCGGCCGCGCACTGTCGGATCCACCCAGACCTGCTGCACCTGAACCGCCGCCGGCGTCCAGGCGGATGCCTCTGCCTTGAAGAGCACCACCCCGTCCTCGAGCCAGAGCCACGAGCGGCCGTCGACGATCTGGGACTTCGTCCGCCAGCGGAACCCGTCGGGATCGCGGAGCATCGGGTCGACCCCGAGCTCGTACTCGTGGGAGGCGGCGCAGACCGGGACGAGCAGGTCGAGATCGTCGAGGGTCGCGGGCCGGAGCCCGCTCGCGCCCGGTGCCGGCGAATCGGCGATCGCATAGACGGGCTGCCCCGGGCGATCGGCGCGGGGATCGGCCATCAGCCCTTCCGCCTCGCGCCACAGCTCGCCGACCGCGCGCTCGTCTCCGATCACCATCTTCGAGGTACATCCGGAGGCGGCCTCGGCGAACGCGCCGCAGCCGTATCCCGACGGGACGAGGTTCGCGCCGAGATGGCAGAGCGCCACGAGCAGCCCCCCTTCATCGTCGACACCGACGAACCGGCCGTAGCCCCGGCGCGCGACGTCCTCGAGGAACACCCGCTCGATCGGGTCGCGCGAGCAGAACTCGAGCACCTGCTCCGCCGTCGGTTCGATGACCCTTCCCGCCATGACCCGAAAGAATGTAGAAGTTCGACGGCGGTTGCAGCCGCAGTTCGAATAGGGTTCCGGCGCGATGCCGATCCACGTCCGTGCAGAGCCCGGCGAGTACGCCGAGGCGGTGCTCCTTCCAGGCGACCCCCTCCGGGCCCTGTACATCGCCGAGACATACTTCGACGACCCGGTACAGCGCAACGCCGAGCGCGGCCTCCTCGGCTACACGGGCACCTGGAAGGGCAAGCCGGTTTCCGTGCAGGGCACCGGCATGGGCTGCCCGGGAGCGACGATCGTCTTCGAGGAGCTCGTCCAGCTCGGCTGCAAGAAGCTGATCCGCGTCGGCACCTGCGGCGGGCTCCAGCCGAGCCACGCGCTCGGCGATCTGATCGTGGCGCTCACCGCCGTTCCCGCCGATTCGACCGCGATGCATCTCGTCGCGAACGAGCCCCACTGCCCCACGGCCTCGTGGTCTCTGATCCACGAGGCGGTTCACCTCGCCAAGCACAGTGACACGGAGCTCCATGTCGGCCCGATCGTCTCGAGTGACCTGTTCTACAACCCGGACGGCGGTCAGTACGAGCGCTGGTCGTCACGCGGAGTGCTCGCCGTCGAGATGGAGGCCGCGGCGCTCTTCACCGTGGCGGCGTTGAGGAAGATCGACTCCGCATGCCTACTCACCGTCTCGGACATCGTCGTCGAGGGCGAGTTCAAGCGGATCAGCGACGAGGAGCTGAAGGCATCCGTCGACCGGATGACGAAGCTCGCTCTGGACGTCGCGATCGCCGACACGAAGTAGTTCCTCGCGTGAGCGGGCCCCAGGCCATTTTCCTCGTGAACCCGGCGAGCGCCAACGGCGCGACCGCCAGGCGCTGGCCGAAGCTCCGCGCTCGCGCGGCCGAGCTCGGACTCCGGGGTGAGGAGCTCCTCTCGGAGCGGCCCGGGCACCTCACCGAGCTTGCGCGCGGGGTTGCCGGCGAGGGTCGGCTGCTCGTCGTCGTCGGCGGAGACGGGACGCTCAACGAGGTCGCAAACGGGATTGCCGGCACCGGCGCGGAGATCGCAGTGCTCCCCAACGGGACGGGGCAGGACTTCGGGCGGACGCACGCGATCCCGACCCGCTTCGACGATGCGGTCGCCGTGGCGGTCTCGGGCAGCCCGCGAGACGTCGATCTCGGCCGCGCCGTCTTCCGCGGGCCGGGCGGCGAGGAGACGAGTCGGATCTTCGCCAATGTCGGGTCGGTGGGGATGAGCGGCGCCGTCGCACGCCGGGCGAACTCGATGTCGAAGGCGCTCGGGGGGCGGACGACGTTCTACTACGCGCTCGTCCGCGAATTCGCCCGCTGGAAGAACACCGAGGTGACGGTGTCGTGCGACGGCGAGGAGCGCCGGGGCCCGATGCACGACGTGATCGTCGCGATCGGCCGCTGGCACGGCGGTGGGATGAAGCTTGCGCCCAACGCCGACGCCGGAGACGGGCTCTTCGACGTGGTGCTGATCGGCGACGTCACGAAGCTCGACTTCGTGACGACCTCGCCGAAGCTCTACAGCGGCGGTCACGTCGGCCATCCGCGAGTCGACGTGCTGCGCGGAGCCGTGCTCACCGTCGACGGCGCCTCGCCGCTCCCACTCGAGCTCGACGGCGAGGTCGCAGGAACCACGCCGGCGCGGTTCGAGGTGCTGCCCGGTGCGCTTCGGCTGCGCGCTCCCGGCTGAGAGCTGGAACCGGAATGAGCTTCGTCGATCGGGCGTGATCGACGAGTGCGCTGCCAAGGACGCAGGGAGTCGGCAAGAGTTTCCCTCTTGTCTCGACCGAGGACGCCGTCGGCGCGCCGTCCCGCGCGGCAGAGCGACTCGAGGCTTATTTCGGTTCCAGCTCTAACTTCCGGTGTTCGCCTCGGTCGAGGCCGCATGAGGCTTCGCCGCGGTCGAACTGCTCGTCTTCTTCGCCGTGGAGCGTGTGCGAGTCCTCGATGCGGGCTTCTTCGCCTTGCCCTCGAGCGCGGTGAGGCGCTTCTCGATCGAGGTGAGGCGCTTCTCGATCGATTCGAAGCCGGCGAACACCTTCCCACCCTTGTCCTTCAACTGCGACGCCCCCTGCAGCGCCGAGCGCGTCGCGGGGTTCTTCGTGATCTTCCCGAGCGCGTCCTCGCCGACAGCCTGGAGTTGCTCGATCACGGACTTCTTGCTGTTCTGGGCCATCTCAACCACTCCTGTCCGTTGTCGCCGTCCGGGAACGCTAACGATACGCGAGCGAGCAATGTCTCTCTGTTGACAACTGTCAGCAAAGGCGTAAAGTCCGGCAGATGGCCAGTGGAGCCATTCCCGGGGGAGCGATGCGATGGGCCGCGGCGAACTTCGCGCCGCTGGTGCTGATCCCGCTCGCGGCCGGACTGATCTGGATCGCGGTCTGGCGGGTGTGGCTTCCGCCCGCCGGGGGCGGCGGTGCCGTCGCGACCACGGTCACGACTGTGAATGCGAACGCGAAGACAGACCCGACCCACAAGGTGACGACGGTCGTTCGTGCGTCGAGCGGCGGAGCGCCGTCGCGCCGCTCGGAGGCGCTCGCGATGGCGCTCGTGTTCCTCGGAGCGGGAGCGGTGGTCGTGGCGGTCTTCCACGACCGGATCGCGAGTGTCGAGCTCGGCGAGGACGGGATCAAGCTCGACCTCGATCCGCCCGCTCAGACCGGGGCGGCGGCGCTCGTCACCCGGCTCGCGGCGAGCGGCGCGCCACCCGAGACCTACGCCCGGGGGCTCGACCGCTATCTGAGAGCGGTGGCGTCCCGCCGGAGCGTCGTCGGGGCGAGGCGCGAACCAGGAGCTGCCGCCGGGCTCGGCTCGGAGCAGGCCGTCGCGCTCGCCGACAGGATCGCCGACGAGCTCGTCTGAGTGGAGCCGTCTCTCCGGCGGTCTACCCTCGGGGCATGATCGTCGCCCATCTCGACCTCGATGCATTCTTCGCCGCGGTGGAGGAGCTCGAGAACCCGGAGCTACGCACGATGCCCCTCGTCGTCGGCGGCGACCCTCACGGCCGCGGCGTCGTCGCGACGGCGAACTACGTGGCGCGGCGGTTCGGGGTGGTATCGGCCATGTCGTGCGCCGAAGCGCTCCGGCGCTGCCCCCACGCCGTGTTCGTGCGGCCGCGGGGATCCCTCTACCGGGAGTACTCGCGCGAGGTCTGGACGATCGTGCGCGAGATCGTGCCCTCGGTCGAGCAGGCCGGAATCGACGAGGGCTATCTCGACCTGGGCGAGCTCGCTCCCGCGTTCGACGACGCGCGGGCGCTTGCCGAGGCGGTGCGGGCGGTCGTCAAGGCGCGCACGAGGCTTTCGTGCTCGCTCGGCGTCGCCACCTCGAAGGTCGTGGCCAAGGTCGCCTCCGACCGACGCAAGCCGGGAGGGCTCACGGTCGTGCGGCCCGGCCGCGAGGCGGCGTTCCTCGCGCCGTTCCCGATCCGCGTGCTTCCGGGGATCGGGCCACGCGCTGGGGCACGGCTCACGGACGCAGGAATCGAGACGATCGGAGCGGTCGCCGCGCTCGGCGACGAGGAGCTCGGAGAACTCCTCCCCGGCAAGGTCGGCCGGATCGTGCGCGAACGGGCACGCGGGATCGACCCGCGGGGGCTCGAGCTCTCGAGCGAGCGGATCTCGATCTCGAGCGAGGAGACATTCGAACGGGACATCGGCGACGTGCAACGGCTGCACGACGAGCTTCGCCGGATGGCGTCCGGCCTTGCACGCCACCTGACAGAGCACGAGCAGACGGCGCGGACCGTCGTCACGAAGCTCCGCTATCCCGATTTCTCGATCCGGACCCGATCGACTTCGCTCAGCGCGGGAACCGACGACGCCGAGCGGATCGGCGAGCTTGCCTGCTCGCTTCTCGACCGCGCGCTCCGCGACCGGCCCGGTCCGCTCCGGCTCGTCGGCGTCGGGCTCTCGGGACTGACTGATCACGCGCAGCTCGAGCTCTCGCTCTGAGAGAGTGTTCGAGATGGAGGGCTTCCACCACGCGGCGGCGGTGAGGGTGCGGTTCGCCGAGACCGACGCCCAGGGCGTGGCGCACAACTCGAACTACCTCGTCTGGTTCGAGGTCGCGCGCGTCGAGTTCCTCGAGCAGTTCGCGGGCGGCTATCAGCGGCTCCGGGACGAGGGGGTCGAGTCGCTCGTCCTCGAGGCGCACGTCCGGTTCCTCGCGCCTGCCGTGTTCGACGACCGGCTGCTGATTTACACGCGCTGTCTCGACGCACGCGGCGCGCGGTTCAGGTTCGAGTACGCCGTCGAGCGGGACGGCGTCGTGATCGCCGACGGCTGGACGGCGCACGGGACCGTCGACGCGGCCACCCTGCGCCCCACCCGGACGCCGCAGTGGCTACGAGAGGCTATTGCGCGTTGCGAGCCGCCTGAGCGGGCGGCGCCGGCGTCGTAGTCGTCGTGGTGGTCGCCGTGTGCGGAGTCTTCGGCTTCGCCTTCGGCGGCGCTTTCGGAGTCGGCCCCACGAGCAGGAGCTCGGGGCTCGAGCGGTAGTTCGAGTACCAGGTGTTGTCGGACAGCAGCTTGCCGTCGGGCCCGTAGACGAGGCGCTCGACCGACGTGGAGTACGCGTTCTCGCCGGGGTCCTCCACCTCGCTCGTCCCCGGCGCCAGTGAGGTGTCCAGCTTCTTCTGGACAGGCGGCGGCCCCACGAACTTCAGCGGTGCGGTGTTCGTGACGACCCGCCGGTGCTGTGGAGTCCCGTACAGCGAGACGACGAGCGAGGAGGAGCCGACGAAGGTGCGCAGGAGCAGCCAGTGGCTCGTGTCGTTCACGAACTTGAGGTCGATGTCGGGGTAGTCGACCGTCGCGTCACGGCCGAGCGGGTAGTGGGAGATGTAGAGCGCGTGATTCGTCCGAGCCGTGATCGGGAGCCCGGCCTCGTAGGCGGCGTTGAAGACCGTGGTCGAGACCTGGCAGACACCGCCTCCGAGCCCGGTCGAGAGCTCGCCGTTGATGATCACGGGCGCCTCGACGAAGCCCTTGGCGGCGGTGCGGGCTCCGGTCGTCTTGTTGAACGAGAAGGTCGCGCCCGGTGCGATCAGCTTGTTGTCGACGAGATGAGCGACGAGCTCCACGTTGTGGATCCGGTTCGCGATCCCGCCGTAGACCGTCTCGTAGCTCGAGACGAGGCCCGTGATCCCCATCGCGTTCGCCTCGGCGGTCGTCCGGCTGGGAGTCGAGGTCGCGATCGTGAGATGCGCCACGCGGTTCTTGGTCGACTCGGCCGCAGCGAGGACGGCTGCAGCCGACCGGGGCACGTCGAGGCTGAGCCCCGTGACGGCCGGGACGACGACGACCCGGCTGCCGTACGCGGCGAAGTCGGCGCTTCGAGCCGGGCGGCCGACGAGGCGGTCGAGCTTCGCGAAGTACGTGTTCGCGGCCGCGCCGCCGAGGATCGGAGCGCCACCTTTCACCGTCGGGAGCTGGAGCATCCGTGCGATCTGGGTCGGGTCGAGCTGGAAGGTTCGCCTCCCGGCGATCACCTTGACGGGCGCCGAGATCGCCCGTTCCGCGACGGCGCGGGCTCCGTTCAGGTCGGGCCCGGTGATCGCCGGCTGCTGGACGGCCGTCGGGAGCTCGACCGGTCCCGAGCGGCCGAAGCCCGCGAGCGCGGCGACGACGATCTTCGCGGCTGCGCTCCGGTCGAGCAGCTCGCCGGGCTGGCCCGGGATGATGCCGATGTTCAGCCCGTTGCGGACGAGCCGCGCGGGCTTGTACGGACGGTCGACCTTGCCGGCGATCACTCCGATCTCGTAGTTCACCGCCGCCTGGTAGGCCTTGACCGGCGGCGTGATCTCGGCGGGGAAGAGACGCAGCTCGAGCCGGCTGAAACCGCGGATCACGTTGATGCCCGCGCCTTCGCTCTGCGCCTGCTCGACGGCCTTCGACCAGTCCGGGGTGACGCTCAGCTCCTCCGGGCGGATCCTGAACTCGTGAGTGCCCGCGACGAAGGTGACCGGTACGTGGGAGAGGTTCGCGCTCCTCTGCTCGAGCTTCGTGCGTGCCGCCTCGGTGCTGAGGCCGCCGACGCCGACGCCGGCGATCTTCGTCCCGGCTGCGATCGTCCCGGGTGAGCCGGAGAAGAGGAATCCGACCCCGACGAGGACCGCGACGAGGGTTGCCACCGCCGCAGCCAGGCGAAGCTGGCCGTCACGGACGGCAGGGGCGGTCCTGCGGACGGGGGCAGGCGGATTCGAAGCGCGAACGCTCAAGGCGCGAAATCCTATCGGGCGCGTACGGGGGTCACGGTGAAATTTTGGTGAGGACGCCTCCCATGTGTTCGGCAGGCTGCCCCTCGGCGGTTTCGGCCGGGGGGCTCGGCTCGCGCCGGGCCACGGCGGCGGCACCGAGCACGACGCAGCCGAACGCGACGAAGCGGAGCGCGCCGAGCACGCCCGGGGGCGCCGTCTCGTGGAAGATCGCGAGGCCCGCGGCGATCGGGAGCGCGTTCGTCATGAACGACGAGAGCCCGGCGGTCGCGAGCGCGCGGCCGCGCTGGAACGAGAACTGGATCAGGACGAAGGCGAGCCCGTGGCAGGCCCAGACCGGCGCCGCGAAGAGTACGAGCGCGCCCCCGTGGACCGCGGCCTTCGTTCCGACGTCCGCGGCAGCGTAGGTGACGCCGGCGGCGAGGCCGAAGCCGGCGCCGGGGGCCAGGAGCGGAGCGAGCGGGCCGATCGCAAGCCCGACCACCACGAACGAGACGAGGAACCACGCAGCCACGGCGATCCATGACCCGGCGGCGCTGCCGCTCGAACCGCCGGCCAGGGAGACCGAGAGGAAGACGAGCCCGAGTACGGCGAGGCCGACCCCGATCCACTCGCGGCGCGGAAAGGGCGTGCCTTCCTCGCGCTGGGCGAGTACGGCGAGGAGCGCGAGGCCGCCGGCCGAGACGGCCTGGACGAGCGAGAGCGGCGCCAGGCGGAGCGCGACGATGTAGAGCGCCCAGCCGGCGATCCCGATCAGAAACGCGTTTCGCCAGCGGCGGTGTCCGAAGAGCAGTCCGAGCGAACGCCAGGGATGCCTGAGGGTGAGACGCGGCAGCCTCGAGGTGATCGAGTGCTGCGCGACCCACGACCAGTTGAACGCCGCGGCGGTGAGGAGGGCGAGTGCGAGCCCGAGAACGAGGGAAGCGTGGGGAAAGATGCCCATCTGCATCTAGGCTTGTGCGGTGGAGTTCGACCTCACAGCCGAGCAGCGGCTGCTTCAGGACACAGTACGCGCGTTCGTCGATGACCGCGTGCTTCCGGTGGCGGTTCAGAACGATATCGACCACCGGCTCGATCTCGACCTGATTGCCGGGATGGCGGAGCTCGGGATCCTCGGGATCGTGATCCCGGAGGAGTACGGCGGCGCGGGCCTCGACTTCGTCGCCGAGGCGCTCGCGTGCGAGGAGATCGAGCGCGGCGAGGCTGCCTTCAGGACGCTGATCTCGGTGCACGTGGGGCTGAACTCGCTCTCTCTGCTGCGGTACGGGACCGAGGCGCAGAAGCACCGGTGGCTCGTCCCGCAGGCTCACGGGACGAAGCTCGCCTGCTTCGGGCTGACCGAGCCGGAGGCCGGGTCGGACGTGGCCGCGATGCGCTCGACGGCACGTCGCGAGGGCGACGTCTACGTGCTGAACGGGCAGAAGAACTGGATCTCGTACGCGACCGTCGCGGATCACGCGCTCGTGTTCGCAAAGACGGATCCCGAGGCGGGCCACAAGGGAATCACGGCATTCGTGCTCGAGAAGGGAACGCCCGGCTTCACCTCCGCGGACACCGAGAACAAGCTCGGGATCTGGGCCGGATCGACCGGCGAGCTCTTCTTCGAGAACGTCGAGGTGCCGGTGGAGAACCGGATCGGCGAGGAGGGCCAGGGGTTCGAGGTGGCGATGTACTCGCTCGATCAGGGCCGGTTCACCGTCGCTGCGGGCGCGTGCGGCGTGGTGCGCGCGTGCCTCGAACGCTCGACGGAGTACGCCAGGGATCGCGAGACATTCGGCAGCGAGATCGGCCGGTACCAGTTCGTGCAGGACATGATCGCGAAGATGGTGCTCGGTTACGAGACCTCGAAGCTGCTCGTGATGCAGGCGGCGTGGATGAAGAACGTGGGCAAGCGCTCGACGCGCGAGACGTCTCTTGCGAAATGGCATGCGACCGAGTCGGCGTTCGAGGCGTCCCACCTCGCGATCCAGGTGTTCGGGTCGTACGGCTACAGCGCGGAGTTCGGGATCGAGCGGTATTTCCGCAACGCGCGCGCACCGATCATCTACGAGGGGACGACCCAGATCCACAAGATGATGCAGGCCGAGCACGCCCTCGGATACCGGCAACTGAACGGCGCCCGCGGCGAGGTCTCCCCGCTCTGCTCTTGGGCTCCGGCGCTCTCGCCGGTTCACGCCCGTAGCTGAGCGGATCGCCCCGCTCCAGCGCCAGTGATGGGGCTCTTCGCAGAGCCCGGCGCGCACCGGGTTGTTCCAGACGTACTCGATCGCGTCGACCAGATACTCGTCGTCACCGATCACACGGGCGCCGAACCGACCCTGGAAGAGGTGCCCGACACGGTCATACCGTTCGTTGAATCCCTGCGCGTAGAGGCCGTTCAGCCGATGCTGACCCGCCGACAGGCTCGCGAGCTCGGTCTCGACCACCAGGTGGTAGTGATTTCTCATCAGGCAATACGCGTGACATTTCCACCCGTATCGCCGCACGATCTGGTGAAGCAATCGCATGAATCTCTGTCGGTCCTCGTCGTCCATGTAGATCGGCCGCTTCTCCACGCCGCGCGTCGTGACGTGGAAGACACCGAACTCCGGAAGCAGCGACCTCGGCCTGCGCGCCATGAGTTCGAACCTAGCCAACGCGACTCCAGACCGCATCGGCGCTTTTGGCCAAGTCCGAGGGACAGTCCCCCGGACAGTGGCCGAAACGAACAGTCGAGGGACAGTCCCCTGGACCTGGCCGCCAGGGACATGACCGGGGACAGTCCCCTGGACATGGCTCGAAACGGCCTGCCCAGAAAAGTGGTGTTGGCTTGCCGACGCTACTCGGCTGCCGGCAACTCGCCGTGCCAGTAGTCGACGGCGGCGGAGCGAGGGAAGAGGGCTTTTACCTCGCCGTCGCCCGACCAGACGCCGACCTTGTCGCTGTCCGGATAGACGGCGACGGCGGTCTTCTGTTTGGTCGAGAGCATCGCCACGAGGACCGTCCCCGCATCGTGGTTCGTGACCTTGTGGGCTCCTTCCGGGCCGGGTTCGAAGCAGACGACGTCGCCCGGATCGAGCTTCGTCTCGCCCCCGGGGTCACGGAGCGTCGGTGTCCCCTGGAGCACGAGCAGCCACTCCTCGCACGGATACTCGTAGTGGTAGGGGCAGATGCTCTGTCCCTCCGCGAGCTCGTACACCGTCAACCCGAGCGCCGAGCCTCCGACGAGCGGGCCGATCCGGGCATACGGCACCTCGTACCCGGCCGGATCGCCCTCGTCCCGTGTCCGGGGGGTGTCGAAGAGGTTCGCCTCCTGCGTCACTCGCCCTCCCAGTAGTCGACGGCATCCGCAACGCGAAACACCTTCCGGGGATGAGAAACGCCGACCTTTCCGCTGTCCGGATACTCCGAGACCTCGAGATTTGCGCTCGCGGAGATGATCAGCACCGTCCCCGGCCCGCACACCTGATGGGCTCCCTCGGCCCCGGTCGGGAAGCAAACGACATCGCCTGCGCGCAGGATCCGCTCCCCTCCCGAATCGCGCAGGGTCGGCGTCCCCGAGATGACGACGAGCCACTCCTCGATCGCATGGTGGAAATGGAACGGATAGGTCCGTTCGCCGTCGGGAAGCTCGTAGAGCGTCGCTCCCATCTGGGAGCTGCCGATTGCCCGGCCGACTCGGGCAGAGCGCGACCGATATCCCTCTCGCTCCGAGGAGTGCCCGAACTCGGGCTCGAAGATGTTCACGCGGCGCACGCCTGCAGACTATTCGAGCCCGAGCGCCGCCGAAAGCCCGCGCAGATCGCGAAGTGCGCGTGGAAACTCAGGGTGGCGGCCGTCGCGATCGATCAGCACCGCCTGCATCCCCACGGCGCGCGCTCCCTCGATGTCGTCGTGCACCGTATCCCCGACCATCACCGCCTGCTCCGGCCGGACGTCGAGTAACGCGAGCAGTGCCAGGAAGATCGACTCGTGCGGCTTCGTCTTGCCGTGCGCATGGGACGTGAGCACCGCGTCGGCATCGAGCCCGTGATGCCCGACGAAATCGTCCAGGTCGCGCGAAGAGTTCGAGAGCAATCCGATCGAGAGCCCGTGGGCGCGCATCGCGGCGAGCGCCGGCACCACGTCGTCGTAGACCTCGAAGTGATGGGAGTGGGACCACCGTCGCTCCATCTCGACGGCCGCCCGGTAGGTCTCGCCGCTGCCGCCCATCCCGATGATGATCCGCTCCGTGAAGAGCACCCAGATCTCCTCGTCGTGGTCGAGCTCGGGATGACGCTCGACCTCGGCGAACGCCGCCGCCCGCGCCTCCTCGTACCTCGAGGGGTCGAGTTCGAAGCCGTAGCGAAGCCCGAGCCGATGGTAACCCTCGGGCCCGAGATCCGGCCCAGGTCGGACCAGGGTGAAATCGACATCGAAGACGACCGCGCGAAGCTTGGCTCCCGGCATGAGAGCGCAGGATAGAAGCGGATACGGAGATTGCGCCGGCATCGGTATCGCACCGGAGACCGAGCTCGCTCAATGCGAGCAGTTCACTCGCCCGCAAGAACGGATACGGGGGAACCTTGTTCGGTTCCCCCGTGGTAAATCGGGGTGCCCAGATTTGAACTGGGGGCCTCTCCGACCCGAACGGAGCGCGCTACCAGGCTGCGCCACACCCCGAGCGCGAGAATCGTACCGGTACGAGCGACCGGCCATCCCGCTTGCGAGACAACCGCTCGATGAACTATCGTACGAATGGTGAACAGGCTCCGGATAGGGCAGGTGGCGCGGTAATGCCTGCCTCCGGATACCTGCGGAGGATCCAGCCCGCCTGCGCCTCGAGCGCGGCGGGCTGTTTTTTTGCTGCACGGCCAGTGAACTTGAAGCGACATTGAGCTCAGGATGAAAGGAGCAGCATGGCCAACCATCTGACGCCCGAGGAGTTGTCCAAGGAAGTCGGGATCGAGCGCGCCGAAGTCATCCGGATCTGCATCGAAGAAGCCGTGCCGATCTACCAGGGGAAGATCGACAAGACCCTCTTCCAGGCGCATCTGGCGGCACTGGACGCGCTACCGCAGCAGCACTGAGCTCGTATCAGGCTGGGCTCAGACCAGACGGAGCTCAGCCCGTAGCGGCGCGTTTCTTGCGTGCGGCGGGCTTCTTTTCGCCGGTGCCGCCCTTCGAGGCGGCGACTGATGCCCTGAGCGCTTCCATCAGATCGATCACTGGGGCATCCTCGGTCTCCGGTGTCGGCTCGACGAGCTCGCGGCCCTCGAGCTTCGCCTCGAGCAGATCTCGCAACCGGGTGCGGTAGTCGCTCCGGAGCTCGTCGGGGTCGAACTCGCCTTCGAGACCGGAGATGATCTGCCGGGCCAGCGCGAGCTCCTCCTTCTTCACCCCTGTCGCGGCGACAGGCTCGTCGATCTCCTCCTGGCTCCTGACGTCTTCTGTCAGGAACAGCGTCTCGAGCGCGAGCGCATGCCCCTTCGGCCGGATCAGGCAGAGCTTTTCCTTCCCGGCCAGCACGAATGACCCGAGCCCGACGACGGCCGCTTCGGCCATCGCCTCGATCAGAAGCGCATAGGGCCGGCGCTGCGCCTCGGTCGCGGCGGGGACGAGGAAGTAGGTCCGATCGAAGAAGATCGGGTCGACCTCACCAGCCGGGACGAACCGCCGGATCTCGATCGCGCGTGAGGTGTCGAAGCTCTCGAGCGCCTCGAGCTCCTCGTCCTCGACCGGCACGAACTGGCCCTTGGCCGCCTCCCAACCCTTCACGATCTCGTCGGGAGCGAGCTCGACGTCGTGGAACGGGCACCAGCGCTTCTGCTTGATCGGGGTCAGGCAGGTGCGGTGGAGCAGCTTGAACTGCACGTCCGACTGCCGCGCCGAGGACGCCGTCGCCGGCGAGAGCCCGACAGGAATGCTGACGAGCCCGAAGCTGATTGATCCGTTCCAGGTTGTGCGCATGAGCAGGAGAGAAGTCTAGAGAGGGTTCCCGTTCTTCGCCTTCGCCACACCGGGTTCCTGCCTGCCGCTTCGAGCTACGAGACGCGCCGTGCGCCGTCGTATCCGGCGGCGTAGGAACCACTGTCGAGGCTCGAGACCTGGACGACCGTGCCCGTGTGCGGAGCGTGGACGAACTCGCCGCCGCCGACATAGATCCCGACATGCCCGTCACCATCGAAGAAGACGATGTCTCCGGGCTGCAGCTGGTCCTTCGGAACCGGTGTCCCCACGCTTGCCATCGCATACGAGGAGTGCGGTAGCGACACACCGACCTGCGAATACGCGTACATCACGAGGCCTGAGCAGTCGAACCCGCCGGGTGAGGCGCCGGCCCAGACATATGGAGTCCCGAGGTATTGCAGCGCAACGCCGACAACTCCCGTGTGACTCGAGGGCGGCACCACGGTCGCCCCCTCGGGTGTCGCGGCAGTCGCGCCGACGGCGTCGGTGGCAAACGACTCGGATGCCTGAGCCTGAGCGCCGACCACTCTGGCCTCCGCGGCCTGGGAGGCTCTCAGCTCGGCTGCCTGCTGCGCCGCCAGCAGCCGCTGCACCTGCCCGTTCAGCGACGTCAGCAAACTCTGTTTCTCGCCGACGCGCACCTCGATCGCCCGGCGCTCCTGCGTCCGCTCGGCGAGAAGCCGCGCCACCTGAGCCCGCTCAGTCGCGAGCTCTGTCCGGCTCTCGAGGATCGCAGCCTTGAAATGCACAACCTGCGTTGCAACCTGCACGTCGAGGCTGGAGACGCGGTTCGCGGTGTCGATCCGCGTCATGACCTGCGCGAGGCTCTGCG
This sequence comes from uncultured Actinomycetes bacterium, assembly GCA_963758125.1. Taxonomy (GTDB): domain Bacteria; phylum Actinomycetota; class Thermoleophilia; order Gaiellales; family Gaiellaceae; genus PALSA-600. Next base: position 205,977 of record CAVWUL010000007.1, read on the forward strand.
AACCGAGGATGACCTCGAGTGTCGAGGTCTGCCCGGTCGTGTACAGCTTGACGAGCCGAACGGCGATCGTCCGGCGGCTCTTCGTGAGATTGCGCTTGGCGATCACGAGCTCCCGCCGGTTCGTCGCGATCTGCTGCCGAACCCGGGCGAGCTTCAGGTTCGCGAGGTTGACGAGCTCGTCCGAGCGGCTGAGGCTCGCGTTGAGCTCGTTGATCTCGCCCACGACCTGTTGCGCCTCGGCCTGTGTTGCGGTGATCGACGGGGAGGGTGACGCGGCGGCCCGGGAGGCCGTGAAGAGAGCCGCAACGAGCAAGAGCAGCAGGTATGGCGCAGACCCCCACCTCGCGGCAGACGGCGCCTGCGAGACCTCCGAGGATCGGCGCACCGGGTGGGGCCGGCACGTCACGAAGGGGGGAGGTTAGCAACCTGCTCAGACACGAGCAACCCGGAACGGGCTGAGAAACTATTGAAAAGTGGAACTAGATACCTAGCAGGGGCGGAAATCGAGCCCCGACTGTGGTACGGTCCCGCACTTGCTCGGGCAGGTCAAGGGGAAGAGGGGGTTCGTGCTGGGCGCAGTAGCGTGCCTTGGCCTGCTCGGAATCTCGCCCGCCGGAAGCGCCTCTCCGACGCCGTCGGTGGGAAGCCTTCACGCCGACGACGCAGCGCTCGCGGCGAAGTCGCGGGCCGCGGTTCTCGATCTGTACTCCCTCGACGAGCGGCTTGCGACGGCGAGGCAGCGGCTTACTGTGCTCGATGCCGACGGACAGCAACTCGTGACCGAGAGGGCATCGCTGCGCCATGAGCTCCGGCTGGCGCGACTCGACGTCCACCTCTCACAGCTTCGTCTCGCCACGCGGCTCCGTTTCATCTACGACCACGGGACCACGAGCTCGCTCGAGGTTCTGTTGGGGGCGAAATCGCTGCAGGACGCGATGACCCAGCTCGACGAGTTCAATCGCGTCGCGGCGGTCAACGCGGACGTCGTGATCCAGGTCCACTCCGCCCAGAGCCAGATGATCCAGCTCAGGCGCGAGCTGGGAGTCCGCGAGCACACGCTGGCAGCAACGACCGCGGCCGCTGGCCGCACCGTGACAGAGCTCGAGCAGCTCCACGCCGACCGTGTCTCCTACCTCTCGCAGCTCACGAGCGCCCGCTCGCTCGATGCGGCCCGGATCGCCCGGCTGAATGCCGAGGCAGACGCGGCCGTTGTCCGCTCGGAGATGCTCGTCACGCCGGCGCAATCGGACACGGTCTCGCCTCCGGCCGCGCCCGTCGCCGCGGTGATCGCTTCCTCGAGCACCCGCACGTTCACTGTCAGCGCGACCGCCTACGACCTGCCGGGCCGGACGTCGACCGGGCTACCGGTCGGCTGGGGAATCGCCGCGGTCGACCCCTCGGTGATCCCGCTTGGAACCCACATGTTCGTCCCGGGCTACGGCATGGCCGTTGCCGCCGACACCGGTTCGGCGGTCGTCGGGACGACGATCGATCTCTGGTTCCCCACCGAAGCTCAAGCCGATGCCTGGGGCCGCCGAACTGTCACAATCGACGTCGAATAACTAGACGATCCGCAGGGGGGAAGGCTGCACCGGTGCGCCCATCGACGCAACATGCCGTGGAATCCTCGCCTCGTGTGCTCCTGGTCGACGACCACGACCTGTTCCGGCGGGGGCTGCGAACGCTGCTCGAGGCGGAAGGCGTCGACGTCGTCGGCGAGGCGGACACCGGCCGGGACGCGCTCGCGCAGATCGGCGCGCTCGCTCCCGACGTGGTCGTGATGGATCTCAACATGCCGGGGATCAGCGGGTCCGAGGCGACCGCCAAGATGTCGATGACGGCACCGACCACCCGTGTTCTCGTCCTTTCGGCCTCGAACCAGGATGCGGACGTGATGGACGCGATCATGGCGGGTGCATGTGGCTACCTGCTGAAGGACTCCTCGATCCACGACCTGGTCACCGGGATCCGCGCGGCGGCCAACGGTGAGTCTCTGATCTCGCCCGCGATCGCGTCGAAGGTCCTAGGGCAGTTGCGGGCGGCGAGCCCTGCCGCGCGCGAGGAGGCGGCCGCCGGGCTTTCCGACCGCGAGATGCAGGTTCTGCGCCTGATCGCGAGCGGCAACGACAACGCCCAGATCGCCGCCGAGCTGCATATCAGCCCGAAGACGGTCAAGAACCACATCTCGAACATCCTGATGAAGCTCCAGATCGAGAACCGGATCCAGGCAGCCGTCTTCGCCGTCCGTTCCGGGCTCGCCTGAGGCCGCCGAACTCCGGCGTCCGCCTTCCGCCTTCGGCAGCTTCCACGCGAGGTCCGTCCCGGGCATGCCTGACCGAGCCATGTCCAGGGGACTGTCCCTCGATCTAAGCCCTTCGAGCCCCGGCCGCTCTCGCCATGTCCCGGGGACTGTCCCCGGGTCTAAGCCCTTCGAGCCACGGCCGCTCTCGCCATGTCCAGGGGACTGTCCCCGGGTCTAAGCCCTTCGAGCCACGGCCGCTCTGGGCACGTGTCGGGGTGGTCGCGGTTCGTGGGTTGCTGTCGGCGGCTTTCTTCCGGTTGCGAGGAATCCGACGGGTCGGGCAGAATCCGGGTTCGGGTGCGTACCCTCGCCGCCATCGTGCTTGCCCTCGCTCTCGCGGCCGGAGCGGCGGGTGCCGACTCTGGAACCCTCCACAGTCGTCTCGCGGGCACGTTCCATGTGCCCGGCGTCGTTGCCGGCGACTCCACCGCGATGGTCGTGGCGCTCCCGAGCGGGCGCGTCGTCTTCGCGAGGAACGCCGACCTGTCGCTCGAGCCGGCGTCGAACGAGAAGCTCTCGGTCACCTACGCCGCGCTCGTCGAGCTCGGCGCCAAATATCGCTTCCCGACTGCGCTCCTCGGGCAGGGGCACCGTGTCGGGGACACATGGGAAGGTCGGCTGATCCTGAAGGGCTACGGCGATCCGAGCCTCACCTCGAGCGATCTGCAGCGGCTCGTGAACATCCTCTGGCGCGAGGGAATCCGTCACGTCACGGGCGGGATCGCGGGTGACGAGACGGCGTTCGACACGAAGCGAACCGCGCCGGGCTGGCTCCCCTCGTTCGCCGGAAACGAGTCGCCTCCGCTCTCGGCCCTGGTCGTCGACCGAGGCGCCGTGGGCAATCGCCTCGTCGCCCAACCGGCGCTCGCGGCCGCCAGGCGCTTCGACCAGCTCCTGCGCAAGCGGGGGATCACCGCCCGGGGCGCGATCCTGCACAACGCCGGCCCGCAAGCGGTCACGCTCGCGACGATCTACTCCGACCCGCTCTCGCAGATCCTCCAGTTCATGGATCACTGGAGCGACAACTTCACCGCGGAGATGGTGCTGAAGGCGATCGGCCTGCAGGCCGTCGGGCACGGCACCACGGTCGCCGGCGCCGACGTCGTCCGGCGCGACCTGCGCGAGGCAGGCGTCCCGGTCGCAGGAGTGCGCATCGCCGACGGGTCGGGTCTCTCCCGCGACGACCGCGTGACCGCGCGCGAGCTCACCTCGCTGCTCGTGCTGATCTGGAACGACCCCACGATGCGGAAGATCGTCTGGAACGCACTCGCTGTCGCCGGGCAGCCGGGCACCCTCCAGAACCGGCTCCTCGACAATCCGAAGCACGGGCTCGTCAGGGGCAAGACCGGTACGACCGACATCTCCTCGGCGCTCTCGGGCTACGTCGGCACCCGCTTCGCCTTCGTGACGATCGAGAACGGCCATCCGGTGAACTACTGGGCGGCGCACTCCGCCGAGGACGGCGTCGCCGATGCCCTGCTCGACGACCTAGGCCAGTAGCGCCTTCAGGTCGGCTTCGCTGAGAATCGGGACACCGGCAGCCTCGGCCTTCGACAGCTTGCTGCGGCCCGGGCTCTCGCCGACGATCACACCGGTCGTCTTCTTCGAGACATTGTCCGAGACCTTGGCACCGAGCGCCTCGAGCGCGGCCGTCGCCTCCTCCCGCGTGTAGTCCTCGAGCGTGCCGGTGACGACGTACTGCTTCCCGGTGAGCGGGCCCTCCTTGCGCGCGTCGCCCTCGTCGGCCTCGAAGTTCAGCCCAAGGCCGCGCAGCTCGTCGATCAGCCGGCGGTTGTCCTCGTCTGCGAACCAGTCGGCGATCGCCTCGGCGCGCTCGGGCCCGATGCCCTCGCACTCGACGAGATCCTCCGGAGAGGCGGCCATGAGCGCATCGACCGAGCCGAAGTGCCGCGCGAGGTTCTGTGCCGTCACCCACCCCACGTCCGGGATGTTCAGGCCGAAGAGCGCCCGGCGAAACGGCATCGTCTGCCGCGACGCCTCGATCGCGTCGATCGCGTTCCGCGCCGAGATCTCGCCGTAGCCGTCCTGCTCCATCAACTGCTCGGCGGTGAGCCGGTAGAGATCGGGCATCGAGCGCAGCAGTCCCTCGGCCCACAGCCGCCGGACGAACTGCTCCCCCACCCCGTCGATGTCCGCCGCCGCGCCGACCCAGTTGATCAGCGTCTCGAGCCCGCGCGAGGGGCACGCGCGATTGGGGCAGCGATGCATCACCTCGCCCTCGGGCTTGACGATCGCGGTGCCGCAGAGCGGGCAGTGCGTCGGCATCCGGAACTCCCGGGTACCCGGCGCATGCGGCCCCGCCGGCCCGACCACCTGCGGAATCACGTCGCCGGCGCGCTGAACGATCACCTGATCGCCCTCGCGGATCTCCTTGCGGTTGATGTCCTCCTCGTTGTGGAGCGTCGCCCGGGAGACCGTGACGCCGCCGACCTGCACCGGCTCGAGGAGCGCCCACGGATTGAGGGCGCCCGTCCGGCCGACGCGGATCGCGATCTGGTGGAGCTTCGTCTCCGCGGTCGCCGGAGCCCATTTGTAGGCGCGGGCCCAGCGCGGACGCGAGTGGAGCGCGCCGAGCACAGTCTGCTGAGCGATCGAGTCGACCTTGACCACGATCCCGTCGATCTCGTAGTCGAGCTCCTTGCGCTTCGTCTCCCAGTCGCGGCAGGCCTTCGCGACGGCCTCGATCGTGTCGAGCCGTTCGGCATGCGGGTTCGTGCGAAAGCCGTGCTCGCGGAGCCACGTAAGCGTCTCCCAGTGCGACTCGAGCTCGAGCCCCTCGCGGCGCCCGACCCCGTAGGCCCACGTCGCGAGCGGACGCGAGGCCGTGATCGCCGAATCCTTCTGGCGGAGCGAGCCGGCGGCGGCGTTGCGCGGGTTCGGGGCGAGCTTCTGTTTCGTCCCGGCCAGCCGTGCGTTCAGCTCGTTGAAGCCCGAGATCGGCAGGTAGACCTCACCGCGAACCTCGAGGAGCGTCGGCGGATCGCTGCCGAGCATCCGCAGCGGCACCGTCTCGATCGTGCGCAGGTTCACCGTCACGTCCTCGCCCTCGATCCCGTCGCCCCGGGTGGCGCCCCGGACGAGCACGCCGTCCTCGTACGTGAGATTGATCGCGAGGCCGTCGATCTTCGGTTCGATCACGTAGACGACAGGCTCGTCAGAATCGAGGCGCTTCCGGACATCGTCCGCCCACTTCTCGAGCGCCTCGGTGGTCGTGACCTTGTCGAGTGAGCCCATCGGCTCGAGGTGCCGCACCTTCGTGAACCTGTCGGAGACCGGAGCCCCAACCCGCTGCGTCGGCGAGTCGGGCCGGACGAGCTCTGGATGCGCCGTTTCGAGCGCGACGAGCTCGTCGTAGCTCCGGTCGTAGACGGCGTCCTCGACACTCGGGTCGTCGAGCACGTTGTACTCGTACGTCCAGCGCGCCAGGCGCTCGCGTAGCTCGGCGACGCGCGCCTCGAGCTCAGAGGGCGGCAAGGAGCTCCTCAGGCGTCTCGACGATGACGTCTGCCTCGGCGAGCGCCGTGCGTTCGTGGACGCCGCCCCACGTCACTCCGATCGCCGTCATCCTCGCGGCCTTGGCGGCGGCCATGTCGAACGGCGAGTCGCCGATATACACCGCGCGGTCTGCCGCTCTCACCGAGCCGGTCGAGCGCGAGCAGGAGCGGATCGGGCGCCGGCTTGTTGCGCGGAGCCTCGTCGCCGCCGACCACCACGTCGAACAGGTGCCCGATCTCGGTCGCAGCGAACGCGAGCTCGACGGTCGAGCGGCGCTTCGCCGAGACGAGCCCGAGCAGGCGTTCCTCGGCGCGAAGCCGCAGCAGCACGTCGTCCATCCCGAAGCACATCCGGAGCTCGCTGTGCAGCGGCTCGTTGTGCGCGCGATAGGTGCGGACGAGGTCGTCGAGATTCTCGTCGCCGCCGAGCTCGAGCATCTGCGCCTCGAGGCCGGGCCCGCCGACCGCCGCCATCAGCGCCTCGTCCGGAATCTCCCGCCCGAGCACGGTCTGCGTTGCATGCCGCATCGAGGCGAGAATGATCCCGCCGCTGTCGACGACGGTGCCGTCGAGATCGAAGAGCACGACCGGGAAGCGCACGCGCCCGATCGTAGCCGTGGCTAGCGAAGCGGCGTCCCACCTCGATCGCCGTTCCCGTCGTAGTCGACCTCGACGAGATAGAGACCGTGCGGCGGCGCCGTCGAGCCGGCTTCCGCGCGGGGGGAGCCCTGGAGGAGATCGACGATCCTGTCCGGCTCGAGCTCGAGCATCGTCCCGACGAGCGTCCTGACCATGTGGCGCAGGAACGAGTTCGCCGTGATCTCGAGCTCGACGGCGTCACCCCGGTCGTGCCAGCACGCGTCTTCGACCGTTCGCACGAAGGTCTTGTGCTGGGTCTCCGTCGGGGTGAAGGCCCGGAAGTCGTGCGTGCCGATGAGCATCGCGGCCGAGGCGTGCAGTCGCTGGAGCTCGAGCGGCTGGGGGTGCCAGAGCGAGCGGGTCGTTTCGAAGGGAGACGGGAAGCGTCGGCGCCAGATCCGGTACCGGTAGGACCGGGAGCGGGCCGAGTGGCGCGCATGGAATCCCGCGGGGGCACCGTCGGCACTGACGACGGCCAGATCCCAGGGCAGGATCGCGTTCAGCGCCTCCGCGGCGCGCTCCGGCGGGGCGCCGCCGGTCACCCCGACCGAGGCCACGTTCGCAAGGGCATGGACTCCCGTGTCGGTGCGCCCTCCGACCACCAGGCGCTCGTAGGAGCCGTAGAGGGTCTCGAGCGCCGTCCCGAGCACCCCCTCCACCGTCCGCTCGCCGGGCTGTCGCGCCCAGCCGCGGAATCCGGTGCCGTCGTAGGCGAGGGTCAGCTTCAGGTTCACGTCAGCCACTCCTGACAATGCTTGTCAGGTTTGCCTTATAGTATAGTGATTTGCAGTTAGTTTGATACACTATAGTAATGTCCGATCAGCAGGCCGGCTCAGTCCAGCACGCCACCTCAGAGCAGCACGATTTTCTCCTTCAGCGTGTCCAGCCGGCGATGGTCGGGCTCATCGACGGCTCGCTCTCGACCCTGGCGCCGATCTTCTCAGTCGCGATCGTCAGCCACAACACCTTCTACGCATTCGTCGGCGGGCCTCGCGACCTCGATCGGGGCAGGGATCTCGATGGCGTTCTCGGAAGGGCTCTCCGACACGGGTGAGCTCACCGGCCGCGGTAGCCCTCTCGTTCGCGGGGGGATCACCGGACTCGGGACGTTCGTCGGCGGCATCCTGCACTCGCTGCCATTCCTGATTCCCGACTACCGGGCGGCGCTGATCACCGCATTCGTGGTGGTTGCGTTCGAGCTCGTCGCGCTGGCCGCGCTGCGGGCGCGGTTCTTCTCGACGAGGTTCACGACCTCGCTCGGCGCCGTGTCGCTCGCCGGCGCGGTGATCGTCGCCGTCAGCGTGGCACTCGGACTGGCGGCTTAGAGCTTAGGCCGGAGGAGCGTCGTCGCTTCGGCTTCGGGCTCGGCCGGGCCCTCAGCTTCTTCAGCCGGCTCGGCCAGAACCGCTGGTTCAGCCTCTTCGGCCGGCTCCGCCTCTTCAGCCGCTTCCGCTTCGGGCTCACCCTCGCCGTCTGCCTCGGCAGCCGGCTCGAGCTCCTCGGGCGCATCGGCGCCGTCCTCGGTCTCGTCGAGCTCGCCCGGCTGTGCCGGTTCTACCTGGGCGGCCTCCGCCTCGCCGTCTGAGAGCTTGCGCTTGAAGACGAGCGGCGTGTCGACGAGCTCGAGGTAGACCATCTCGGCGGCGTCACCGGGGCGCGGCCCGAGCCGAACGATCCGGGCGTAGCCGCCGGGGCGGTCCGCGAAGCGCGGCCCGAGCTCGGCGAAGAGCTTGTGCACGATGTCCTTCGAGCGCAGGAAGGCCACGGCCTGGCGGCGGGCGTGGATGTCGCCGCGCCGCCCGAGGGTGATCATCTGCTCGGCGATCGGCTTGACCGCCTTCGCCTTCGTGACGGTCGTCTTGATCCGCTCGTGCTCGATCAGCTCCGAGGTGAGGTTGGCGTACAGCGCCCGGCGGTGAGCCGAGTCGCGGCCGAGCTTCTTGCCTGAGCGCTGGTGCCGCATCGCGTCTTAGAGCTCCGACGGCCCGCCGTTGTCGCCGCGCAGGCGCAGACCGTGCTGGCCGAGCGTCTCCTTGACCTCTTCGATCGACTTCTTGCCGAAGTTCGGGATCGAGGCGAGCTCGTTCTCCGTCTTCGTCACGAGGTCGCCGATCGTCTCGATCCCGACCCGCTTGAGGCAGTTGTACGAGCGGACGCCGAGCTCGAGCTCCTCGATCGGGAAGTTCTCCATCCCGTGCGCGAGCGAGACATCGACCATCGCTCCGCCGTCGAGCTGGGGGGCGTCGACGCCGAAGCCCTCCATCTTCTCGAGGTCGGTGAAGATCGCGAGCTGGCGGATGAGGATCTCGGCCGCCTCGGCGATCGCGTCCTTCGGATCGATCGACCCGTTGGTCGTGACGTCGAGGATGAGCTTGTCGTAGTCGGTGCGCTGTCCGACGCGCGCGGACTCGACGTCGTAGGCGACGCGCCGGATCGGCGAGAACATCGAGTCGACCGGGATCACGCCGATCGTGTGAGCGTGCCCGCGGTTGCCCTCGGCGGGCACGTAGCCGCGGCCGCGGCCGATCGTGAGCGTGATCTCGAGGCGGCCCTTGGACGAGATGTTCGCGATCTCGAGCTCCGGGTTCAGGATCTCGAGGTCGGCGGGGCACTCGATGTCGGCGGCCGTGACGGTCCCCTCGCCCTTGGCGGTGAGGCGGACCTCGACCTCCGGGGAGTCGCCGTGGAGCACGCAGACGAGCTGCTTCAGGTTGAGCAGGATGTCGGTGACGTCCTCGCGGACGCCGGGGAGCGTCGTGAACTCGTGCGCGACACCTTCGAGCTTGACGGAGGTGACTGCGGCGCCCTCGAGCGAGGAGAGCAGCACGCGGCGGAGCGAGTTCCCGAACGTGTAGCCGAAGCCGCGGTCGAGCGGCTCGATCACGAAGACCCCGCGATGCTCCTTGACTTCCTCGTGGGTGATCTTCGGGACCTGGAAGTCCATCACAGTGGAGCGACTAGCCAATTTGAATCCTTTCTCTGGTTTCTAGAGCCGGTAACGAGCGTGCCGTTACTTGCTGTAGAGCTCGACGATGAGCTGTTCCTGCACCGGCGTGTCGATCTCGTCGCGCTCCGGCCACTTCAGCACCTTGCCGGTGAGCCCCTCGTGGTCGGCCTGGAGCCACGGAGCAACGGCAGCGGTGAGGTCGGTCGCGTCGCGGATGACCTGCTCGGCGGTGGAGCCGGACTTCAGCGTGACCACATCGTCCGGACGAACACCGTAGCTCGGGATGTTGACCCGGCGGCCGTTGATCGAGAAGTGGCCGTGGCGGACGAGCTGGCGCGCCTGGGCGCGCGAGGCGGCGAACCCGAGGCGGTAGACGACGTTGTCGAGGCGCGTCTCGAGGATGCGCAGCAGGTTCTCACCCGTCACGCCGCCCTGGCGGCTCGCCTTCTCGTAGTAGGTAGCGGAACTGTCCCTCGAGCAGACCGTAGTAGCGGCGTGCCTTCTGCTTCTCGCGCAACTGGAGCAGGTACTCGGACTGCTTGATCCGGCCCCGGCCGTGCTCGCCCGGCGGGTAGCTACGGCGCTCGACTGCGCACTTCTCGGTGAGGCAGCGCTCGCCCTTCAGGAAGAGCTTCATCCCCTCGCGACGGCACTGCTTGCACTTCGGTGAGGTATCTCTCGCCATGGTCTCAGACCCTCCGACGCTTCTTGGCGCGGACGCCGTTGTGGGCCTGCGGGGAGACGTCCTTGACGCCGAGGATCTCGAGCCCGGCGGCCTGGAGCGAGCGGATCGCCGTGTCGCGGCCGGAGCCCGGGCCCTTCACGAAGACCTCGACCTTCTGAAGGCCATGATCCATGCCCTTGCGGGCGGCAGCGTCGGCCGTGACCTGCGCGGCGAACGGGGTCGACTTGCGCGAGCCCTTGAACCCGGCGGAGCCGGCGGACTCCCAGACGATCACGTTGCCCTGCGGGTCGGTGAGCGCGACGATCGTGTTGTTGAACGACGTCTTGATGTGCGCCTGGCCGATCGCGATGTTCTTGCGCACGCGGCGGCGCGCGCGACCCTTGGTCGCTGTCTTGCGCGGAGGGAGCCATCTTACTTCGCCTTCTTGCCGCGGCCGACGGTCTTCTTCGGGCCCTTGCGCGTGCGGGCGTTCGTCTTCGTGCGCTGGCCGTTCACCGGCAGCCCGCGGCGGTGGCGGATCCCGCGGTAGGCGCCGATCTCGGACAGGCGCTTGATCGCCTGCGTCCGCTCGCGCCGGAGATCTCCCTCGACCTGATAGTGCTCGTCGATGTAGTCGCGGAGCTTCGCGACCTCTTCCTCGGTCAGGTCGCGCACCTTGGTGTCGGGCGAGAGCCCGAGTGCAGCGCAGATCTCGCCCGAGGTCGGGCGGCCGATGCCGAAGATGTAGGTCAGCCCGATCTCGAGCCGCTTCTGGTTGGGCAGGTTGACGCCGGCGATTCTGGCCATACGGAGCTAGCCCTGCCGCTGCTTGTGCCGGGGGTTGTTCTTGCAGATGACCATCACGCGGCCGTGACGCTTGATCACGCGGCAGTGGTCACACATGGCTTTGACTGACGGACGTACCTTCATCGAAACCTCTCTCTCTAAGACCTGTGCGAAACAATCTACGAGCGGTGGCGATACGTGATCCGGCCGCGGGTCAGGTCGTACGGGCTCAGCTCGACCTTGACCTTGTCGCCCGGAAGGATGCGGATGTAGTGCTTGCGCATCTTTCCGGAGATCGTGGTGAGGACATCGTGGCCGCCGTCGAGCTTGACGCGGAACATCGTGCTCGGGAGCGCCTCGGTGACTTCGCCTTCGACCTCGATCTTCTCTTCTTTGCTTGCCAATCGCCCTCTCTGATCGTCAGAAACTGGATGAGTCCAAACCGTGTCGCGCAGGCGCAGAGTTTCGACTGAAACCGCCCGCCGCAGACAGAAACACGGCTCTCGCCGCGCATCGATCATGGTACCAGGACCGATGCGGCCTTCGTGAGCACCCTCGGGCCGTCCGGCGGTGATCGCGACGGTGTGCTCGAAGTGCGCCGTGAGCGAGCCGTCGACGGTCGAGATCGACCATTCGTCGTCGTGGGCGTAGACGTCCGGGCCCCCGCGGTGATCATCGGCTCGATCGCGATCGTCATCCCCTCGACGAGCGGCGAGCCGCGGTAGCCCGGAGACGAAGTTCGGGATCTGAGGCTCCTCGTGGTAGGCCTTCCCGACGCCGTGGCCGACGAGGCTGCGGACGACCGAGAACCCGGCGTCCTCGACGATCGGCTGGATCGCGGCGGAGATGTCCCCGACGACGGCACCGACCTGTGCGGCCTCGATCCCGGCGACGAGCGCCGCGCGGCAGACGTCGAGCAGGCGCTGCGCCTCGTCCGAGATCTCGCCGACGCCGAAGGTGGCGGCAGAGTCGGCGATCAGCCCGTCCTTCGTCACTCCGACGTCGAAGGAGATGATGTCGCCCTCGGCGGCGCGGTAGTCGCTCGGGATCCCGTGGACGATCATCTCGTTCGGCGAGATGCAGGTGGCGGCGGGGAAGCCCTTGTAGCCCTTCGAGGTCGGCGTCGCGCCGCGCGAGAGGATGTAGGCGTCGGCGATCGCATCGAGCTCGATCATCGAGATCCCCGGCTCGAGCCGCTCCTCGAGCAGCGCGAGCGTCTCGGCGACGACGGCGCCGGCGGCGGCCATCAGCTCGATCTCACGGGCGCTCTTACGGATGATCATGCTGACGTCCTCGAGCTCGTCGAGCGCAGTCTGGACCTCGGCGTAGACCTCCGGGATCGTGCGCTCGGCATGGAGCGGGACGAGCTTGCCGGCGGCACGGTAGTGCTCGACGATCGGCTCGGTCTCGGCGTGGTAGGTGGCGAGGCGCTTGGCGATCACCTCCGGGGTGTCGTCGGCGACGGTTCTCCTCGGCTGCGCGGGCGAGCATCCGCTCGGTCGCGACGTCGTCGGGCAGGTCGAAGAAGAGGACTCCGTCGAGACGGCGGCCGATCCCCGTCAGCATCTCGTCGAGCGCCGTCGGCCTGCGCCTGGATTGCGCGGGAAGCCGTCGAGGACGAACCCGCGCCGCGCGTCGGCTTCGCCGAGCCGCTCGCGGATCAGCGCGATCGTGACTCGTCGGGGACGAGCGCGCCGCTCGCGAGGATCGGCTCGACCTCGCAGGCCGAGCTCGGTTCCGGCGGCGATCGCCGCGCGGAACATGTCGCCGGTCGAGATATGCGGGATCGCGTAGTCGGTCGCGATCCGCTTCGCCTGCGTTCCCTTCCCCGCCCCCTGCGGGCCCAGCACCAGCAGGTTCAGCACCGGTCTGGCATCGCTATCGCAGGAACCCTTCGTACGACCGCATCATCATCTGCGATTCCATCTGGCGCATCGTGTCGAGCGCGACGCCGACGACGATCAGCACCGAGGTGCCGCCGAGCGCGCGGGACGTGGCCTGCGAGAAGTTGAACTCGTTGATGAAGATCGACGGGAGCACGGCGACGGTCGCGAGGAAGAGCGCGCCCGGGCAGCGTGAGGCGCGCCAGCACGCGGTCGAGGTAGATCGCGGTCGGCGGGCCGGGCCGGATCCCGGGGATGTACCCGCCGTACTTCCGGAGCTCGTCGGCCTGGTCGACCGGGTTGAAGGTCACGGACGTGTAGAAGAACGTGAAGAGGATGATCAGGATCGCCTCGATCAGCAGGTAGCTCCAGGATCCCTGCGAGAAGTTCCGGTTCACGAAGTTCTGGGTGCTCGGCAGGAACTCGCCGAGTGTCTGCGGCAGTGCGAGCAGCGTCGCGGCGAAGATCACCGGGATCACGCCGGCCATGTTCACGCGCAGCGGCATGTACGTCGACTGGCCGCCTGTCTGGCGCCGGCCCACCATCTTCTTCGCGTACTGGATCGGGATCCGGCGCTGGCCCTCCTGGACGAAGACGACGGAGACGATGACGCCGAGGGCGACGATCGGGAAGAAGAGCTTCTCGACGGGGCCGCCGTTGACCCAGGCGTGGATCCCGGCAGGCGCCGAGGTGAGGATCGAGGCGAAGATCAGGAGCGAGATCCCGTTCCCCACGCCGCGCTTCGTGATCTGCTCGCCCATCCACATCAGGAGCGTCGTGCCGGCGGCGAGCGTGATGATGATCAGCACGAGACGGCCGGTGTCGAGCTTCAGCCCGCCGCTCCGATGGAACAGGTAGGCGTACCCGGCAGCCTGGGCACCGGCGATGATCACGGTGAAGTAGCGCGTGTACTGGGTGATCTTCGCCTGTCCCGACTCGCCCTCGCGCTTCAGCTCCTCGAGCCGCGGCACGGCCGCCGTGAGCAGCTGGATCACGATCGACGCCGTGACGTAGGGCATGATCCCGAGCGCGAAGATCGAGAAACGGGCGAGCGCGCCGCCGCTGAAGAGGCTGAGCAGCCCGAGCACACCGCCCCCGAACAGGCTCGAGATCGCCGAGGCGTTGACGCCCGGCGCCGGGATCCACGAGCCGAGCCGGTACGCGGCGAGCACGAAAGCGGTGAAGAGCACCCGGCGCCGAAGCTCCGGAACCCGCCAGGCGTTGGCGAGCCAGGACAGCAAAGCTACTCCTCGCTCTCCGACTCGGCCTCGGCGCGCTCGGCCTCGGCGGCCTCGGCCTTCGGCGGGCTCGAGCCCCGGCGGCGCGCGGCGTCTCGCGTCGTCCTCTTCGCTCACCCGCTCGGACGCGGCGCGGTGCTTCTTCGCCTTCTTGACCTTCGGCTCCTTGAGCAGCGTGAGCGTGCCGCCGGCGGCCTCGACCTTCTCGCGGGCGGTGGCGGAGGCGCCGTGGACGCTGATCGTCAGCTTCTTCGTCAGCTCACCGATGCCGAGCAGCTTCACGTCTTTGCGGATCGAGCGGATCAGGCCCTTGGCCTTGAGCGTCTCCGGCGTGACCTCGTCTCCGGCCTCGAAGCGATCGAGGTCGCGGATGTTCACGGGCTGGCTGTAGGTGCGGAACGGGCCGACCGGCATCGCGTCGCGCGAGGTGTTGCCGCGCAGCTTCGGGAGGCGCATCGCGAGCGGCATCTGGCCGCCTTCGAACCCGGCGCGCATGTAGTGCGACCCTGCGCGCGACTTCTGGCCCTTGATCCCGCGTCCGGAGTAGCGGCCCTTGCCGGAGCCCAGGCCGCGACCGACCCGCTTGCGATCCTTGCGGGGCTGGGCCGGCGACAGGTTGGAGAGGTTCAGCTCTTCGCTCATCGTCACACCTCCTCGACCTTCACGAGGTGGCGCACCTTCCTAAGCATGCCGTCGATGACCGGGCTCGGGTCGTGCTCACGGGTCTTGCCGATGCGGCCGAGGCCGAGGGCGCGCAGGGTGCCGCGGTGACGCGGCGACTGGCCGATCGCGCTTCCGGTCTGGGTGAGCCTAAGCTTCGGCATTCTCGGATTCCTCACTCGCCACGGCCTCTTCCTTCGTCGCGGCGTCCTCTGAAACCTCTTCGGCAGGCAGCAGGCTCGACTTCGGCGACCGCAACCGCCGCGACAACAGGCTCAGCGGCAACGGCTTCCGGCTCCTCGAGCTTCGGATACTGGATCGGCAGCACGTCGCGGATCGACTTGCCGCGTGCGAGGGCAACCTCCTCGGGGCGCCGCAGGTCGCGAAGTGCGGCCTCGGCAGCTTTCAGCATGTTGATCGGGTTCGTCGTGCCGAGCGATTTCGCGAGCACGTCGCGGATGCCTCCGAGCTCGAGTACCGCGCGCACGCCGCCGCCGGCGATGACGCCGGTTCCGGGTGAGGCGGGCCGCAGGAGCACGCGTGCAGCGCCGAAGCGGCCGAGCACCTCGTGCGTGATCGTCTGCCCGTGCTTGGGCACCGTGAACAGGTTCTTCTTCGCGTCGTCGACGGCCTTCGAGATCGCGAGCGGAACCTCGCGCGCCTTGCCGTAGCCGACGCCGACGCGGTCGACCTCGTCACCGATCACGACGAGGGCGGTGAACGAGAACCGCCGTCCGCCCTTGACGACCTTGGCGACGCGGTTGATCTCGACCACGCGCTCCTTCAGCTCTCTGGATTCGGCGATATCGACAGCCATCAGAAGACCAATCCTCCCTCGCGCGCACCCTCGGCGAGAGCCTTCACGCGTCCGTGATACAGGTAGCCGGCGCGATCGAAGACGACAGCCTCGACGCCCGCTTTCTTGGCGGCGGCCGCGAGCGCCTTGCCGACCTCGTGTGCCTGGCTCGTCTTGTCGCCCTTGTGCTTGACGCCGACCCAGTTGGCGGAGGCGAGCGTCTTGCCGGTCGAGTCGTCGACGATCTGCGCGAACATGCCGCGGTTCGAGCGGAAGACCATGAGGCGGGGCCGCTCGGCGGAACCCGAGACCTTGCCGCGAACGCGGCGATGACGGCGAAGGCGCGCTTCGCGCACGGTGAGCGAGCTCATGCGCGCTTGCCGGCGGCGCAGCCGCCTGTCCGCGCCAGCGGACCAGTGGAGGAGGTGTGGGGGAACCGGGAGGTGCCCCCGCCTTGGGTCGGTGCCATGCGAACCATCATGCCCGCTTGCCCACCTTTCTTCTCACGAACTCGCCTTCGTAGCGGATGCCCTTGCCCTTGTACGGCTCGGGCGGGCGGACCTTGCGGATCTCGGCTGCGGTCTGACCGACGACCTGCTTGTCGATCCCGCGCACGATCACCTGGGTCGGCACCGGCACCTCGAACTCGATGCCCTGGCGCGGCGTGATCCTCACCGGATGCGAGTAGCCGACCTGGAGCTCGAGGTTCGAGCCGGACATCGCGGCGCGGTAGCCGACGCCCTGGATCTCGAGGCGCTTCTCGAAGCCGTTCGTGACGCCCTCGACCATGTTCGCGACGAGCGTGCGCGTCAGCCCGTGGAGCGAGCGGTCGGGGCCGCGATCGGTCGGACGCGAGACGTTGATCGTGCCCTCGTTCTGCTCGATCGAGATGCGCGCCGGGACGACCTGGTGCAGCTCTCCCTTGGGCCCGTTCACGGTCACGCGGCCGGGATCGACCTTCACGATCACTCCGGCAGGCACTGCGATGGGCTGTCTTCCGATTCGGCTCATGACGTTCTCAGCTACCAGACGAAACAGATCACTTCGCCGCCGATGCCTTCGCGCTCGGCGGTGCGGCTCGTGATCACGCCGCGGGACGTGGACAGGATTGCAGTTCCCATGCCGCCGAGGACGCGGGGAAGGCGGTCCTTGCCGGCGTAGATGCGCCGGCCGGGCTTGGAGATGCGCTTGAGGCCCGTGAGCACGCGCTCGCGGCCACGGCCGTACTTGAGCTCCACGACGAGCACCTTGTACGGGAGCTCGCCCGCCGGCTCGACGTGGTAGTCGCGCACGTAGCCCTCCTCCTTGAGGATCCGCGCGATCTGCTCCTTGAGATTCGAGCTCGGCATCTCGACGCGGTCGTGCAGCGCCTTGTTGGCGTTGCGGATGCGCGTGAGCATGTCGGCTACGGGGTCGGTCAGCATTCGTTTCCCTCCTACCAGGAGCTCTTGGTCATCCCGGGGATCACGCCCTGGTGGGCGAGCTCGCGCAGGCAGATCCGGCAGAGCCCGAACTTCTTGAACACGGCGCGAGGCCGGCCGCACTTGTTGCAGCGGCTGTAGTTCCGCACCTTGTACTTCGCCGGGCGGGCGGCCTTCGCGATCATCGATTTCTTCGCCATTTAGTCGTTTCGCTCCTCAGTGGCGAGCGGCATCCCGAGGCCGCGCAAGAGCGCCTCGGCCTGCTCGTCCGTCTCGGCGGTGGTGGTGATCGCGACGTCGAGGCCGCGAATTTCCTTGATCGAGTCGTAGTCGATTTCCGGGAAGATGATCTGCTCGCGCAGTCCGAGCGAGTAGTTGCCGCGCCCGTCGAACGACTTCGGCGAGAGACCGCGGAAGTCGCGGATCCGCGGCAGCGCGATCGAGACGAGCCGGTCGAGGAACTCCCACATCCGGTCGCCGCGAAGCGTGACGCGGCAGCCGATCGGCATCCCCTCGCGGATCTTGAACTGCGCGACCGACTTGCGGGCGCGGCGCATCTGGGCGCGCTGCCCGGCGATGATCGTCAGCTCCTCCATCGCGGCGTCGAGCACCTTCGCGTCGGTCTTCGCCTCGCCGACGCCCATGTTCAGCGTGATCTTCGCGATCGTCGGCACCTGCATGATCGACGAGAGGCCGAACTGCTCCTTCAGCGCCTCGCGAAGCTCCTCGTTGTAGCTGCTGCTTCAGCCGCGGCACGTAGGTCTCCTCGACAGCACTCATGACCTATCCCCCATCGCGCGCAGGCCCATCCGCGCCCCAGGGCAGCCTGCCGTCCCGCCGCGAAACGGCGCGGGGCGCGCAACGGTCGCGCAGCGGCCGTCCTCGCGATGATTCGGTGTCAGCCGAATCATCAGTCGATCTCCTGTCCGCAGCCTTCGCGCTTGCAGACGCGAATCTTGACGGTGCCACCCTTGATCTCCTTGAACGCGTGCCCGACGCGGGTCGGCAGCTTGCAGATGGGGCAGACGAGCATCACGTTGTCGGCCGGCACGGAGGCGGGGATCTCGATCCGGCCGCCCGGAGTCATCTGCGTGCCGCCCATCTGACCGCTGTTGCGGACGGGGCGCGGCTTCGTGTGGCGTGTCATCACGTTCAGGTTCTCGACGGTCACGCGGCCGGTACGCGGCTGCGCGTCGACGACGCGGCCCTGCTTGCCGCGATCCTTGCCTGAAAGCATCTGGACGAGGTCGCCCTTCTTGACCTTCACTTACAACACCTCCGGTGCCAAAGACACGATCTTCATGAAGTTCTTCTCACGCAACTCACGGGCCACGGGCCCGAAGATCCGGGTTCCGCGGGGGTTCTTCTGGGCGTCGATGATCACGGCCGCGTTCTCGTCGAACGCGATCAGCGTGCCGTCGTCGCGCCCGAACGGCTTCTTCGTGCGCACGACCACCGCCTTGACGACTTCGCCCTTCTTGATCGCGCCCTGCGGCGAGGCCGCCTTCACGGTAGCCGTGATGATGTCCCCCACGCGGGCGTAGCGGCGCCGCGAGCCGCCGGCGACGCGGATGCAGAGGATCTCGCGCGCGCCGGTGTTGTCGGCGACCTTCAGACGTGTCTCTTGCTGGATCATTATTTGGCCTTCTGGACGATCTCGGCGAGGCGCCAGCGCTTCGTCTTGGACAGCGGGCGGGTCTCGACGATCCGCACGACATCTCCGATCGCCGCGGTGTTCGCCTCGTCATGGGCGTGGAGCTTGTTGCTGCGACGGACGACCTTCTTGTACCGCGGGTGCGCCCGGATCATCTCGACCTTCACGACGATCGTCTTGTCGCCCTTGTCGGAGACGACGACGCCGCGGCGCTCCTGACGACGCCCGGGCTCCGACTCGGCCTTCGGCGTGCGCGAGATCGGCTTGCGCTCGGCTCCAGCCTTGCGGTCGGGCTTCGTGTGCTTGTGGCGAAGCGCGCGCGGCAGGCGCTTGCGCTTTTTCTTCGGCCCGCTGACGGCGGGCGGCGCGACGGCTGCCGGCTCGGCTTCGGCTTCGGCGGGCTCGTCTGCGGCTGCAGGCGCCTCTACCGCCTCGGCGGGCTCTGCCTCTGCGGCCGGCTCTGCCTCCGGCTCCGCCGCGGCAGCCTCGGGCTCGGCCGTAGCGGCCTCCGGCGCATCCTCGGGCTCAGCGACCTCAGCCTCAGGCACAGCAGGCTCGGGCTCAGCAGCCTCGGGCGCGGCCTCGGCGGCCTCCGGCTCCACGGCCTCCGGCTCCACGGCCTCCGGCTCCACGGCCTCGGGCGCGGCGGCCTCGGGCTGGGTCTTCTCGTCTTTTTCGTCGTCTGCCATTTTCTCTCTCGCTCTCCTAGCCCTGCGCCCTCGCGGCCTGGGCCTGCTCTTGCTGGACGGTCATGATCCGTGCGATCTCGCGGCGCGTGACGCGCAGCCGCGTGGTGTTCTCGAGCGACCCGATCGCCTCCTGGAAGCGGAGGTTGAAGAGCTCCTTCCGGGTCTCGGCCAGCTTCTCCTGGAGCTCGTCGCTCGCTCATGCTGCGCAACTCCCTAGCCCGCAAAGAGATCACCGCCTTCGCGCTTCACGAACTTCGTCTTGATCGGAAGCTTCTGGCCTGCAAGGCGGAGCGCCTCCTTGGCGAGGGGCTCCGGCACGCCGGCGAGCTCGAACATCACCCGGCCGGGCTTGACCACTGCGACCCAGCCCTCCGGAGAGCCCTTGCCCTTGCCCATCCGGGTCTCGGCCGGCTTCTTCGTGAACGGCTTGTCGGGGAACAGGTTGATCCAGACCTTCCCGCCACGGCGGATCTTCCGGGTCATCGCGATCCGGGCGGCCTCGATCTGGCGGTTCGTCACCCAGCCGTTCTCGAGCGCCTTGATCCCGTACTCGCCGAACTGGACCGTGTACTGGCCCTTCGCCTCGCCACGACGGCGACCGCGGTGCTGCTTGCGGAACTTGGTTCTCCTCGGAAGCAGCATCAGGCCTCGTCCTCACTCTCGGAGGCCTCGTCGCCCGCGGCTTCCTCGGCTTCGGCTTCGGGCTCCGGCTTGCTCGAGCGCTTCGAACGGCCGCCGGGCTTGACGGCCGAGACGATCACCGTCTCGTACCCGGTGTCCTCCTCGACCGCGGCCGCTTTCGGCTCCGGGCTCGGTGCAGGCTCTTCGGCGGCTGCCGGCTCCTCGACAGGTTCCTTGGCCGGCGCCTCGGCGGCCTCCGGCTCAGCGGCAGCCTCCGGCTCTGCGGCGGCCTCTGGCTCCGGTGCCGGCGCCTTCGGCTTGCGCGAGCGGCTCGGCGCCGGGGCCGGCGACGGCACAGCCGAGGAGATCACGGTCTCGTAGCCCGTGTCCTCGGCTTCGACCTCCGGCTCCTCGGCCGCGACAGGCTGCTCAACCGCGACAGGCTCCTCCACGGCGACAGGCTCCTCGGCCGCGACCGGCTGCTCCACGGCCGTGGGCTCCACGGCGGGCGCGGGCGCGGCGGCCTTCGCCTCCTCGACGACAACCGGCTCCTGAACCGCTACCGGCTCTGCCACCTCGGGCGTCTCGACCGCAAGAACCTCTTCGCTGACCTGCTCCTGAACGGGCTGATCCGGAGCCTGTGCCTGCTCGCGGCGCGAATCACGGCGCGGGCCGCCGGGCCTCGAGCCGGCGCCGCCACCGGGTCCGCCTCCACCGGGGCCGCCGCGCTGGCCGGGACGGCCGCGGCGCACCGGGCCGAGCCCCTCACGATCCTGGCTGCGGTTGCGGCCGGCCTCGCGCGAGGCGCCGAGCCCTTCGCTGGCGCCGCCACGGCGACGAGCGGTGTCCTGGTCGCCCAGGCGAGTCTCCTTGCCGCCGCCGGGGACGCCGCCGTAACCGGCGGGCATGATCTCGCCCTTGTTGATCCAGACCTTGACGCCGATGCGGCCGGTCGGGGTGCGGGCTTCGGTGAAGCCGTAGTCGATGTCGGCGCGGATCGTGTGCAGCGGGACGCGGCCCTCCGAGTACTGCTCCGACCGGCTCATCTCCGAGCCGCCGAGGCGGCCCGAGCACTGGACCTTCACGCCCGCGGCACCCGAGCGGATCGCCGAGGCGAGCGAGCGCTTCATCGCCCTGCGGAACGAAACCCTGTTCTGCAGCTGCTCCGCGATGGACTGGGCGACGAGTTTCGCATCGAGCTCCGGGCGCTTGATCTCGTTGATGTTGATGTGGACGTTCTTCTTGGTGAGCGCGTGCACTTCCTTACGCAGCGCATCGACCTCCACGCCGGATTTTCCGATCACGATCCCGGGACGGGCCGTGTAGATGTCGATCGTGATCCGCTGCTTGTCCTTGCGGATCAGGATGTCCGACAGTCCAGCGTGCGAGAGCTTCTTGATGATGTGCTCGCGGATCTTGATGTCCTCGAGCAGCGCGCCGGCGAACTCCTTGTCGGGAACCATCCAGTTCGACTTCCAGTCGTGGATGACGCCGACCCGCAGGCCGCCAGGATGAACTTTCTGGCCCATTATGCGACCGCCTCCTTCTTCTTGCGCCGGCGGGGCTTGGCCGAGGCCGAAGCGGGCCCGCTGTCGCGTGAGCTCTTCTCGTTGGCCGGCTTCTGAGCCTGCTCGAGCCTGATCGTGATGTGAGAGGTGCGCTTCAAGATCTGGTTGACGCGGCCGCGCGCGCGCTGCTGCCAGCGCTTCAGCGTCGGGCCCTCGTCGACGTACACAGCCGAGATCACGAGGTCGTCCCCGTCCCAGCCGTGAGCCGACTCGGCGTTCGCAACCGCGCTCTTCAGCACCTTCTCGATGTCCGCAGCGGCTGCCCGCGGCATGAAGGCGAGGATCGTGCGCGCCTCCTGCACGTGCCGCCCACGGATGTGGTCGACGACAAGACGCGCCTTGCGGGGCGTCACCTTCACGTGCTTCGCGGTCGCGCCGACCCAGGAACGGGAAGCGGTCAACGCTTCACCTGTGTCTTCGAGTCGCCCGCGTGGCCCCGGAAGTGGCGCGTCGGCGCGAACTCGCCGAGCTTGTGGCCGACCATCTGCTCCGAGATGAACACCGGCACGTGCTTGCGGCCGTCGTGGACCGCGATCGTGTGCCCGACCATGTCGGGGAACACCGTCGAGGAACGCGACCAGGTGCGGATCATCTGCTTCTTCCCGGCGTCGTTCATCGCCACGATCCGCGCCAGCAGGCGCTCCTCGACGAACGGGCCCTTCTTGCTCGAACGGGACACGTTATTGCTCCAGCGCCGGCAAGGCGGCGCCTCCGCTCTTGATGAGCTCCGTCCAGCCTACGCTCATTAGCGCTTCTCCTTCCCGCGGCGCCTGCCGCGGACGATGAGCTTGTCGGATTCCTTGTGCTTGCCGCGGGTGCGCTTGCCGAGCGTCGGCACGCCCCACGGGGTGACCGGATGGCGGCCGCCCTTGGACTTGCCTTCGCCGCCGCCGTGCGGATGGTCGACCGGGTTCATCGCCGAGCCGCGCACCGTGGGGCGCTTACCGAGCCAGCGCGAGCGGCCGGCCTTGCCACCGGTGATGTTGCCGTGGTCGACGTTGCCGACCTGGCCCACCGTGGCGCGGCAGGTGAGGAGCACGCGCCGCATCTCGCCCGAGGGGAGACGTAGCGTCGCATAGCCCTGGTCCTTCGCGACGAGCTGGATGCCGGAGCCCGCCGAACGGGCCATCTGGCCGCCCTTGCCGGGCTTCAGCTCGACGTTGTGGACGAGCGTGCCGGTAGGGATGTTCTCGAGCGGGAGCGCATTGCCCGGCTTGATGTCGGAGCCCGGGCCCGACTGGACCTCGGAGCCGACGCGGAGCCCGGCGGGCGCGATGATGTACGCCTTGAAGCCGTCGGCGTAATGGAGCAGCGCGATCCGGGCCGACCGGTTCGGGTCGTACTCGATCGCGGCCACCTTGGCCGGGATCCCGTCCTTCGTGCGCTTGAAATCGATGATCCGGAAGCGGCGCTTGTGACCGCCGCCCTGATGGCGCGTCGTGATCCGGCCGTTGTTGTTGCGGCCGCCCTTCTTCGTGAGCTTCTCGGTCAGCTTCTTCTCGGGCTTCGACTTCGTGACCTCGGCAAAGTCGGAGACCGACATGAAGCGGCGGCCGGGGCTTGTTGGCTTGAACCTGCGAACCGGCATTAGTGGCGCTCCTGGCGACATTGGTGGATGCCCGGGGTGCGAGCACCAAGCCAGGCAAGGACGCAGGAAGCCTCGATAGTTGGACCCATCGGGGCGACTGAGGACGCAGCATGGCGCAGCGTGATCGCGCGCCGGGCGCCGCCGGATGTTGCCAGGATCGCCACTAAAGTTGCGCTCCCTGGAAGACCTCGATGGTCTCGCCCGCCTTGAGCTGGACGACCGCCTTCTTCCAGCCCTGGCGCGTGCCCTTGATCGCGCCGCGGCGCTTGGGCTTGGCCTGGACCTTGCTGACGTTGACGCTCACCACGTGCACCTCGAAGAGCTCCTCGACGGCCTGGCGGATCTGCGTCTTGTGGGCGTCCGGATGCACACGGAAGGTGTACTTGCCGTAGACGGAGCCGTGGTAGCTCTTCTCGGAGACGACCGGCGCGAGCACGATCTGATGCGCTTCCATCAGCGGGCCCTCGTCTCGACGAGCGGGAGCGCTGCCTGGCTGACGACGAGCGAGCGGGCCCATACGACGGCGGTGACCTCGAGGTCGGCCGGCGTGACGATCGCGACGCGCGGGAGGTTGCGGAAGGACAGGGCCGCGTGCACCTCGTCCTGCTCGAGCACGACGACGATAGGGGTGGCAAGGCCGGCGGCTTCCACGAAACCGAGTGCAGTCTTCGTCGAAGGCTCCTCGAACGTCGTTGCGTCGAGCAGCGCGAGCGTGCCGTCGCCTGCATGGCTGGCAAGGGCCGACCGGAGCGCGGCCTTCGCGGCCTTGCGGTTGACCTTCAGGTCGAAGCTGCGCGGCACCTTGGCGAAGATGTGACCGCCGCCCGTGAACTGCCCGGCGCGGATCGTTCCGGCGCGGGCGCGGCCGGTGCCCTTCTGGCGCCACGGCTTGGAGCGGCCGCCGGAGACGAGCCCGCGGCTCTTCGTCGCCATCGTGCCGGCGCGATGCGAGGCCTGCTCGGCCCGAACCGCCTCGTGGACGAGGTGCGGCTTGACCTCGACGCCGAAGATCGCCGCCTCGAGCGAGACGTCCTTGCCCTTCGCGCCCTTGGCGTCGAGCACGTGTGCCTTCGGAGCAGCCATCTACCCACGTACCTCGACGAGACCGTTCTTGTGGCCCGGGAACCGAGCCCTTCACGATCAGGAGGTTCTTCTCGGTGTCGACGCTGTGGACGGTGAGACCGAGCTGGGTGACCCGCTTGCCGCCCATCCGGCCCGGGAGCTTCATCCCCTTGAACACCCGTGAGGGAGTCGCGGAGGCGCCGACCGAGCCGGGGGCGCGCACGTTGTGCGAGCCGTGGCCGCGCGGGCCGCTCGAGAAGTTGTGGCGCTTGATCGTGCCCTGGAAGCCCTTGCCGATCCCGATGCCCGCGACCTTGACCTCGTCGCCCGGCTCGAAGGCGGCGACGGTGACCGTCTCGCCCTCGACCGCGCCGTCGAGGCCGCCGCGGAACTCGACGATCGTGCGATGGGCGCCGACGCCGTGGCGCTTCAGGTGCCCGAGCTCGGGCATCGTCACCTTCCGACGCGGGCACCGGGTCGAAGGCGAGCTGCACGCCGTCGTAGCCGTCGATCGGCGGCCGTCCGCACCTGGACGACCGGGCACGGCCCGGCCGCGATCACGGTGACAGGGGTCACCGCCCCGCTCTCCGGGTCGAAGAGCTGGGTCATGCCGAGCTTTCTGCCGAGGATTCCCTTGGCCATTACAGCTTGATCTCGATGTCGATTCCCGCCGGGAGATCGAGCCGCATCAGCTGGTCGATCGTCTTCGGCGTCGGGCTCAGGATGTCGATCAGGCGCTTGTGCGTGCGCACCTCGAAGTGCTCGCGCGAGTCCTTGTCCTTGAACGGGCTCCGGATCACGCAGTACACGTTCTTCTCGGTCGGGAGCGGAACCGGACCGGTGATCGTCGCACCGCTCCTCTGAGCGGTGTCGACGATCTGCTGGGCCGACCGGTCCAGTTGCTGGTGGTCGTAGCCCTTGAGCCGGATGCGGATCTTTCCCTGCGCCATGGTTATTTGATGATCTCCGTCACGACGCCGGCGCCGACGGTGCGGCCGCCCTCGCGGATCGCGAAGCGGAGGCCCTGATCCATGGCGATCGGCTGGATCAGCTCGATCTTCATGGTCGTGTTGTCGCCCGGCATGACCATCTCCTGGCCGTCCGGAAGGCCGATCGCGCCGGTCACGTCCGTGGTGCGGAAGTAGAACTGCGGCCGGTAGTTGTTGAAGAACGGCGTGTGCCGTCCGCCCTCGTCCTTCGAGAGCACGTAGACCTCGGCATTGAACTGCGTGTGCGGCGTGATCGAGCCGGGCTTCGCGAGCACCTGGCCGCGCTCGACCTCCTCGCGCTTGACACCGCGCAGGAGCGCGCCGGCGTTGTCGCCCGCCTGGGCGTAATCGAGCGTCTTCTGGAACATCTCGAGCCCGGTGACGACGGTCTTCGCGACCTCGGGATGGATCCCGACGATCTCGACCTCGTTGCCGCTCTCGATCTTGCCCTGCTCGATCCGGCCGGTGACGACGGTGCCGCGGCCCGTGATCGTGAACACGTCCTCGATCGGCATCAGGAACGGCTTGTCGACGTCGCGCTCCGGCTCCGGAATGTAGGTGTCGACCGCCTCCATCAGCTCGAGGATCTTCGGCGTCCACTCGGCGTCGCCCTCGAGCGCCTTCAGCGCCGAGACGCGGATCACCGGGATGTCGTCGCCCGGGAACTCGTACTTGGAGAGCAGCTCGCGGACCTCGAGCTCGACGAGCTCGAGGAGCTCCTCGTCGTCGACCATGTCGGCCTTGTTCAGCGCGACCACGATCGCCGGCACCTCGACCTGGCGCGCCAGGAGGATGTGCTCGCGGGTCTGCGGCATCGGGCCGTCGGCGGCCGAGACGACGAGGATCGCGCCGTCCATCTGGGCGGCGCCCGTGATCATGTTCTTGATGTAGTCGGCGTGCCCCGGGCAGTCGACATGCGCGTAGTGACGGTTGGCCGTCTCGTACTCGACATGCGAGGTGTTGATCGTGATGCCCCGGGCGCGCTCCTCGGGAGCGTTGTCGATCGACGCGAAGTCGCGTGCCTGCGTGTCGCCGCTGCCGGTGTCCGCGAGCACCTTCGTGATCGCGGCCGTGAGCGTCGTCTTTCCGTGGTCGATGTGCCCGATCGTGCCGACGTTGACGTGCGGCTTCGAGCGCTCGAACTTCTGCTTGCCCATGTGACTTATTCCTCCGTTGGCCTTGAATGTCGGGGTGCTCCGCTAGGAGCCGCCGCCGCCCTTTTCGATGATCTCGTCGGCGATCGACTTGGGAACGTCTTCGTACCGCTCGAACTGCATGGTGAAGTCTGCGCGGCCCTGTGACATCGAGCGCAGATCCGTGGCGTAGCCGAACATCTCGGACAGCGGCACGATCGCCTTCACGACCTGCGCGTTGCCGACCGGGCTCATGGACTCGATCCGGCCGCGCCTCGAGTTGAGGTTGCCGATCACGTCGCCGAGATAGTCGTCCGGCGTCGTGACCTCGACCGCCATCACGGGCTCGAGCAGCTTCGGCTTCGCCCGCTTCATCGCTTCCTTGAATGCCATCGAGCCGGCGATCTTGAACGCGCGCTCGCTCGAGTCGACGTCGTGGTAGGAGCCGTCGATCAGCTGGACCTTCACGTCCACGACCGGGTAGCCGGCGAGAACGCCGGAGCCCATGGCCTCCCGGATCCCTTCGTCGACCGGCTTGATGTACTCCTTCGGGATCTTGCCGCCGACGATCTTGTCCTCGAACTCGTAGCCGGCGCCGGGCTCCTGCGGGAGCAGGTTGATCACCGCGTCGCCGTACTGGCCCGAGCCGCCGGTCTGGCGGACGAAGCGGCCCTGGATCTTCTCGGCGGGCTGCCCGATCGTCTCGCGATAGGCGACCTGCGGCCGGCCGACGTTCGCGTCGACGTTGAACTCGCGCTTGAGGCGGTCGACGATGATCTCGAGGTGCAGCTCGCCCATGCCGGCGATCAGGGTCTGGCCGGTCTCGTCGTCCGAGGTGACGCGGAAGGTCGGGTCCTCCTCGGAGAGGCGGGCGAGGCCGGTGCCGAGCTTGTCCTGGTCGGCCTTCGACTTCGGCTCGACGGCAACCGAGATCACGGGCTCGGGGAACGTCATCGACTCGAGCACGATCGGGGTGGCCTCGGCCGAGAGCGTGTCGCCGGTCGTCGTCTGCTTGAGCCCGACACCCGCGGCGATCTCGCCCGCGCCGATCTCCTCGCGCTCCTCGCGGTGGTTCGCGTGCATCTGCAGGATCCGGCCGACGCGCTCGGTCTTGCCGGTCGTCGCGTTCAGCACGCGGTCGCCGGCCTTCAGCTTGCCGCTGTAGACGCGGAAGTAGGTGAGCTTGCCGACGTACGGATCGGACATGACCTTGAACGCGAGCGCGGAGAACGGCGCATCGAGCGTCGCGTCGCGCTCGGTCTCGCTCTCGTCCTTCGGATTGATCCCCTGGATCGGCGGGACGTCGAGCGGGCTCGGCAGGTAGTCGATCACCGCGTCGAGCAGCGGCTGGACGCCCTTGTTCTTGAACGCGCTGCCGAGCAGCACCGGCGTGATCGCGTCGGAGATCGTGCCGGCGCGCAGGGCGCGCTTGATCTGGGCGACGGTGACCGAGCTCTCGTCCTCGATGTAGGCCTCGAGCACCTCGTCGTCGAAGTTCGAGACGGCGTCGATCAGCTGATGGTGGTACTCGTGGGCCTGCTCGGCGAGCTCGGCGGGGATCTCGGTGGTCTCGAACTGCTGGCCGAGGTCGTCCTTGTAGACGATCGCCTGCATCTCGACGAGGTCGATCACGCCCTGGAAGTTCTCCTCCGAGCCGATCGGGATCTGGATCGGCACCGGGTTCGCGCCCAGGCGGTCGCGCATCGACTGCACGGCGGCGAAGAAGTTCGCGCCGGTGCGGTCCATCTTGTTGATGAACGCGATCCGCGGCACCTTGTACTTGTCGGCCTGGCGCCACACGGTCTCGGACTGCGGCTGCACGCCGGCGACCGAGTCGAAGACGGCGACCGCGCCGTCGAGCACGCGCAGGCTCCGCTCGACCTCGACGGTAAAGTCCACGTGCCCGGGCGTATCAATAATGTTGATCCGATAGTCGCGCCAGAACGCCGTCGTCGCAGCCGAGGTGATCGTGATCCCACGCTCCTGCTCCTGCGCCATCCAGTCCATCGTGGCCGCGCCCTCGTGAACCTCACCCATCTTGTGGGTGCGGCCCGTGTAATAGAGGATCCGCTCGGTCGTCGTGGTCTTGCCCGCATCGATGTGGGCCATGATCCCGATGTTCCGGACGCGATCCAGCGCGATTCTCGACTCCGTTACAGACACAATTGTTTCCTTTGAGCCTTTCTCTCTACCACCGGTAGTGCGCAAATGCCTTGTTGGCCTGCGCCATCCGATACATGTCGTCTTTCCGCTTGAACGCCGCTCCCTGCTGCTCGAGCGCGTCCAGGATCTCACCGGCGAGCTTGTCCGCCATGTGCTTCTCGCGGCGGTCGCGCGAGAAGGTGACGAGCCAGCGTAGCGCCAGGGTGCGGCCTCGCCGCTGCGGCACCTCGACCGGCACCTGGTAGTTCGCGCCGCCGACGCGGCGGCTGCGAACCTCGAGCACCGGCGTGACCGTCTTCACGGCCTGCTCGAGCACCTCTGCCGGCGGGCGGCCCGTCTTGGCGCCGACCTTGTCGAGCGCGCCGTAGACGATCGTCTCGGCGGTCGACTTCTTGCCGTGGAGCATGACCCGGTTGATGAGCTGCGTGACGAGCACGCTCTCGTACATCGGGTCGTTCGCAAGCGGACGGGGCTGGATCTCTGCGCGACGTGGCAAGTCGAACCGCCCTACGAGGTCTTCTTGGCGCCGTACTTGGAGCGCGCCTGCTTACGGTCGGCGACTCCGGAGGCGTCGAGCGCCGCGCGGATCACCTTGTACCGGTAACCGGGGAGGTCCTTGACACGGCCGCCGCGGACGAGCACGACCGAATGCTCCTGGAGGTTGTGACCCTCGCCAGGGATGTACGTACCGACCTCGAGCCCGTTCGTGAGCCGGACGCGCGCGATCTTCCGCAGCGCCGAGTTCGGCTTCTTCGGTGTCATCGTGGAGACGCGCGTGCAGACACCCCGCTTCTGCGGAGCGCCCTGGAGGTGCGGCGTCTTCGTCTTCTCGGGCTTCGACTTGCGGCCCTTGCGGACGAGTTGATTGACAGTCGGCATCGTGATTTCTCTTCTCGTTGGGCGTCATTGAGTGTCAGCTAAAAACAGGTCGTTACGCACGAAAGGTCGGCCCGGGCGCCTGGCCCGTGCCGAACCGCCCGGTGAATGTAGCAAAGAGACGAGCAGTGGTGCCGAAATCCGCGGAGACCTGGTAACAATGAGTCGACCTTGGTAGCTTCGCGGTACGGGCCGCGGGAATGGCAGGGCTGCGGACATGACGGGTATAGCTCTCGGCATCGCGATCGGGTTGGGCTGCGTCGTGGTCGCAGTGCTGATCGCCGTGCGTGCACGCCGGCAGCGCCGATGAGCGCGTGCGGCAGCTGGTCGAGCGGCTCGAGCAGACGCCGCAGCTCGCGCCCGCCTACCGGGCACGGAGCCGCCGGGCAGCGGCGGGGCGGAGCTTGCGGCGTCGCTCGAGCCGGCCGACGTGATCGACCGGACACTCGACGCGGTCGTCGCGCTGCCCGGGCATCGACGCGGCGCTGATCGCGATCGGCGAGCCGGAGGGCGGCGGCACCACCCATGCGGCCGGGCTCAGCGAGGACGAGGTGTCGCGGACGCTGCTCCACATGCCCACCCACCCCGATCTGCGGGCGCTCGAGGTCGTCTACCGCTACCGCCTCGAGGACGTCGGCGAAGGCTCGAAGCTGCCTCGCTCCGCGCTCACCGTCGCGCTGCGCGCCGAGGGCGAGACGATCGGCTCGCTGGCGGCGATCTCGCGCTCGACGGCGAGGCGGCTTCCCGCAGGGGGCGCAGGAGGCGCTCGAGGCGCTCTCGCGCCGGGCCGGCCCTGCGATCTGGAACGCGCTCCGCTACACGGAGGCGCGCGAGCTCGCCGAGCTCGACTCGCTCACGGGCCTTCACAACCGCCGCCTCTTCTACGAGTTCCTCGCGCGCGAGATCGCGCGCGCCCGGCGCTACGAGCGGTTCGTCTCGGTGATCGTGTTCGACCTCGACGACTTCAAGCGGATCAACGACCGGCTCGGCCATCTCGGCGGCGATGCGGTGCTGATGGGGGTCGCCGACGGCCGTCCGCTCGGCCGTGCGCGAAACCGACATCCCGTGCCGTGTCGGCGGCGACGAGTTCGCGGTGATCCTGCCCGAGTCGAGCCGCGACGACGCCGAGCTCCTCGCCGACCGGATCTCGCTCGCGATCCGCGGCCAGAAGATCGACAAGGTCGGGGCGCTGAAGATCTCGGCGGGCGTGTCCGAGCTCCGGGCCGACGACACGGCGGCCGACCTGTTCAAGCGGGCCGACGATGCCCTGCTTCGTGCGAAGGGCTCGGGCAAGGCGCGGATCGTGGCAAGCTGAACGGCCGTGCTCCGCCGCCTTGCGCGCTCGTCGGCGTCGCTCGCGCTCGCTCTCGCCGGCAGCTCGCGAGCGGCGCGTCGAAAGCGCCGCACCTGAACATCGTCCACGGCCGGCGAGTGCGAGGCAGGGATCGAGCTCGACGGCGCGCCGCGGTTCTTCTGCGACCTGATCTCGTTCACGAAGCCCGCCGGCTGGGAGCTCGCGCCGAGCAACACGATGCTCGTGGCCGTCGCCCTCGCGCCCCGGCGCAGCGAGCTCGTTCACGGTCACGACCGGCAAGCGCGAGTTCGGCTCGTTCGCCGCCTTCGCCGCCGCCGAGACCCCGATCGCGCGCCGGCTCGTCAATCCCGGCTCGACCGCAGGTGTTCGTCGAGCAGCAGACGCTGCCGGCCGGGCTCGCGCTCAGCGTCACCGTGCATCTTCCCGACGGCGCCGTCCACGAGATCGTCGGCGTCCTCTACAAGAAGACGCCCTACCTGATCTCGACCGTCGCATCCGGCGACGCCGACCAGCTCGCGCTCCAGCAGATGATCTCGTCGGCCGACTTCGAGCATCCGCCCGGCATCTCGAGGCATCTGCTCGTCTCGATGGACTGGACGGCAAGCCTCCCCGCCGCGGGCGGCGCGGGCCCGGTCTCGGTCACGGCGACGAACGTCGAGATCGGCAACCGCCGCTGGTCGACCCGGCTCACCGTCTCGAATCTCGGCCACACCGCCCTGGCGCCGACCGACGTCGCCTTGCTCCGGTACGAGGGCAGCTACTACGCGAACCCGCTCGGGTTCACGACGACGAGCGGAGCACGCGTGCCCCGGCTTGCACCAGGCAAGACCTGGACGGGAATCGCCGGCGGCGCTGACAACATCGCCTTCCCGGACGCGCTCTTCAGGCTCGGGATCTCGGTCACGGGAGCGAAGGCGGCGGGCGACCAGCCGGCGAGCCAGGGCTTCGGGCCGGTGCTCGCAGCGCCTGCTGCGACCTGATGCGCTCACGAGCTCCGCGAACCGCGCCGCCCCGACGTTGCCGCCCGAGATCACGATCCCGACGCGGCCGCCCGCCGGAGCGATGCGCCCGGCGAGGAGCGCGGCGACGCCGATCGCGCCGCTCGGCTCGGTGACGAGCTTCATCCGGTCGAAGAGGAAGCGCATCGCGTCGACGATCTCGGCGTCGGTCGCGGTGACGATCTCGTCGACGAGGCGGCGGTTGACCTCGAAGGTCAGCTCGCCGGGCTCGGCGGCCTGGAGGCCGTCGGCGATCGTCTTCGGGACGCCGCCCGAGATCCGATGGCCCGCGGCGAGCGAGCGGGCGGTGTCGTCGCCCGCCTCCGGCTCGATGCCGACGACGCGGATCGAGGGGTCGAGTGCCTTCGCGGCGGTCGCGCAACCGGCGATCAGCCCGCCGCCGCCGACCGGAGTCACGAGCACGTCGAGCCGGCCGACCTCCTCGAGCAGCTCGAGCGCCGCCGTCCCCTGGCCGGCCATCACGAGCGGGTCGTCGTAGGGCCGGACGAGATCGAACTCGCGGTCGCCGGCGAGCGCGACGCCGAGCGCCTCGCGATCCTCGCCGAAGCGGTCGTAGGTCAGCACCTCGGCGCCGTAGCCGCGCGTCGCCTCGAGCTTGGCGGGCGGCGTGTCGGTCGGCATCAGGATCGCCGCCGGGAGGCCGAGCAGCCTCGAGGCGATCGCGACCGCCTGGGCGTGGTTCCCCGAGGAGTAGGCGAACACGCCGCGCTCGGGCGGGTCGGCCGCGATCCGGTTGTACGCGCCCCGGAACTTGAACGCCCCGCCGCGCTGGAAGCTCTCGGCCTTCAGGAACACCTCGGCGCCGGCGAGCTCGTCGAGCGTGCGCGAGGTGAAGACCGGCGTGCGGTTGGCCACCCCGCGCAGCCGTTCAGCGGCGGCGCGGACATCGTCGATCTCGAGCAGCATTCCGGCTCAGCCATCTCAGGCCGGCGCGGGCTACCCGGTCGAGACCGCCGCCTCCGGCGAGGCGATGCCCGTGACCGAGCGGCTGACGCATCGCGCAGGAGGAGCCGGCGAGCTCGCCGCAACGCTTCGCGAGCGACGAGTCCACGAAGGCGTAGATGTACTTCACGCCCTTCGCGCTACGGACGAGGTGGTAGGAGCCGTCGGCGTGGGTGCGCGCGGCGCCGAGGAAGCGCCACTTCGACGAGTCCGTTCCCTCGCCGCCGTAGACCTTCACCGTGACCCCGGGCCGCGGGTAGCCGCCGCCTCGGAGCGCGCCGTTCACGGTCAGGGCGCCCGACGAGAGGTGGCCGGCCTCGACGAAGAGCTGCTGCGGAACGGGGTCGTCGGCGACCATCGAGTAGCTCTTGCCGGCGCCCGCACCGGTGACCTCGGCGGCGATCCGGTAGGTGCTCGTGTCGGCCGGGTTGCGGAAGATGCGGCTCGTCTGGAAGTACACGGAGCTCGGCCTGAGCCCGGCGGAGGCGAGGCCGGCAAGGCAGACGTCGAGCCGCGTTCCCGTGGCCGTTCGCGCGACGCCGATCGGAACGTCGAGCGAGGCGCCGCCCTTGGCCGCGAGGACGAGACGCCACGAGGCGGCGTGCGCTGTCTCCGCGCATCCGGCCCGGCGCCGGGCCGCCGCAAGTGCCGCGGCCGAGGTGACGACGAGCTGCCCGGAGTAGGAGACGGTGGCCCCCGGGTGCGGGATCGCGACAAGGCTCGCCTGGCCGAGCCGGGTGCCGACCGGGCTCCCGAGAGTCGTGGCGAAGCCCTCCGGCACCGTGATCGCAACCTCGGCCGCGGCGCCGTTCATCTGGAGGCTGCGGAGCCAGAACCAGAGGTCGTTCGCGTCGTTCAGGAAGGCGTAGTCGCCGCCGACAGCGAGGGACGGCGCCCCGACCGTCGCGGACGAGGCCGCAGGCAGCGCGACGAGCGAGGCTGCAAGCGCCGCGATCCAGGCGAGGAGCAGCCGGCGCGACATCCTGCGACTCGCCATGTGACCAGGATACGGCCCGCGGCTGGATCGGCGATCGCCTCCCGTTCTCCGGCACTCGAGCGAGGCGGTCTGCGGGCAGGATGAATCGACGGCGCTCGCGCGCCTGCATCCCCATCCGGCCGCGGCACGAAAGGCACTCGGCTCCTGCCTGCGCAAGGCGAAGCTCACACCGTGGACACAGGAGTTCCTGAGGATTCCTTAAGGTGCGTTGGCTTGAATGGGCAACGCCCAGGCCCGAGATCAGAGGAGCGTGGATGGCAGTGTTCAAGAGTCGTGGCGGGAAGATTGCAGCGGGAACCGTGGTCGTCCTCGTGGCGGCCGGAGGCGGCGCCGCCTTCGCGGCGACGGAGCTCGACTCCCCGAGCGCGCACGACAACGCGATCATCAGCGACGCGGCGGGCCAGCTCGGCGTGCAGCCGAGCGCGCTCTCGAGCGCGTTGAAGAAGGCATACGACGACCAGATCCAGGCGAAGGTCACCTCGGGCGAGATCTCGCAGTCGCAGGCCGACGCGCTCAAGAACAGCGTCGATGCGGGAAACATCCCGCTCTTCAGCGGCGCCGGCGGCGGTTTTGGCCGCGGCGGCGGGCCTCAGCGGCGCGCGCCCGGCGCTCGGCTTCGGGTTCGGCCTCGGCGGCGACTCGAGCGCAGCCGCGACCTACCTCGGGCTCACGGCCGACCAGATCAAGACCGACCTCCAGGGTGGGAAGACGCTCGCCCAGATCGCCGTTGCACAGGGCAAGACCGCCGACGGCCTCGTCCAGGCGATCCTCAGCGCGCAGGAGGCGAACCTCGACAAGCTCGTCACCGCGGGAAGCTCAGCTCCGATCAGGAGAAGAACATCGAGACGAACCTCGAGACGATGATCACGAACCTCGTCAACGGCACTCATCCCACACCCGCCGCCGCGCCCTTCGCGCGGCGGGGGCTCCGGCTTCCACGCGGCGCTTCGGCGGCGGCCTCGGCGCGCGGCTCGGCGTCGGCCCGTTCGGCGCCGACCTGCAGACGGCCGCAACCTATCTCGGCCTGACGGCCGACCAGATCCAGACCGACCTGAAGGGCGGCAAGACGCTCGCCCAGATCGCAACCGCGCAGGGGAAGACCGCCGACGGCCTCGTCCAGGCGATCCTCGCCGCGCAGGAGGCGAACCTCGACAAGCTCGTCACCGCCGGCAAGCTCAGCTCCGACCAGGAGCAGACGATCGAGAAGGGCTTGACGACGATGATCACGAACATCGTCAACGGCACGCGCCCGGCGATGGGCGGCACGCGAGAGCCCGATGGGCCCCTTCGGCTTCCGTCGCGGCGGCCGCGGCGGAGCGGGGTTCCGCGGCCCGGCGCCGGCAGCGCCGGGAGTCACCGAATAGCGGAAGCCGGCTCGAGCCGTCCCGCGTGACCGGCGCCTGAGCCTTTCTTTCCGTCGTGGGTGAGCGACGCCGTCCCGTGCCGTCCCTCTGAGCACGGGCCTCGCCGTCGCCGCGCTGCTCGTCAGCCGCGACCGCCGCACAGACGGGTGAGCCACGGGCGCGGCGAGATGCGGACGGTCGAGCCTCCGCTGGCCCAGTCTCGTCGAGCAGCTCCAGTGAGGACGACTGTCCGGCTTGCCCGTTAACTCGGGTACCGACTCGTGAGTAAGGCGCAGTACTCGAGGGTGTGGCTCGAGTTCACCCGGGCGCGCCCAGCGGCGAAAACGAGCGAGGCCGGACTTTCGCCCGGCCTCGCGCTCGTTCGTTTCGGGTGTCGCTCTAGTCGTCGAGCTCAGGCAGCTCGCCGCGCGGGCTCGGGGCCGTCGCCGCGACAGCTCGAGGTCGCTCTCGAACGTCATCGTGCCGCCGTCCTGGTCGATCGCCGAGAGCTCCTGCAGGAGCGCGTCCTGCTGGAAGGACTCGGTCGCGACCGGGTCGGTCGGGCCGATCTCGATCGCGCGGTACCGGCGGAGGCCGGTCGCGGCCGGGATCAGCTTGCCGATGATCACGTTCTCCTTCAGCCCGAGCAGCCGGTCGATCTTGCCCTCGATCGACGCGTCGGTCAGCACCTTCGTGGTCTCCTGGAAGGAGGCCGCCGAGAGGAACGACTCGGTCGCGAGCGAGGCCTTCGTGATCCCGAGGATCAGCGGCTCGTACGTGGCGATCTCGCCCTTCACGGCCTTGACCTTGGCGTTCTCACGCTCGAGCACGGCCTTGTCGACGAGCTGGCCCGGCAGGAGGTCGGTGTCGCCGTTCGACTCGACACGCACCTTCTTCAGCATCTGGCGGACGATCAGCTCGATGTGCTTGTCGTGGATCTCGACGCCCTGTGACTTGTAGACCTTCTGCACCTCGGCGACGAGGTACAGCTCGGTCGGCGTCGAGCCCTTGAGCGCGAGCAGCTCGGCCGGGTTGCGCGAGCCCTCGTTGAGAGCATCGCCCGGCTCGATCACCTCGCCGCTCGCGACGAGCATCCGGGTGCGGCGCGGAAGCTGGTACTCGACCGGATCGGCGAGCTCGCCGTCGGCCCCGACCTCCGTCGGATGGATCGACACCTTCGGCCCACGCTCGGTCTGCTCGATCTCGACGCGGCCGCCGACCTCGGCGAGCGTGCCTGCACCCTTCGGGTTGCGGGCCTCGAAGATCTCGACGACGCGCGGAAGGCCGTGCGTGATGTCGGCGCCGGCCACACCACCGGTGTGGAACGTCCGCATCGTGAGCTGCGTGCCCGGCTCGCCGATCGACTGTGCCGCGACGATGCCGATCGCATCGCCGATCTCGCACATCTCGCCGGTCGCGAGGAAGATCCCGTAGCAGGTCTGGCACACGCCCGCCTCGGCCCGGCACTTGACCACCGAGCGAACGGGCACGAGCGCCTCAGAGGCTGCGACGCCGTCGGTGGCGAGCTCGGCCTCGAGGAACTCGAGCAGGTCGCTCGTGACGATCGCGCCGCGCTCGGCGAGCGTCGTCTTGCCCGGCTTGCCGTTCGCGAGCGGCTTGCTGGACGTCCTCGGCGATGATCCGCCCGAGCAGCGACTTGTTCAGCCCCTCGCTCGTCCGGATCGGAAGCTCGACCCACTCGTCGGTGCCGCAGTCGGCCTCGCGGACGATCACGTCCTGCGAGACGTCGACGAGACGCCGGGTGAGGTAGCCCGAGTCGGCCGTGCGCAGCGCGGTGTCGGCGAGGCCCTTGCGGGCGCCGTGGGTGGAGATGAAGTACTCGAGCACCGACAGGCCTTCCATGAAGTTGGCCTTGATCGGGCGCTCGATGATCTCGCCCTTCGGGTTCGCCATCAGGCCGCGCATACCGGCGAGCTGGCGGATCTGCTTGAACGATCCGCGGGCGCCGGAGTTCGCCATCATGAACACCGGGTTCAGCTCGTCGAGGTTGTCCTGCATCGCGTCCGCGACCTTGTCGGTTGCCTCCGTCCAGATGTTCACGATCGTCTCGTGGCGCTCGTCCTCGGTGATGAGGCCGCGGTCGTACTGGCCGTGGACGGCCTCGACGCGGTCCTCGTACTCGCCGAGGATCTTCTCCTTCTCGGGCGGGATCACGATGTCGTTCTTCGAGATCGTCACGCCGGCCTGCGTGGAGTAGCGGAACCCGAGCCCCTTGATCGTGTCGAGCACAGGAGCAAGCGTGTGGGCACCGTACTTCTCCGACAGCGAGAGCACGAAGCGGTCGGTGTCGGGCTTCGTCAGCGTGTGGTTCGTGAACTCGAAGTCCTCGAGCTGGCCGTTCTCGTCGCCGATCAGCTCGCCGAGCTCGCGGTAGACCGCGGAGTTGAAGAGCACCCGGCCGGGCGTCGTCACGTACAGCTCGCCGCGGAAGCGGAACTCGATCGGGTCCTTCAGCGTGACGGCCTTGCCCTCGACTGCGAGCTCCACCATGTCGGCGGAGTCGAACCTCGGGAGCTTGGCCTTCGCCGGGTCGAGCTGCGCGAGCTCGGCCGGAGCGTAGGTGAGCGAGTAGATCCCGAGCACCATGTCCTGCGTCGGCGTCGCGAGCGGGCGGCCGGAGGCCGGCGAGAGGATGTTGTTCGAGGAGAGCATCAGGATGCGCGCCTCCGCCTGAGCCTCGGCCGAGAGCGGCAGATGGACAGCCATCTGGTCGCCGTCGAAGTCGGCGTTGAAGGCGTGGCAGACGAGCGGATGCACCTGGATCGCCTTGCCCTCGACGAGCACGGGCTCGAACGCCTGGATCCCCAGGCGATGCAGCGTCGGTGCACGGTTCAGGAGCACCGGATGCTCGGCGATGACCTCCTCGAGGACGTCCCAGACCTCGGGCGTCATCGAGTCGACGTACTTCTTCGCCGCCTTGATGTTCTGGACGGACTTCCGCTCGACGAGCCGGCTCATGATGAACGGCTTGAAGAGCTCGAGCGCCATCAGCTTCGGCAGCCCGCACTGGTGCAGCTTCAGGTTCGGCCCGGCGACGATCACCGAGCGGCCCGAGTAGTCGACGCGCTTGCCGAGCAGGTTCTGGCGGAACCGGCCCTGCTTGCCCTTCAGCATGTCGGACAGCGACTTCAGCGGCCGGTTGCCCGGGCCGGTGACCGCGCGCCCGCGGCGGCCGTTGTCGAACAGTGCGTCGACGGCCTCCTGGAGCATGCGCTTCTCGTTGTTGACGATGATCTCGGGAGCGCCGAGGTCGAGCAGCCGCTTCAGCCGGTTGTTCCGGTTGATCACGCGGCGGTAGAGGTCGTTCAGGTCGCTCGTCGCGAAGCGTCCGCCGTCGAGCTGGACCATCGGGCGGAGCTCCGGCGGAATCACCGGGACCGCCTCGAGGATCATCCACTCGGGCTTGTTCTCGCTCTTCACGAACGCCTGGCAGACCTTCAGCCGCTTGATCGCGCGCTGCTGCTTCTGGCCCTTCGAGGTGCGGATGATGTCGCGCAGCGAGCGCGACTCCTCGTTCAGGTCGAGCTCCCTGAGCAGGTCGCGGATCGACTCGGCGCCCATTCCGCCCCGGAAGTAGATGCCGAAGCCGTACGGGGAGCCGAAGCGGTCCTTGAGCTCGCGGAAGAGCTGCTCGTCGTTCACGACCTTCTTCGGCTCGGCCTCGCGGAACAGCGTCCACGTCTCCTCGAGCCGGTTCACGGAGTCGACGGCGGCCTCGCGCGTGTCCTCACGGCGCGACTCGATGTCGAGGTACATCTCGCGGACCTTCAGCGCCCACTGGATCAGCGCGTCGAGATCCTCCTTCTGGATCTTCCCGTCGGTGCGCAGGCACAGGTCGTTCGCGAGCTCGCGAACGTCCGTCTCCTCGTCGCTGCCGGCCACGACCTCGCGCAGGAGCCCGTTGCCGAGCTCGCGTGCCTTGTCGAGGTTCTTCTGGTCGACCCCGCTGACGATCTCGGCGTCCTCGCCGGCGAGCGCCTCGCCGGTGAGCATCGCCTCGACGAGCTTGTTGATGTGCTTGGAGACCGCGCCCTTCTTCGAGCCGGTCGCCCCGTCCTGCTCGGCGCGAAGGCCGGCAAGGGCGGTGCGGATCTGCTCGGCCGCGCTCCCGACCTGCTCGAGCTCACG
This sequence comes from uncultured Actinomycetes bacterium, assembly GCA_963758125.1. Lineage (GTDB taxonomy): Bacteria > Actinomycetota > Thermoleophilia > Gaiellales > Gaiellaceae > PALSA-600. Next base: position 244,936 of record CAVWUL010000007.1, read on the forward strand.
CGGGGTGAGCTTGCGGTCGTCGCGGATCGCGGCGTTGCGGACGAGCTCGCGGATCTTCTTCGCGTCCTCGGTCGTGATCTGCGCGACGAGCTCGACGAAGAGCCCGCTCACGAGCTTGCGCGCGTCCTCGAGCGGCGGGAGCATCTGCTCCTCCGCCCAGGACGAGAGCCCGCGGGCCCAGAAGTCGTCGTCCTCGTCGAAGCCCTTGTCGGAGCCCTTGCCGAAGTACGCGCGGCGGCGGGCGAGCCGGCCCTCGAGCGCGGCGAGTCCCTCGTCGCGGTCGACGTAGATGCGCTCGACCTCGGCCTTCACCTTGTCCTCGAGCTCGTTCAGGTCCTTCGCGCGTGCCTCGACATCGACGCTCGTGATGATCGAAGCGGCGAAGTAGAGCACCTTCTCGAGCTCGCGCGGGGCGATGTCGAGCAGGTAGCCGATGCGGCTCGGAACGCCCTTGAAGAACCAGATGTGCGAGACCGGAGCGGCGAGGTCGATGTGACCCATGCGCTCGCGGCGCACCTTCTGACGCGTGACCTCGACGCCGCAGCGCTCGCAGATGATCCCCTTGTAGCGGACGCGCTTGTACTTGCCGCAGTAGCACTCCCAGTCCTTCGTGGGACCGAAAATGCGCTCGCAGAACAGGCCGTCGCGCTCGGGCTTGAGCGTGCGGTAGTTGATCGTCTCCGGCTTCGTGACCTCACCGGACGACCAGTCGCGGATCTGCTTGCTCGACGCGAGTCCGATGCGGATCGCGTCGAAGTCGTTGATGTCGATCATGGCCTATCACCTTCGGTCTGCGTCAAGTCAGCCTCTTTCTGTCTCTGCAATGCGGTGTGTCAAACAGTGTGGGTCGTGCTGTCCGGGCGGCTCGGCCGGCGAGCCGCCCGGATGAAAGACCGTTTGTCCTAGTCGTCGAGATCGGGACCGTCGAGCTCGTCGAGCGCGGCCACCGGAGCCTCTTCGTCGTCCGGCGTCGGCAGCTCGCTCATGACCTCTTCGAAGTCCTCGACCGGCAGTCGTCGACGAGATCGGCCTCGGCCTCGACGGGCTCGGCGCCCTCCTCGAGCTCCTCGGCCTCGAGCTCGCCGCCCGCGGCGGCGCGGAGCGAGCCGGGCGAGAGGTCGATCCCGAGCTCTTCCGCGGCGCGGAGCAGCTCGTCGTCTTCCTCGCGGACCTCGACCTCGCCGCCGTCCTCGGAGATCACCTGGACGTCGAGCGCCAGCGACTGCATCTCCTTGAGGAGCACCTTGAACGACTCGGGGATCGACGGCTCGGCGATGTTCTCGCCCTTGACGATCGCCTCGTACGCCTTGACCCGCCCGACCGTGTCGTCGGACTTGATCGTGAGCATCTCCTGCAGCGTGTAGGCGGCGCCGTAGGCCTCGAGGGCCCAGACCTCCATCTCGCCGAAGCGCTGCCCGCCGAACTGCGCCTTACCACCGAGCGGCTGCTGGGTGACGAGCGAGTACGGGCCGGTCGAGCGCGCGTGGATCTTGTCGTCGACCAGGTGGAGCAGCTTGAGGATGTACATGTAGCCGACCGTGACCTTCTGCTCGAACGGCTCGCCGGTGCGGCCGTTGAACAGCCGGACCTTCCCGGAGACCTGGCGGCCGGCGACAGCCTTCTTGTCGATGTCGATCTTGATCGGGTTGCCCTGGTTGTGGTCCTCCCAGGCGGCGAGCGCCGCGTCGACGTCCTCGAGCGTGGCGCCGTCGAACACCGGGGTCGCGACCGGAGCGGGCGTGGGCGCGTTGATCACGCGGCTCGCGTTGCCGTTCATCGGGACGACGTCGCCGCCGACGAACACGCCGTGCGCGGCGGCCCAGCCGAGGTGCGTCTCGAGGATCTGGCCGATGTTCATCCGGCTCGGCACGCCGAGCGGGTTCAGCAGGATGTCCACCGGGCGGCCGTCCTCGAGGAACGGCATGTCCTCCTCGGGGACGATCTTCGAGATCACGCCCTTGTTGCCGTGGCGGCCGGCGAGCTTGTCGCCCTCGCTGATCTTGCGCTTCTTCGCGACGTACACGCGGACGAGCTCGTTGACGCCGGGCGACAGGTCGTCGCCCGAGTCGCGGTTGAAGGTCTTCACGTCGATCACGACGCCGCCCTCGCCGTGGGGCACCTTGAGCGAGGTGTCGCGGACCTCGCGCGCCTTCTCCTTGAAGATCGCGCGGATCAGCTTCTCCTCGGCGGTGAGCTCGGTCTCGCCCTTCGGCGTGACCTTGCCGACGAGCAGGTCGCCCGAGCCGACCTCGGCGCCGATGCGGACGATGCCGCGGTCGTCGAGGTTGCGCAGCGACTCCTCCGAGCGGTTCGGGATGTCGCGGGTGATCTCCTCGTCGCCGAGCTTCGTCGAGCGGGCGTCGATCTCGTACTCGTGGATGTGGATCGAGGTGAGCACCTCGTCCTTGACGAGGCGCTCGGAGAGGACGATCGCGTCCTCGAAGTTGAAGCCCTGGAACGGCATGAACGCGACGAGCAGGTTCGCTCCGAGCGCGAGCTCGCCGTAGTCGGTCGAGGAGCCGTCCGCGAGAACCGAGCCCTTCACCACCTTGTCGCCGAGCTTCACGATCGGCTTGTGGTGGATCAGCGTGCCCTGGTTCGAGCGCATGAACTTGATCAGGTCGTACTCCTCACGGGAGCCCTTGCCCTCGACGACGATCCGCGTGGCATCGAGCTCGACGACCTCGCCCTCGGACTTCGAGACGATCACGTCGCCCGAGTCGACGGCCGCGCGGTACTCGAGGCCGGTGCCGACGAGCGGCGCCTGCGGGATCATCAGCGGCACCGCCTGCCGCTGCATGTTCGCGCCCATCAGCGCGCGGTTCGCGTCGTTGTGCTCGAGGAACGGGATCATCGCGGTCGCGACGGAGACGATCTGCGCCGGCGAGACGTCCATGAACTCGATCTCCTTGGGGTCGGCCATCACGGCCTCGCCCTCGCGGGAGCGGCACAGGACGTGCTCGTGCAGGAACTTGCCCGTCTTCTCGTCGACCGGCTCGGAGGCCTGCGCGATCGTGTACTGGGCCTCTTCGGCAGCATCGAGATAGATGATCTCGTCGGAGACCTTGCCGCCCGCGACCTTTCTATAGGGCGTCTGGATGAAGCCGAACTCGGACACCGTCGCCATCGAGGCGAGCGAGCCGATCAGGCCGATGTTCGGGCCTTCCGGCGTCTCGATCGGGCACATCCGGCCGTAGTGGGTCGGGTGGACGTCGCGCACCTCGATCGGCGCGCGCTCGCGGGTGAGGCCGCCTGCACCGAGCGCCGACAGCCGGCGCCGGTGGGTGAGGCCGTCGAGCGAGTTCGTCTGCTGCATGAACTGCGAGAGCTGCGAGGAGCCGAAGAACTCCTTCAGCGCCGCGACCACCGGACGGATGTTGATGATCGTCTGCGGCGTGATCGTGTCGACGTCCTCCGTCGTCATCCGCTCGCGGACGACGCGCTCCATCCGGTAGAGACCGACCCGGAATGCCTCCTGGATCAGCTCGCCGGTGGTGCGGAGGCGGCGGTTGCCGAAGTGCTCGTACTCGTCGAGCTCGGCCGCGATCGGGCGGCGGTCCATCGAGATCGCGTCGGCCGCGAAGTCCTTGGAGTCCTCCGGGACGCCGAGGGTGTGCGGCAGCGAGACGAGCTTCTGGACGAGCGCGAGGATGTCCTGCGTCGTCAGGACGCGGCAGTCGTCGGGCACGTCGACGCCGAGGCGCTGGTTCAGCTTGTAGCGGCCGACCTTCGTCAGGTCGTAGCGCTTCGGGTCGAAGAACAGCGACCGCAGCAGGTTCCGCGCGTTGTCGAGCGTCGGCGGCTCGCCCGGGCGCTGCTTCTTGAAGACCTCGATCAGCGCCTCTTCCTCGCGCGTGGTCGTGTCCTTCTCGAGCGTCGTCTGGATGAAGTGCGAATCGTTGAACAGCTTGAGGATCGCCTCGTTCGTGGTCGTGTCGAGCTCGAACCCGGTGGTCGGGTCCTCGGCCGGCAGCGCGCGCAGGAGCGTCGTGATCGGCAGCTTGCGCTTGCGGTCGATGCGGGCGTAGACGACGCCCTTCTTGTCGATCTCGAGCTCGAGCCACGAGCCGCGGCTCGGCATCAGGTTCGCGGTGAAGACCTGCTTCGTCGCGTCCTTCGGCTCCATCAGGTAGGCGCCGGGGCTGCGGACGAGCTGCGTGACGATCACGCGCTCGGTGCCGTTGATGATGAACGTCCCCCACTCCGTCATCATCGGGAAGTCACCCATGAAGACCCGCTGCTCGCGGATCTCGCCGGTGTCCTTGTTGACGAAGCTGACCGTCATCGAGAGCGGGGCCTGATAGGTCAGGTCCTTCTCGCGGCACTCCTGGATTGAGAACTGGGGCTGACCGAACTCGTAGTCGCCGAACTGGACGGCGAGCGAGCCGGTGTAATCCTCGATCGGCGAGATATCGTCGATCGTCTCCCTGAGCCCTTCGCGCATGAACCAGTCGAAGGACTCACGCTGGATGTCGATCAGGTTGGGGAGGTCGAGGACGTGCTTGAGACGAGAGAACGACTTGCGCGCGCGAGGCGCAGTGACCGTTTGGGCCAAGTGAGACAGCCTCCCTTAACGTGCTCCGAGTGAGGACGAGTTGAAGAACTCTGCGAAGATGAGCTAACTCTGCGAAGAGTCGAAAGCTAGAAATGTGGACGAGCAGGGGTCGAAACCGTGGGCGTGCGGCGAACCTCCCATAGTAGCGGAGAGCACCCTCCAGCCGCAACAGCTATCGCAGCGAGGGTTTGGGATCGCCGGAGAGATCAGAGTAGCACGGGTTTGCAGGGCTCAGACGGTTTCGGCGCGCACCCTCGGGGGCCTACCAGGAGTAGGACTGTCTTGAACGGACAGATCTGCCGTGCCCTACGAGCCCCCGCGGGTAGCGTTCCAACGTGAGCCCGAGCCCGTCGACTCCCGTCAAGCCGAAGCCCCGGATCGAGAACGATCCGCTGTACGGGAACGGGGGCACCGACTTCGAGCAGGTCGAGCATCTCGTGAGCGACGAGGATCCCGACACCTCGCTCTGCGGGATCGATCAGACCGACGTGCCGTGGAACCAGGGTTGGCCCGTCTGCGAGGCCTGCCGGGCGATCGCGAACGGCCGGATGAGCTGAGCCCGGGGGCCGCCTGTTTGCCCTCGCGGCCCGCGTCTGTGAAGCTGCAGTCATGGCGAACGGAAATCGCAGCGGACCGGGGCGGGTGAGCCGGCTCGGAATGGGCGCGGGGCGCCTCGTGCTGCGCCCGACGAGGGCGGTCGCCGGCGACATGCTCGAGCCGGTGGCCGAGGCGGCCGTCGACCGCGCGCTCGCCGGGCCGCTGCCCGAGGCGGTTGCGCGCTCGCTCGTCGAGCATCACGTGATCGAGCGCGTCACCCGGGAGGTGCTCGCGAGCGCCGACTTCCAGGCAGCGGTGAGCTCGGCGCTCGACGACGAGGCCACGGAGCGCTTCCTGACCGAGGCGATGAAGAGCAAGCTGACCTCCCGCCTCGCCGAGCAGCTCCTGAAGGGCCCCGAGTTCGAGCGCCTGCTCACCGAGGTGCTCTCGAGCCCGGCTGTGAGCGCGGCGCTCGCGAAGCAGACGACGACGATCGGCGACGAGATGGTCGGCTCGGTCCGGGACTCGACGGTCGAGCTCGACACGCGGCTCGAACGCGGCCCGCGCCGCTTCTTCCACCGCGCAGCGCGCCCAGACACGATCCCGCCGACCCCCTACGCCGGATTCGGGACGCGCGGGGTCGCGCTCGCCGTCGACGCGCTCCTCGCCCAGACGTTCTTCCTCGTCGGCGCGGGGATGGTCGGCCTGATCGCCGACCTTTCCGGCGGCGTCCATCCGCGCTGGCTCGCAGCGGCGATCGCGGCGAGCGGCTGGGTGATCGTGCAGATCGTCTACTTCGCCGGGTTCTGGTCGGTCGTCGGCCGGACGCCCGGGATGCACCTGATGGGGCTTCGCGTCCAGTGCGCGGGCGGCGGCAGGCCGGGCGTGTTTCGCTCGCTCGTGCGACTCGCCGGGCTGTGGCTCGCGATCGTGATCGCGTTCCTCGGCTTCGCCCCGGTCTTCGTCGACGACCGCCGCCGCGCCCTCCAGGATTTCCTGGCCGGGACCGAGGTCGTCTACGTGAACGCCTGAGGCTCGAAGCGGGGACCGGACCGGCCGGCCCCCGCACGCGGCAAGCAGAGATCAGGCGACGGCCACGGCTCCGCCGACCCCGTTCGGCCCTTGGTATGTGGCGCTGCCGAACCCGAGGATCGGGAAGAAGATGAACGGAAGGAAGAAGAGCCCGACGGTGAATCCGCCGCCGCGACCGAAGGACCGCGCGCACTCCCGCAACACCATGATCAGGATCACGATGTCGACGATGGGGATCAGGAAGAGGATGATCCACCACCAGGGGCGTCCGACGATCTTCAGCAGCACGAGCGTGTTCCAGATCGGAATGATCGATTTCCAGCCTGCCTCGCCCGCTTTCGTGAAGACGGTCCAGTATCCCGCGATGATCAGGACGATCACCGCCAGGTAGATGATCACGACGACGCCGTTCATGCTCACTGCCTCCTAGGGTGAGAAGATCGGCAGAGCTTGACAAGGCGGGAGGACGGTGAGCCGTCCCGATCGGGCAACAGCGGCCGGGCCGTAGCAACGCGAAGGCCGGCTTTCGCCGGCCCTCGCGCGGTTCGAACGACGGTGATTCCGGGGCGTTCTTACTTGAGCTCGACGCTGGCGCCGGCCTCTTCGAGCTGCGCCTTGATCGAGTCGGCCTCTTCCTTGTTCACGCCGTCCTTGACGTTCGTCGGGGCGCCGTCGACGAGGTCCTTGGCCTCCTTCAGCCCGAGGCCCGTCACTGCGCGGACGACCTTGATCACCTGGATCTTCTGGGCGCCGGCGCCGGTGAGGACGACGTCGAACGCGGTCTTCTCCTCGGCCTCGGCCGGTGCGCCGCCGGCACCCGGGGCAGCCACCGCGACAGCTGCGGCCGCCGTGATCCCCCACTCCTCCTCGATCTTCTTCTTGAGCTCGACCAGCTCCAGCACGGTCATCTTGCCGAGACTCTCGAAGACGGTGTCAACTCCCGCCATTTAGTTTTCCTCGCTTTCTGAATCGGATTCGGTTTCCGGAGCTTCGGCTTCTGCTGCCGGCTCCTCAGTCTCTGTCTCTGCTGCAGGCGACTCGGAGGCCTCGGGTGCTTCGGCCGCTCCCTCGCTCGGGACCCCGGCCTCAGTCTGAGCCACGGCCTCAGCCTCAACCACGGCCTCGGGCTCCGCCGCCGTCTCCGCTTCCGGCTCAGCCTCTGCCCGAGCCGCTGCCTCGGCCGCGCCCTCGCCACCGAGCTGCTCGATGCGGGCGTCGATCAGCCCGACGAGGTTCTGGAGCGGAGCGCTGACGAGCCCGAGCAGGCTCTGCAGCGGACCGACGATCGCGCCCAGCACCTGGCCCCGGAGCACGTCGAACGGCGGGAGCTTCGCGAGCTCCTCGACGTCTGCGGCCGAGATCGTCTTTCCCTGCATCAGGCCCCCGCGGATCTCGAGCACCTTCGTCTCCTTGGCCGAGTCGGCAAGCGCCTTCGCGACCTCGACCATGTCCCCGTCGCTCTCGATGAACGCGATCGCCGACGGCCCCTCGAGCAGCGCGAGGAGCGCGTCCGCACCGGCCGCCTCGGCGGCCTTGCGGGTGAGCGTGTTCTTGACCACGGTGAACCTGGCCCCGTGCTCCACGAGCTTCCCTCGAAGCTCGTCGATCTGCGGCATCGTCAGCCCGCGGTAGTCCGTCACGATCAGCGTGTCGGCTCCCCTGAGCTTCTCGGTCAGCTCGCTGACCAGCCGTTCTTTCTCGTCTCTGTGCATGATTTTTCCTCCGGAAAAATCAGAAGCCCGCCTTTCGGCGGGCAAAGAGCGACGCAAGACTCGCGTGTTCGCTTTGTCCACCTACACCGGTCTTCTGCCCCTTCGAGCTGCCGATGGTCTCTGGCGCACCACTGTTTTGTCGTTTTCGACTCTAGCCGCGGCGATCAGACCGCCGCAACCTCCTCCAGCTCTTCGACGATCTCGCGGGTCTTCGACGGGTCGACATGGATGCCCGGGCCCATCGTGCTCGCGAGGGTGATCTTCTTGATGTAGCGGCCCTTCGCGACCGACGGCTTCGCGCGCACGATCTCGTCGATCAGCGCCGCGTAGTTCTCGACGAGCGCGCGCTCGTCGAAGGAGCGCTTGCCGATCGGGATGTGGACGTTCGCGCCGCGGTCCGTGCGGTACTCGAGCTTGCCGGCCTTCGCCTCGCGAACTGCCTTGGCCACGTCCATCGTGACCGTCCCGGTCTTCGGGTTCGGCATCAGCCCACGCGGGCCGAGCACGCGGCCGAGCTTGCCGACGTTGCCCATCTGATCCGGCGTCGCGATCGCGACGTCGAAGTCGGTGAAGCCCTCCTCGACGCGCTTCGCGAGGTCGGCCGAGCCGACGACATCCGCGCCGGCCTCTTCGGCCTCGCGTGCCTTGTCACCCTCGGCGAACACGGCGACCCGCTGCTCGCGGCCCGTGCCGTTCGGCAGCATCAGCGTTCCGCGGAGCTGTTCCTCCGCATGGCGGACGTTCAGGCCGAGGTTCATGTGCACCTCGACGGTCTCGTCGAACTTCGCGGCCTGCCCCGACTTGAGCAGCCGCACCGCCTCGACCGGCGAATAGACCTTCTCGCGATCGATCGTCGTGCGGGCTCCGTCGTATCTCTTTCCGTGCTGTGCCATTACGCCTCCACCTCCACGCCCATCGAGCGGGCCGTCCCGGCAATGACCTTCATCGCAGCCTCGAGATCGCGCGCGTTCAGGTCGACGAGCTTCGTCTCGGCGATGCCGCGGATCTGGCTGCGCGTGAGCCGGCCGACCTTCGTGCGATTCGGCTCGGACGAGCCCTTGTCGAGGCGGAGCACTTCCTTGATCAGGACCGCGGCCGGCGGCGTCTTCGTGATGAAGCTGAAGCTCCTGTCCTCGTAGACCGTGATCTCGACCGGCGTGATCCGGCCGTTCTCCTGTGCGGTCTGCGCGTTGAACGCCTTCGTGAACTCCATGATGTTCACGCCGTGCTGCCCGAGGGCCGGCCCGACCGGCGGCGCCGGGTTCGCCTGCCCGCCCGGGATCTGGAGCTTGATCACTGTGAGAATCTTCTTCGCCATCCTGCCTTCCTAGTCGAGCTTCTTTCAGTCCAGTTTCTTGACTTGGTCGAACCCGAGCTCGACAGGAACCTGACGCTCGAAGATGTCGACGAGCACCTTGAGCTTCTGCTGATCCGGGTTGACGTCGACGATCTCGCCGTCGAAGTCCGAGAGCGGGCCGCTCGTCACCTTCACCGACTCGCCCAGCGAGAACTCGACCTGGGCGCGCGGCCTGTCCGCCGTCGCGGCGCCGGTCTTCAGGATCCGGTCCACCTCACCCTGGGTGAGCGGGCCGGGCTTGGAGCCCGCGCCGACGAACCCGGTGACACCCGGCGTGTTCTTGACGACCGTCCAGGCCTCGTCGCTCATGTCCATGTTCACGAGCACATAGCCCGGCAGGACGCGCTTTTCGATCTGGACCTTCTGGCCGTCCTTCGTCTCGATGATCTGCTCGGTCGGGACGACGACGCGGCGGAAGCGCGGGCGCTGGCCCATCGACTCGATGCGGTGCTCGAGGTTGGCCTTGACCTTGTTCTCGTGACCCGAGTAGGTGTTGACGACGTACCAGCGGAACATGCCCCAGCCCCTCGCTCAGTGCCCCAGGAGCTTTTTCACGACCTGCTGCCAGATCTGGTCGTTCAGCCAGAGGTAGGTGCCGACGATCACGCAGGCGACGAGCACGACAACGGTTCCCTGGATCACCTGGTTCTGTCCGGGCCACTCGACCTTCTTCAGCTCGTGCACGCACTCGCGGACGTAGCGGAAGAACTTCGTGAAGACGTTGCCGCCTCCACTGATCGGCTCGGGACGGGGAGCCGGGCTGGTGGCGCCCTGGACGGTCGCCATGGCTAGCGGGACTCCCGGTGTGGCTGATGGCAACCGCACCAGCGGCAGAACTTCTTGAACTCCACCCGGTCGGGCGTGTTCCGCTTGGACTTCGTCGTCTGGTAGTTGCGGCGCTTGCACTCGGTGCACGCGAGCGTGATCGCAACTCTCACTCCACTTTTGGCCATGTCGCTCTAATCTCTCGCTTCGTCGGTGGCTGCGGGCATGCTGACGCACCGCCCCAGAGCCGTGGAAGTGTAGCGAGAAACGTCCGGGTCAGCGCGAAGCGGCGTCGGAAAGACGGCGCTCGAGCGAGCGGCGGGCGAGGTCGAGCGGCGACGGTTCCTGGGCGACGACGAACCGCGCATTCGCCATCAACAGGAAGGCGTCGAGCTCGAATGCCAGCTGCTCGGGATCCTCGGCAGGATCGATCGCGCCCTCTGCCTGGGCGTCTCGCGTGGCCTGGACGAGCTCCCCGAACCACTCCTCCGTGAACTGGATCGCGCTGTCCCGGACGGGCCCCGGATGCGTGTCCATCTCGGTCGCGACCGAGGCGAAGAAACAGCCGCCGGGGAAGACGCGCTCCTCGACGTGCACGAGGAAGCGCTCGTAGAGGGCGCGAAGCCGCTCGAGCCCGGTCGGAGCGGCAAGCGCCGGCTCGACCACCTCGGCGACGAACATGGCGCGGGCCGTGTCGATCGTCGCGAGCTGGAGCTCCTCCTTCGAGCCGAAGTGCGCGAAGAGGCCGCTCTTGCTCATCCCCACCGCGTCGGCCAGCCGGCCGATCGAGAGCCCGGAGATCCCCTCCACCGTTGCAAGCTGCGCCGCCTCGCGGAGGATCGCGTTGCGGCTCCGCTCGCCGTCGCTCCGCGGCTTGCGGCGAGGCTTCGCCGTCGGCTCGAACCGTGTCTCGCTCATCGCCGACACAAAATAGCACGAACGTTCGTATCTGTGTTAGAGTGCACGACCGATCGTGCTAACTACCGAAGAGGAGCGAACGACGATGAACCTGATCACTCGCGACGAGCTCCGGCAGAAGCTGGAGCGCGGCGACGAATTCAAGCTGCTGATGACCATGTCCGCGACGGCGTACCGGACGAAGCACATCCCGAGCTCCGAGCATTTCGACTCGACCGAGGATGCCCTCGCGGCGCTCGACCCGGACGAGGAGATCATCGTCTACTGCGCCGATGTCCATTGCGCCGCGAGCATCTACGCCTACAGGACCTTCGAACGCAAGGGCTATCCGCGCGTCCGGCGATATGCCGGCGGCGTATCCGACTGGGAGGACGCCGGGTACCGACTCGAACAGCCCTGTACGGACGGGACGAGTGGTAGCGACGCATAGCTCAGGGGCCGGCAACGCCGACCGCGGCGGGGGTTGCGGCGGGATCGACCTTCAGGGTGATCGTGCCGAGGTAGCCGTCGGATACCGACGCCCCAAGCCTGCTGAGCTTCAGCTGCGAACGCTTGCCTCCCTGTTCCGTATAGACGCGATCGGCGCCGTCGAAGGTGCGCGCGTCGGTATCGGTCGAGTAGGGCGCGAGGGCGAAGACCCCGGTGCTGATCGCGTCGTCGAACATGAGCTGGCCGGTGTGCGAGACATGGCCCCCGGAATAGCTCGTGCCGGTCTTCGTGCCGCCGATGTGCACCTTGACGTGGACGTGCGTGGCGCGGCCGACGTAGTGCCCGGGATAGATCGTCTCGAACTCGGCAAGGCCGCCGGCATCGGCGAGCTGAACCCCGCGTAGCCACGTCTGGCCGACGGTGCCCTCGACCGACTCGTCCGAGTAGACGCCAGTTGCGTCGCAGTGCCAGATGTCGCAGGCGGCGTTCCGGATCGGCCTCCCGGTGGCCGAGTCGAGGATGGTCAGCCGGAGCCGCAGCGGGATCCCTGGCCGACCGAGCGTGATGTTCCTGCGGATCTTCTCGAGTGCGACGTAGTAGGGGCCTTCCTCTTGCTCGGGGGTCAGGGTCAGCGCCCCGGCCCCGGCCGCGGCGGTCCCCACGCCGCTCAGCCCGGCAAGGGCGCCTCCTGCTCCGACGGTCCCGCCGAGCGCGAGCGCGCCGCTCAGGACCCCGGCCTCACGGAGTAGCTGTGCGCGAGTCAGTCCACCGTTTCTCTCCATGGTCTCCCCTTCCTCGTCGGTTACAGGAAGCAGCGTCGCCGCCGGCCCCGGCGGCCGGCTGAGAGCCGGCTGAGAGGTCGCTGAGAGCTACGAAGGCATCAGCCGGTGTCTCGAGCCTGCGCGCTGCCGCCGACCTATCCTGACGGGATGCAAGCTCGTCTTCTTGCGGCCGGGCTGGGAGCGCTCGGGGCACTCGCGCTTTCGGCGTGCGGCGCCTCGAATGCGCCGCACGCGACGATCTCGCCCGCGGCAAGCCTCTACATCATCGACTATGGAAAGGTCCCGACCGCGGCGCAGGCGAAACCGTACGAGCAAGCCCTCAGGGAGACGGCCCGCCGCTGCCGGGACGACGAGGCGACGGTCGCCCACTACACCGCCGGCACGGTCAAGCAGATCGCCGACGACACCGGCGTTCACCGGACGGCCCTCTACGTGCTCCAGCGGTTCCCGAAGACGCTGAAGTCGGATCTCACGTGCACACAGCGATTCACCGCCTATGCGCTGATCCTCGAGGGCGAGGGCTGATTGCGGCGAGACGCTCCTGGGAAGGACACCTCCAAAGAAGGAGGTCAAATGACAGACACAGACGAGACGAAGGGCCGCACGAAACAGGCGGCGGGCGTGCTCACAGGGGACAAGAACCTCGAGCGCGAGGGAAAGGTCGACCGTGCCGCCGGGAAGGCGAAGGACGCGGTCGACAAGGCAGCCGACAAGGCCAAGGACGCGCTCCGGAAGTAGGGAGCTCCCCGGGAGCGCGGTGACGCCGAGCGGCGAACTGCGCTCCCGGGCCGTCGCCCGGTCTGGTACCGGAAACCACTGGCTCCTGAGTAGCGGCGGGTGGGCTCGAACCACCGACCTCCGGGTTATGAGTCCGGCGCTCTGACCAGCTGAGCTACGCCGCCCTGGCCCTGGCAATCGTATCGCAGTCGTCCGCGCCGGCCCGTAGCCTTCCGGCGATGACAGAAGCCGAACGGTGCTGGCGCTGCAGCGCGGCAATGGAGTGGCGGCACGGAACCTGGCAGTGCCCCCGGTGCCGGTTCAAGCTCGGCTGCTGCGAGGGCGAACCGCAATCGAGCTGCGATGCGCCCGCCGCCGAGCCTGAGAGATCCTCTCTTGCCGCGGTCACACGCGCCGTCGGCTGAGGCGCCGTTCGAGGCAGGCTTCCAACAGGGAAATTTAACCCTCATCCTCGAGGCGAGTGGTGCCGATAGGGACGGCATGTGGGCAGTGTCGGACGACGAGAACGTCTTCGCCTCGGGCGTGAGTGATCCAGACCCCGCAAGCGTCGATTACGAGATCGACGAGCGCGCGCGTCGGCCCGCGCTCGGAAGATTGTTGATTCAGGCCGGAGTCGCCTCCGAGGATCAGATCCAGGCCGCGGTCGCCGAAGGCATGCGCACGGGGCTGCGACTGGGAGAGATCGTCGTCAAGCACGGCTGGGCTACCGAGGAGCAGGTCGCACAACTCCTCGCGGTCCAGTGGCAGTTGCGTTTCCGCAAGGCAAACGCAATCGCAGTGGAGCCACTGGCGATTCGACGGCTTCCGGCGGCGCACGCGCGTCGGCTTCGAGCCGTCCCGGTTTGGTTCGACGACGACGGGTTGGTGATGGCGATCGAGGAACCGAGGAACGACCTCTTCGTCGAACTGAGGGAGCTTCTCGGCAATGTGTCGTATGTCGTAGTGGCCCGATCGGCTCTCGAGTCGCTTCTCAAGAGCCGCTTCTTGACCGACGACGTCGTCGAGGAGGAACCGAGGCCTGCAGACGAGCCGCTGACAGCGGACCCAACCCCTGGAGGAGAAACCGTGACAGAGTCAGGCCTATTCGTCGATGAGAGCCCGTTCCTGGCGGGTGCCGAAACCGACAACGCGGAACCGAGTGAAGAGGACGTTCTGGAAGAGGATGTGACGGCTCCGTCGGAGCACGTCGAGCTCGATGCGTACGCCGAGGACACGATCGAGGCTCCGGCGGACTCGGGAACAGTCGAGGTCGTGCTGAGCTCGATCGAGGTTGCCACAGCGGAGCTCAGGACGATCCAGCAGGAGATCGAGTCGCTGGGAGAGTCGCTGCGTGTGGCGAACGAGCAACTCGCCGCAAAGGATGCGCAACTCCAGGCCGTCGAGAGCGCTCGTCTGGAAGACGGCGAGACAATCAGGACGCTCCAGTCCGAGCTCGAGCAGCATGGAGACCTCTTCGATGCGCTCAGGACGAAGGTCGACGAGTTCAAGGCAACGCTGGATCCGGCGGCATAGGAGAAGGTTCCAGGGGCTCTCCTCTCGACTCGCGGGAGGCCCCTGTTCGAACTGCGGCGAGAGCGTCGGCGGTCCTACCGCCGCCGCTTCGCGCCGAAACCGAACGAGTATGCTCGTGCGGGTGAAGAGGACGGACGTCGGGGACGTCCATCTGACCGGGAGGGAGCGCGAGGTTCTCGCGCTCCTCGCGCAGGGCCGCCAGCTGGACGAGATCGCGCTCGATCTGGGGATCGGGACGGAGACGGTACGATCCCACATTCGGAATGCCGGCGAGCGGCTCGGCGCGGCCAACCGAACGCATGCGGTCGCGATCGCGATTCGAAATCACCTGATTTGAGACACCAGTCCAAGCCGATCGTCCTTGCGGCCCTGGCAGTGCTGGTCGTCGTCGGCGTTGCAGGTGCGGCGAGCGGCGCCCCGGGGCCGACGATCGGAGGCTGCCCGGTCTTCCCGGCTTCGAATGTCTGGAACCAGCGCGTCGACAGCCTGCCCGTGGCCAAGGACTCGGCGGTGCTCATCAACTCGATCGGGCTCGATGCGCCGGCACACGCCGACTTCGGCACCGGGCAGATCGGGATCCCGTACGTCGTCGTCTCCGGCGCAAAGACTCCGAAGACCCGGCTGCGATTCGACTACTCCGACGAGTCGGATCCCGGCCCGTATCCGATCCCGGCCAACGTTCCGATCGAGGGCGGCGCGCAATCGACCGACGGTGACCGCCATGCGCTGATCGTCGACCGCGACACGTGCACGCTGTACGAGCTCTTCTCGCTACGACGGGACGGAGACGGATGGGCTGCGGGGTCGGGCGCGATCTGGAACCTCAGGTCGAACCGACTACGCCCGGCAGGCTGGACGTCCGCGGACGCGGCCGGACTACCGATCCTGCCCGGCCTCGTGCGGTACAACGAGGTGGCCGCGGGCGCGATCGACCATGCGCTCCGCTTCACGGCGCCGGAGACGCGGCGCGCGTTCATCTACCCGGCCCGTCACTTCGCAAGTGACTCTTCGGATCCCTCGCTCCCGCCGATGGGGCTTCGCGTCCGCCTGAAGGCGAGCTTCGACATCCGCCGCTTCCCACCCCAAGCCCGGGTCGTGCTGG
Source organism: uncultured Actinomycetes bacterium (assembly GCA_963758125.1). Taxonomy (GTDB): domain Bacteria; phylum Actinomycetota; class Thermoleophilia; order Gaiellales; family Gaiellaceae; genus PALSA-600. Next base: position 260,375 of record CAVWUL010000007.1, read on the forward strand.
AAGCGCTCAAACAGTACGGAATGATCCTCGCCGACAACGGCTCGCCCTGGTACATCAGCGGTGCCCCCGACCCGCGCTGGTCGAACGACCAACTGCACACCCTCGGCCGTCTCACCGGCGCCGACTTCGAGGTGGTCGACACCTCGAAGCTCCGCCCGTGAGTACCGCGGCGGCAAGCCGCCCTAGCGGTTCACACGACCGGAGAGATCGTGGCCGGCCGGGCGGCAGCCGTGCGAGCCGGCGGAAGAGTGACGACGAAGGTCGCGCCGCTTCCCGGTGACGACCGGACCTCGACGGTACCGCCCATCGCCTCGGTCAGCTGCTTGACGATCGCGAGTCCGAGACCGCTGCCGACGGGACGCTCGCGACCGTACTTGTCGTAGAGAAAGAACCGATCGAAGGCACGATCGAGATCGGCCCGTTCGAGCCCGGGCCCCGTGTCGGACACCACGAGGCGCCGCGGTTCCGCACGGACGATCACCGAGCCCGACGGCGGTGTCTCGCGCAGCGCGTTCTCGACGAGGTTCGAGGCAACCTGCAACAGCCGATCGTGATCGCCCTCGACGAGGGCATCGCCGCCCTCAGCGGCGATCGTCACCCCGAACTCCCGGGCAGGTGCCTCGTGGCGCGCAACCGCCTCGCGCGCAACCTCGCCCAGGTCGACCACCTCCCGTGAGACCGCGAACTCGTGCCGATTCATCCGGGCGAGGTCGAGCAGGTCGCGGACGAGCCGCTCGAGCCGGCGCGATTCGAGAAGGATCGTGCGAGCTGCATCGTCGGACGAGAACGCCCCCTCGCCGAGCCCCTCGGCATAGCCGCGGATCGCCGTCAGCGGCGTCTTCAGCTCGTGGCTGACCGAGAGCAGGAAGTTCCGCTCGCTCTCACGGGAGGCGGCAAGCTGCTCGGCCATCTCGTTGAACGCCTGCGCCAGCGAGGCGAGCTCTCGCGCACCCTCCTCGGGGACCCGGCTCGGCGTCTCTCCTGCCGCGAGCGCGTGGCTCGCCTCGGCGACCCGCCGTACCGGCCGGACGATCGAACGCGCGATCCAAAACGAGAGCACCGCGGCAAGGACCGCCCCGGCCAGGGCGGCGAGGAGCAGGTCGCCGAGGAAGGGCCGCCACGCCGCCGCTTTCACGCTGACCGGCCGCAACAGCATGAGGCCTCGTGACGGGATCGTGCGGTACGAGTAGATGTACCGCTTCCCCCCGTAGGTCGTCGTCCCGTTGCTCGGCCGGCTCACGTCCGGGACGTAGCGGGCGAAGCTCGAGCGGAGGCCGATGATCGTCCGCACACCGCCCGCCAGGTTGTTCGAGTTGTTGTAGTTGACCGACTGCCGGCGAGCAGCCGCGGCGCTGTCGGCCTGCCGTGAGAGTGCGGCAACCTGCGTATGGTCGACCTGCTGTCTGGTCAGCACGGCGCCGATCCCGATCGTCAGAGCCAGGGTCAGCCCGAGCGCGGCCAGCGTCGCCGCAAAGAGCCGGCCCCGCAGCGTCTTCAAGTCGCGACCGCTTTGTAGCCGCTTCCCCGGAGCGTGCGGATCAACTCGGGGCGCCCGAGCTTCCGCCGAAGCTGCGCGACATGGACATCGACCGTGCGTGTCCCGCCCGGATACGACACACCCCAGACGCGGTCGAGGAGGACGTCCCGCGAGAGCACGGCGCCCGGGTTTGCGAGGAAGTACGCGAGCAGGTCGAACTCCTTCGCCGTCAACTCGACCGGCCGGCCGTCGATCGTCACGTCATGGGTGCCGCGATCGAGCGACACGTCGCCGAGCTCGAGCAGGTCGTAATCGATCTGAGGCTCGGACCGCCGGAGGATCGCCTTCATCCGAGCCACGAGCTCCCGCGGGGAGAACGGCTTCGTCACGTAGTCGTCGGCACCGATCTCGAGCCCGACGACCCGGTCGGGCTCCTCGTCCCGCGCGGTGAGCATCAAGATCGGGACCCGCGAGCGCGATCGCATCTCGCGACAGACCTCGAAGCCGTCGATACCCGGAAGCCCGACGTCGAGGATCACGATCCTCAGCGGATGCCGCTCGAGCTCGACGAGGGCATCCTCACCGGACCGCACCCAGATCACCGTCCAGCCGTCGCGGGCGAGGTAACCGCGGACGAGCTCGCCGACGGACGGCTCGTCCTCCACGAGAAGAACGTGACCGGACATAGCCCGGAGTCTACGGAGCCTCTATGTCCGCACCGGTCATCCGGTCGTTCCCTGCCGTGCCGCCTTCCGCGCAGCACGCGCCGCCTGGCGGGCCTGCGCCGCGGCGAGCGCCGGCGGGATCGTCACCCTCACGAACGACGCGGCGCCTCCGTCGATCGCCATCGTCGTCGCCTGCTCCAGCGGGCGCACCTGGGAAAGCGACGCGGGCCGGCCGTTGATCGTGACCTTCGTCTGCGGGCCGACCGCGATCGTCCACACGCTCAAGTCCCGCTCCTTGAGCGTCACCGAGCTCGCGCCCACGGCCTTCACGCGGCCGCGGTCGTAGGAGACCGTGTGCGCCTGATGCTTGATCACCACGTTGACCTGAACGTGAGACCAGCCCGGCGGGAGGCTTCCGATCCCGGCGGCCCGTGAGCTCGCGGCGAATGCCGCCGCCCCGAGCAGGAGCCCGAAGACGGCGGTGACGGCGAACTTGCGCACAGGAAGATGATCGTCCTCCGCTGTCATCCTCGCATCGGTCCAACGTAATCCCGACGTAAAACCGTAGCGCTGACACCGCTATCGGCAGCCTTCCCCTCCTACATGTTCGCTCATCCGAGGGAGTGAGTCCGGGGCATGCCGCGGCCGATACCTGGCCACGTAGGGCGGATGCGGGGAACGCCACAGAAGCTGGAGCGAACGATTGGGGGCCCGACCGCAGTGAAGGGCATAAAAGAAGATGCAAGCACAGCCGAAGGACAGAGCGCAAGGACGCTCGCAGAGCGCTGGGGTCTCCAGTACCGGGAGGCTCACACGCTGTCGATCGATCCGACGGCGCTCGAGATCGTCGACCGCGACGAGTCCCGCCGCCTGCGCGTGCTTCCGCTCGAGGTCGGCCCCGACGGTCCAGTCTTTGCGGTCTCGGAACCGAGCGAGGAGCGCTTCGCAGAAGTCCGCGAGGTCGCCGGCGACAACGCCAGCTTCGTCCTCGTCGAACGCGAGACCCTCGACGCGCTCCTGAACAGCAAGGTGTTCAGCGTCCCGAACAACTCCCGCCGGCCGTCGCTCTTCAGGGGCAGGACGGACAGCGAGACGCCGGAGCCCACGGCGGGCACTCCCGACGAGGCAAGCGATTCTGCCGACGAGACGGCCGACGATTCCGCGGCTCACGAGGACCCGAGCGAGACCGAGGAGCAGGACGAGACGCCGGCCGCTCAGGAGCCCCTCCACGACGCCGTCGATTCCGAGAGCCACGGCTCGACCGAATCGAGCGAGGCGCTCGACACGCTCTTCTCACAGATCGCCTCGGGCGCCGGCAGCCTCCGCGCTCAGGTCAACGAGCTGAACGAGTCGCTCGAGGCCGCCCAGCGTGAACTGCGTCACTCGAACGAGCAGCTTGCCGAGGCGCACAAGAACGCCGAGGCGCATCACGAGATCGTCGCTGCGCTGAACGCCGAGATCGAGGTCATCCAGGAGCAACTCGATGCCGCCAAGGCCAGCAACGACGCGCACGACGAGGTCGTTGCGGAGCTGACGTCCGAGATCGACTCGCTCCGGGACCAGCTCACCAACTCGACCGCCGTGAACGATTCGATGACGGCGCGCCTCGAAGAGGTGGCGCGGGCGCTCATGGATCCGTCTGCCGCCGCCGATTAGGGGTAGACCGCTCGACCCAGCACCCCCGATGAGCTCCCTTATCGTCAAGCTTCGATCCCGCCTCCGCGCCTCCGGCGCGCTCTTGCGTGGCGAGGCCGGGATCGGGCTCGTCGAGGCCGTGATCGCGATGGCCCTGTTCCTCGTCGTCGGCACCGCCATGGCCGACGTCCTCAGCTCGTCGGCGACCTCGCACGGGTTCACGATGGATCAGACGCTCGGCCAGCAGGCGGCCGACGCGCAGATCGAGGACGTCCGGGCGCTTCCCTACGACAGCGTCGGGACGACGGCCGGCAACCCGCCCGGCACCGTCGCTCCGACCGAGTCGGCGGCGGCCGTCGGGATCACGGGACTGGCGGCGACGGTGACTACCTCGATCCACTTCGTAGGCGACGGGATCCCGGACGGCTACAACTCGACGACGAATTACAAGCAGGTGGTCGTGACCGTCACGCGGACCTCCGACGGCCGCAACCTCGCAACCGAGAGCACCTACATCGCGCCGCCGGCGCGGGCCCCGTACGGCGGGATCAACGAGGTCGCGCTCGGAGTGATCGTCACCGACATCGGTGACAACCAGCCGGTGCCGGGTGTCTCGATCGCGCTCCAGACCGGGCCCAGCGCTCCGCGCAGCGACACCACCGACACGAACGGAGGCGTGCTCTTCGCCGGGATGACGGCCAACCCGACCTCGGGCCCGCACGCGCCTTCTACAACGTCGTGCCGACCATTCCGCCGGGCTACCAGGAGCTGTCCGACAACAAGCAGGCGCAACTCCTGCCGGGTCAGATCAAGAACCTGTCGATCCGCCTCTACCAGCCGGCGACCCTCACCCTGCACCTCTCACCAGCGGTGGCGCTCTGACTTACACCGGAAGCGCGACGATCACCCTTACCCCGGCGTCCGGCGCGCCGGTGACGTACCTCGTCAGTGGCAATGCGGGCGGCCTATACACGATCGCGAACCTCGTCCCCAGCCTCTACACGATCACGGCCTCGAACTCGGCGGGCCTCATCTCGAAGGCCGTCCAGCAAGGCATCCCGGACGACTACGCGGACGGTGCTCTCACCTCGTCGATCGCGCTCGATCTGGCCCCGCCGACGGGAACCATGTCGGTTACGGCCCTGAACGGAACGACCCCGATCGCCGGAGTCGCAGTCAAGGTGACCGGCGGGCCGAGCGGAGTGACGCTGAACGGCACGACCGACGCAACCGGGGTCGTGAACTTCCCGTCGATCCCGGCTGGAACCGCGACCTACACCGTCACGGGCACCTACGGTGCGGCAACATTCCAGAAGACCGGAGTCAAGGTCGCGACAAATCAGCCGACGGCGGTCACGCTCGGCGTCACCGCCGGGACGGTGAACGTGTCGGTCACCGACAGCACAGCGCATGCGCTGCAGGGAGCGACCGTCACGCTGACGGGGCCGAACGGGTTCTCGGCCGTCGGGACGACAGACGGAACCGGCAAGTACTCGTTCCCGAACGTCGGCGCCGGCTCCGGGTACTCGATGACCGCCACCGACGGAGCCGCGACGGCAACGGCGGCGGTTCCGTCAGCTTCACGACCGGCCAGACGGCCAGCGTCGTCATGTCGCTCTCGGTGGGAACGATCGCCGGCAGGGTCACCGACGGCACGAACCCGATCGGCGGGATCCCGGTGACGCTCACGGGCCCGAACTCGCTCGTGCTGATCGCGCCGACCAACAGCTCGGGTAACTACTCGTTCCCGAACATCGGCCTCGGCAGCGGCTATTCGGTCACCGCAGCCGACGGCGCGACAACCGCAAGCGCAACGGGGATCACGCTCACCACCGCCGGGAGCACCAAGACCCTCCCCGACCTCGTGCTCAGCGTCGGCTCGATTCAGGCGACGGTCACGGAGGGCGGCGTCGCGCTTCCGAACGCGAACGTGACCGTGACCGGCCCGAACGGCTACTCCGCCACGAAGACGACGGGCGTCGGCGGTGTCTATCTGTTCTCCGGAATCGGCGCCGGGTCGGGCTACACGGTCACGGCGACCGACGGCCCAGGCAGCGCCCAGAAGACGAGCGTGTCGGTCAGCAGCGGCTCGACGACGCCCGTCGCCATCGACATTCCCGCAGGCTCCCTGAAGGTCACTGTCAACGCGGGCAGCTCCGGACAGCCGGGCGTCACCGTGACGGTCACCGGGCCGAACTCCTACTCGAGCTCCGGCGTGACGAATGCGAGCGGCGTCTACAACTTCGCGAGCGTTCCCGGCGGCAGCAACTTCACTGTGACCGCGACGATCGGCGGCTCGTCGGCCGCGCTAACCGGCGTGAGCGTCACCTCCGGCGCGCGAGACCGAGCGCGACGCTCTCGCTGCCGACCGGCTCGATCCGCGCCTCCGTGCTGATCGGCGGATCGCCGCTCGCCGGACAGACGGTGACGGTGACCGGGCCCGGCTCGTTCTCGGCGACCGGGACGACGGACTCGGACGGCCTCGCCGTCTTCGCGGGCGTCCCGATCGGTACCGGCTACACGGTCTCGACGGTCTACGGCTCGACGGTGCAGCAGACCGGGCAGGCGGTCACCAAGAATACCCGCACGGACGTCCTGCTCTCGATCCCCGCCGGCTCGCTGAAGGTGACCGTGAAGAACCAGCTCGGGCACGGCACTTCACGGGCGTGGACGTCGCGCTCACGAGCACGAACGGCGTCACGGCTCCCGACGGGACCACGGCGGCCGACGGCACCTACACCTTCTCGGTCCCCGCCGCCTCCGGATACAAGGTCACCGCCAACGACGGCGCGAGCAGCGTCACCTCCGCGAGCCAGACCATCACCAACGGAGCGACCACGAGCGTCACGATCACGATCAACACCGGATCGATCAAGGTGACCGTGCAGAACTCGGCCGGGACGACGTACCCGAATGCGGGCCTGACCCTCACCGGCCCGAACTCGTTCTCTGCGACCGGGACAACGGCGACCGGAGGCATCTACACGTTCACGAACGTGCCGACGGGCACCTCCGCCTACTCTGTGGCCGCAACCTACGCCGGCGCAACCGGGAACGCGACCGGGATCTCGGTCTCCACCGGCAGCCACCACCTCGACGACGGTCACGATCCCGACCGGATCGATCAAGGTCACGGTGACCGCAGGCGGCTCCAACGTCGGCGGCGCACCCGTCACCGTCACCTATCCCGGCGGGTTCTCTGCCACCGGCACCACCGCCAGCGGCAGCGGCAGCGTCACGATCCCGAACATCCCGGCCGGCACCGGCTACTCGATCTCGGCGACGGACGCAGCAGCGACCGGCACGGCTACCGGGGTGAACGTGACCGCCGGCAACACGACGTCGACAACGGTCGCGATCCCGGTCGGCTCGCTCGCGGTCACGGTCACGGTCGCGGGCTCCCCGGTCGGCGGTGCAGCAGTCACCGTCACCTATCCCGGTGGATTCAGCGCCACGGGCACGACCGCGAACTCCGGCGGATCGCTCGGGACCGTCACGCTCACGAACATCCCTGCCGGCTCTGGCTACTCGATCTCCGCGACGAGTAACGGCGCCACCGGCACGACGACGGGCGTCGCCGCGACCTCCGGGTCGACGACCGCCGCCACCGTCGTGATCCCGACCGGGCTCGATCGTCGTCACCGTGAAGAACCAGAGCGGCACCTCGCTCACAGGCGCGAGCCTCACCCTCACGGGCCCGGGCTCCTACTCCGCGACCGGCTCGACCGGAAGCGGAAACACCTACACCTTCCCGAACGTGCCGATCAACGCGACCGGCTACACCGTCACCGGCACGCTCGGCGCCGGAACCGGATCGACTCCCGGCGTGGTCGTCTCGTCGACCTCGCCGAAGGCCGCCACGGTCACGATCAACACGGGCTCGATCGCCGTCACGGTCAAGGACCAGAGCTCGGCGGCGGTCAACGGTGGGAACCTCACGCTCACGGGCCCGGGCTCCTACTCCGCGACCGGCTCGCCGGGCAGCGGGAACACATACACGTTCACTCTCGTCCCGGTCGGCACGAGCAGCTACACCGTCGCAGCGGCGGTGGGGGCAGGGAGCGGGTCCACGTCGGGAGTCGTCGTCAGCGCTACGACCCCGGCGAAGGCGGCGGCTGTCACTGTGACGACCGGCACGCTCACGATCACGGTCGACGGAGCCTCGCCGACGTGCACGAAGCGGGGCAATGTGGTCGTCACGCTTTCGGGCGCGAATGGCTACTCCACGACCGCCACCACTTCCAACGTCACAGGCTCGGGCAAGGGAATCGCGACCTTCAGCGGCGTCCCGGCCGGGAGCCCCTATACGGCGACCGATTCGAGCGGCGACACCACCTCGAGCGTGATTTCCTCTCCGAACGAGCACCACCGTGATCCTCTCGCCGAGCCACAAGTGCTGATGCGCGCACGCGGCCTCCAATCGACCGTCAGGCGTGAGCACGGCTTCACGCTGATCGAGATGCTCGTGACGATGTTCATCGTGGGCATCGTCTTCGCCGCCTTCGGCCTCGTGATCAGCACCACCGTGCGTCACGCGGCGCTGATCACGAACGAGAGCGTGACGCAGCATCAGGTACGGACGGCGCTCGGCCAGCTCACCGAAGACCTGCGCGAGGCGACCGTCTCCTCCGACTCGGACACATCTCCCTTCGTGACGACAGCCGGAGTCATGTCCTCGACCTCGCTTACGTTCTACGCACCCGACTCGACCTACAGCACAGCCGACCAGACGGACTATCACCTGCGTGAGATCTCCTACCAGCTCTCCGGAGGCAATTTCCAGCGCGCATCGAGCGCCAGCTCGAACACGGGCGGCCCGCCGTGGACGCTCCCAGCGCTCGGCAGCTTTGTGACCCTGGTGCCCGGCGTCGTCAGCTCCGCCGCTTTCACCTACTACGACGGCAACCAGCCCCCGGCCGTCACGACGGATCCGGCCGCGGTCCGCACAGTCGTCGTCACGCTCACCGTTGCCATTCCCGGCACCGCGAACCAGCAGGTCAGCTACTCGGACACAGCGACCCTTCGCGAGACACCTCCGACATGAGGGGCCTAGTGCAAAGGCTTCGCGACGAGTCCGGCCAGACGATGATGCTGGTCGTCTTCGCGATCGCGCTCGTCACGACCCTCGCGGTCGGGCTCACCGATCTCGTCGCCGAGCGAGGCAGCAGTCGAGCGGCCAGGCTGCCTCGAGCGACTCCGCCTACCAGGCCGCCGAGGCGGGGATCGACAGCTACGCCTCGAAGCTCCTCGACGACCAGCTCTATTACCTCCACTACGTCGCGGATGGGAGAGTCGACGAGGTACGGGGAGCCTGACCACGGCTGCGAGCTACCCGGTACCGCCGTCGACCGCGCAACCGACGGCGACGCCTGGACGGGCAACATCACCTGGAGCGTATCCGTTCGGCCAGGACAACTGGAACGTGCTCGGGAACGGCTACGCCTACAACCTCGAGATCACGGCCCCGAGCGGCTCGGCGAGCCCGCAACAGGAGGCGGTCCAGATCGTCTCGACCGGCTGCCGGTGGGACGCCACCCTCGGCCAGTGCGGCTCGGCCGCGAACACGGCAAAGCGAAGCATCCAGACCCTGCTCCTCCCCTCGTCGGCCGCGAACTTCCAGATGATCGCGAACCAGGCGATCACCTACGGAAGCGACGCCACCACCAACGGGAAGATCTACTCGACCGGAACGGTCGAGCACGACGGCAATGCGTCGGGCGACGTCTACTCGGAAGTCGCGGTGACCGGCTCGACGAACTGGGAGCCCAACCCGAACAACAACAATCTCAGTGCGAGGGCGTACTCACCGAGCACGAGCGCCGACGATCCGGAGCGTGCTGCCCGACCCGATCAACTTCTCGAGCTTCCTCACCTCGATCACCGACATCAAGGGCGCCGCGGACGGCGGAGGTGTGGACCTCGACACGGCAGTCGGCGGCACGCCGAGCGCCTTCGAGCTCGTCTTCAACGCCAACGGCACCTTCACGGCCGCGGCCTGCTCGAAGGTCGGCAGCTCGGACGTGTCGGAGGTCGCCCCCACCTGTGGAACGGCGAAGACGTTCAACGTTCCCTCGAACGGCGCGATCTATTCGAACGAGACGGTCATCATCGGCGGGACCGGCTCGGCCGCTTCGGTCGTGAACGGCCGCGTGACCGTCACCTCGAACAACAACATCGTGATCGGCAACAACATCAGCTATCAGCCGAGCACCAACTCGGTGCTCGGGCTGGTCGCGCTGAACAACATGATCGTCGCCTACTGGTCTCCGAACAACCTGACTTGGTACGCGGCGACGATCGCGACGACCGGCCAGTGGTCGGACACCTGCGGCGTCTTCGGCTACCAGTGCGGCACGCACGGCACGATGACGTTCTGGGGCTCGACCGCAACGAACAACGGCGGCTCGATGTCGATGTTCGGTCACGTCGCGACTACAACTACGACCCCATTCTCCTCTGGCTCACGCCGCCGTGGTTCCCCACGGTCGACAAGCCCTACACCGTTCTGATCCAGCGGGAGATCACGCCTCCCTCGTGAGCGGCCGTCGCTCGCCCACCTCCGCTAAAGCGCAGGGGCCGGGGCGCCGATAGGGGAGTGATGGATCTCGACGCGCTTCTCGTACGAATCTCGGAGCTCGGCGCCAGCGACCTTCACCTGAAGCTCGGGCAGCCGCCGATCGTCCGCCGCGACGGATCGATCGCAGCGCTCGAGGGCGAGCCGGCTCTCACCGACGAGACGCTCGAGCAGGTGATCGAGACGATCACGGCCGCCGCGCCCGACCGGCATCAGCTCTTCATGTCGAGCGGCGAGCTCGACCTCAGCTACGCAGTGCGCCGGCACCCGCTACCGGGTCAACGCGTTCAGGCAGCGCGGTGCGATCTCGGCGGTCTTCCGCGTGATCCCGAGCACGATCCCGAGCTTCGAGAAGCTGCACCTGCCGCCCGGCGTGGGCCGGCTCGCCGGCGAGCACCGCGGTCTCGTCCTCGTCACCGGGGCCACCGGCTCCGGGAAGTCGACGACGCTGGCGGCGATGATCGACCACATCAACCGGACGCGGAAGCAGCACATCATCACGATCGAGGACCCGATCGAGATGCTGCATCCCGACCGCGACAGCATCGTGAACCAGCGCGAGGTCGGGATCGACACGGTCTCGTTCTCGCAGGCCCTGCGCCGGGCGCTGCGTCAGGACCCCGACGTGATCCTGATCGGAGAGCTCCGCGACGCCGAGACGGCGGAGACCGCGCTGCAGGCGGCCGAGTCGGGCCATCTCGTCTTCTCCACGATGCACACGGTCGATGCCGCCGAGACGATCGGCCGCATGATCGAGTTCTTCCCCGGCGCGAAGCAGCCGATCATCCGCTCGATCCTCGCCGGAGTGCTGCGGGGTGTCGTGAGCCAGCGGCTCCTGCCGATGCCGGAGTCCGGGCGGATCGCCGCCGTCGAAGTGATGATCGTGAACGACCGCATCGCCGAGCTGATCCGCGACAGCCGCGCCGAGGAGATCCCCTCGGCGATCCGCGACGGCGCCTACTACAACATGCAGACGCTCACTCAGGCGCTGATCGACCTGGCGATCAACGGGCTCGTCGATCGCGAGACCGCCACGAACGCCGCGCCGAACGCTCATGACTTCGTGATCGCGCTCGACCACGTCGAGAAGGCGAAGGCGGCCGAGGCAGAGGAACGGGCGCGCGAAGAGGCGCTGACAGCTCTCGTACGCGGCCGCAGCGGATACTCCGGAACCGTACGAAGCCGAGACCGCCGCTACAGGGCCGCTCACCGCAGGACCCGCATGACGATCGCGAGGTTCCGCGCTGGCGACCGGGCCCCGGGAAGCGGGGACGAGCATGACAGGCGCGGTGGCCGCGCTCGCGTTCATCCCCGGGCTCGCGATCGGAAGCTTCCTGAATGTCGTCGCGGCACGAATCCCCGTGCGGGTCTCGATCGTCGCGCCCAGATCGAGCTGCCCTACCTGTAGCAAGGAGATTGCCTGGTACGACAACATCCCGCTCATCTCGTACGTTCTCCTGCGCGGACGATGCCGGGGCTGCAGCTCGGGCATCTCGATCAAGTACCCGCTCGTCGAACTGACCACGGCAATCCTCGTCTCGGCGTGCATCCTCGACTTCGGGCTCACCGCGAGCGCGGTGGTCTCGGCCGTCTTCTGCGCGACGCTCGTCGTCATCACCGTCACCGACCTCGAGCGGCGTGTGATTCCGAACCGGGTCGTGCTGCCGGCTGCCGCGTTCGTGCTCGCAGGGCGAACCGCGATCGATCACTCTCCGCAGTGGGCGATCGCAGCCGCGGCCGGGAGCCTGGCGCTCCTGCTCGCCGCCCTCGCCTACCCCGGCGGGCTCGGAATGGGCGACGTCAAGCTCGCGCTCCTTCTCGGTGCCGGGCTCGGTGCGGCCCTGCCGGTGGCGCTGATGGTCGGAATGCTCGCCGCGCTCGTCCCGTCGGTCGTGCTCCTCTCGCGCCACGGCGCCGCGGCGCGGAAGATGGCGATCCCGCTCGGGCCGTTCCTCGCGCTTCGGCGGCATCGTCGCTCTCTTTGCGGGCGACGCGATCGTGCATGCTTATCTCGGATCGATGTGAGGGAATCCCGTTGACGAGCGTCCATCCCCTCCACTCCGTCACCGAAGCCGACGAACTCTTCGTCGATCAGGACGAGCTGCTGCTGAACGGCAGCGAGAGCTCTTCGCTGACGCCTTCCGGATCGGGAGAACGCGCCGGCGGGGAGGCGGCGGCGAGCCGGCCAACGACCTCGACCGTGCCAGAGAGCTCGCCGAGAGCCACGGCCTGCCGCTCGTCGACCTCGCGGTGACCGGGATCTCGGCCGAGGCGACCAAGATGATCCCGCTCGCAGTGCTCGAGCGGGTCGGTGCGATTCCGTACTCGGTCGACGAGAACTCGCTCAGGGTGGCGCTCACCGACCCCGACAACGTGAACGGGATCGACGAGCTCCGGCTCACCTCGAGGCTTCCAATCGAGCTGGCGGTGGCTCCGCTCGAGGACGTGATGGTCGAGGTGCGGCGGCTCACCCGGGCAAACGTCGCCTTCGCCGCCGTCCTCGGCGAGGAGGGGCTCCAGGAGATCGACGACGAGCCGGACGATCTCACGGCCGACGACGGGATCTCCGAAGGGCCGATCGTGCGGCTCGTGAACTCGATCGTGTTCCAGGCCGCCGAGGACGGTGCGAGCGACATCCATCTCGAGCCGCAGGAGGACGGGCTGCTCGTCCGCTTCCGGGTCGACGGCGTCCTCGTGATCGCCCAGCGAATCCCGCGGCAGCTCGCAGTCGGCGTCGTCACCCGCCTCAAGGTGCTCGCGAAGCTCGACATCGCCGAGCGGCGGAAGCCTCAGGACGGACGGCTCACGCTCGGGGCCGGCGCCGCCGGACGGGCGCTCGACGTTCGCGTCGCAACCCTCCCGACCGTCTACGGCGAGTCCGTGGTCATGCGGCTCCTCGACAAGTCCAAGAAGGCCCCGACGCTCGAGTCGCTCGGCCTTGTGCCCGCGATGCACGTCCAGCTCTCGGAGCTCGTCAAGCGCCCCACCGGCGCGGTCCTCGTCACGGGCCCGACCGGCTCGGGCAAGTCGACGACGCTCTACGCGGCCCTCGCGGAGATCAACAACCCGGAGATCAACGTGATCACCGTCGAGGATCCGGTCGAGTACCGCCTCGCCGGGATCAATCAGGTGCAGATCAACACCCGAGCGGGCCTCACCTTCGCGACGGTGCTGCGCTCGATCCTCCGCTCCGACCCCGACGTGATCATGGTCGGCGAGATCCGCGACGTCGAGACGGCGAAGATCTCGATCGAGGCCGCCCTCACGGGCCACCTCGTGCTCTCGACCCTGCACACGAACGACGCGCCGGCGGCGCTGACGAGGCTGTCGGAGATGGGGGTCGAGCCGTTCCTGACCTCGTCGGCCGTCAGCGCCGTGCTCGCCCAACGCCTGATGCGGAAGCTCTGCACGAGCTGCGCCGAGCTCTACGAGCCCTCGGAGGAGCAGCTGCTCGCCGCCCGGATCGCTCCGGACGAGATGGAGCGGTACCGCAACGCCGAGTTCAGGCGCAAGGTCGGCTGCACACGCTGCGCGAACACGGGCTACAAGGGCCGGATCGGCGTCTTCCAGCTGCTCCAGATGACGGAGACGGTCGCGAGCCTCGCCGCACGCCGGGCCGAGCAAGGACGAGATCGAAGCAGCCGCCGCCGCCGGAGAGCATGCGCACGCTCTGGGCCGATGGGATCGAGAAGGTCGCATCGGGGCTCACGACGGTCGAAGAGCTCGCGCGCGTCGTCTTCTAGCTACTCGCCGCGGATCGAGGTCACGGATAGTCCGAACGCCTCGTCGCGGCCAGTCGCTGCCTTTCGGACTTGACGTTCTCAACGTCGAGAAATCGGCTGCGAAAATCAGACGATCCTCAAACGAGCGCGATATCTCTAGGATGTAGACCCAACCAATCGAGCTACTTTCGTCGGGTAACGCCTTCCAAAGCTATCGATTCCGTTTTTCCGAGCTCCAAGATAGAGGTAGAGGAGCATCCCTCAGTCGTGGGGGATCCGTTGTGGAGAGATCCCTCATTCGGGGCTAACTCACGTCCCCCCTTCTGCCGATGTCCGGGTTGACGTGGAACCCCAATCCACTTCCAGCCCAATAACCCAAGGAGCCAAACTCACAATGAATCGTCTTCGGAATCGACTTCGCTCGGAAGAGGGCTTCACCCTCATCGAGCTTCTGGTCGTCATGATCATCATCGGAATCCTGATCGCGATCGCCGTTCCCTCCTACCTCGCGTTCCGCGGCACCGCTCAGGACACGAAGGGCGAGTCTGACGTCCGGGCTGCGGTGCCGGATGCGGAGGAGTTCTTCTCCCAGAACAACAGCTACAGCGGCATGACCTTCGGCGCACTCAAGTCGCTCGACAGCGGCATCGGTACCGACGTGTACGTCTCCGTCTCGACGGGCACCGCCATCGCCGCTTACTGTCTGGCTGCGCTCGGCCAGACCGGCACGACCTGGTACTACGCCGGGCCCGGGTGGCACGGTGACGAAGACCATTCCGGCCACCGCCGGGAACGGAACTGCCATCACCTGTCCGACTGCAAGCCGACACCGAGAGACTGATCTAGACACAACTGCCTGTGACCAAGGGGTGGCCCGCTTCGGCGGGCCACCCCTTCGTGTTTCTGTGCGCAGCCGCTCGGCGCAGCCATCCCATCTCGGTTCGAGCGATCGTCGATCGACTCCCGACTAGGTCGGGCGTGATCGCCGAATCCGACGGCACCAGTCGTTCAGACGAGCAGGGTCGCGCTCCGCCTGCGTCTCGGAGGGGCTTGTCGCTCGCTACCCGATCCTCGGCTCGATCATGACCCGGCCGTTCCCCGCAATTTCTCATCCGACGATCCGGCTACCTCCCGGGACGAGCACATCTATATAGCGCTCTCGCGGTCGCCTGCGACACACGCGGGCCGCTGATCAGAGGCGCGAACGCCCTCTTCCCGGCGCTCCTCGAACCGCTGCCTGCCGCCCCTGTTCTGGACGATCGGCTCGACGGACACCGCTACAGCTTGCACGTCGCGTGGACCGTGGCACGGCCTACTCGATCGGCGCGCTGCGTTTGCGCTTGCAAGCCCGGATCTCGGCTTCTCGGCGTTGGTCATCTCTGACCCTGGTGACCTGCTCGTGCTCTCTGCCGTGTACACGGCGTCGCCGCCCTGCAGACGTCGGATCGGCGGGTCGATCAGCCCCCAGTTCGAGTACGCCGTCGCGCGCCTTTATAGTCGCTGCGATCGTCCTCGACCGTCGCGCCGATCGATCCGGCCCGGACCGGATGCCTCCTTTACGGCGTCGTCGGAGACCTCAGCCTCGACCGCTCGGCCGCGGCTTGGACCGGCCTGGGGCTCGTTCTCCTCAAGTTTCCGCAGTGCTCGGAGCTCAGCTGACCCGCATGACCTCGGCAACCGTGCCGCCGGCTTCGCTCGGACTGCCGAGAGCGTGACTGTAAATCCGGGGCCGTGGATCGCAGGGCAGTGCCCGACGAGGACGGCTCTTGGTCGTGATTCATGAGCAGTCGACGGTCTTCGGGCTAGGTTCGGCTCATCTGCGGTCGGTCCGAAGGCTTACCGGCTCGCGATGGATCCCTTGGGTCCGGCCGGTTCCCGCTTCATCCCTGTTGCCGCTTCGACGGCAAGGATGATGCTCCCGGCACGGCGAGGCCGAACGAGAGGAGCAGGTAGAGGAGCCCGGTCGCGAAAGCCTGGTCGGCTGAGACGCCGAGGCTGCCGAGGAACACGACGAACAGCGACTCACGGACGGCGAGTCCGTTCACGGTGAAGGGGATCAGGCTGACGAGGAACAGCAGCGGCCCCATCACGTAGAAGGGTCTTGGTGAGAGCTCGAGTCCTGCCGCGCGTCCGGTGAGCCAGATCGCGAGGACGCGTATTGCCTGGATGGAGATCGTGAGGACAAAGGCCCCGATCAGCAGCCGTGGCCGGTGCGGTAACCGTGGACAGCCTCATAGGCGTGGCGGAGTGGTCGCTCCAGCCGGACTCGCCGCAGGAGAGGCACGAGTAACTTCAGGGGCGCTCGCGCGGTGCGGGAGAGCAATACCGTCATGCCTGCCACCGCCCCCACGGCCAGAGCGATCTCCAGCCCCAGATATGCGTTGACGTCATACTTGCCGGCCGCAAGCGCGAACCCGATCCCGGCGAGAACGAGCGTCGCGCAGCCGCCCAGAACTCGTTCCAGTAACACGGATCCGGTGGCTGCGGCGCGATTCGAGGGATGGCGGCGAGACGTTTCCAAGATCCGCATGGCGTCTCCACCGATCCCGGTGGGAAGAACCTGCCCCGCGGTTTGGGCTACCAGGGATGCTCGAACGAGCCAGCTGAGGCGGTCATCGACTCCTTTCGCCCGGAGCAGCTGTTGCCAACGCCAGGCCAGAGGCCAGGTGACGGTGATCACGATGGCCAAGGCGCCGAGGAAGGGCGCCGGGCGGGCAGCCGAAAGAACCGACCATGCTTGCCCTAGGTCTACCTTCCAAACGAGGTAACCAACGCCAGCCGCCGTACCGAGAGCCGAGAGGCCGACCCGCCGCAGCAGGCCGACGTACCGTTGTGAGCTATCGCTCACCGCATTGCCAAGGCCGCGAGCTCACGCTCGGACGCTTTGGCGGCGCGGCTGCGAATGACAGCGGTGAGATCGTCGTCAGGCCGGCAACGACCGCGCGAGGACGGAAGGAAGTATCGGCACGATGGTATGCGGCATTTTGGAGCGACCAGAGCCGATCGCGATCCGATGCCAGCGCACGAAGAGCATCCGCCAACTCATGTGGGTCGGCGGGTGAAACGAAAACCGCGTCCTCGCCGAGCGCCGCTCGCTGCGGAGGGGTGTCGGACGTAATGATCGCGGCACCCGCCGCCGCGCCCTGGAAAACCTTGCTCGGTACGACCCGAAACGACTTGGGCCCGTCGCCGAAGACGCCCAGACACACGTCGTGGGAGGCAACCAGATAAGGCAGCGCCTCAGGCTCGACCCAGTCGATCCAGGTGACGTGAGGGTTTCCGGCGGCGGCCCGGCGAGTCGCCTCGGCGTCTTGCCCGCTTCCGACGCACGGTAATCGCGATGTGTCTCGTCGCTCGCCAGCAGGCCAAGCGCCTCGCCGATCACCGGTGCGCCCTGAAGTGGGGTGAAGCTCCCGAAGAACACCGCCCGAAGCACCGGCGCCTGCGATCTTCGCGGCGGCCAGAACCACGGCTCGGGCGTGCCGACCGCAACGACCGTTGCGCGATCACGAACGTCTTCGGGCAGCATCGCGCGGTGCTCGGGCGTATCGACGACGATCACATCCGCAGTCCGCAGAGCGGCACGATCGAGCACGCCCAGGATGCGCAGGACTACTCCTGATCCTGATCGCCGATCGATGGCCGTGTCCCGGGCGGAGACGAGGTGGTCGAGCACGATTGGTGACTTGCGGAAGAGCCATCGAGCCAGGTGGACGTCGAAATGTCCCATGTAGCCGACCACCACGGCGTCCATCGGGGGTAGCCGTCGAGCACGCAGCCAGAGCCTTACCCAGGCCAGGAGCAACTTGATCGCGAACGCCGGAAAGCGCCACGGCTGACGCAGAAGTTTCACCCGAGCCGCCGTCGGAAAGCCGAGCGGTTCGTTGCACTCGGTCACATCGTGGCCTCTCGCGACCAGACCATCCAGCAAGACGCGGACTGATTGGTAGCGTCGAGAATCGTAGGTTCCAAAAAACAGGATCCGACAGGGACCAGCGGACGGAGGAGACGCGCGAACCAACGACCGGGGCGCGCGACGCCTGAGCAATCCTGACGCCGAGACGACCATCCTGGTCCAACAAATCGGCAGTTCACAAACCAACTTGAGACGTTTCCCTCGATGGTGGCGTCGTGATGTGTCGCGATGCCCGCGATGCGCCGGGGGCGGAGGGGCTCCCACACACGGGCACTGCCTTCCTGCGCTCCCGCCTGACACCCGACAGCCAACCCGACCAGATGAGCTGAAAACGATGAACACCAACCCTTTCGCGGAGACGGCGATCTCAAGCGCCATGGGAGGGGTGCCGATAGCCAGACCGTGACCACGGACGTCGCCTCGGCCGCCACACGGTCCCTGTCCACAGTCCGCGTACGCCCGGGAGCCCGGGTTGTGCTCGCGTGTCTCGTCGGAGCCTCCGCAGTGGTGCGCTCCCTGGCCGCAACGGGACACGCCTCGATTGGCTACCTCCCCGACGAGTACATCTACTCCTCGATCTCGCGCTCGATCGCGGCGTCCGGGCGGCCGCTCGTGAGGGGATCGGGCGCTCATTTCCCGGCTCTCCTCGAGCCGCTTCTCGCTGCGCCGCTCTGGGCTGTCGGCCCGGTCGAGCTCGCCTACCGGCTCGTGCAGATCGAGAACGCCGTGTTTGTCTCCCTTGCGGCGATCCCGGTGTACGCACTCGCCCGCAAGCTCGATCTCGGCACCGGCTATTCGCTCATCTGCGCAGCGTTCGCGCTCGCGATTCCCGATCTGGTGTACTCCGCTTTCATCCTCTCCGACCCGCTCGCCTACCCGCTGGCGCTCGGAGCGCTCTTCGCCGGGGTCTGCGCGCTGTCATCCGGGTCGCGCCGTTGGCAAGTCGGCTTCGTTGCGCTCGCAGGTCTCACCACGCTCGCGAGAGCCGAATACATCGTGCTCGTACCTGCCTTCGTAGGCGCGAGCATGGTGCTCGACAGACGCGCGTTTCTCCGCCGCCAGAGCATCGCGCTCTCGCTCTTTACAGCCGGCCTGGCGTTCGTCGTCGCCCTCGGGCCCAGCCGCGTCGTCGGCTTCTACAACGTCATGATCGAGGGGCTCTCGCTCAACACATCGGTCCTGCGCTGGGCGGGTCTGGACCTCTTCTTCCTGACGCTGGCGGGAGGCGTCGTCCTCGTCCCCGGCGCGATCGTCGGCCTTGCCTACGCCCGCGGGCGCGTGGATCGGGCGTTCGCGGCATTGGTCGTGTTCCTGGGGATCGGCGTCATGGTCGAGACCGCGCTGTACGACTCCAGCGGGCCGGAGATATTCCGGGAGCGCTATCTCTTCGTCCTGCTGCCGCTCGTTCCCATCGCGTTCGGGCTGTACCTGAAACAGGGGCGCCGAGCACGGCTGCTCGTTACCACGCTCGCCGCTCGTGTCGTGGCTCTGGCTGCGACACTGCCGCTGTCCGGCTACGCCGTGGGGACGCAGGTCACAGCTCGCCGCTTCTCTGCGCGTACACCGAGCTGGAAACCCACCTCGGGACCGGCGATGCGGCCCTGATCTTCGCCCTCGTCGCCACCGCGGCGGCGGGCCTCGCGGCGGCGGGCGCCTGGGCATCGATCGGCCCCGTCCTTCCAGCAGTGGGCCTGCTACTCGTCGCCGCTCTCTCTGTCGGCGCGGTCGACTTCGACCGGAACTACACAGCGGCCGTCCGCGAGCAACTCGTCGCACCTACGCCTTCCTGGGTCGACGATGCGCCACCTCGGGGCCGTCTCGGCAATCGAGACGCAGCTCGCTCCGCCCGAAGAGCTGATCGAGCAGATGTTCTGGAACCGCTCGATCGCCCACGAGCTACTGCTCGGGAGCGGCACGACGCCGACCGACGCCTTCGCGACCGAGAAGGAACAGTCGCTCGCGACGGCCGGCTGATCGTCGGGGGGTAAGCCCCTCCGCGACACGATTCTCTTCCAGGGCTTCGCCGTGACGCCGGTCTTCGGCGACGCCGCACTCGTGGGCCGATACTCGTCGTTCTCCCTATGGCGCCCGGTCGGCACACCGCGCTTGCGCATGCTCGAAAGTGGTCGTTACTGGGACGGCTGGCTCGCACTCCGAGGCACATCGAGGTCTGGCCGTCCGGACAAGGCGGGGGGACGGTCTCGTTCACGCTCTCCCTCCCCCGCTCGATGCACGGTTCGACCGTGATGCGGTTCAGGGGGCAGACGATCCGGATCTCTCCGGGACAGCCGCGCACCGTACGGATCCGCGTTGCTCGGCGCGGGCCTATCGTCGATCGCCTTCGCAACCGGTCAGCGAGACCGTGTTCTCAGCGATCAACGCTTCGTCAGCGTCCGCTCAACGACGCCGATTTTCGCCCCGGCATGAGCGAATTCCCGCACATGGTTGATTGAGCTAAAGCCGACCCGACTCGCTGCCGATAGTCCCGTTGCCATGCTCCCGCTGACAATCGACGACCTGGTTCGCGAGATGAAGGACCGCGACGCTTCGGACCTCCATCTGACCTCCGGATCGAAGCCGATGATCCGCCGCCGGGGCGAGCTCGAGCCGCTCGACCATCACGAGCTGCTGACGCCGGATCGTCACCAGGGACCTCCTCTACAGGATCCTCTCCACCGAGCAGCAGAAGGTGCTCGAGACAAAGCGCCACATCGACATGGCGTACTCGATCCCGGGCGTCGGCCGCCTCCGCGTGAACATCTTCTTCCAGCGGGCGGCACTCGGGGCGGCGTTCCGGATGATCCCGACCGAGATCCGCTCGCTGCGGGAGCTCGGGCTGCCCCCCCATCTCGAGGCGCTCGCCGACAAGCCGCGCGGCCTCGTCCTCGTCACCGGGCCGACGGGCTCCGGGAAGTCGACGACCCTCGCCTCCCTCATCGATCACGTCAACAGCACGCGCTCCGAGCACATCCTCACGATCGAGGACCCGATCGAGTTCCTCCACAACCACCAGATGTGCATCGTCAACCAGCGCGAGGTCGGGTTCGACACACCGTCATTCTCCGAAGCACTCAGGGCAGCGCTCCGCCAGGACCCGGACGTGATCCTCGTCGGCGAGATGCGCGACCTCGAGACGATCTCGACCGCCCTCACCGCGGCCGAGACCGGCCACCTCGTCTTCGCGACCCTCCACACCCAGAGCGCGCCGATGACGATCGATCGCGTGATCGACGTCTTCCCGGCCGAGCAGCAGGACCAGGTGCGGATCCAGCTCGCCGGCACCCTGCAGGGAATCGTCACCCAGAACCTCGTTCCGACGATGGACGGTCTCGGCCGTGTCGCCGCACTGGAGATCCTCCTGCCGGACGACGCGGTACGGAACCTGATCCGCCAGGGCAAGGTCGAGCAGATCTACTCCGTCATGCAAACGGGCACGAGCCGCGGGATGCAGACGATGGAGCAGTCCCTCGCGGATCTGATGCTCCGCGGCCTGATCTCGCGTCAGGCGGCACTCGCACGGGCAAGCAAGCCCGAAGGTCTCGACGCCCTCCTCCAGCGGGGCGTCACCCTCAACACGCCGCTCCACCTGAGCGGCGGACTCCAGCTGGCGGAGGTGTAGACGATGGACATGCACAAGGAAGTGAAGCTCTCGGATCTGCTGCCGAAGCGATCGTCGTCGAAGCCGCGCACGAAGCGGCAAGAGGCCGCGAAGCGCAAGCCGATGCCCGCCGAGATCGTGGGCCTGAAGATCGAGGCCGGCAGTCTCACCGCCGCTCAGGTAGTCAACAACGGCGGCAAGAG
This sequence comes from uncultured Actinomycetes bacterium, assembly GCA_963758125.1. Lineage (GTDB taxonomy): Bacteria > Actinomycetota > Thermoleophilia > Gaiellales > Gaiellaceae > PALSA-600. The sequence goes on from CAVWUL010000007.1 coordinate 282,165, forward strand.
CCTCGTCCGCCTGGCGCATTCGCAGCTCGAGCCGGGAATCGTCAACGGCGGCGAGGTTCGCGATCCGGCCGGCCTGGCGAGCGCTCTGAACGAGCTGTTCTCGGCCAACTCGCTGCCGCGAAACTGCGTGCGGCTCGGGATCGCGAACACCCGCATCGGCGTGCGCACGATCGAGATCAGCGGCGCCACCGACGAGCAGCAGCTCGAGAACGCCGTGAACTTCCGGGCGCACGAGCTGCTCTCCACTCCGCTCGACGAGGCCGTCCTCGACTACCAGGTGCTCGAGACGAGCACCGACGAGGAAGGGCAGCCCGTCCACAAGGTCCTGCTCGTGATCGCTCTGCGCGACTCGGTCGACCGCCAGCTTGCGGCGACCGACGCGGCGAACCTCCAGGTGACGGGCATCGACCTCGACGCGTTCGCGCTCCTCCGGGCCTCGGTCCCGGTGCGTGCCGAAGACGGCGAGACCGAGGCCGCCGTCATCGCCGTCGCGATCGACCAGGATCTGACGACCCTCGCAATCTCGCACGGGTCGACCTGCCACTTCACACGCGTGCTCGAGTGGGGGAACGGCAGCATCGACAACGCGCTCGTGAGATCATTGAAGCTCACGCCCGAGCAGGTCGAGGAGATGCGCCCGGAACTGTCGCTCGAGCCCACCGCCGACCCGGCGGGCAACAGCCAGCCGGGCACCCTGCAGCCGGCCGACGTCGTCCGCCGCGAGATGCAGACCCTGGCCCGCGAGCTCCTCTCGTCGATCCGGTTCTACGGCTCGCAGTCCGGGGCAGCCCCGGTCGGAAGCGTTGTCGTGTCGGGGTCGCTCGTCGCTCTTCCGGGCTTCCTGATGAGGCTCGGCTCCGATCTCGGGATGCCCGTGAGCGCCGCCGACCCGTTCTCCAGGGTCGAGCTCGCGCCTGACTTCATCCATCCGGAGCAGTCGGCCGGACTCGTCGTCGCCGTCGGGCTCGGAATCGAGGACTGAGATGAAAGCCGTCAACCTCCTACCGCCAGATCGCCCGTCAACCGATAACTCGGTCGGGCTCGATCCGGGCCGCAAGAAGCTCCTGCTCGTCTGCGCGGGCGTCGGGGTCCTGGTGATCGCCGGGCTCTCGATGATGGTCTGGTCGTCAGGCTCGTCTGTCAGCAAGAAGCGCAGCGAGCTCGCCTCGATCCAGGCGCGGATCGCGTCGACGTCGTCGGCCACGAGCGCCGCCGCCGCCGGCACCGGCACGAGGAAATCGACCGTGATCGGGCTCGTCGCGAACCGGCTCTCCTGGGATCAGTTCCTCGGCACGCTCTCGAAGGTCATGCCCGAGGACGTCTGGCTCGAGAGCCTGCAGTCGACGACGGCCGGCGCCGCCGCCACCCTCGCCACCGACCAGGCGGCCGCGGCCGCGGCTGTGGCCTCAGCTACCGCGGCCACCACCACGACCGCCACCACTACGACTCCGGCACCCACCCCGCCGCCGGCCAACACGAGCACGTTCACGATCTCCGGCTACACCTACTCGCAGCCGTCGGTCGCACGGATGATGCGCCGCCTCGACCTCGTCCCGTGGCTCACCGGCGTCACCCTCGTGTCGAGCTCGAAGACCAACGTCGGCACGGACGCCGTCATCCAGTTCTCGGTCAAGGCCAGCGTCATCTCACCGGAGGCAACCCCATGAGCTCCCGCATCACCACCATCTCGCCCGTCAAGCTCGTCGCGATCCTTGCCGGAACGTTCGTCCTGCTCGCCGCCGGGATGTGGATCACGCTCGTGCTCCCGAAGCAGTCCAAGGCGAAGAGCCTCGAGACGACGATCGCCAGCGCAAAAACGCAGCTCACACAGCTGGGCGTCAAGCAGACGGCCGTCCAGAAGCAGGCGGTGTCTCAGTCGCTCCTCCTCGCTCGCGCGCTGCCGACCGACGTCGGCATCCCCCAGATCGTCCTCCAGCTGAGCCGGATCGCGACCGAAGAGCACGTCTCGCTCGACTCGATCACACCCTCGACGCCCGTCTCCTACTCGGGATACCAGTCAGTGCCGATGACGCTTTCGGTCACTGGGCACTCGCTCGACATCCAGAACTTCCTCGCGCAGCTCCGGAACCAGGTCAAGGTTTCGGGCGGCAACGTCGCGGCGACCGGGCGGCTCTACGACGTGCTCGGAGTGACCCTCCAGGCAACCACTCCGGCCCCGGACGTGAGCGCGACGTTGACGGTCGACGCCTTCAACTACACGGGGATCGTCTCGACGGTCCCGGGCGCGGCGCCGGGCGCGGCCCCGACCCCCTCCACGACCTGATGGGCGCGGCAGCCGGCAGCCACCGCGAGAGGGCCGAGAATCGCGAGGCCGCCAAGGTCCGCCGACAGAAGATCTTCGTCGGCATCGGCGGGGGAATCCTCCTCCTCGTCGTGGCCTTCGAGCTCCTTCCCGCGCTCTTCGGATCCTCCTCCGGCTCGAGCTCCGGCTCCGGTACGACGGCCGCCGCGTCCGCGACGCCGGCCGTCCCGGTCGCCCCGTCCGGCAGCTCCTCGACGACGTCTCTCGTCTCGCCGTCCGTGGCCCATCTGAAGACGAGAGACTTGTTCAAGCCGCAGCTCTCGACCTCGCTCGGCGGCGGTGCCGGCGCCGCGGTCACGGTCACGATCAAGGGCCCCTCCGTGCGTGCCAAGAAGTTCGTCGCCAAGGACATGTTCATCCCCCAGGTGAACCCGGCCGCGGCGACACCCGCTTCGACCCCGGTCGAGCAAGCCCCGGGCACGCAGGCCTCGAGCGCCGGCTCACCGTCGAAGGGTAGTGCCGGCTACATCGTCGTCGTCGCCTCGATTCCGGGGATCGGCTCGGCAAGCGAGCAGGCGGCCGCCCGCGCCCTCGTCGCGGCACGCAACGCCGGCCTGAAAGAGGTCGTGGCGAACGACGCCGTCCCCGGCACCTCGGGCTCCGCACCGCACTTCACGGTCTACACCGGGCCCTACCAGTTCGTCTCGACCGCCCAGTCGGAGCTGAAGCGCGCGCTCACGAACGGTTATCCCCATGCGCATGCCCAGCAGCTCCCGAGCACATCCGGAAAGGGGTTCTAGTCACCGTGACGACCTTCAACTACTCGGCGATCAACGCCCAGGGCATCGAGCTGAAAGGCGAGCTCCAGGCCCCCGACCTCGAGGCCGCCCGCGACCTGCTCCGCCAGCGGGGGCTCCTTCCGCAAAAGCTCGACTCGAAGAGCAAGAGGATCGCCGCCGCACGCTCGGGGTTCTCGAAGAAGATCGATCCCAAGGCGCTCCAGGTCTTCTCGCGCCAGTTCGCGACGCTGATCGAGGCCGGCGTGAACGTGGTCACCTCGCTCTCGATCCTGCTCGACCAGACCGTCGACAAGAACCTCAAGGTCGTGATCGAAGGTGTGCGCACGGATGTCGAGTCGGGGATGATCCTCTCGAAGGCGCTCGGGCAGCATCCCAATGCCTTCGACCGGCTCTACGTCTCGATGGTCGAGGCAGGCGAGGCCTCCGGGATGCTCGATCGCGTGCTCGACCGGCTCGCGATCCAGATCGAGAAGTCGATGCAGATCAAGCGGCGCGTGAAGAGCGCGATGGTCTATCCGATCGTCGTCCTCTGCTTCGCCTCGCTCGCGCTGATGGGCATGCTGCTCTTCCTCGTCCCGGTGTTCGTGAAGATCTTCGCCCAGCTCAACGGGCAGCTGCCGACGCTGACGCAGATCGTCGTCGATGCGTCCAACTTCCTCCGCGACTACTGGTTCATCATCTTCCCGTTCATCGGCCTCTCGTTCTGGGGGTTCCGCCGCTGGAAGAAGACCGAGAACGGACGCCGGATCTGGGACACATTCAAGCTGCGGATCCCGATGAAGATCGGCGACATCGTGCTGAAGGTCACGATGGCGCGCTTCTCGCGGACGCTCTCGACCCTCGTAGGCTCCGGCGTCGACATCGTCAAGGCACTCGAGATCACCGGCAACACGTCGGGGAACTGGGTCGTCGAGCAGGCGCTCATCGAGGTCCGCACGAAGGTGAACGAGGGGGTCCCGATCGCCCAGGAGCTGGTCGAGAACCCGCTGTTCCCGCCGATGGTCAGCCAGATGATCAAGATCGGCGAGGAGACGGGCGAGCTCGAGAAGATGCTCGGTAAGGTCGCCGATTTCTACGAGGACGAGGTCGAGACCTCGATCAACGCCCTCACCTCGATCATCGAGCCCATCACGATGATCCTCGTCGGCGTCATGGTCGGGATCATCGTGATCGCGATGTACCTGCCGATGTTCAAGATGCTGAAGCTCGTCAACAACTCCGGCGGCGGCTAGTTCCGGAGCCTCAGCGGCCGAGGATCGCGAGCGCCCGCAGCGGTACTCGCGCAAGCCCGCGCTGCTGACCCGGATCGGGAAGCTCGCCGTCGAGCATCCCTCGGATGCTCACCCACAGGAGCTTCGAGCGCGCGATCTGCCAGGAGGCGCGCGGCCAGCGGTCGAGTGCCTTCTTGAGCGTCCACGAGGCGCGGTGGAGCGGTGCGAGCTCGCGATCGACGGCCGGCCCGTAGGCCTCGAGCGTCGAGGCCCGCCCGGCGAGCAGGTCGCCGATCGCCGCCGCGGCGAGCCGCGAGGAGACGAAGCACTCGAACATCCCGTCGCCGGAAACAGGATCGATCAGGCCCGCCGCGTCGCCGACGACGAGCGTCCGCTCCGCCGCGACCCTGCTGCCGGGCTTGCGAAGCGGGAGCCGGTGGCCTCGAAGGCTCTCGAGGTCGTCCGGATCGAGTCCGTGCGCCTCGCAGGCCCGGGCGAGATGCTCCCGGAGCTTCGGGCCCTCGCTCTGCCAGCCGCCGACCCCGACGTTCGCGTGGTCGCCCTTCGGGAACACCCACGCGTATCCGCCCGGGATGTCGGCGAGCTCGAGCACGAGCCGCTGTGCGTAACGCTCTCTCGGAAGGATCGTGATAGGGGACGTTGCCCTCGTACGCCACCCCGTATCTGACTCCGGCACCGAGCCCGAGCGCTTTCGCGGTGACCCCGTTCGCCCCGTCGGCGCCGACGACCGCATCCGCCGTCGCCTTCTCTCCCGAGCCGAGCACCACCGTATTGCCGGGCTCGAGCGCGACCTTCACGCCCTCGCGCACCTCCACCCCGCGCTCCCGCGCCGCATCGAGCAGGAACGCATCGAGCCGCCGGCGCTGGGTCATCCACACGATCGGCTCCTTCGCCGTGCGAATCACCGCGGGCCCGTATCGGAACCGCAGCTCGATCTGGTCGACGTATTCCTCGACCACCGGCGACGGATCGACCGGGCACTGCCGCACAGCCCGCAACGTCAGCCCGCCCCCGCAAGGCTTGTCCCGCGGGAACTTGGCCTTGTCGGCCAGGAGCACCGAGGCCCCCTGCTCGGCGAGGCGATAGGCGGTCGTCGAGCCCGACGGGCCGCCCCCGATGACGATGGCGTCGTAGCGCTTCACTCCCCGGAGGCTACAATGCCGCGCACCCCGGGGGTGTGCCCGAGCGGCCAAAGGGAACGGGCTGTAAACCCGTCGGCTCAGCCTACGGAGGTTCGAATCCTCCCGCCCCCACTCCTCATTCTTGTAGTTGTCGTTCTCGTACCTCGAACTGCGGACTGTACGAGCGTTGCGAGGCCCGTATGTCAGGCCTGCTTCGCCAACCCTGGCCGAAAAGCCATCTTGCGGCGGCTGTCGTTCCCACATACACCTCGTGCACGGCCTCGGAGTAGCTCAACTACGGACTGGCTCAGGGCAGCTCCTACGGAGCGAGCGGCACCGCCGCCTCGGGGGTCGCGACAACGAAGGAGAAGCTCTCCTCGAGGTAGAGGTGAACCGCGTCGGCGTCCGCGTGGTCGTAGCCGATCGCGAAGTCCTCGCCGGACTCGAACAGGAAGTCGCCGCCGCGCAGGCTCGCGACCACGCCGCCTTCCATGCCGGGCGACCAGATCACGGGGCCGCCGAGAATCTCGCGGAGGTGGTCGAGGAGCGGGTAGCCGCCGTGCTCGGCTGTCTCGATCACGTTCGTGTACTGCTCGCCGCCGAGCGCCAGTGCACACGGGCCGGCGATCCCGTTCTGGAGCAGGAGCTCGACGGCCGCGGCGGCCGCCTTCGGATAGGCGTCGGGATCCGCGCCGAGGGCCCGGCCCTTGTGGGGGGAGGCCTGTGCGATTCCCGTGATCCCGGCGGCCGACCAGCCCTGGAAGACCGCAGCATTCTCGGCGACCGCCATCGCGTGGGCGGCCTCGTCGAGCTTCTCGAGGTCGACGTCCTGGCGGCCGCGGTCGTGATCGCGGAGCTCGCCGAGCTTCACGGCGAAGTCGGCGCGAAGCTCGACCAGCGGCAGCACCTGCCGTTGCAGGCCCTTCACGCCCTTCGCCGGCGGCGAGGACACCTTCGCGACCCGGCCGAGGTTCGTGGCCGAGTACTCCCAGCCGTGTGGACCGGAGAAATCGACGATCTTGCGGGCCGCGAGCGCCGCGCTGAGGCGTGTGCGCGCCTCCCCGTCGATCAGCTCCCAGTTGGCGTCGGAGATCGGTGCGTGCGAGCGAAGGAGATGATTCATCTCACCACACCCCGCATCCCGCCGATGCCGAGCGACCCGGAACGATCCGAGCTCGACGAAGGGCCGCCCTCGTCGCCCGACTCCGCCTCGGCGGCCTCGCCGTGCTCGACGATGTCACCGGGCTGGAAGAGGACGCCCTGCGCGATCTCGCGCCAGCGCGGCGTACGGCGCAGCAGGAACTCGAGATCCATGCTGAAGTGCTTGAACTCCTCGCCCTGGGCGTCGCGCATGATCGCGAGGGCGTCGGGATCGGACTCGACCGCGAGACGCTGCTCGTACCAGCCGATCGCCTCGGCCTCTTCGGTGAGTGACGCGCAGAGGCGCGCGAACGTGCGGGTCTCGGCCGGCAACTCGTCCGGCGGCTCGTGGTACTGGTCGAATCCCATCGGTTCCCCCTTCGGTCGGGCAGTTGTCGGCTCGGGTTGCAGTATCGCGCTCGCGTCGCGCCAAGAGGGAGAATGCCCGAATGGGGCCGCGGGAAATCGAGGACATCTACACCGGCCTGCGCGACCAGGCGCTCTCGTTCGGCTCCGTCGAGATCAAGGCGGCACCCGTCGTGCCGGGCGGCCAGGCACTCGGGGTCGTGATGGACATGGGATACGACACGGCGGTGGTCAGCGTCGTCGGGCTCGCCGACGGAACGACGAGCATGTACATCTCGAACGGCGGCGGGATGATCGGGGTCGGCGAGAACCCCGGTGCCGCGGCCGCGAGCAAGCGCTGGGTCGCGGTCGCCGAGGCGGCGCTCGCCTTGCTCGCCGAGGGAGGCGACGACCGTCTTCCCGAGAACGGCACGGTCGGCTTCAACGTCCTCACGACGGGCCCCCGCTTCGCGGGCGAGGCCGCCGAGAGCGAGCTCGCCGAGGGATCGCATCCGCTTTCGGCTCTCTATGCGGCAGGTCAGGACGTGATCACCGAGATCCGGGCGGTCGACGAAGCCCGCAAGGCCGCCGATGCTTGAGCTAGCAAGTATCGGCTAGACTTGCGCCGATGGAACTGGGCATCTACACCTTCGCCGAGCTGACGCCGGATGCGAGCGGCCGAACGATCTCGCCCGCCGAGCGGCTCCGGAACCTGATCGAGGAGATGGAGCTCGCAGACCAGGTCGGTCTCGACGTCTTCGGCGTCGGCGAGCACCACCGCCCCGACTTCGCGGTCTCGACGCCTGCGGTCGTCCTCGCTGCCGGTGCGGAGCGGACGAGCCGGATCCGGCTGACGAGCGCCGTGAGCGTGCTCAGCTCGGATGATCCGGTGCGCGTGTTCCAGGAGTTCTCGACCCTCGATCTCCTGTCCGGTGGGCGCGCCGAGATCATGGCCGGGCGCGGGTCGTTCATCGAGTCGTTTCCGCTCTTCGGGTACGAGCTCGCCGACTACGACTCGCTCTTCGACGAGAAGTTGCGCCTCCTCCTTGCGTTGCGCGAGTCGGAGCACGTCACCTGGTCGGGCCGGCACCGCGCGCCGCTGGATGGGCTCGCCGTCTACCCGCGACCGCTCCAGGATCCGCTTCCCGTCTGGGTGGCGGTCGGCGGCGCACCGGAATCGGCTGCCCGCGCCGGCGCGCTCGGGCTGCCGATGGCGCTCGCGATCATCGGCGGGCTGCCGGAACGGTTCGCGCCGTTTGCCGAGATCCACCGCGCGGCAGCACGCCGCGCCGGCCACGAGCAGCAGCCGATGAGCATCAACTCGCACGGGTTCATCGCCGACACCTCACAGGCCGCCGCCGCCGCCGCGTGGCCGCCGTTCCAGCTCCAGATGACGAAGATCGGCCGCGAGCGCGGCTGGCCTCCGGTTCAGCGCCAGGACTTCGATGCAGGGCGCACGCTGCGCGGTGCGCTGTTCGTCGGCAGCCCCGCCGAGGTGACCGAGAAGATCCTCTTCCAGCACGAGATCTTCGGCCACGAGCGGTTCCTGCTGCAGCTCAGCGTCGGGACGATGCCGCACGCAGACCTGTTGCACGCGATCGAGCTCTTTGGGACAGAGGTGGCGCCGGCGGTGCGCGCCGCGCTCTCGACCTCGCGGGCGCACGTCGCTCAGGGCGCGTAATACGGATAGACCCCCGGCGGCACGTCCTGGGTTGCGAAGCCGCGCTGCTTGTACCCGGCCGGAGGCGGGCTGCAGGTCAGGCCCTCTCCGGAAACGAAGATCGCCTGCGTGACGCCGACCGGATCGCCCGGCGGTTCAAGACCCTCGACGGCGCGCAGGAAGGCGCCGTTGCGGCACCAGGCGACATTGGGCCTATCGGTCGTCGGAAGACCACCCCAACGGGAGATGTAGCCGCTGAGATCCCTGTCCGTCAGCGGATCGAGCCCACAGGACGGCGCGACAAGCACCCCTCCCAGGAGCTCTGTCGGCCCGAGACTCGTCATTTGCGCGCGGCTCGGAAATCCGCCGGCCGGAACGCTGAGCACCATCCCGACCCGATGGGCGCCGAGGAAGGCGAGGATCCGGGGGATCGTCGGCCGTCCACCCGAGTAGACGAGGTCCCAGACGACCGAATCCCTGTCGAAGGCGTTCATCGGGGTGCCATTCTTCGGGAACGGCTGGATGCCGTTCGCAGCAAGGCTGAACCAGAACCCGCTCTCGGCCTGCCAGATGAGGGCTCGGCCGTCGAACGGGAAGGCGGCGAGCACCTCGCCTCTTGCGACGCACGCCTTGTAGATCCCGTCCGTGAAGAATGCGACCCTGTCCGGCTTCTGGGGCGCGAACAACGGGTTCGAGGTGTTCCAGACAGCCGGGATGAGAGCGATGACGGCGAGAACGGGCAACACGACCGGCCGTGCCGCGATCCGTCCTCGGGCCGTGGCGATCCAGATCGCCGAGATCACGCCGGCGGCGAGGGACACGAATACGGCGAGCCGAAACGGCAACGCGTCGTCGAGTGCCGGGATATGCGACGCCGCGAGCCACCAGGGGAGCGACACGAGCTCGTGGCCATAGACGGTCAACGTGACCCCCAGCGTGAGCACGGCGGCCGCCGCGAAGACGGTGACGAGGAACCGCGCGCCGCTCGAGGAACGGCAACGCACGGCGTACGCCGCCACGATGATCAGCGTCGGGAGGCCGAGGTAGGCGCTGCGACTCGGCACATGCGCCTCGAGCGAGGAGAGCGAGGTGCCGCCCACTCCGGTCACGAAGGCCGGAACGACGAAACCGAGCGCGTCGGTCCCCCACGGTTTGAGATCGCCGACGATCGTCGAGGAGTGGAAGTCGAAGAGCAGGTAGTAGCGTGAAGGGCGCGACGATGAGCGCACCAACGCCGTAGGCGCAGAGGATCGCGGGCACGGATGAGCGGATGCGGGCCCGGACGTCGGCTACGAACAGGTATGCGAGGCCGAGCGAGATGATCAGCGCGCCCGTGACCTCGGCGGCGAACTCGGTCGAGATCGTGAGCTGGAACGCGAGGAGGGCTCCGAGCTGCCAGACGAGAGTGCGTCGTCTGATCTCGCCTCGTACGAAACGCACGATCACGAGTGCGATCAACGGGAACAGGAAGACCGCCGCGAGGTTCAGGTTCCCGGGTTGGACCTGCCGCAAGGATGCCGTCGAGAAGCCGAAGAGGTACCCGCCGACAACCGCCGCCCAGACAGAGCGCGTCAGGTACCGGCACAGAAGGAAGCCGGTCCATGCCCCGACGGCCGGCATGAGCAGCATCGCCACGTTGTAGGAGGCAACCGGGCCGACGAGCGCTGTGAGCGGTGCGAAGACGAACGCGAGACCCGGCGCGGACGGGGTCCACGCCAGGTTGACTCCGGTCGGTGCGTAGATCACATGGGGGACAAACGGGTTCGTGAGAGTCGTGACTGCGTGCTCCCACCAACCGAACGACCAGATGTAGATCGACGGGTTCGAGCCCTGACCGAGGATGACGCGACCGGGATGCGGCAGCAGCCGCCAGCCGAAGCACGCGAACGAGAACGCCACGTAGCCGGCAAGGGTGAGGAGGCTCGCCGCGTGGCGCCTGAGCACCGGCGCATCGTAGTCGGAGCCGGAACCGGAATGAGCTTCGTCGATCCGGCGTGATCGACGAGTGCGCCGCAAGGACGCACGGAGTCGGCCCGTTGAGCCTAGAGCTCGCGCTCCTTCAGCCAGGCGAGTGCAGCGTCGGCGACCTCTTCCCAGCCGCTGTCGATCGTCAGCGAGTGCCCGCGCTTCGGGAACTCCTTCAGCTCGGTGACCGCGGACGAGTTCTTGTAGAGCTTGACGGTGGCGTGGCTGATCGAGGCCGGCACGGTGTGATCCTTGCCGCCGGCGGTAACGAGCAGCGGGCCCCGGCCCTGATTGTCGGTCGCAACCTTGGCAGGCGAGCTGCGCGAGAAGTTCGCGAACGCGGCCTCGAAGAGAGGCCGGCCCGGCGAGGGAATCGCCCACTTCTCGAACAGCTCCTCCGATTCCTCGGCGGAGAGCTGGTTGCCGAAGCCGTACCGGAACTGATCGTGCGTGAGCGAGACAGCACGCTTCTTGTTCGCCGGATTGCGCAGAGCGATCGAGGCGACCTTCAAGGCGGACGGCGGGAGGCTCAGCACGCCCTTGATCGGCGCCGGGTCGATCGCGACCGCCGCGGCAGCGAGATCCTGGCCGAGGAGCCGCTGGACGATCAGCCCGCCGAAGGAGTGGCCGATCGCGATCGGCTTCGCCTCGAGCGACGCGATGAGCTCGGCGTAATGGTCGACCACCGCGTCGATGCCGTAGCCGGCTACGCGTTCGGGCTGCTTTCTCGTCTCCTCGACGGTGTCGCTGTCACCGGGCCAGCCGGGCGCGGAGGGCTCGTAGCCGGCCGCCCGGAATTTCTCCACCCACGCGTCCCACGAGCTCGCGTGCAGCCAGAGCCCGTGAACGAAGACGACCGGTGTGCTCTCCGTGGCCATTCCCCCAGTCTACCGGACCGTGAGCCTCCAGGTAGGCCGCGTCCATGTGGCGCTGAGCCGCGTCCTCTTCTGCGAGCACCCGGACGAGCTGCCAGGCCAGGGCGATGAAGAAGATGCTCGTCTGCTCGGCGTTCATCAGGATCCCGGCGAGGTTCTGGTCGCGGATCGGGGAGAGCCCCCAGAGCCGCGGCGCGTGCTCGTAGAACGAATAGAACGGGTGCGAGGCGAAGATGTAGGCGAGCGAGAGCCAGGGCGCGGTGAGGAAGGCGACGCCGAGATATGCGAGGGTGCCGAGCGGCTCGAGGCGCCTCGGCTCGCCGAGGATCGCCCACCAGAAGACGAGGCCGGCGGCGACCAGGGCGAGGTGCTCGAGGTTCAGAGGCCAGTCGTTGCCGAGAGCCCAGTCGTAGAAAGCCGGAAGGTGGACGCCGTACCAGACCGCGAGCCAGATGACGAGTGCGGGGACGGGGCGCGTGACGAGCTCGAGCGGGCGGCCGGCGGCTCGCGCGAGGTCGCGACGCATCCCGGGGGTGAGGCCGAGGATCAGGAGCGGTGGGCCCCAGTCGGCGATCAGGGCGTTCTGGAGGAGGTGCGCCAGCAGGAGGTAGTGGGCCGAGAGCGTCTCGAGCGGCGAGTTGACCGGGATCGCGACGAGCGCCAGACCGAGGGCGAAGACGATCGCTCGTCCCGACCCCGGGCGATCGCCTGGATCTGCGCGACGGGCCGAACGGAGGTAGACCGCGGCGGCGGTGAGCGCGAGGACGATGAAGAGCGGTTCGAAGCTGAAGCGGTAGGCGCCGCTCACATCAGGCCGGCTGGCGGGCGACGACGGGAGCTCTCTTGGCGTGCCGGCGCCGGCGAAGCTCGGGCGCGAGCAGGATCGCGGCGCAGGTCCCGAGCGCGAGCAGCTGCTCGGTCGTCATCACGAGCCCTGCGAGCTGCTGATCGCGGAGCGGGGAAAGCCCGAAAACGCGATGGGGCTGGTCGGCGTATCTCGAATAGAGCGGGGTCAGGCTGAAGATCAGGGTGTCGGCGATCACGGTTCCGATCGCGAGGAGGGCGGCGATCATCGCGAGCCGCCGCCCCCGGGAGACGCGGCCGTGGCCGGTCGGGTCGATCAGCACCGTCCAGACGAGGAAGCCTGCGAAGACGAAGCTCGCGTGCTCGAGGTCGTGCACGGTTTGGTGGGTGTCGGCGAAGTCGTAGAGGGCGGGAATGTGCCAGGCGCCGAAGGCGGCTGCCCAGATCGCGAGCGCGACCCCTGGCCGGATGAGCCGGCCCGCAGCCCGGCGGATCCGCACGGAGTGCCCGAGCGTCGTGAGCACGGCAGTCGGGATCGCGAAGAGAAGCAGCGGGCCGCGCAGCGCGACGATGATCATTGCCGGCCCGGCGTCGGCGATCAGCATGTGCTGGAGCATGTGGGCGGAAAGCAGGTAGCTGTCTCCGAGCTCGTCGAGCGGCGAGACGACGGGGACGACGATCAGCGCGAGGCCGACCGCGAAGAGAACGGCCCGCGTCCACGGCGCATGGTCATTGCGCCCACGGCGGCGGAGGCGGACGAAGCCGCGTGCGAAGCAAAGAGCGGCAACCGCGGCGAGCGCCGCGACGACCGGCTCGAGCAGCCACGGCTGGAAGAGGCCGGGCGGGTTCACGTGCAGAGCATGTTAAAGGCTCGTATCGGTTTCGCAGGGATTTCCGAGGGGGCGTTGCTTCCCTGGAGGGATGAGAAAGGAGGCAACCAGATGAGAGGAAGACGGACACCGTTCGTCGCCGGAGCCTCGGCACTCGCGCTGCTTGCGGGCAGCGGTGCGGCGATCGCCGCAACGCACTCGGGCTCACACCACGCGAAGCCGGCGATCCAACACGCGACGAACCAAGGCACCACGACCACCACGACGGCACCGGCGAGCCCGGGCTCGGGCTCGAGCGGCCGCCAATGCCCCGACGGCGCAATGGGCTCCGGCTCGGGCTCCAGCTCCAGCTCCAGCTCGAGCTCCACCGCCGGCTTCTGAGCGGGCCGGGACGCCGGCCTGCCGGAACCCCGCTCCGGCAGGCCGGCCTCGCCAACCCAGGGGGACAGTCCCCCTGGACACGGCCCCCGAAGACACGGACCGAACCGACACGGCAACAGCGGACTGCGACCACAAACGTCTAATCAGGGGACAGTCCCCTGGACATGGCCGTCGAGGCCATGCCCCGAAGACACCCACGAACCGACACCGCAACAACGGACGCGACCACAAACGTCTAATCAGGGGACAGTCCCCTGGACATGGCCGTCGGGGCCAGGCCCCGAAGACACGGACCGAACCGACACCACAACAGCGGACGCGACCACAAACGTCTAATCAGGGGACAGTCCCCTGGACACGGCCGTCGCGGCCATGTCCGAACGGCCACTCGGCTCCAGCTCCGGGCGGCAGCACTTCAGCTCCGCCGTGTTTCCACTGACCTGTCGCAGGGCGCTTCGGAAAGCAGTCGGCTGCGGGCGCAAATAAACTCGAAGTGATGTTCGACTACGCCGCCCGTCGTCTGCGCCTCGCCGAGAAGCTCGAGGCGGAAGGGGTGGATGCGTTGTTCCTCGCACCGTCGGCGGATCTCGAGTATCTGACCGGGGTCGAGCGGCACATCCCGAGCTTCGGGGAGTCGTCGTATGCGCACGGGTGGGTGACCGGCGCGTTCTTCCGCCCGGGTGCCGAGCCCGTCTTCGTGGTGCCGCGGATGTTCGCCGCGTTCGACATGCGCGAGGAGCCGGAGGGCGAGCTGGTGATCGTCAAGGAGACCGACGACGGCAAGTCGATCTTCGAGCGCATCGCCCGCGGCGTCGCCGGCTCGGGAACCGTCGCGATCGGCGATCGAGTGTGGGCCGAGACGACGTTGAACCTGGGACGGATCCTCGGCGCCGACCGGCTGCGGACGGGCTCCGCGCTCGTCAACGAGCTCCGGCGGGTGAAGACCGGCGAGGAGCTCGAGGCCATGGGCCGCGCGATCGTCACCGTCGAGAAGGCGATGGCCGCGACTGCACCGCTTGTCGTTCCCGGGGTCTCGATGGCCGACCTCGTAGAAGCCGTCGAGCACGAGCTACGCCTCGCCGGCTCGCGCTGTCCCTCGTTCACGACACATATCTTCACCGGCCTCGGTGCCGACGATCTCGACTCGGGCGAAACGACCGCGCGCATGCCGATGCCGGAGGGCACCTCGGTGATGTTCGACTTCGGCGGCGTCGTCGACGGCTACTGCTCCGATTTCGGGCGCACGATCTACTGCGGCGAGCCCCCGCAGGACTACCTCGACGCATACGAGGTGATGCTGGCCGCGCAGGAAGCCGGACGCGCCGCAGCCTCGGCCGGCACTCCGGCCTGCGAGGTGAACGCCGCCTGCCGCGCACCGATCGAAGAGGCCGGTCTCGGCGAGCACTTCCGCCACCGAATGGGACACGGGATCGGGATGGACGTCCACGAACGGCCGTTCATCTCGACCGAGGACACGACACCGCTCCGGACCGGGATGACCTTCACCGACGAGCCCTCGATCATCATCCCCGGCCGCTACAGCCTTCGGATCGAGGACATCGTCGTCTGCGAGGAGGGCGGCGGGCGGAAGTTGAACTCCTACCCGGCCGCCCTCGTCGCGAACGACTGAGCTAGCTGCTACCTACGCCGGCGAGACGCCGGTGATGTCGACGTCGTACTCGGCGTTGTAGACCGCTCCCTTCAGATCCTTCGTCGACACGAACACCTGCGTCGGCTGGATCAGGGGGAAGAACGGGCTGTTGACGTTCAGCATCCGCTGGATCTCCTGGTAGATGCTCTGCCGTGCGGCAGGTGCGGTCGTCACCATCGCCTTCGCGGCGAGCTTCTCGAGCGCTGAGTCGGAGCCCTTCGGCCAGCCGGCACGGAGCCCGACCAGGTTCCCCGGCGTGAAGACCAGGTAGTCGGCCGGATCCGGGTAGTCCGGGCCCCAGAGCGAGAGCCCGAGCGCCATCTTCCCCGACCGGTAGACGTTCAGCCAGTTCGAGGTCGGCGACCCGGAGAGCGTGATGTTGAAGCCCGCGCCCTGGAGGCTCGACTGGATCTTCTGAGCCATCGAGGTGAACGGCACGCCGTTGATCGTGAGGTCGCTCGGATACTGGAGCGTGACCTGCTGGCTCCCGACGCCCGACGCCGCCAGGTCGGCCTTCGCCTTCGCCAGGTCCGTCTTGATCCTGGCACTCTGCGGAAGCGCGCCGAGGAACATCGACGGGATCACGCCCGGTGCCTGGATCGCGCCCTGACCGGCAAGGCTCACCAGCGAGGAGTAATCGAGGGCATACCGGAGCGCCTTCTGGTAGTTCGGATTCGAGGTCACCGACGAGACCTTCGGGTTGTTGTTCGCCATCAGGAAGAAGATCCACGTCGAAGGCTGAAGCGAGACGTTGACGTTCTTGTTGCCCTTGAGGGTCTGCGCCTGGTCGGACGAGAGGTCGATCGCGATCTCATGCGAGCCACGGCCGACGTTCAGGAGCTGCGTCGTGGCGATCATGTTCCGGATCACGACGCTCGACCACGGCGACTTCTTCGAGCCCCAGTAGTTCGTGCTCGGCACGAGCGTGACCTGAGAGGTCGTGCTGTACGAGCTGAGGGTGTAGGGGCCGCTGCCCGCACCGGCCGAGGCGCTCGAGTTGAGCCAGTTCTCCGCAGTGTCGGCCTTCGCGGCGTTCGCCGCGTCGGAACCGCCGTTCTTCGTCACGAGCGCCGAGTTGAGGATCCCGGTCGACGGGTTCGCGAGGATGACGGGGAGCTCGGTGTCCGGCGTCTTCGAGTGCATGACGACGGCGTACTTGCCGTCAGCCGTGGTGGTCACGCCCGAGAGCAGAAACGCGGGGTTCCCCTTCAGGTTCACGAGGCGCTTGAACGACCACACGACATCAGCGGAGGTCAGCGGTGTCCCGTCTGCGAAGTGGACGTTGTGCTTGAGCTGGAACGTGAACGTCTCGGCGTTCGGGCTTGCCTTCCACGACGAGACGAGGAGCGGGATCGGATGAGCGAGATCGTCGCCCTTGTAGGTGAAGAGGGTGTCGTAGATCGCGCGATCGACCATCGACGCGGTCGGGTCGAAGGCCCGGCCGGGGTCGGAGGTCTTGAGGGTGAACGAGTTGTCGATCACGAGCGTCGGGGCCGACGCGGTGCGGGCCGATGCCCCGCCGACAAGCAGCGACGCAGCCACGATCGAGGCAGCGAGTGCGCCGATCAGGCCTGCCTTTCTGGTGAAGAGTGTCTTCAAAGGTCACGCTCCTACTGGTGTGGAAAAACGTACGGGGACGTACGAAACTATTGGACGGCGGGGTTCTCTACAAGTTTGACCCGTTCGGAAAGCGACATCGCGGCGGCGCCTTCCGGCTGGAGCCAGCAGGCCGCTGCCCGCTCGTCGGCGAACGGCACGAGCGGCGGCTCCTCGCTGCGGCAGCGGTCGAAGACGTACGGACAGCGCGGATGAAAACGGCAGCCGCTCGGCGGGTGTGCCGGGTCGGGCACCTCGCCGGGAAGCGACTCCGGCAGGAAGCCGTTCCCGTCGGGATGCGGGATCGCCTTGATCAGCGCCTCGCTGTAGGGATGAAGCGGCTCCTCCCAGAGCCGCCGGGTGTCACCGGTCTCGACCATCTTCCCGAGGTACATGACCGACACGGTGTCGGCGACGTGGCGGACGATCGCCAGATCGTGCGAGATCAGGAGCAGTCCGAGCTCGAGGTCGCGCGAGAGCTTGACGAGCAGGTTCGCGAGCTGCGCCTGCGCCGAGGCGTCGAGCGAGGCGAGCGGCTCGTCGAGCACGATCACCGACGGTTCGGCGGCGAGCGTGCGGGCCACCGCGATCCGTTGCCGCTGCCCGCCCGAGAACTCGTGCGGGAAACGATCGACTGCACCCGCCGGAAGTCCGACGAGCTCACACAGCTCGCGCACCCGTCCGGCACGCTCGGAGGCCGGCAAGATGCCGAGAGTGTCGAGTGCATCGCCGAGCTGGGAGCCAACCTTGCGCCGTGGGTTGAGTGACGAGTAAGGGTTCTGGAAGACGAGCTGGAGCCGGGCAAGCTCACGCTCCCGGCCGCGTCGCCCGAGCGGTGTGACCGGCTTGCCCGCGAAGACGACCGATCCGGAGACCGGTTTCACGAGCCCGACCGCGACCCGGGCCAGCGTCGACTTCCCGCATCCGGACTCGCCGACCAGGCCGACGATCTGTCCGGGGTCGACGCTGATGCTCGCCCCGGCGACCGCCCTGACACTCCCGCCTCCGCGGCGTTTGTAGTCGACGACGACGTCGTTCACCTCGAGCAGGCTCATCGGCCGGCGAACGGATCGACAGGGCAGGCGAGCAGCCGGTCGCCCACGGAAACGAGCGGCGGCACGCTCGACGCGGCAGCTCTGGCGAACGTACGAGCAGCGGGGATTGAACGCGCATCCGGCCGGAATGTGGCCCGGGCTCGGCGGGGCGCCCGGCACGGCGACGAGCTGCTGGTCGCGGACGGCCTCGGGGTGGGGAAGCGCGTCGAGGAGGGCCCGCGTGTAGGGGTGGTGCGGCTCCTGGAGGACCCTGGCCCGAGCGCCCGACTCGACGACGCGGCCCGCGTAGAAGATCGAGACGCGATCGGCGATCGCCGACATCACGCCGAGGTCGTGGGTGATCAGCACGACGGCGAGGTCGTTCTCCTTCCGAAGCCGGTCGAGTAGGCGCAGGATCCCCGCCTGCACGGTCACGTCGAGCGCCGTTGTCGGCTCATCCGCGATCAGGAGCTTGGGGCGGCACGCGAGTGCGATCGCAATTGCGATCCGCTGCCGCATCCCGCCCGAGAACTGATGCGGGTACGCCCTGAGCGCGGCGACGCCGTCGGGGATCCGCACCTGGTCGAGCAGCTCGAGCGCCCGCTCGTTCGCCTGCTTGCGGTTGAGGCCGAGGTGGAGACGCACGTGCTCGGTCAGCTGGCGACCGACAGAGAGCATCGGGTGCAGCGAGGTCATCGGATCCTGGAAGACCATCGCGAGGTCGCGTCCCGAGATCTCGCGGAGCTTCGTCTTCGAGAGCCCCAGCAGCTCGCGACCGTCGAACCGGACGCTCCCTTCGACCTCGGCGCCGTCGGGCAGGATCCCGAGCAGCGCAAGCATCGAGATCGTCTTTCCGCTGCCACTCTCGCCTGCCACGCCCAACACCTCGCCCTGCTCGACCTGGTAGTCGACGCCGTCGACGACGGTGACCATCCCGCTCGCGGCCTGGAGCCGTACCCGGAGCCCGTCGACCTCGAGGAGGCTCATGAGCTCTCCTCGTGCCGCCAGCCGGTGCGAGGATCGAAGACGTCCCGAAGGCTGTCGCCGAGGAAGTTGAACGCGAGGACGACCGTGAAGATCGCGAGGCCGGGAAACGTCCCCATCCACCACCACTGGAAATACTGCGTCCCGTCCGAGACCATCGACCCCCACTCCGCCTGCGGTGGCTGAGCACCGAGCCCTAGGAACGACAGCCCGGAGAGCAGCAGGATCGCGGTCGCGAGATCGAGCGTCATCAGGACGAGGACGGGGCCCGCGACGTTCGGGAGCACGTCCTTGAAGAGCGCCCGCCGAGCGCTCGCTCCGAGCAGCCGGGCCGACTGGACGTACTCGGTATCGCCCACGTTCATCACGAGCCCGCGGACGATCCGTGCGTACGGGGGCCAGGCGACAATCACGATCGCGACCGCAGCGTTCGCGAGGCTGCGTCCGAGGACGGCGGCCACGACCATCGCGAGGATGATCGGCGGGAAGGCGAAGACCAGATCCGTCCCGCGCATGAAAAGACCGTCGAGCGGACCGCGGAAGTAGCCGGAGATCGCGCCGATCGTCGCACCCACGGTCGCGGCGAGCAGGACGATCACTAGCCCGATCGGCAGCGTCACCCGGGCGCCGTAGATCACACGGCTGAGGACGTCACGGCCGAGCTCGTCGGTGCCGAAGAGATGCTGCCACGAGGGGCCGACCGCGGGCGTGAAGTTCTGGGCGAGCGGATTCGCGGGAGCGAGCAGCGGCGCGAAGATCGCGATCAGCACCCAGCAGATCGCGATCACGGCGCCGGCGATCGCGAGCGGCTGCCTGAGGCCGGGATTGATGCGGCGAACCCGGCTCGAGGCGCGTTTCCTGAAGGCGATCGCGGTCACGAGACCCGGATCCGGGGATCGATGACCCCGTAGAGGATGTCGACCACGAAGTTCACGGTCACGTAGACCGCAGCGACGAACAGGCTGACACCGGCGATCGCCGGCACGTCGAGATTGACGGCGGCCTCGTACGCGTACTGGCCGACGCCGGGCCACGAGAAGATCTTCTCGACGAGCACAGCGCCGGTCAGCACGTTCGCGAAGACGAGGCCGAGCACCGTGACGACCGAGGGCAGCGCTGCCCGCAGGATGTAGCGGACGACGACGATCCGCTCGGGCATCCCCTTGGCCCGCGCGGCCCTCGACGTAGTCGTTTCCCACGACCTCGAGCACCGCCGATCGGGTGAAGCGCGTCAGCAGGCTCACGTTGAACGCAGCCAGCACGAGTGCGGGCAGCAGGAGGTGGTGGAATGCCGTCCCGAAGAGGCCGAACTGACCGTGGAGGAGAGCGTCGAACGTGTACATGCCGGTGATGCTCGACGGCGGGTTCGTCCCGGGATCGAGCCGGCCGCCGCCCGGGAACCACCCCAAGCGGTAGAAGCCCACGTAGAGCGCGATCAGCGCGATCCAGAACGTCGGCATCGAGATCCCGGCGAGCGACGCGACGCGGAGCCCGTGGTCGGTCGGCTTGTTGCGGCGCAAGCCCGCGATCACTCCGAACGTGATCCCGACGATCGCTGCGAAGAGAATCGAGAAGATCGCAAGCTCGGCCGTGGCCGGGATGAACTGGCCGAGATCGTGGGTGACGGCATCGTGGGTGAGCGACGACTGGCCGAGATCGCCCTGGACGAGGTGCTCGAGGTAGATCAGGTAGCGGACCGGGAACGGCTTGTCGAGGCCGTAGTGCTGCTCGAAGGCCTTGACGGCGGCGGGATCGGCGGCGGCCTGCTCACCGAGGTTCGTGGCCGCGGCGTTGCTCGGGACGAGCTCGGTGAGGACGAACGCGATGAACGTGATCCCGAGGAGGAGCACGATGAGCGACGCGAGGCGGCGCAGGAAGAAGAGCAGGAACGAGCCGCCGGGGCGCAGCCGCGAGCGCGCGCGGACCGGCAGGATCGTCTCGGTCTCGGGGGAGGCTGTCATCCGCGTTCGTCCACTCCGGCTCGTTCGAGCAAACAGAGGGAGGGACGATCCATCCGTCGATACGCTAGCTTCGCGCCGTGCCGGCGACCGGCGGTACCGGCACCTCCCACGTCGTCGTTGTCGGCGCCGGGGTGATCGGCGACTTCGACCGTGCACAGGAGCCGGTGGAGGGATTCGGCGAGGCCGCGCAGGCACGCGACGTCGAGGTCCGGATCGACGAGGCGCTCGGCCTCGAGCCCGATGGGGCCGGCCGGCGCGTCTGGGACCGAAGCGGGGTCCTCGACATCCGGCGCACGCCGGTGCGGCGCTTCCCCTTCCTCAGTGAGCCGATCGGCGACGGCCGCGTGCTCGCGAGCGACTTGCGAGCCGACGGCGATCCCGCGGCGGGCATCGAACGGTGGCGGCGAACGGTCCATGCCGGAATTGAGACGCTGCTGCCGCGGCTTCAGATGGTGGCGTTCCCGCACCGATCCGCTGCTCGATTCTGTCCGGCTCGACCGGTCGACCGGATCCGCGGAGACGCACATCGTCTAGGATCGCCGCATGCCGAGCGGCTCTCGCGACAACCTGCCGCTGACCGAGATCATCCCGGGGTACTCGAGCCGCATGGCCGACTGGGGCGGGATCACGGTGGCCTTCGAGAAGGCCCATAAGGGCCAGGATGCGTCGAGCATGGTGAAGGGGCTGCCCGACGACCGGTGCCAGGCACCCCACTGGGGCTATCTCTTCTCGGGGACGATGATCGTCGACTACGGCGACCGGCAGGAGACGATCGAGGGCGGCGAGGCCTACCACGTCGCGCCGGGCCACAAGATCACCTTCGAGACGGACTGCGAAGCACTCGAGTTCACGCCGACCGAAGCGCTCAATGTGACGCTCGACGCGGCCCGGCGAAACTTCGCCGCGGGCGCGACGCTCGATTCTTGACCGACTTCACCGAGCTCTATGACCTCCGCGTCACCGTCGAGCGGATCGAGGGCCGGTCGGTCTGCGGCCTCGAGGTCGGCGACTACTTCGAGCTGACCGAGTCGAGCAAGATCAGGCTTCCGGCAGGCAAGCACTTCTGCCTCTACGCCATGCAGGCGGTGATGCCGCTCCTGCCGGCGAAGCAGCGCGATCTGGCCGAGGGCGACTGGCTCGAGCAGGACTCGCTCGTTTGCTGCCCCGACCCGGACGAGCGCCTGATCATGCGGATCGAACGGATCGGGCGTACCCGGCTGCTCACCTCCGACCTGACGTGAGCGCGGAACGGCGGGAGGTCGGGCTCGGTCTGCAGACGAACAAACGGCCGGGCGAGTACGCCGCGCTCGCCCAGATCGCCGAGCGCGCCGGGTTCGACGTCGTCACGACGTTCAACGATCTGTGGTTCCAGCCGGCGCTTCCCGCGCTGCTCGAGATCGCGCGGGCGACCGAGCGCGTGCGGGTCGGCCCGTCGTGCCTCAACCCGTTCACGGTGCATCCGGTCGAGCTCGCCGGCCAGACCGCCGCGCTCGACCTCGCCTCGGGCGGCCGCGCCTACCTCGGCCTCGCGGCCGGTGCATGGCTCGGTGACCTCGGCCTCGAGCAGCGGCGCCCGGTCGAGACGATCTCCGAGGCATGGGAGATCGTGTCGCGCCTCCTTGCCGGCGACCGTTCCGGGTTCGAAGGCGAGATCTTCCGCCTCGCCGCAGGCGCCGGGCTCGCCTATGCGGTCGAGCGAGAGCAGGTCCCGCTCCTCATCGGCAGCTGGTCGCCGCGCCTGACGGCATTCGCTGCCGAGCACGCCGCCGAGCTCAAGCTCGGCGGGAGCGCGAA
Source organism: uncultured Actinomycetes bacterium (assembly GCA_963758125.1). Classification (GTDB taxonomy): domain Bacteria; phylum Actinomycetota; class Thermoleophilia; order Gaiellales; family Gaiellaceae; genus PALSA-600. Next base: position 304,601 of record CAVWUL010000007.1, read on the forward strand.
CCCGGCGATGGTACGAATCGCCCGAGAGCGGCTCGGCGCCGCGGATGTCCGCATCGTCGTCGGGGCGGTGACGGTCGTCGACTCGGACGACAGTCGCGCCCGGGAGCATGCGCGGCGCCAGGTTGCGACGTATCTCGCCGTCGTCGCCGGCCTGGATCCGAGCGCCGGCGTGCCGGGGGAGGTGATCGCCGCCGTCGCCGCCGAGCTTGCAGCCGGCGACGTCCACGCCGCCGCGAGCCTCATCTCCGACGAGATGCTCGACCTGTTCGCCTTCTCCGGAACGCCCGACCGGATCGCGGTCCAGGCTCAGGAGCTCTACGAAGCCGGGGCACACCGGGTGGAGTTCGGCACGCCCCATGGTCTCGACGAGCGGAGCGGCGTCGAGCTGCTCGCCCGCGAGGTCCTGCCTCGGCTCGACCGCTGATCTCGGTTCGGCTCCGGCTCGCCGACTCGACCGACGGCCCGTCCGCCCGAGCCGTCTCGACCTGCCTCGCCGAGCATGCGGAGGGACAGTCCCCTGGACACGGCTCGCGCGGACAGCGTTCCAACCTGGCATGACCGAACTGGACGCGGCCGCGAACGTCTAATCAGGGGACAGTCCCCTGGACACGGCTCGCGCGGACAGCGTTCCGACCTGGCATGACCGAACTGGACGCGGCCGCGAACGTGTAATCAGGGGACAGTCCCCTGGACACGGCACTCGGGGACGTGTCCGAAGTGCGTGGCTCTGTGCCAGGGCACAGGCGACTCACAGGAGGCTCCGAGGAGCCGCGGGAATCCTTGTTGCGTCAAGCAAACGCAGCGAAAGGGGATTCCGATGAAAGCGATCGCAGCGGTACTCGCCGCACTCGCTCTCGCCGCCGGCGCCGTGGGATCAGCCGCGGCGGCGACCGCCGTCAGCTCCAACTGGGCCGGCTACGCCGTCACCGGCACGACCTTCAAGACCGTGAGCGGCACCTGGGTACAGCCCACGGCGAACTGCTCCTCCGGTACCGCCGGGACGACAGCCTCGGCGTTCTGGGTCGGGCTCGGCGGCGACTCGGACACCTCGAGCGCGCTCGAGCAGACCGGCACCGAAGCCGACTGCCTCGCGAATGGAACGACCCGCTACACCGCCTGGTACGAGCTCGTCCCCGCCTCGTCGGTGCGCGTCTCGCTCCGCGTCTCTGCCGGCGACAGGATCTCGGGCTCGGTGCGCGTCGCCGGCACGAAGGTCACCGTGCAGCTCCGCAACCTGACGACGGGGAGGAGCTTCACGAAGTCGCTGCGGATGGCCTCACCCGACACGACGTCCGCGGAATGGATCGCCGAGGCTCCGTCCGCCGTCACCCCCGGCGGCACCCGGATCCTGCCGTTGACCGACTTCGGCAGCGTCCGCTTCACGAGTGCAGAGGCGACCTCGACCGCCGGCCACACAGGCACGATCGCCGACCCTGCCTGGACGAGCGGACGGATCCTCCTCGAAGCGGGCGGCGGCGGCCCCGGTAACTTCGGCCCGTACGCCGCCGAGTCGGCAGGTGCCGAAGCGGTGCCCGGCACGCTCTCGTCGAGCGGCGCATTCTCGATCACCTGGCGTGAGAGCGACGCGCCCTCCGGCCCGCGGTTCGACACGTGACCGCACCCCACTCACAAGGGATTCACAGCGGGCGGCCGCGGTTTCTCAGGAAACCCACAGCAAACGCTGCAAGGATTCGAACGAGATGAACGGCACCCTGACAGTCCCGGCCAACGCCAAGATCCTCGTCGTCGACGACGAGCCGGCAATCGTCGACGCCGTCTCGACCGCGCTCCGCTACGAGGGGTTCGACGTGGCCGAAGCCGCGAACGGGCGCGACGCGCTCTCGACGGTGATGACGTTCGAGCCCGACCTGATCGTGCTCGACTGGATGCTTCCCGACGTCGACGGCCTCGAGGTGGGCCGCCGGCTTCGGGAGCGCGGCTTCAAGACTGCAATCCTGTTCCTGACCGCGAAAGGCGGCGTCGAGAACAAGGTCGACGCCCTCCGCGCCGGCGGCGACGACTACGTGACGAAACCGTTCAGCCTCGCGGAGATCGTCGCCCGCGTGCAGGCGATCCTCCGGCGCACCGGTAGCGAGCTCCCCGGCGACGTTCTCCGCTTCGGCGACCTCGTGCTGGACGAGAGCCGGCACGAGGTGTTCCGCAACGACCAGTCGGTCGACCTCACCGCGACGGAGTTCAACCTGCTCCGTTTCTTCCTGCTCAATCCGCGGCGAGTGCTGTCGAAGGGCCAGATCCTCCAGCACGTGTGGCGCTACGACTTCGGGGGGAACACGAATGTCGTCGAGACCTACGTCAGCTACCTGCGCCGCAAGCTCGACGCGCTCGGCCCGCCCCTGATCAAGACCGTGCGGCAGGCCGGGTACATGCTCGACGCCGAGCGTCGCTAGCCCGATGATCCAGCGGCTTTCGCTGCGCGCCCGGCTGGTGCTCGGCGTGATCGCGATCGCCGCCGTCGGGCTCGTCGTGGCTGACCTCGCAACCTACACCGCGCTTCGCTCGTTCCTTCTCGACCGCGTCGACAGCCAGCTCAACTCGACGCATCCGGGGGTCGATGCCGTGCTCTTCCACCGTCCGCGGCCCGGCGGCGGCTCCGGCCCGGGAGGAGGCTCAGGAGGAGGCCCGGGCGGGAACATCCAGGCGCTCTTCAACTCGATCCCGGGCGACTGCATCGAGCTTCGCCGCTCGAACCAGACGGTCGTCAACCAGGGGTGCATTCCCGAGTTCGGCGAGACGTCCGCCGCGCCGGGCCCCAAGCTCCCGACAACGGTCACGATGCCCGCGAGCGCGAACACCCCGGAGGGCGACAAGGTGAAGTTCTTCACGGTCGACGCGCAGAGCGGCGGCGGCCGCTACCGGGTCCGGGCCTCGATCGAAGCACAGGCGCCGGGCTTCATGGTCCTCCTCGCGACGCCGTTGAACGGCGTCGACAGCACGCTGCACCGGCTGGTCCTCGTCGAGCTCCTCGTGACCGCGATCGTGCTCGCGTCGATGACTGCGCTCGGCCTCTGGGTCGTGCGTGTGGCGCTCCGCCCGCTGGACGCGATGGGCAAGACCGCCGACGCGATCGCCGCGGGCGATCTCTCTCGTCGTGTGGAACGCGCCGACGACCGCACCGAGATCGGCCGGCTCGGCCTTGCCTTCAACTCGATGCTCGCCAACATCGAGAAGGCGATGACCGAGCGCGACACCTCGCTCCGCGCACTCGAGGCGTCGGAGAGCAAGCTCAGGCGCTTCGTCGCCGATGCCTCGCACGAGCTGCGAACCCCGCTCGCCGCCGTGCGCGCGTACGCCGAGCTGTTCACACGGGGAGCGTCGAGCCGGCCCGACGATCTCGAACGTTCGATGAAGGGGATCAGCCGTGAGTCCGAGCGGATGAGCGTGCTCGTCGAGGACCTGCTCCTGCTCGCACATCTCGACGAGGGGCGGCCGCTCACGCTCGAGCCGGTTCCACTCGAGGACGTCGTCGCGGAATCCCTCGAGACGGCACGCACGCTCGAGCCCGACCGTCCCGTCGAGGTCTCGCTCACCCCTGCGGTCGTCGCCGCAGACCGTGACCGCCTCCGGCAGGTTGTCGACAACCTCCTCGCGAACGTCCGCTCCCACACCGCGCCCGACGCGCCGCTCCGTGTCGCGCTCGAGCACGACGACGGCGACGCGCTGTTGACGGTCGCCGACTCGGGGCCGGGGATGGACGAGGAGCAGCTCGCGCTCGTGTTCGAGCGCTTCTACCGGGCCGATCCGTCGCGCGCCCGCTCCAGTGGGGGCGCGGGGCTTGGGCTCGCGATCGTCTCGGCGGTCGTCGCGGCCCACGGCGGCACGGTCGAGGCGGAGTCGGAGCCCGGGAAGGGCACGACGTTCCGTGTGCGCCTCCCGCTGAGCGATTCGTGAGCTCAGCAGACCCTTATCCCACTCCCAGGCGCCTCTCAGCCGGCGCCCGGAAGCTGGACGGATGAAAGCGCTCGCGACCCTCCTTTCCGCCTGCTCGCTCGCGATCCCCGTCACCCAGGCCGCGGGCGCAACGAGGTCCGGAGCGGTGGCAAAGAAGATCGTGACGCGGAAGGCGACAGGAACGAACGCCACGGCAGATCGCTGGGGCGCGGTGCAGGTCGTCGTCACCGAGCGGATCACGATCTCGGGCGGCAAGAAGCGTGTCCGCTTCACCGATCTCGGCGGCACCTACAGCTACCACACCGGCCGCTCGCAGTTCGTGATGTCGGAGGCGCTTCCGCAGCTCCGCCAGGAATTCCTGAGCGCCCAGAGCGCGAACGTCCAGCTCATCTCCGGTGCGAGCGCCACAAGCCAGGCGTTCGAGCAGTCGCTGCAGGCGGCGCTGCTCAAGCTCTCGAAGTAACCGCGTCTTCAGCTGCGCGGGAATCAATCCTCAGATCGCTCTCACGATCCTGTGCTCAACTGACGATGGGTTCTCAAATGCGGCAAGCGGGCGGGCAGAACTTCCCTGCTCGCAGCGGAACAGAAAGGTCTTAGGATGCGCTTGTGTCGGGGCTGGCATGAGGCGGGGGGAGCGCTGTCGAACGCGCGCGGATCGGATCGGTGCAGGGAGGTCGTTTCCCTGTGCCCGGCCGGCCCCCGCACTGGTTGAGCGCGCATCCGGGGTGAGATGAGCTTCGGCCTCATCGGTGGTCCGGTCGGCTGTCTCGGAGTCGCGATGCTCCTCGCAGGCCTGACTCCGCGCGTCCGGGTCGCGGGGCTCGTGCTCGTCGGCGTCGGCTCTGCCGTGCTCGGCGCGGAGATCGCGCCCGGTGCGCACGAGGGCGCCGTCGCACTCGCGGTCACAGGGGTCGTCCTCGCCGCGATCCCGGTCGCGTTCCTGCTCCGCCGCTGGCCGTGGATCCTCGCGTTCGCGGTGCTCCCGGCACTGCCCGCCCGCGTACCGCTCGCGGTCGGCGGCACTCATTCGCAGCTCGAGCTTCCGCTGTACCTCCTCGCCGCCGCAGCCGGATTTCAGATCGTGATCGACACGATCACGGGCGACCGCCGCGACCGGGAGCTCGGGCCGATGTCGGTGCCGCTCGCCGCGTTTGTGCTGTGGACCGGCGTGTCGCTCCTCTGGAGCAACGACGTGCTCGCGGGCTCCTTCGAACTGCTCGCGTACTTCCTTCCGTTCGCGGTGATCGGGGTCGGGATCGCGCGGCTCGAGTGGAGTCGCCGCGCGATCACGTGGCTCGCGGTCGAGCTCATCGGGCTCGCGCTCGTCTTCGCCGGGATCGGGGTGGCCCAGTATGCGACCAGGAACCTCTTCTGGAACCCGAAGGTCATCGTCGGAGATGCCTACTTGCCGTTCTACCGCGTCAACTCCGTCTTCTGGGATCCCTCGATCTACGGCCGCTTCCTGATGATCGCGATCCTCGCCGCGCTCGTCGTCGTGATGCGCGGCCCCTCGAGACGGCTCGCCTTCACGGCGGCAATCGCGATCGCAGGGATCTGGGCCGGCCTCATGCTCTCGTATTCGCAGTCGAGCTTCGCCGGCCTGATCGCTGCGATCGTCCTGCTGATGGCGGTCGTCTGGCGCCGGGCGGCGCTTCTCGCCGCGGGCTTCGTCGCGATCCTCCTCGTCTCGACCGGGATCGCGAACCCGAACATCCAGAACGCGTTCCTGAAGCGTTCGGGCGCCGCGCTCAACCGCGCAACCAGCGACCGGGCCGGGCTGATCTACAACGGCCTGCGGATCGCAGTCCGGAATCCGGTGGTCGGCGTCGGCGTCGGCGCCTTCCGCCGCCACTACGCCGAGCTCACCCACCTCAAGGGCAAGGAGCCGAAGAAGGCTGCCTCCCATGACTCCCCCGTCACGGTCGCCGCCGAGAACGGGCTGATCGGGCTCGGGCTCTTCCTCTGGGTGCTGGTCTCGGCGTTCCGGACGCTCGCCCGAACGCGCGGCGACCCGTTCATGTGGCGAGTGGTGCTCTCGATCGCGCTGGCGCTGACGGCGATCATCGTGCACTCGCTGTTCTACGACCACTTCTTCGAGGACCCGACGACCTGGGCCTTGCTCGGGCTTGCGGGGCTTGTCTACAGCACAGCTCGAAAAGCGGAGCTCACTCCGGCAACCCCGTAACCCACGCCGCGGCCGTCCCGCGAACGCGGAGCGAGACGCGGCGGCCCGGCTCGGGCGCCTCGGGGCCGGGAAGACGGACGAGCACCTCGAAGCCGGGACGTCCGGCGGGATCGGGCCCCCACGCCGGCTCGTCGAGCCGGATCGCGACGAGCACATCGTGGCCGTGGAACTCGCGGCTGACGACGACTCCGCCCGGAGCGCCGGTACCACCGGACGCTCCGTCGAGATCGATCTGCTCGGGCCGCACGAGCAGGCCGACGGCACACGGCTCCGGGGCTGCGACCCCGAGCTCGACCGAGATCTCGCCGAGCACCGACCGCACGATCCCGTTCTCGAGCCGGCCGAGGAGCACGTTCCCATGTCCGACGAAGCGCGCAACCTCGCCGTTCACCGGGCGCATGTAGAGCACCGCCGGCTCGTCGCACTGAACGATCGTCCCCCGCTGGAGCACGGCGACGCGATCGGCGATCGAGAGGGCCTCGTCCTGATCGTGGGTGACGAGGATGACCGTGGCACCTGACTTGCGGAGCACGTCGACCACGTCCCTCCGCATGCTCGTGCGGAGCTCGACATCGAGCGATGAGAACGGCTCGTCGAGGAGGACGAGCGCCGGATGGGCCGCGAGTGCCCGTGCGAGCGCGACCCGCTGGCGCTCCCCGCCGGAGAGATGGTGCGGCAGCCTCTTCTCGAAGCCGGCGAGGCCGACGAGCTCGAGCAGCTCGGTGACTCGCGCGTCGAGGGCCTCGCCGCCGCGGCCGAACTTTCCGGCGCGCAGCCCGAAGCCGACGTTGCCGGCCACGGTGAGGTGGGGGAAGAGGGCTCCCTCCTGCGGGACATAGCCGATGCGCCGGCGCTCCGGCCGCACAAAGGTCTTCGGCCCGTCCACGAGCCGTTCACCGAGCTGGATCGTTCCGGAGTCCGTGCGGTCGAAGCCGGCGATCAGGCGCAAAAGCGTCGTCTTGCCGCTTCCGGAGGCGCCGAGGATTGCGGTGAGCGAGCCGGCGCCGACCTCGAGCGAGACGCCGTCCAGCACCGCGCGTTGACCGAACGCTTTGCGCACATCCTTCACGGAGACCGAGGCAGAGGCGGGGGAGCTCACGTCGCGGCCCCGGCGATCTTCTCGAACCAGCGCCCGAGTACGAGGCCGGGCAGGGTTGCGACGAGGAGCAGCGCGAGCGCGTAGGGCGCCGCTGCTCCGTAGGCGAAGTTGTTCGTGTACGCCCAGAACCCGGTGGCGAGGGTGTTGACGCCGGTCGGGTGGAGGATCAGCGTGGCCGTCAGCTCCGTCGACGAGGTGATGAAAACGAGCGAGAACCCCGCGATCAGGGCGGGCCCGATCACCGGCAGTGTCACGCGCAGCAGCACCGAGAGACGACCGTGGCCGAGCGAGCGGGCTACCTCTTCCAGGCCGGGCGGTGCCTGGGCGACACCCGCCCGCACCGTGACGAGCGCGAGCGGGAAGAACATGATCGCGTAGGCGAAGACGAGCGCGACGCTCGACTGGTACAGACCCGGCAGGTACCGGATCGTGAAGTAGACGAGAGACAGAGCGACCACGATGCCGGGCAGGGCCTGCACGAGGTAGGTCGAGCGTTCCATCGTGACGGTGAACCTGCTCCGGTGGCGCTCGACGAGGAGCGCGATCGGGACCGCGGCGAGCGTTGCGACAAGCGCGGCAAGCGAGCTGTAGAGAGCCGTCGAAACGGCGGCGCTGAAGATGGAGATCGACGGCAGCGTCGAGGACGTGCCCTCGACGAACCAGTACCCGAGCGCGTAGAACGGGACACCGATCGCGAGCCCGATGAGGCCGACAAGACAGCCGATGACCGGCACCGACCAGAGCCCGAGTCTCAGGCGCGCGGCGCGACGGCCGGACTGGCCTCGCCGCGCGGCTCCCGCTCGCCCGCGCCCTGCCGCCTCGGCGCCGAGCACGAGCAAACCGAGGAAGACCAGCACGAGCGAGAGCGCGCAGCCGACCGTCGTCGAGAACCCGATCTGGATCTCGGTGTAGATCTGCGTCGTGAACGTCTGGAAGCGCAGGATCTCGAACGTCCCGAACTCGGCGAGCAGGATCAGCGCCACGAGCAGCGAGCCGCCGAGGAGCGCCGGCCGGATCTGGTGGAGCGTCACCCGCGCGAACGTGCGGATGCGACCGAGCCCGAGACCGCGCGCGACGTCCTCGAGACTCGGGTCGGCCGTTCGAAACGCGGCGGCTACGGGCAGGTAGACGAGCGGGTAGCTCCCGAGCGACATCACGAGCACCGACCCCCAGTAGCCAGACACGCCCGGCGCGATCGAGATCCAGCTGTAACCGAGCACGAAGTCCGGCATCGCGAGCGGCAGCACGAGCACGACCGCCCAGAACCGCCTCCACGGGAGGTCGGTACGCTCGATGCACCACGCCGCCGCAACTCCGAGCACCGCGCAGATCAGCGTGACGGCAAAGGTCAGGCGCACGGTGTTCCACAGCAGCTCGAGAGTGAGGTGGCGGAAGAGCAGCGGCCGGAGGGTCGACCAGCCGACCTGCGAGGCCTCGAGCAGCAGGAAGACGAGCGGGAGCAGCACCGCACCCGCGATCACACATCCGATGCCGAGCAGACCCGCCGGCGCCTCGCGCCTTGCGGGCGCGGAGGCGACGGTCATAGGTCGTGCGCTGCGGTGTGGAGGGCGCGTCTCATGCGTGATCGGGAATCCCGACCAAGCTTGCTACAGGAGACTGGCCTGCCGCAAGAGAGCAATCGCTCCGCTGCCGTTGCCGAGCTGTGCGATCGTGATCGGATCGGGCTTCAGGGTCGAGAACGGAACGAGCGGCTTGGCAGTCTTCACGCCCGACCCCAGCGGGTACTCGTAGCTCTCGTCGTGGGCGATGAGCTCCTGCCCCTGCTTGCTGACGAGGAAGGCGAGGAACTCCTGGGCCTCGGCCTGGTGGGAGCTCGACGCGAGCACCCCCGCTCCGGAGATGTCGATCACGTATCCGGGATCGCCCGGTGCGAAGAAGTGCTCGGCGGAATGGATCTTCGACGCCCCGAGCTCGTCGCGCAGCCGATACCAGTAGTAATGGTTGATCACGCCGAGCTCGGCCTGGCCGCTGTTGACCTCGGCGACGAGCGTCTCGTTGTCCGGGTAGATGTGCTTGCTCGCGTTGCTGCGAATGCCCTCGAGCCACTTCAGGGCGCGGGCCTTGCCGTAGCGCGCCGCGACGGCCGTGACGATCGGCTGGAAGTCGGTCTCGCCGGGTGCGAGCGCGAGCTTTCCCTTCCATTTCGGGTCGGCCAACCCGAGGATGGAGGTCGGGAGCTGCGACGGCTTCAGGTCGTTCGTGTTGTAGACCATCGTGCTGACCCTGGCCGAGACCGCCTCCCATTTCTTCTGTGCCGAGCTGTACTTCGCCGAGGTCTTCGCAAGCGTCGAGGCGTTCACCTTCGCGAGCAGACCCTGCTGCTGAAGCTCGACGAGCGGCGGCGTGTTCTCGGTGATGAACACGTCGGCCGGCGAGTGCGACCCTTCCTGCATGATCTGAGAGACGAGCACTCCCTCGTCATCGGACCGTACGGCGACCGGAATCCCCGTCTTCTTCGTGAAAGCGGCGACGAGCGCGGAGACCGTCTCGGGATGCTGCCCGCTGTAGACCGTGATCTTGTCGGGTGCAGCCGAGTGCTTCGAGCTGCCGAACGCTGAGGCGGCGACGACGACGGCCGCGACGACGATGACGGGTGCAATGATGACGAGGAACCGGCGCAATGCGATCTACCCCTTCTCGGCTTGCGCGGCCCCGGTGGCCAACGCGCTGTAAGGGACACCTTACACGGGAGTGGAGGGTTTCCGCACACGGATGTGTCGAAGCGCCGTCCCAGTGGGACGTGCCATCCTCGTGAGGTCGATGTACGGCTACGTCACCCCCCGATGAGAAGAGCGCTCGTCCGCCCGCCGTCTACTCGCCTTCCCGAGGGGCTCGTGACGCATATCGAGCGACGGCCCGTGGACGTCGACCGGGCTCGAGCGCAGTGGGAGGCATACGTCGCCGCGCTGGCGAGGGCGGCCTGGGAACCGCTCGAGGTCGCGCCGGCCGACGCGTGCCCGGACTCGGTCTTCGTCGAAGACACTCTCGTCGTCTATGGGGGGCTCGCCGTCGTGACGAGGCCTGGTGCACCGTCGCGCCTTGCCGAGCTCGAGGGCACGGAGGCGGCGATCAGCTCCCTCGGACTGCCGACGGCGCGGATCGAAGCGCCGGCCACGCTCGACGGCGGCGACGTGCTCGCGGTCGAGGAGACCGTGTACGTCGGCACCGGCGGGCGCACGAGCCCGGAGGGCGCGGCCCAGCTCCGCGCCTTGCTCGAGCCGCTCGGGGCGATCGTGCTCGAGGTGCCGATCGCCGGGCTCCTCCATCTCAAGTCGGCCGTGACTGCATTGCCCGACGGGACCGTCGTCGGCTACCCGCCGCACGCACCCGACCCGAGCCGATTCGACCGGTTCCTGGCCGTGCCCGAGGCGTCGGGAGCTCACGTCGTCGTCCTCGGGCCGAGCACCGTCCTGCTCGCCGACGACTGCCCGAGCAGCGCCGAGCTCTATGCCTCGCTGGGCCTGGAGCCGGTCGTCGTCGGGATCGGCGAGCTCCAGAAGCTCGAGGGCTGCGTCGACCTGCCTCTCGGTCCTGGTCGACCTCAATCCTTGACGAAGACCAGATCGAGGAACACGCTCGACCGGCCCTGCATCCACTCGCGAACGTAGTCGTCGCGCAGCCTTACCTGGTCGCGGCCAAGCCGCTCGAGGACCGACTCGAGATCGTCCTCCGGCCCGAGTAGCCCGAACTCGGCCAGGAACACGCCCTGACCCTTCGCAAAGTGACGACCGGCGATCGCGATCTGGTTCCCGTGCGGGATCGTGATCACGGTGCCTGCCGGCGCCAGCGCGGCGGCGAGCTCGGCGAAGTTCACGTCGTTCGTGACCTGGACGACGCGCTTCGCCTCGTTCCCGAAGACACGGAAGAAGCTCCTCGGAAAGGCCTGCCCGCCGGCGTCCAGGTATTCGAGGCTCGCAAACGGCGGCACCATGCGCGGCTCCGCCTCGTACTTGGCGAGGCTCGTGTACGGCTCGGCGAACCCGTAGTCGTGCACGAACAGCATCCCGCCGGGGGTGAGTGCCCGGGAGAGCCCGGTCACGAGCTCGACACCGTCGCGCGAGCTCGCGGTCATCGTCCCGGGCGGCATCTCCGCGAGCTCGTCACCGACGAGCTGCTCGGCGGCGATCCGAACCGTCCACCGCCCACCCTCGTCGCGGCTCAGCGGGAAGGCCTCGAACCGCCGCCCGGCGGTATCGGCGAAGTAGGCCCGGTACGGAATGTCGTCGAGCAGCTCGTTCAGGATCGCGAAGTCGAACGGCTCCGCGTTCGAGCGCACGAACTCGTTCGCCTCGGCGTTGACGAGCCCGAGGTTCACCGCCGGAGCACCCCCTGCCGAAACAAGGGCGACGAGAGCCGAGCCGGCCGCGGAGGGCCGCCGAACGAGGTAGACGCCGGTCGACCCCTCCCACTCCGCCACCGCTTCGAGCGAGGCGCGGGCGTAGTCGACCGCGATGTAGTCGATCCGCTCGAGCTTGGCCTCGCCCTCGTCGCACAACCGCCGGAGCTCGGTGATCGCCGCCCGCGCAAACTCGCAGTCGTTCGCGCCGAGCTCGAGGACCCTGATCCGGAGCAGGCCGAGGGCCTCCGCGCGCGCCGCGATCACCTTCGCGACGGCCTGCGGATGCCAGCCGAGCGAGGCTTCGGTCGCGAACGAGATCTCCCCCGCGACCGTCTCGTAGTACTGGGCGTTGACCTCGCCCTTCGTCAGCCACTCGCCTGGCATCAGCAGGCGCCACGCTACCGCGGATCAGCTCGAAAGCAGCTTCCGCGCGGCGTTCACCACGTCCGACGTCGTGAACGGGTAGAGGAAGAGCGCCCGCTCGTGACCGGTGCTGTCGATCAGGTAGGCCGCGCCGGTGTGCGTGATCCGCCGGACCTTGACCCCCGCGATCCTCTGGTTCGCCACCTCGACACCGACGTAATAGCGCTTCCAGACCCGCGCGAGCTGCGTGTAGCTGCCGGTGCCCCAGCGCCACCCGGGCGCGAGCCGCCAGTGCAGGGCATCGGCGCGGAAGTTCGCGGGCGAGTCGCCCCACGGGTCGACGCTCACCGACACGATCGCCGGGCCGCCCTTCCCGAGCTGCGCGGCGGCCTGGGTGAGAATGGTCGCCTCGCGCGGGCAGAAGTCGCGGCACAGCGGATCGATGAAGGTCACGATCACCGGCCGCCCGCGATAGGACGCAAGGCCCACCGGCTTCCCGTGCTGGTCGTGAAGGGTGAAAGCGGGCGCGGGTTGTGCGCCCGCGGCCCAGGTCTGCGCCGCCGCACTGGTGATCGCCGGGGTCGCCGAGTGCGAACGTGGGAGCACCGCGAGCGCCGACCCCGACGCCGATCCCGACGAGGAGCGCCGCCGCCCAGGCGATCCATTTGAGGCGATGACCCCGGTGCGGCGCCCGGCGATGCTGGCTTCGTCGCGGACAATCAACTGACCCCGACCTTGACGATACCGGCGCTACTTCGGCTTTGCGGCGCGAGGCCCGTCGGGCCACGAGGCCCGCCAGACGATCGACGCACGAGCGCCGCGATCGGCAGGAAGAGCGTCGAGCAGCGCACCGCGAGGAAGTGAGTCGGCGGCGATCACGCGAGATAGAGGACGACCCACGTCAGAACGCCGATCCCGGCGATGAAGGACCAGATAGAACGACGCGCGCGTCGAGCCCTGACCGCCTCGCCGTCCCGATTGCGCAGAGCGGTCGCGAGCTGGATCTCGACCCAGACGAGCGCGAGCAGCGACGAAGGCGGCAGTAGAAGCCCGTCCACCCGACGAACACGCTCGCATAGCCGCCGTCGGCAGGGCCGAAGCCGATCGTCAGCCACTCGGCGACCTGCGCGGCAAGCGCCGCGACGCCGAGCGCGAGCCCGACCGCCAGCCCGAGCACGCGGCCGCCGATCCCGTGACGCGGCCGAGCCGCACCGCGATCGCGCTCGCGACGACGAGCACGGCGACGACGGCGTCCCGTACCCGACCGGCGCCTCGACGCCGCTTCGGGCTGCCAGAGCGAGGCTTTGTCCACCGACCGCAGGTAGACGTAGGCGAAGACGAACGAGAGGAAGAAGAACGCCGTCGCCCTCGCGAGCAACTGCCCGGCGACCGTTGACGATTCCGCCCGATCGAGCTCGGCGGCTCCTCGTAGGCATGCGCGATCCTGGTCGACGTCGCTCATGCCGTCCCGGGCGCCGCGCCCGACGGCATCGTCGACCGGCTCACCCGATCCCGTAGCGCGTAGAGGATCACCGCCGAACACCGGCTGGGTTGTCGAAGTTCCCCGGCGGCACCGGCGAGGGAAGCTGCCACTCGATCGAGCGCGACTCCCACGGGTTCGACCCGGCCGGCACCCGCGCGAACCCGAGCGACCAGACGAGGTTGTAGAGGAACACGAGCATCGAGATCCCGAGCACGAACGCCGAGATCGAGGCCCAGTCGTTCAGGAACTGGAGGTTCGACGGATAGGTCACCGCGCGCCGCGCCTGCCCGAGGTATCCGATCGCGAACAGCGGCGCGAACGTCGAGTTGAAGCGCGATGAACATCGTCCAGAAGTGGATCTTCGCGAGCCGCTCGTTGAACGCCCAGCCGGTCATCTTCGGCACCCAGAAGTAGATCGCGGCGAAGAACGCGAACACGAGCCCGCCCATGATCGTGTAGTGGAAGTGCGCCATCGAGAAGAAGCTCCCGTGCAGCGTCGTGTCGCTCGGCACGTCCGAGAGGAAGAGCCCGAGAGCCCGCCGATCAGGAAGTTGAAGAACCAGGCTAGGCAGAAGAGCATCGGCACCGCCAGCCGGATCCGGCCGCGCCAGAGCGTCATCAGCCCGCAGAGGAACGTGAACCCGGTCGGGATCGAGATCAGCTCGGTCGAGAACATGTAGAACGGCCGCGAGTCGCTGTTGATCCCGCTCATGAACAGGTGGTGCTGCCAGACGAGCCATGAGAGCAGCGTCACCCCGAGCATCCCCGAGACCGCGAGCCGGTAGCCCCAGAGCGGCTTGCGCGCGAACACCGGGAGCAGCTCGAGGATGATCCCGAACCCGGGCAGCGCGAGGATGTACACCTCGGGGTGGCCGAAGACCCAGAAGAGGTTCTCGTAGAGGTACTGGCTCCCGCCGCGGCTCGGGATGAAGAACGTCGTCTGCGCCGTCCGGTCGAGCGCGCCCATCCCGAGCACCGCGACGAGCACCGGCGAGGCGAGCAGCATCAGCGACCGCGGTCGTGAGCACGCCCCAGACGAAGATCGGCAGCCGGAACCAGGTGACCCCGGCGCGCGCATCGTCATCACGGTCGCGATCAGGTTCAGCCCGAGCAGGCACATCGAGAGCCCGACGAGCGCGAAGAAGACGATGTAGGAGTCGATCCCGCCGTTCGCCTGGTCGAGGAGCGGCGCGTAGCCCGGTCCAGCCGGTCGGGAAGCCGCCGAAGAAGATCGTCGTCGTCAGGATCGCGCCGCCCGCCATCAGCAGCCAGAAGCTGAGCGCCTCGAGCCGCGGGAACGCCATCCGCCGGGCGCCGATCATGATCGGCACGAAGTAGTTCGCGAACGGCCCGAGGATCGCGCTCGACATGATCCCCATCATCATCGTGCCGTGCAGCCCGACCACGGTCAGGTACTGGCCGGCCGGGAAGACCTGCTGGTTCGGGCTCAGGAAGCTCGAACGCGGATCAGCATCGCGTTCAGGCCGCCGATGAAGAAGAAGAGCCCGATGCCCCAGAGGTACTGGATGCCCGACGACCTTGTGGTCGGTCGCCATCCCGAAGTAGCGGCGCGGCCCGCCGGTCGGCGGCAGCGACGCGCGGCCGCCCGATCATCCGCGCGAGCGGGTAGTTCAGGAAACCGAGGCCCGGCGAGGAAGCCGACGGTGCCGAGCGAGTAGCCGAAGAAGATCGCGATGTCGTTCTGGTCGATGTCGGCGAAGTAGTCGATGCTCGGAGCGCTGACCTGATGGCCGAGATACCAGCCGAGGTACCAGCAGACGACGCCGGAGCACGAGCGCCGTGCCGAGGTGGAAGCCGATGAGGCGGCGCAGCTTCATCCGGCGCGGTGGGCCGGGTCGGGCAGGTAGGAGAGCGCGTAGGGCGGCAGGAACTTCTCGATCGGCGCGTAGAGCTTCGCCTGCTGCCGCGATCCAGCCTTGAACGCGGCCGGCGTCACGACCTGGCCGGTGTCGAACATGTAGCCGTGCCAGAGCCCGCAGAGCTCGGCGCAGCGGAGCTGGAAGCTCCGCGGCCCCTTGACCTTCACGTAGACGACGTTGTCGACCCCGGGATTCGCGTCGGCCTTGACGCCGAGCCCGTAGGCCCAGAAGGAGTGGACGACGTCGAGCGAGGTGACGTGCAGGCGGATCAGCGTGTTCGCGGGCAGCACGAGGTGCGGTGTCTCGACCCCGCCGTAGGACGGATAGCGGTAGGTGAACGCCCACTGCTGCGCCGATCACCTGGACGTTCATCGCGGTCGCGGCGCCCGCCGGCGCGAAGACCGGCGATCGGCCCCTGCCCGCCGCCGGCGCCGCTCTGCGGCGAGCGGCGTAGGAGCCGAACGCGGCGAGCGCCAGCACGATCACCGTCGGTCACGACCGCCCAGACGATCTGGATCCGCGAGTTCGCCGTGGTCCGGCGGGCCGTCGCCGCGCCCCGGCTCGCGCGCGGAAATGCGAGAGGGCGAAGCCGACGAACAGCACGACGAAGAGCAGCGATCGGCGTCATCACCGTCACGAGCACCGTGGCGTCGGTCACCTGCTCGGAGGCCTGCACGCTGCCGTGTCCCGGCGGCAGGTTCGGGCCGACGAAGATCGCGACGAGCGGCGTTGCGATCAGGCTCGCGACGGCCCAGATGATCAGGAAGCGCCGGCCGAAGGACTGCCCGCGACCGAGGCTGCTTCGGGCTCAGCCGACATTCAGGAACCCGTCCATGTAGCCGATCGTCTGCATCGGGCCGCCGAAGCCGTAGATGAAGCCGGCGGCGCAGGGGACGAAGCACTGCCAGCGATAATGGCCGGGCGCCCGGTCCTGAAGGTGAAGGTGATCGTGCGGTGCGCCTTCGACATCGCGCACGGCGCGTAGTCGCACTGGTTCGGCGCGTTGCCGCCCACGGGCGCGATCGGGATCACGATCCCGAGTGCCGGGACGGCGAAGGTGTGCGAGGGAACGTCGGGGGCCATCGCGGCAGCGGTTTCCCGTCGACGAGCTCGTGGCCGACGATCCCGCTCGGGCGGCCGAAGAACGGATTCCGCAGTCCGCTCGCGCCGTCGAAGTTGTAGATCGTGACGTGCACGGTCGAGTTCGCCGGCAGATCCCAGACGGTCCGCCGCTTCCACGTGCCGCTCTCGTCGCGGACGAGGTAGGAGACCCAGTCGGGATGGTTCGGTGCGAGCTCGGGCCCGACGGCGGCGACCGTCTGGATCGTGAGGCTCGCCGCCCCGTCGTGCACGGGCGCATTGAAGCCGGGCGTATTCCCGACGAGGTAGTCCGCGACGTAGAGACCGATCCCGACGCCTGCCAGGACGAGTGCGGCCACAACCCCGACGAATTTCCAGGCTGTGTTAGGTCCCCCTTGCACAGCAGGCGATCCTAAACCTCTGTGCAGGAACGGCGTCCAGCGCGCGAGACCGCGGCTCCGTCCGGGGCCGCGGTCGGCGCTCGTCTCTAGCCCGCGCTCTGCTGGTAGAGGCCGAAGGCGTTGCCCTCGGTGTCGGTGCACTTCGCGTAGCGGCCGACGTTCGGGATCTCGTGCGGATCGCCGGCGGTACCGCCCGCGCCCTTCACCTTCTCGATCGAGGAGTCGAGGTCGGAGGTGCCGAAGTACACCGAGATGCCCTTGTCCTCGGTCGAGAGGTAGACGCCGCCCCCGGCCTCGGGGGTCATCTGGTACTCGCCCGTGTCGTCGAACGGCTGAAAGGTCCAGCCGAGGACGAGCGCGTAGAATCCGCGCGCCCGCTCAGAGTCCTCGGCGGGCACCTCGAACCATGTGATCTTGCCGTCGGTATCGCTCATCTCGTCTCCTTGTCGGTTGGGGGCTTCAGGCGGGTGCCGGTCTCGACCAGGGTCTTCAGGCCGCTCAGCACGAACATCCAGCCATCACCGGACACACTCGCCGCGGTCTTAGGCGCGCCCTCGAGCCGGTCGTGGACGACCGTCAGCTTCGTATACCCGCCCTCCAACGGTTCGAGCTCCCAGGTGACGCGGCTCTCGTCCTCGAGCGCGCACTCCTCGTCGTAGAGCGCCTTCCACGCATGGACCAGACGTCGCGGCGGGTCGAACTCGAGCACCGGGCTGTCGATCCAGAGCTTCGTCGAGTCGGGCGACCAGGCCGTCCAGCGCCCGCCGGCGGCGATCGGCGTCTCGAGCCGGGACTCGTGGAAGTACTGCCGCCACGAGCTCCGGCGTCGTGATCGCCTCCCAGATCTTCTCGGGGCTCGCCTTGATATAGAGCTGGTAGACCTGCGTCGTCTGTACCGCAGGCGCAATCGTCGTCATCCCGTCTCCTCCAGTTTCGCCTTGATGTCCAGGAGCGCCGTGACGCGGCGCTCGGTGTACTTGTCGATCCAGCGGTCGTGGATCAGGCGGATCGGGACGGCGTTCAGGAAGTGGTGCTTCTCGCGTCCCGACCGGCGGGCGACGACGAGCCCGGCGTCCTCGAGCACCCTCAGGTGCTTCATCACGCCGAACCGGGTCATCTCGAGCCCCTCCTCGAGCTCGCCGAGCGTCAGCCCGTCGCGCTCCTGAAAGCCGGTCGAGCAGATGACGCCGCGAGGGGTCGGCGAGCGCCTTGAAGACCCTGTCGTCGTCCACGGCAAGATAATAGGTGACTTATTGGTCACATGTCAAGGTCGAGGACCACCTTGCCCCGCTTGCCAGGCTCGGCGAGACGTTCGAAAGCAGCCCGGCCGTCGGCGAGCGAGTACGTCGAGTCGATTGCGGGCTTGACCGCGCTCCCGTCGGCGAGGCCGGCGAGCTCGGCGAGCTGTTTCCGATTCGGTTCGACGACGAAGTAGCTCGTCGTGATCCCGCGACCGGGATCGGGCGGCGGCTCCTCGGCGACCGAGACAAGGCGGCCGCCGTCGCGGAGAACCGCGGGGGAGCGCTGGAGCGTTTCGCCGCCGACGGTGTCGAACACGAGGTCGACCGCCCCGGCGTCCTCGAAGCGCTCGGTCGCGCGGTCGATCGTCTCGTGCGCCCCGAGCGCCCGCGTCGCGGCGACGCCTCCTCCCGTCGCTGTCCCGATCACGTGCGCCCCGCGCCAGAGCGCGAGCTGAGTCGCGAGGTGCCCGACTCCACCCGAGGCGCCGTGGATCAGCACGCGCTGCCCCGCCTCGAGCTTGCCGTGGTCGAAGAGAGCCTGCCAGGCACTGAGCCCCGCGAGAGGGAGGGCCGCGCTCTCGGTGTGGCTCAGCGCCGACGGCTTGCGCGCGACGAACGCGGCCGGCACCGTCGCGTACTCGGCAGCCGCGCCGTCCCGGTCGAAGCCGGCGAGGGCGTACACCTCGTCTCCTTCGGCAAGGCCCTCCACACCCTCGCCGATGCCGGCGACGACTCCCGAGGGCTCGTACGAGGGGATTGCCGGGAGCCGGTCGGTCGGCCACTCGAGCTCGTCACGCGTGAGCGCGGCGGCGTGAACCCGCACGAGCACCTCACCCGGGCCCGGCTCGGGAACCTCGAGCTCTTCGAGCCTCAGCCCTTCGATTCCACCCGGCGGGTGGAGACGGATCGCACGCATCGCTCCTCCTTCTCTCGATTTATCTTCCTCGGAAGTTTCTTCTCAGGAAGTATACTGCGGCGAGATGGATCGCATCGACCTGATCGGCGAGCAGTGGCGACGGGAGCGCCCCGACCTGGACGTCGCGGCTCTCGAGCTCGTCGGGCGCCTCGTGCGCGCGGCGGATCTTGCCGACGCGAGGCTCACCGCAGGGCTCGCCGGGCACGGCCTCCAGCCGGGCTGGTTCGACCTGATGGCCGCGCTCCGCCGGACCGGCCGGCCGTTCGAGTTGAGCCCGACCGAGCTGATGGGCGCGACGATGCTCACCTCGGGCGGGATCACGAAGCGCCTCGACCGCCTCGTCGAGGCCGGCTTCGTCGAGCGACGCCCCGATCCGACAGATCGCCGAGGGACGAGGGTGCGCCTCACCCCTCGCGGCAGGCGGGCGATCGACCGCGCGCTCGCGGCTCACGTCGCAAATGAGGAACAGCTTCTCTCGGCCCTCCCGCCGGCCGGACGCCGCGCGCTCGATGAGGGCCTGCGAAAGCTCCTTGAATCGCTCGAGACGCCCTAGACTGGCGCGGCCGGTGTCCCTCCCGCTCCTACCCACAACAGCGGTCGGCAGCTATCCGCAGCCGAACTGGCTGATCGACCGCGACCGCCTCGGCTCGCGCCTCCCGCCACGAGTGCGGGCACGCGAGCTCTGGCGGGTCGCGCCCGAGCTCCTCGAGGAGGCGCAGGACGACGCGACGAGGATCGCGATCGCAGACATGGAGCGCGCCGGCCTCGACATCGTCACCGACGGCGAGCAGCGCCGTGAGAGCTATTCGAATCGCTTCGCGACCGCGCTCGACGGGGTCGACATCGACAACCCGGGCACCGCGATCGACCGCACCGGCCATCCGAACCCGGTGCCGCGCATCATCGGGCCGATCGTCCGCCGCGAGCCGGTGGAGGTGCGCGATGTCGAGTTCCTGCGCGCGAACACGGACCGCCGGATCAAGATCACCCTCCCGGGCCCGTTCACGATGGGCCAGCAGGCCCAGGACGACTTCTACGGCGACCCGGCCGAAGTCGCGATGGCCTACGCCGCCGCCGTCAATGCCGAGGCTCACGACCTCGTCGCCGCCGGCGCGGACGTGATCCAGATCGACGAGCCCTACCTTCAGGCCCGCCCCGATCCGGCGCGCGCGTTCGCCCTACCCGCGATCGACCGCGCCCTCGAAGGGATCGAGGTGGACACCGCGCTGCACACGTGCTTCGGCTACGCGCACATCGTCCACACCCGGCTCCCGGGCTACTCCTTCCTCGCCGAGCTGAACGACTCGGCGGTGGGCGCGATCTCGATCGAGGCCGCCCAGCCGAACCTCGACTGCTCGATCCTGCGCGGCCTGCCCGGCAAGAAGATCGTCCTCGGCGTCCTCGACCTCGGCGACCCGGCAGCCGAGACGCCGCAGGTCGTGGCCGGCCGGATCCGCTCGGCCCTCGACGCACGTCCCGGCCGAGCAGCTGCTCGTCGCACCCGACTGCGGGATGAAGTACCTCCCTCGCAGCGCTGGCGTTCGCGAAGCTTGCCGCGATGGCCGACGGTGCCGCAATCGTCCGCGCCGAGCTCGGCTAGACGGTATGGAGTGCCCGGCGCCTCGCTCGTAAGTTGGCGCGGGTTGCCGTCGGGAGTGGCCCGGCGGTAGAGCCGCAATTACGGGAGGCGCCGGTTATGAACGAAGGTAGCTGGGTCGGATTGGATGTGCACGCTCGTTCGGTTGTCGCGGGTGTGCTGGATGCGGGTAGCGGTGAGTTGCGGACGCGGCGGGTGCCGGTCCGTACCGAGGAGACGGTCTCGTGGTTGCAGTCGTTGCCGGGGCCGGTGCGGGTGGCCTACGAGGCGGGCCCGACCGGGTACGGGTTGGCGCGAGCCTGTGCTGAGGCGGGAATCGCGTGCACAGTGGCGGCGCCGTCGAGGATCCGGCGAGCGCCGGCTGACCGGGTGAAGACTGACCGCCGTGACGCGGAGCTGCTTGCGCGGTTGCTGCGGATGGGTGAGCTGGTTGCGGTGCGGGTTCCTGAGCCGCACGAGGAGGCAGCGCGTGACTTGGTGCGGGCCCGCGAGGACACGAGGGGTGACCTGATGCGGGCTCGGCATCGGCTCTCGAAGCTGCTTCTCCGGCACGGCCTGGTGTACGAGGGGAGCGCCTGGACGCTCGCTCACGACGCATGGCTACGTCGGCAGCGGTTCGACAGTCGGCCACTCTCGCTGGCCTTCGATGAGTGCTACGGGGCGGTGCTGCAGACAAAGGCTCGGCGGGACGCGCTCGACCAGGCGATCGCGGAGCTGGCAGCGACAGCGCCGTTCACCGAGACCGTTGGGCGGCTCTGCTGCTTGCGTGGCGTCTCGACGTTGACGGCGTTCGCGTTGACGGTCGAGCTCGGAGACTGGACGCGGTTCCGGCCGCAATCGCTCGCCCCGTTCCTCGGGCTGACCCCGAGCGAGGACTCGACCGGCGAGAAGCGCCGCCTGGGGGCGATCACGAAGACCGGGAACACGCACGCCCGCCGGCTCCTGGTCGAAGCCGCGTGGCACCAGCGACGACCGCTCCGCGTGAGCGCCGCGCTCGACCGCCGCCGAGACGGTCAACCGCCCGAGGTCAAAGCCCAGGCCGACCGCAGCGCCCGCCGGCTCCACGCCCGCTGGCACGCGCTCGAGAGCCGCGGCAAGAGACGCACGATCGTCGCGGTCGCCGTCGCCCGCGAGCTTGCGGGCCACTGCTGGGCGCTCGCGACGATCGAGTAGCCAATCAGTCACCGGCTCGGTGAGGAGAGCGCAGCGGCGTACGGACGCGAGGAGCGACCCGCGGTACAGCTATGAGCCGCCCACCCCATGGGCGACGCTCGATCCTAGACAGGCGGCACCGCTCCCAAACTCGCACACCCCGTCATGCGGTCCCCAACCCGCGCATATCAGCCGTGACACAGGCGTCGACACGGCCGCTGCGCTCCCCCCACCGATACAGAAGGCCCGCAAACAGCGGGCCTTCTGGCCGTGCAGGCTTGACAAGCGTCACTCCATATCAGCTGTTGGCGGCGTTGACGGCGAGAGCGGCAAGCCCGCTGCGGTTGCCGGCGTTCGTCTTCGCGTAGACGCTCTTCAGGTGATCCTCGATCGTGTCTCCTCCGAACCGGCCCGCATGCTCATGTGGGTCACCCTGGCGGGGTTCGAGCGCTACTTCGAGCAGGTCGCCGAGGCCGCCCCGGCCGCTCCTGACGGCTGGCCGTCCAGGGAGACGATGGGCGCGCTGATGCAGGAGAGCGGCGTCCTGCTTGCCGGCGCGCGTCGAGCTACGGCGTCCGCTCGGGCTCACGCGCTCGAGAGCCCGAGCGGGGCATGCCTCGTGTTAAGCCTCGGCGTGGCCGTGCGTGGAGCTCCGGGATCACCGGTATACGTGAGCCGGCAGGCCCGACGCTCTCGCCGAAACGGAAGGACACGCCATGCACAGCTCTCGACGCGCACTCCGATTCGACCCTGTCCCGCGCCGCGCTGCTCTCGGCCTGTTCGGCGCGGTGCTCGGCCTGGCTGTGGCGGGGCCCTCTGCGGCGGCGGCAAGCCCCGTCTCCACCTTCTGCGCGCATCTTCCGGCAGCGAAGGTCTCGTCGATCGTCGGCACGGGCGTCGCGTTCAGGTCGGCCACTGTCGTGAAGGGAACGCTCGAGTGCGAGTACGCGGGCCCCGTCGTCGTAGTGATCCTGAAGGAGCCGGGTCTCCCGGCGGCAAAGCTCGCGACCCGCGCGAGCGCGGAAGCGACAGCGAAAAGCGGCTTCCCGGCCGGCACGAGGATCGCATTCTCCGCCCTCCCCGCACTCGGCGCATCGGCGTTCAGCTGGACCGCGACGATCGCAGGAACCGCGTTCAACGGGATCGGAGCCAACAAGGGCACGACCGGCTACGGCGTCGAGGTCTCGGGGAGCCCGAGAATTGCGACCGACGAACGGCTGATCAAGCTCGGCATGTCCGCCTGAGCGAGGACAGAACGTCACTCTCTCGAGTACGGTCGCCACCGGGCAGAGCCGCTAACCTTAGTCCGCTTCGCCCTCTTAGCTCAGTTGGTAGAGCACCTCCATGGTAAGGAGGGGGTCAACGGTTCGAGTCCGTTAGAGGGCTTCGCTTATCTCCTGCTCAACGCGGTATTCTGTTGCCTGCGCAGGCGCGAGGTGCGTGTTTTGGCGTCCACCGGGCGTCCACCGGCGTCCACCGCGGCGGCGTTTAGGTCGTCGAGGAGCCGGATTGCGTGTTCTCGTCCGTCGCGGGCGAGGTGGCCATAGTGGCGGTCGATCATGGTCAGGCTGGCGCCCATGTAGCGAGAGAGCTCGAACGTCGAGATGCCGGCGCGGAGTGCGAAGGTTGCGAACGTGTGGCGGAGATCGTAGATCCGCCGGAAGGGCTCGATGCCGACGGCCTGCTGTGCGGGCTTCCAGTTGCGGTTGCGGAAGTTGTGCAGGTCGAGGTAGCCGCCGTGCGGGGCCGGGAAGAGCAACGCTCCTTTCGTGTCTGAGGGCAGTTGGTCGAGCGCGTCGAGCGCGCGGGATTGGAGTGGCACTGCGCGGACGCTGGCCTCGGTCTTCGTGCAGTGCAGTCGCCCTTTGCTGAAGGAGCGGCGGACGTAGGCGACTTGCTCCTCGCGGTCGATGTCGCGCCGCTCGAGCGCGACCCACTCGCCTGGACGCATGCCGGTGGCCGCGGCGAAGATCACCATCGGGCCAAGCTTCGGACCGAGCTGTTCGGCGAGGCCGTCGAGCTCGGCCCAGGATTCGAATGGTCGCTTCTCTGTGCGCCGCCGCTGCGGGTTCTCGACTCCCTGCTTGGCCGGGTTGACGTCGAGCATGCCCCAGACGACGGCGCGGGCGAGCACCTGCCGTAGCGCCTGGGTTGCTTCGAAGCGGTAGCCGGCCCGGATCGTCATCCGCCAGGCCGCGATCTCCTCTGGCTGCAATTCGTCGAGCCGGTGGCCGCCGAAGGCCGCCTTCGCATGTCGAGCAACCACCGCAGTTTGTCGAGCGTGACCGGCGATGCCTCGTGCTGCGCGAGGTACTGGTCGACGAGTTCGGTGAGGGTGAGCATCCCGCGGTCCCGTTCCTTCTCCGCAACTTTTCGAGCTCTCGCGTGAGCGCTGCCTGCGCGTCCTGCTCGCTGGCGAAGCCGCCGTGTTGGACTCGTTTCGAGCCGCGACCGCTAACGCGGTACCGGTACGCCCACTGCTCGTGCCCGTCGCGCGTGACGGATGCGAGCTTGAACACTTGTCCTTGCTGAGTCATCGAGACCTCCGTGTCCGGATGGATAGGCGTCGTGAGGCGCCCACGAGCGCCGCGGCGGGCGTCGGCAGGCGCGCTCGTTAGAGTCCTCGTCCATCTCGGCCATGTCTGCAAGCGACATTCAGCAGAGGCTCGACCAGGCCCTGAGTGAGCTGGAGCGGTTACGCGCGGAGAACGAGCGGCTGCGTCGACTGGTCGCGCTCGCACAGGGCACGCAGGCGATCATCGGTGCTGGCAAACGTCGCGAGGCGACATCGAGTCTTCAGCTCGATTCGGGTGCTGCCGCGTCCGAGAAGGTCGCGCTGATCCGCAGGCTCTTTCGAGGCCGCGAGACCGTGTACGCCCTGCGCTGGGAGAGCGCCCGAACGGGAAAGAGCGGTTACGTTCCGGCGACCGCCGATCGATGGACGAAGAGCGGGCCGAGGACGTATTTGCCGCTCACTGACGAGACAATCGAGCATCATCTGCGCGGGCAGGAGTCGATCGGGTCTATCCGCTGCTCGAAGACGACACCTGTTGGTTTCTCGCCTGCGACTTCGACGGAAGGACGTGGCAACTCGACGCGCTCGCGCTGCTCGAGGCATGCGGTGCGCACGGGGTGTCGGCTGCGTTGGAATGCAGCCGCTCCGGTAATGGCGGCCACGTCTGGATCTCTTCTCGGCGCCGGTCGCTGCCGGCTCGGCGCGGCGGCTCGGCGCATTGCTGCTGCGCGACACGATGACCAGGCGGGCCGAGGTCGACCTGGCGAGCTACGACCGGCTCTTCCCCAATCAGGACTTCCTGCCGCAGAAAGGATTCGGCAACCTGATCGCGCTGCCGCTGCAGGGACGCTGCCGAGCCACGGGCACAAGCGTCTTCCTCGATCCTGAGACGTTCGAGCCTTGGCCTGACCAGTGGGCGTTTCTCGGCTCGATCGCGCGGCTGACACCCGCTCGACTCGAGCAGCTGCTCGCTGCGCACGGCGATCTCGTCGTCGGCTCTGCGGTGCTCGCGAAGCATGAACCTGCGAGGCGGGAGGAGCGCGTGCCGACGAAGGTGCGCTGCACGATCGGCGCCGACCTCGCAGTCCCACGCTCTCTGCTGCCGCCCTCGCTGCTCGCGCGGCTCAAGCATCTCGCCTCACTGCACAATCCGCTCTTCTACGAGCGGCAACGCTTGCGGCTCTCAACCCACCAGACGCCGCGGCTGATTCGCTGCTACGACGAGGACCTGACGCATCTCCGCCTCCCGCGCGGCCTGCTCCGCCAGCTCGAGGATGCGGTTAAAAGCGCCGGGAGCCGCCTCACGATCGAGGATCGGCGTCCGATCCCACAACAGCTGCCGCTCGAGTTCACGGGCGAACTGACGCCGGTTCAACAAACAGCACTCACGGCGATGCTCCAGCACGAGAGCGGCGTCCTCGTCGCCCCGCCCGGCAGCGGCAAGACCGTGATGGCATGCGCGCTGATCGCGGAACGGAAGCTGCCGACCCTGATCCTCGCCCACAGCAAACCATTGCTCGACCAGTGGCGCGCCCAACTCGAGGTTCTGCTCGGGCTTTCGCCCAAGCAGATCGGGCAGAGAGGCGGCGGCAGACGCAAGCTGACCGGCGTCATCGACCTGGCAATGATCCAGAGCCTCAAGGCGATCGACGACCTGGGAGCGTTCTTCGGCGCCTACGGACTCGTCGTCGTCGACGAATGCCACCACCTGCCGGCGTTCTCCTTCGAGAACGCAGTCCGGCGAGCGCCGACCCGTCACTTCCTCGGCCTCACCGCCACCCCCTACCGCCGCGACGGGCTGCAGGAGATCGTCACCATGCAATGCGGCCCGGTTCGACACCAGATCGCGACCGGCGAGCAGACGCGCGGGGCAATCCCCCGCTCCCTCGACGTGCGCGAGACCGCGTTCGCGGTCGTCGATGCCGGGGCGCCGATCCACGAGCTGTTCCGCCTGCTCGTCGAGAACGAGGAGCGCAACACACTCGTCTGCGACGACATCCTCGACGCGCTCGCCCGGGGCAGGCGCTGCCTCGTGTTGAGCCAGTGGAAGCAGCACTGCAACTTGCTTGCCGAGGAGCTCCGAAACCGAGGCGTCTCGCCGGTCGTCCTCGAAGGAGGCCTCGGCAAGCGTGCGCGGACTGCACTCCTCGACGAGATCGAGCGGACGCCGCGCTCGAAGCCGCTCGTCGTCGTGGCAACCGGACAGTACCTCGGAGAGGGATTCGACTGCCCCCAGCTCGACACCCTCTTCCTCGCCTTTCCCGTCTCCTTCAAGGGCCGCCTCGTCCAGTACACCGGCCGGCTCCTGCCGCCCACGACGATAAGACGAGCGTGCGCGTCTACGACTACGCAGACGTCCGCGTGCCCGTCCTCCGAGCGATGCACACTCGCCGGCTCGCCGCCTACAAGCAACTGGGATTCAGCAAGCACGACCAGGCCGCCGCCTCGCCGCAACTCACCGTTCCTATACTGGCTGCATGACGCTCACGGTAGACCTCTCCGAGAGCACGCTCGCGCGGCTACGAGCCGAAGCCGAGCGGCGTGGTGTCAGCATCGACGTCGTGATCGCCGAACTGGCCGAAACGCTCCCTCCCGAAACCGCAAGCGAGGAGCGGAAGCTCTCGTTCATCGGGTTGGGAGCCTCGACTTCCGGACGTCACGCCCGCGACACCGACGACCTCCTCGCAGACGGCTTCGGCCGCGACTGACGCTTGCTCGTCGTCGACACGAGCGTGCTGCTCGCGGCTGCCGACAACGCCGACCCCGATCACCAAGCCTGCGCCGAGGCGATCCAGAACGCGGGTCCGCTCGTGACCACAGCGCTCGTGGTCGCCGAGACCGCCTACCTGATCGGCCGACAGCTCGGCGCGGCTGCAGAAGCGAGATTCTTCCGCGCCGTGGCCGACGGCGAACTCCAGATCGAGACCCTCACACCCGCAGAGACACGCCGGATCGCCGACCTCATCGAGACCTACGCCGACCTCGGCCTCGGCGGCACCGACGCCAGCCTCATCGTCATCGCCGAACGCATGAAGGTCGCGACGCTCGCGACCCTCGACCGCCGACACTTGAGCGTCGCGAGACCAGCCCACACAGCCGCCTTCGAACTCGTTCCCTAGCCACCACCTTGGGATAGGTTCTGGGGACAGGTCAGGGGCGGCTGAAGGCAACTCAGGGACGCAAGAGACGACGCAGCGCTTCTTGGCCGTTTTGAGAACGGACAACAGACCGCGGGTACGAGGCGGGTACACGAGACCAGGCACATGCAGTCACGCGCGGCAACGCAAGACACGCTGAACACCACGGCTTTGCAGCCCAATCGGGCCCGCGTGTGATCGGACGTGCACGCCCGTACCTGCCCAAGACCTCCATGGTAAGGAGGGGGTCAACGGTTCGAGTCCGTTAGAGGGCTTCACAAAAGGCCAGCAAAATGGCCTTTTTGTTGCCTCTTGCGGGACACCGGTTCCCTGAGGCTCCCAAAAAGCCGTCCCCAAAAGCTGTCCCCGGGCTCCCACGCGGCTTCCTGGCTTGGGCGCCAACAGAGGCTTTGCGCGGCAATCCTTAAGCCGGGAATCGAGTCAGCGTCAGACCGACTGAACGTTCGTGGTCGATCATGAGACACTGCGAAACTGCGGGGGACCCACGAGACGAGATGAGGTAAAGACCGTGTACGCAGTTATCCGCGCATACCCCGGGAACCACGATCTCGCCGACGCGCTCGCCGAGCACGAGGAAGACGTCCGGCAAGTCATCGGCGGAGTTCAACGGGTTCAAGGCCTACTACCTCCTCCAGCTCGCCGAAGGAACGAGCACGATCAGCGTCTTCGAGGATCAAGCTGGAGCGGAGGAGTCAAATCGCGCCGCCGCGGCGTGGCTGGCCGAGAACCTGCCCGACCTGAAAGTTGACACACCGTACGTCACAGCTGGCGAGGTGCTCGTCGGCTTCTAACGCGCCGGACCCTCCTTACCTTGCACAAACGAATCGGATGCCTCAAAGTGGCGAGCCCCTCTTCGGGGGTCACTATGCGTCCGTAGTTGCTGACCGATCGTCCGCTGCCGCGATGTGGCAGACCTTCTCTGAACGCCGCTACGACCATTCGGCGAGTACGTCTCGAAATCATCCCCTCGACCAAACGATGGAGCGAACGCAAACGAACGCCGACGCTTGCCATCCTTGCCAGGCGCCAATCCGTACACCGGGAGTCGGTAGAAGACTGTGGTTAGAAAGAACGACTCAGCCCTGTGGCTGAGCCGTTCTCGTTAGAAGATCGTCTTCTGCCGGAACACTTCGGCCGGCGGGATGGGGGACTGACGCCGCGCGGCTGCTCTGGCTCGGGAGTTGACATTTCCAGTTGACACTCTGGCGCGACCGGGCCTGATGCGTCGCTCAAGATCAAAGA
>CAVWUL010000008.1:0-226328 GCA_963758125.1 uncultured Actinomycetes bacterium
GCTGTCTTGGACGAAGCCTCTCGATTACCGTCAATGAGAGCCAGACCTACTTACACAAAGAATCCCAAGTGTGACACTCCCCTCGCTGGATCGATACTCATCTGAGACGGCTCGTTTACATCTCCGTTAGGCTCTTCGCGTGTGAGCGAGACGCTCAACCCCTTCCTGTCGGACGGGACCTGGCTCCGCTGCGGGCTCCACGCGCATACGACGAACTCCGACGGTGAGCTGGCGCCGGACAAGCTCGCTGGTCACTACGAGTGGGCCGGCTACGACGTGCTGGCGATGCCGAGATTCGCAAGGTCGAGGTCGACGAGCGCACGGTTGTCGTGCACTGCAGCCCGGCGGCGAGCGTGACGCTCTTCGCCGGGCGGCGTCGCGGGGCTAGGGTCAACGCCGGGCGGCTCGGGTACCCGCACGAGGGCCGCGCGCTCGAGTGACCGACGACGGCCTGATCACGGCAGTCGAGCTTCGACGGCCCCCCGGCGAGCCCTACGGCCGTGTCGAGGTTGCCGACGCCGCCGGCGGTCGCGCCTGGACGAACCCGCGATGGATCTGACCGGCCGCGCCGACTCGCTGGCGGCCCTCGCCGAGCGCGAGTTCGACCTGCTCGTGATCGGGGGCGGTGTGATCGGGGCAGGTGTCGCGTCGGTCGCGGCGCGCCACGGACTGGCCGTCGCGCTCGTCGAGAGGGGCGACTTCGGCGGTGCGACCTCGAGCTCGTCGTCGAAGCTGATCCACGGCGGGCTGCGGTACCTGCGTCTCGGCGATGTCCGCCTCGTGCGTGAGGCGCACGAGGAACGCCGCCACCTGATGAACGTCGTCGCGCCCCATCTCGTCCATCAGATCCCCTTCCTGCTCCCGCTCTACGAGCGCGGCCCGTACAGGCCCTCCGCCGTCCAGGCCGGGATCGCGATCTACTCGACCCTGGCGCGCGCAAAGCTGAACGGCCTCGTCGACCCGGCCCGCGCGCGACGCATGAACCCCGACCTTCGCCTCGACGGGCTCCGGAAATGCGGGCTCTACGTCGATTGCTGGACGAACGACAGCCGCCTGACGCTGGCCAACGTTCGGGCGGCCGCCGATTCGGGAGGAACGGTTGCCAACTACGCCGAGGTGATGGCGCTGCGGCTCGAGCGGGGGCGGGTTGCGGGCGCCGAGGTCAGCGCCGACGGCGCCACGATCTCCGTGCGGGCGCGGGCGGTCGTGAATGCCTCGGGGCCCTGGCTCGACAATGTGCGGCGGCTCGAGGATCCGGCGGCAGGGCGGTCGATCAGGCTCAGCAAGGGGGTTCACGTGCTGCTCGAGCCGGGAAGCAGCTGGACTGCGGCCCTGACGATTCCGCACGACAAGGTGCGCGTGAGCTTCGCGGTTCCATGGCAGGGGATGCTGCTGCTCGGGACGACAGACGCGCTCTTCGAGGGCGACCCGGCGGGAGTCGGGGTCGAGGATGCAGACATCGACCAAGTGCTTGCCGAGGCAGCGGTCGCGCTCGATCCCTCGCTCCTCCACCGTGACCGCATCCGGGCCACCTATGCCGGCTTGCGCGTCCTTCCCGGTGCCTCGGGGGGTACCACGAGCGCGCGTCGCGAGACCGTCTACCTGCGGGGAAGAGGCGGGATGCTCAGCGTCGCCGGAGGCAAGCTGACCACGTACCGGCGCATCGCTCTCGACGTCCTGGAGGAGCTTCGCCCCGATCTCGGGCTGCACGAGATCGATCGCCGCCCGTGGCCCCTGCCGGGCGCCGCGGGCCTCGACGGGATCCGCCTTCCCGTCGAGGTTCCTCCGGCGACGCGTTCCCATCTCAGCCAGCTCTACGGATCGCTCAGCTCCGAGGTGCTCGCCCCGGCGCTCGACGATCCGAGCCTGCTCGAGCCGCTCTCGCCCGGCGCCCCGGACATCGGCGCATCCGCTGTCTACGCTGCCGCCAGCGAGTGGGCCCTAAACGCCGAGGACGTGGTGCGGCGCCGCACGACACTCGCCCTTCGCGGTTGTGCAACACCCGAGGTCATGAGGAAGGTCGAGGAGCTGATCGGAGCGCAGAAAGAGCCGGCGCTCGCGGTCCGCGGCTGACGCGCGGCCCTCACCTCGGGCCGCGTCGCTCGGGTCGGGGCCCGGCAACCGAGGTG
This sequence comes from uncultured Actinomycetes bacterium, assembly GCA_963758125.1. Taxonomy (GTDB): domain Bacteria; phylum Actinomycetota; class Thermoleophilia; order Gaiellales; family Gaiellaceae; genus PALSA-600. Next base: position 2,130 of record CAVWUL010000008.1, read on the forward strand.
ATATATGAACGGGCGTCGCCGAGCGAGAGGATGCGTGCGTGCCCGAACATGCCATAGTCCCGACCGGGTTGCCATCGTCTGCGCGGGCGGTCGTGATCGGCGCGGGCATCGTCGGTTGCAGCGTCGCCTACCACCTGACCCGGCTCGGCTGGTACGGGGTGGTGCTCCTCGACAAAGGCCCGCTTCCCGACCCGGGCGGCTCGACGGGGCATGCCTCCAACTTCATCTTCCCGGTCGACCACTCGCGCGAGGTGACGCAGTTGACGCTGGAAAGCGTCCGGCAGTACGGCGAGCTCGGGGTGTTCACCGCGAGCGGCGGCATCGAGGTTGCCCGCAGCGTCGAGCGCCTCGAGGAGCTCCGGCGCCGGCTCGCCTCGGCGGTCTCATGGGGAGTCGAGCCGGCGTCGCTCGTGACCCCGGCGGAGGTGAAAGAGCTCGTCCCCTACGTCGAGGAGTCGGTGCTCGTCGGTGGCTTCTACACGCCCTCGGCCGGTGTCGTCGATTCGCTGCGGGCGGCGACGATCATGCGCGAGCGCGGCCGCGCCGAAGGCGCGCTCGGCGTTTTCGAGAACACCGAGATCCTCGGGCTCGACGTCGAGCACGGACGGATCCGGCGGGTTCGCACGACACGCGGCGAGATCGAGACGGAGACGGTAGTGATCGCCTGCGGTGTCTGGAGCCCGCGGGTCGCCCGGCTCGCCGGTGCGTCGATCCCGCTCACCCCGGCGGTGCACCAGATGATCGAGGTCGGCCCGGTGCCGCGGTTTGCCGGTGCCTCGACGGGCATCGAGTTTCCGATCATTCGCGACATGGACGCAGGAATGTACGAGCGGCAACATGGAACCGGGCTGCAGATCGGCTCGTACGCACACCGCCCGATCCTCTGGGAGCCGGACGAGATTCCCTCCGGCGAGGAGGCGTCGCCCTCCCCGACCGAGCGGCCCTTCACGAGGGACGACTTCGAGCCGCAACTCCAGCACGCGCGCGAGCTCGTCCCGGAGATCCTCGGTGACGAGACGGTCGGCATCAGGTACGCGATCAACGGCCTGCTCTCGCTCACCCCGGACGGCCTCCCGATCCTCGGCGAGACGCCCGAGGTGCACGGCCTCTGGTCGGCGGCGGCGGTCTGGATCAAGGAGGGGCCGGGTGTCGGCAAGGCGGTGGCCGAGTGGATGACGCACGGCGAATCGGAGCTCGACCTCCAGTCCTCGGACATCGCCCGCTTCTACGAGCACCAGAAGACCGGGGCACATGTTCGGGCACGGACGGCCGAGGGCTTCAACAAGACCTACGGGATCGTCCACCCGTCGGAGCAGTGGGAGACGAACCGGGGCCTGCGTCTTTCGCCGTTCTGGGGCCGTGAGTGCGAGCTCGGCGCGTTCTTCTTCGAGACGGCGGGCTGGGAGCGCCCGCACTGGTACGAATCGAACAGGCCGCTCCTCGAGGAGTTCGGCGACCAGGTGGTGCAACGCACTCCGGAGTGGGAATCGCGCTGGTGGTCGCCGATCATCAGTGCCGAGCACCTGGCGATGCGCGCACGCGCGGCGCTGTTCGACCTCACCGCGTTCTGTGTCTTCGACGTGCTCGGCCCCGGCGCCCTGGCCGGGCTCCAGACGATCGCGATGCGTCAGGTGGATGTCGCCGACGGCCGGGTCGTCTACACCCCGGTACTGAACGGGAGCGGCGGCTTTCGCTCCGATCTCACGATCATGCGGCTCGGCGACGAGCACTTCCGTGTCGTCACCGGAGCGCTGCACGGCATGGCGGACCTGAAGTGGTTCGCCGACCACCTGCCGGCCGACGGGAGCGCGCAGATCGTCGACGTCACATCCTCGTGGTGCACGATTGGCCTCTGGGGGCCGCGGGCGCGGGAGATCCTTGCCGGTACGACCCGCGACGACGTCTCCAACGAAGGCTTCCCGTTCGCCACCTGCCGCACGATCGAGGTCGGGCCGCTGCGCGCGCTGGCCTCCCGGATCTCCTACGTCGGCGACCTCGGCTGGGAGCTCTACGTCCCGATCGAGCAAGGGGCGCGCCTCTGGGATGTGCTCTGGGAGGCAGGTGAGCCGCACGGCCTCGTCCCGGCCGGGATCGGCGTCTACGGCACCACCGGCCGCCTCGAGAAGTGCTATCGCGCCTTCGGTTTCGAGCTCGACGGAGGCTACGACGTCGTCGAGGCGGGCATGGCGTGGGGAGGCGTCAAGGAGCAGGACTTCGTCGGCAAGGAGGCGCACGTGACCCAGCGAGCGTCGGATCCCGCGGCGCTCCTCTGCACGCTCACGGTCGACGACCACACCTCGGCGGCCGGCGTCGAGCGCTACATGCTCGGTCACGAGCCGGTTCTCACGCCCGGCGGCAAGCCGCTCGTCGATGCAAAGGGGCGGCGCTCGTGGGTGACGAGCGCGGGCGCCGGGCCGTCGATCGGCAAGCACATCCTGCTCGCGTACCTGCCGCCCGAACGAGCCAACGTCGGCGAGCAGCTCGCCGTCGGGTTCATGGGGGAGCGGTTTCCCGTGACGGTCGAGGTCGTCGGCTCGGCGCCGATCTTCGATCCGGAGAACGTCCGGATCCGCTCGTGAAGCCGCCCGCCGGCCGCCGGGCACCGCAGGAGCGGCCGCCCGACTTGCGTTCGTGGAACGCAAGTTCCACAATATGAGCGTGGCGGCCACCGGAACCCAGGCGATCGACCGCGCGGCCGCGCTGCTCGTGCGGGTCGTCGAGAGCCCGCAGCCGCTCCCGCTCGGGGAGCTCGCGGCCGCGGCGGGCCTGCCGAAGAGCACGACCTCACGCCTTGTCGGTGCGCTGGAGCGTCAGGGCCTCCTACAGCGCACCCGCGGCCGGGGCCTGCGCCCGGGGCCGGTGCTCCTTCGCTTCGCCGGCCAGGACCGCGCGCAGAGCCTGATCGAGCTTGCCGCGCCCGCGCTCGAGCTGCTGGCACGGGAGACCGGCGAGACGATCAACCTGGCCGTGCCCGGTGTGCTCGGCGCCGAGCATCTCGCCCAGCGCGACAGTGCGCACTTCGTCTCGGTGACGAACTGGGTCGGCCGGCGCGTGCCGCACCACGTGGCGGCGAACGGCAAGGTGTTCATGGCGTTCGGCGCCGCTCCGCTTCCGGACGAGCTCGACCGGCTCGAGCGTTTCACCCCGAAGACGATCCGTGACCGGGTGGCGCTCGAACGCCAGCTCGAACCGGTGCGGCGGCTCGGCTACGCCACCGCCGTCGACGAGCTGGAGCTCGGGCTGGCTGCGATGGCGGCACCCGTTCGGGGGGCGGGCGGCGAGATTGCCGCAGCCCTCTCGATCTCGGGCCCGACGAACCGCCTCACCTCCGAACGCATCGAGCGGCTCGCGCCGCTCCTGATCGACCAGGCCGCCCGGCTCGGCAGGCAACTGGGTTACGACGACTACGAGCGAGGTGCCGCATGACCCACGAAGAGATCCTCCGGGGCCTCTACGAGAACACGCTCGTCGGCAACGCACCCGAGGTGCGCGAGCTCGTCGAGCGCGGTCTCGAGGACTCACTCGAGCCCGACTCGATGCTCTACGACGCGCTGATCCCCTCGCTCGAGGAGGTCGGCGCGCGATTCGAGCGGGGCGACTTCTTCGTCCCGGAGATGCTGATCGCGGCGCGGGCGATGCAAGGCGCGCTCGACATTCTCCGTCCGCTGCTCGCCCTGACCGGCGCGAAGCCGATCGGCACCTACGTGATGGGAACGGTGAAGGGCGACGTCCACGACATCGGCAAGAACCTGGTCAACATCATGCTCGAGGGGGCGGGCTTCACGGTGTACGACCTCGGGGTCAACGTCGCGCCGGAGACCTTCGTGGCGAAGGTGCAAGAGCACCAGCCCGACATCGTCGGCTTCTCGGCCTTCCTCACGACGACGATGCCGATGTTCAAGGCGAACATCAACGCACTCGAGAAGGCGGGCATTCGCGACGAGGTGATCGTGATGGTCGGCGGCGCCCCGGTCACCCAGCGGTACGCGGACGTCGTCGGCGCCGACGGCTACGCATCCGACGCCTCGACGGCGGTACGGCTCGCCAAGGACCTGATCGAGCGGCGGCGCGCAGCCGTTCCGGCATAGCCGAGGGAGCCGGATGGAGACGATCGTCAGGTCGCCGTCGAGGACGGTACTCATCGGCCCTGAGCATCCGTTCTGCGTGATCGGGGAGCGGATCAACCCGACCGGTCGCAAGGCCTTCCAGGCGCAGCTCCAGCAGGACGACCTCGCGCAGATCGAGACCGACGTAGCCGAGCAGGTCGCAGGCGGAGCGGACATGCTCGACATCAACGTCGGCGATCCGCTGGCCGACGAGATCGGCCTGATGAGCAAGGTCGTCTCGCTCGCGCAGACATTGACCGAGCTGCCGCTCTGCATCGACTCGTCGGTGATCGAGGCGCTCGAGTCGGGGCTCGCCGCCTACGAGGGCAAGGCGCTCGTCAACTCCGTCACCGGTGAGAGCGAACGGCTCGAGGCGATCCTGCCGATCGTCGCGCGTCACGGCGCGGCCGTGATCGGGCTCGCGAACGACGAGGAGATCCCGATGGAGCCGAGGCGGCGCCTCGAGGTGGCGAAGAAGATCGTCTCGGCCGCGGGCGATCACGGCATACCACCCGAGGACGTGATCATCGATCCGCTCGCGATGCCTGTCGGCGCCGAGCCACGGGCCGTGACGCTGTTCCTCGAGACGTTGCACCTGCTTCACGACGAGCTTGGCGTGAACACGACCTGCGGCGCATCCAACACCTCGTTCGGCCTGCCCGGCCGCCATACCCTTGGCGCGGCGTTCCTCGCCGTCGCCCAGAGCCACGGCTTGACGAGCGCGATCATGGACGCACGGCGCAACGAGACCGTCGAGGCGGTACGGGCGACGGACTTCCTGCTCGGCCGCGACGAGTGGGGCGGACACTGGATCGCCCGCCATCGCGCGAAGCAGGCGGCCGGGCTCGCATGAGTGCGCCGGAACCGATCCTGGAGGTCACCGAGTCTCATCCGGAACGGGTACGGCTCACCTTCGAGCAGGCAGACGGCGCGATCAAGGAGGCGCGCGTCCCGGCCGGCACAACCCTCTTCGATGCGGCGAGCTGGAACGGCGTCGCAATCGACTCGACCTGCGGTGGCCACGGCACGTGCAAGAAGTGCAAGGTGCGCGTCGTCTCAGGCACCGTGCCGCTCTCTCCCGTCGATCCACGTGCGTTCGAGCCCGACGAGCTGCGCGCCGGCTGGCGGCTCGCCTGCCGCGCGCAGGCGCGAGAGGACGTGGAGATCTCGGTTCCGCTGCTGCAGACGCGGCCCAAGGCGGCTCTCGTCGGCGTCGGCCGGCACGTGATCCTTCGGCCGGCCGTGCAGAAGCGCTATCTCGAGCTCACGGAGCCGACACTCGAGGATCAGGCCTCCGACCTCGAGCGGGTGCTCGCAGCAATGGACGACGTCGAGCTCCGCGTGCCCCTCGACCTGCTCCGCGAGCTCGGCGGGACGCTTCGCCGCAGCGACTGGAGGGTCACGGCCGTGCTCTGCGACGACCTGCTCATTGCCGTCGAGCCCGGCGATACCTCGTCGCGGCGCTTCGCGCTGGCGTTCGACCTCGGTACGACGACGGTGGTTGCGAACCTGCTCGACCTCGAGACCGGCCAGCCGGCGGCGGTCTGCTCCATGCTGAACAAGCAGCAACCGTTCGGCGCCGACGTGATCACGAGGATCTCGGCGGTGATGATGGACCCCGAGGCCCTCGACACGCTGCGCGGGCTGGCTCACGAGACGCTCGCCGAGCTGGCCGCGGAGGTCTGCGGCGAGGCGGCCGTCGACCTCGCCGAGGTGTACGAGATCGTGGTCGCGGGCAACGTGACGATGCTCCAGCTCGCACTCGGGATCGACCCCGAGCCGCTGTCCATGGCGCCGTTCACGATTGCCTCGCGGACGCTGCCGGAGGCGACTGCGGCCGCGTTCGGAGTGCACGTCCATCCGCGGGCACCGGCCGTGACGTTCCCTGCGCTCGGTGCCTACGTCGGGCCGGACATCGTCGCCGGGATCCTGGCCACCGGGCTGACCCTCGATCGTCGCGTGCGCCTCTTCATCGACGTCGGCACGAACTCCGAGATCGTGCTCGGCTCCTCGGCCGAGACGCTCGCGACGGCGGCGCCCGCAGGGCCTGCCTTCGAGGCGGCGCAGATCCGCTGCGGGATGCGGGCCGCCGACGGCGCGATCGAGGGGGTCAAGATCAAGGACGGTGACGTCGAGCTGAGCGTGATCGGCGACGTCCAGCCGGTCGGTCTCTGCGGCTCGGGTCTCGTCGACGCCGTTTCCGAGCTCGTTTCGGCCGGGATCCTCGACCACTCGGGGCGATTCGTCGAAGGTTCCTCGGAGCGGCTGCGCACGATCGGCGAGGAGAAGGTCTTCTTTCTCCACGACGACGTCTATCTCTCGCAGCGAGACGTACGCGAGCTCCAGTTCGCGAAGGCCTCGATCGCCACCGGCTGGACGATCCTCTGCCGTGAGCTCGGCGTTGTACCCGAGGAGATCTCGCAGGTGCTTCTCGCCGGCTCGTTCGGGACGTATCTCTCGCCGGCCAGCGCGATCCGGATCGGGCTCGTGCCGAAGCTGCCGCTGATGCGGATCGTGTCGGCCGGGAACGTCGCCGGCGAGGGAGCGAAAATCGCCGCTCTGTCGGTCACCGAACGTGCCGCAGGCCGGGCCGTTCTCGACGAGGTGCGCTACGTCGAGCTCTCGGGCCGCACCGACTTCAACGACCTGTTCATCGATCAGCTCGCGTTTCCGCAATGAAGCGTGTCGTCGTCACCTGCGGGGCGCTCGCGCTGCACGTCAACGCGATCGCGGCGCGGCGCGGCTGGGACCTCGATGTCCGTTCGCTTCCGCCCGAGCTCCACAACCGCCCCGAACGGATCAGAGCGGCGGTCGATCGGGCGGCGGGCGGCAGCGACGCCGTCATCGCCTACGCCGACTGCGGGACACGCGGCGCGCTCGACGGCCTGCGCCGTCTCGAAGGCGCGCACTGCTACGAGCTGTACGCGGGCAGGCTCGACGCCGACGATCCGGGCACCTATTACCTGACCGACTTCCTCGTGCGCAGCTTCGATCGCGTCGTCGTCCGCGGGCTCGGGCTCGACCGGCACCCGGAGCTGCGCGACGACTACTTCCGTCATTACACGCGGGTCGTCTGGCTCGCGCAGAATCCGACCGTGCGACTCCGGGTGCAGGCCGAGCGGGCAGCGGCATTGCTCGGCCTTCCGCTCGAGGTGCGCGAGACGGGCGAGGGCGGGCTCGAGGCCGCCCTCGAAAGGCTCCTCGACGCTCAGGAGGCGATGTGCTGATCAACCGCATGCCGAGGTACGAGATCCTTTCCGAGGAGGCCGTCGCGACGCTCGACGGGGGATGGCGGCGGATCGTCTCCGAGCTCGGGGTCGAGTTCCTGAGCGACGAGGCTCTCGAGCTCTTTCGACAGGCAGGGCAGGACGTCTCGGAGCAGCGCGTCAAGCTCGACCCCGACTTCCTGCTCGAGCAGGTCGCGAAGGCGCCACGGGAGTTCGACCTCCAGGCGCGCAACCCGGAGCGGAGCGTGCACATCGGCGGCGACCACATGGTCTTCTCGCCTGTCTACGGCTGCCCGTTCGTCCGTGACGGGCTCGAGCGCCGCGAGGCGACCCTCGCAGACTTCCAGAACCTCGCGCGGCTCGCCCAGGCGTTCCCCCAGCTCGACTCGGTCGGCGGCACGATCTGCGAGCCGAACGACGTTCCGCTCGACTCGCGTCACCTCGACATGGTCTTCAACCTGCTCTCGCTGTCGGACAAGCCGTTCATGGGCTCGGTCACCTCGGGCCCGAACGCCGCCGACACGATCGCGATGGCGGAGATGGTCTTCGGGCGGCAGTCGATCGAGGAGACGCCGTGCGTGATCTCGCTGATCAACGTCAACTCGCCGCTCCGCTACGACGACCGGATGCTCGCGGCGCTGTTCGAGTACGTGCGGGCAAACCAGCCGGTGATCGTCACGCCCTTCCTGCTGATGGGCGCGATGTCACCGGTCTCGGTCCCGGCCTCCCTCGCCCAGCAGATGGCGGAGGCGATTGCCGGGATCGCATTGACCCAGCTGATCCGTCCCGGCTGCCCGGTCGTTTTCGGCTCCTTCCTCTCGAACACCGACATGCAGTCGGGCTCGCCGAGCTTCGGCACGCCCGAGTCGGCGATCGGACTGCTCTGCACCGGGCAGATCGCACGTCACTTCGGGTTGCCGTGGCGCTCCGGCGGCGGGCTCACCTCGAGCCAGACGGTCGACGCCCAGGCCTCCTACGAGGCGATGATGACCATGTTGCCGACGATGCTCGCCGGCGCGAACTACGTGATGCACGCCGCCGGCTGGCTCGAGTCGGGCCTCGTCTCCTGCTTCGAGAAGTTCATCGTCGACATCGAGATCCTGCGCATGCTCGAGACGGAGTTCAGGCCGCTCGAGGTGACCGAGGAGACGCTCGCCTTCTCCGCTCACGAGGAGGTCGGCGCCGGCGGCCACTTCCTCGGGGCAACGCACACGCTCGAGCGCTTCCGGGAGTGCTTCTACCGGCCGCTGCTCTCCTCGACGTCGAATTACGAGCGCTGGGCACGGGACGGAGGCAAGGACGCGGCGGCGCGCGCGACCGAGATCTACAAGCGCACGCTCGAGGAGTACGTCGAGCCGGAGCTCGACCCCGAGCTGAAAGCGCAGCTGAAGGCCTACGTCGACCGGCGCCGCACCGAGCTCGGCGACTGAGCGCGTGAGCTACGACTTCGTCATCGTGGGCGGGGGGTCCGCGGGTTGTGTGCTGGCGAACCGTCTGAGCGCCGACGGGAGCACCCGTGTGCTCGTGCTCGAGGCGGGGCGTCCCGATCGCTTCTGGGATCTCTACGTCCAGATGCCGGCGGCGCTCGCGTTCCCGATCGGCAACCCGCGCTACGACTGGATGTATCGCTCCGAGCCGGAGTCGTTCCTCGGCGGCCGCCGCATCTACCACGCGCGGGGGAAGCTGCTCGGCGGCTCGAGCAGCATCAACGGGATGATCTTCCAGCGCGGGAACGCCCTGGACTACGAGCGCTGGGCGGCCGACCCCGGGCTCGAGCGCTGGGGCTATGCGCATTGTCTGCCGTACTTCAAGCGGATGGAGACCTGCCTGACGGGCGCCGGCGAGTACCGCGGCCGGAACGGCCCGATCCTGCTCGAGCGCGGCGCCGCCGCCGGTCCGCTCGAGGCTGCATTCTTCGAGGCCGTCCAGCAGGCGGGCTACGCGCTGACCGACGATGTCAACGGGCGCCGGCAGGAAGGCTTCGCCCGCTTCGATCGCACGATTCACCACGGGCGACGGGTCAACGCGACCCGCTCCTACCTCCGGCCGGCGCGCGGCCGGCGAAACCTCGAGGTCCGTTGCCGCGCCTTCGTGACACGGGTGATCCTCGAGCACGGCACCGCCACCGGCGTCGAGGTGGTCGAGCGGGGCCGGGCGCGCGTCGTTCGTGCCCGCGAGGTGATCCTCTGCGGCGGGGCGTTCAACTCGCCACAGCTGCTCCAGCTCTCGGGCGTCGGGAACGCCGCCGAGCTCGAGGCGGTCGGCGTGCGCGCGGTGCACGATCTGCCGGGTGTCGGCGAGAACCTGCAGGATCACCTCGAGGTCTACGTCCAGCACGCCGCCACACAGCCGGTCTCGATGCAGCCCGCGCTCGAGAAGCGGAACCGGCCGGCCATCGGACTCGAGTGGCTGGCCTTCCGATCCGGCCCCGCCGCGACGAATCACTTCGAGTCGGGCGGCTTCGTCCGCAGCAACGACGCCGTTGCCTACCCGAATCTGATGTTCCACTTCCTCCCGCTCGCAATTCGCTACGACGGCTCCTCGCCGTCGGGCGGACACGGGTACCAGGTCCATGTCGGCCCGATGTACTCCGATGCTCGTGGCTCGGTCAAGCTCGTCTCCGTCGACCCGCGCGTCCATCCGGCGCTCCGCTTCAACTACCTGTCGACCGAGCAGGACCGGGGCGAATGGGTCGAGGCGATTCGCTGCGCCCGGGACATCCTCGCCCAACCCGCGTTCGACCACCTCGACGGCGGCGAGACCTCACCTGGGCCGGCAGTCGAGACCGACGAGCAGATCCTCGACTGGGTCGCCCGGGACGCCGAGACTGCGCTCCATCCGTCGTGCACGTGCCGCATGGGCGTCGACGAGCTCTCGGTCGTCGACCCGGACACGCTGGCAGTCCACGGCGTCGAGGGGCTCCGCGTCGTCGATGCGTCGGTCTTTCCCTACGTGACGAACGGCAACATCTACGCACCCGTGATGATGGTGGCCGAGAAGGCGGCCGACCTCATCCTCGGTAGCACGCCTCTGGTCGCGACGCCGGTCGACTTCTACCGGCATGATGCGGCCCCTCTCTCGAACACGGAGGGCCGCAGCGGCTAATCCCGGCCGCCCTGGAGCCGCAGACCGGCGATGCAGTAGAAGACCAGGTACGCAACGGTCAGGAAGCTCGTGAGCACGACAAGCGACGCGAACAGCCGTGGATGGTGGAGCGGATTCTCGAGCTGTGTGTCGATCACGTGGGCGACCCTGAACGGATGCAGCAGGGCGTCCCAGCTGTTGAACCCGATGAAGCGACCGATGTAGACACCGAAGCTTCCGAGCGCGAGAACGGCAACGACGCCGAACCAACCGACAAGCGGCCCTGCCGAATGCCGCCACAGCGTCTGCATCAGGTACAGCGAGAAGAACCCGAGCAACAGGGCAGTCCAGGCGAACGCGGAAAGCATGAGGCCGTCGTACCAGAGCGGTGTCGTCGGGGACTCGTGGAGGTGGATGAAATCCGTCAGCATGTACGGCGCGTTCGGGAAGAACAGCAGCCAGAGCACCCCGAGGGCCGTCGCAATCAGACCGAGCCCGCGACGCGCGAACTCGTAGGCCGAGGCAGCGAACGCGACCGGAACCCAGGCCAGGAAGAGATTCCAGTCGAGAAAGCGATAGAACGAATCGTGCCTGTAGCGACTTCGGAACTCTACGAGGGAGACACAGAACACAGAAGCAACCGCCAGCGCCAGCACCAAGCCGAGCACGCTGAGTGTTCGACGATCGCGCACGTCAGCCGTCGATCCCCAGCAGGCCGGGCCGCCCTGTTCGGCGCAGCGAACCTGTCACGGGCGAAACCTTATTCGGTCGTCGACGACGCCTCCGTTCAGCGCCGGGTTTCGTCTCTGTGACTCAGCTCGATAGGGGTGCGAGGCACGGCCACAGAGGAGGTGGACAGCAGGGGAAGCAACGTCATCGCGTCCCCGTGAACGCACGCCTCGGAATCGATCGTTTAGGCTTCTGTGATGGGAGACGTCGAAAACCAGGCCGACGCGTCCGGGGGCGGCGACTCGACGCACGAGTGGGCGCTCGAGCCGACCGTGATGGAGTCCATGGGGCCGATCCAGATGATGAGCCTCGCGTTCCCCGGCAATCGCTTCAAGGGCGAGATCCTGCCGGAGCTCGAGAAGCTGAAGAAGGCGGGGATCCTGCGCATCGTCGACCTGCTGCTCGTGCGCAAGGACGAGCTCGGCAACGTGATGGTGACGACCGCGAGCGACCTCGACTGGGAGGAGGCCGTCTCGTTCGGATCCTATGTCGGCGCGCTTGCCGGCTACGCGGCCGCCGGGCCGGGCGGGATCGAGAGGGGCGCGATGGCCGGCGCGGCCGAGCTCGCCGACGGCCACCTCTTCGACGGGGACGACGTCTTCCGTGTCACCCAGGCGCTGCCGAAGAACATGAGCGCGGTGCTCGTGCTCCTCGAGCACCTGTGGGCGAAGCCGATGCTCGACGCGGTCGACCGGGCCGGCGGGATCGAGCTCTCGAACGACTGGATCCGGCCCGAGGAGGTCGTCTCCGTCGCGCACCGGATGGCGCCGCCCGTCGTGCCGAGCTGACCCGGCGGGAGGGAGGCCTCGTGCCTGACCCGCTGCTCAGCGAGATTCGCGTCGTCAATTTCCGCACGGCGCGCCGGCTGGTGCTTCGGCCGGGACCGGTTTGTGCGTTCATCGGCGAGCCGGGCGCCGGTAAGTCGAACCTGCTCTTCGCCCTGCGGGCCCTCCTCGACCCGGGCTTCGATCTGTCAACCGCTGATCTGACGGTCGGCCAGCGCGCGATCTCGATCGAGGCGAACCTCGCAGACGGACGGACCGTCTCGCTCGACGACCGCGCCCCGGGCCCCCCGATCGTGCACTTTCCGACGGCGCTCCGCGGCGGCGATCTCGTCTCGGCGACGGTGGGTTCGGGGGCCGCGGACGTCGTGCATGCGTTGATCCGCGAGGCGCTCGCACGGGCTCCCGCGCCGCGCGTCGCTCTCGTACGCGGGCTCGAGGCCTGCGCGGCCGAGACCTCGGGCGTGGTGTTCGCGATCGAAGAGCCAGAGTTGTTTCTCGCTCCTCAGGCGCACCGATATCTCCGCCGGGTGATCCGACGGCTCGCCGAGCGCGGCAACCAGATCTTCTTCACCACCCACGCTCCCGGCCTGCTCAACGTCGCTGCTCTCGAGGAGGTCAATCTCGTCGCTCGCGACGAGCTCGGCGTGACGGCGGTCGAGCGACTGGGCCCGATCGACGTCGAAGACGCGTTCCGTGTCATGTGTGAGTTCGACGCGGAGCGTTCGGAGCTCTTCTTCTCGCGGGCGGTGATCCTGGTCGAGGGGATGACCGAGAAGATCACTTTTCCACTGGTGTTCCGCGCGCTCGGCCACGACGCCGACCGCGAGCAGATCTCGATCGTCGAGTGCGGCGGCAAGGCCAACCTGCCGCTCTTCGTCGAGATCTGCAGGCGGGCCCGTGTTCCCTGGGTCGTCGTACACGACAGCGACCTGCGCCCCGGGCGCGAGCCGTTGGCAGCCGAGCTGAAGTTGAACGCGCTCATCCGCCGGCGGGCCGGGGCGCGGCGCACGATCGTCCTGGACCCGGACTTCGAACACGTCCTCGGGTTCCGCAGCAGAGCCCGAAAGCCCGAACGTGCATCGCGCCGTGTGGCCGGCGCGCACCCGGACGAGCTGCCGAAAGCGCTCGTTGCCGCCGTGAGGCTCGCGCTCGAATCGGCTCAGCACCGCCAAGCCTCCTACAGCTGACCGCTGTCGGAGCGTGCTGGGAACGTATCCAGTGGGTGACGCTCAGCCGAGCAGCATGCCCTCGGTTGCCGCCGAGGGCTCCGGATCGGGTAGCCGCGTCATCCGGAAGCCGAGCAACAGGCCGAGCACGGCGGCGAAGAAGGGCACGAGCAGGGCGATTTGCAGGGCGCGGGGCCTCGCCTTCGTGTTGATGTGGAGGATTTCGGCCTTGACGTCGGCGGGCTGGCCCGCGAGCAGCTCTTCGAGATGGGTATTCGTCATCACCTCGGCGTTTTTCTCGAGGCCTTTCGAAACCTGTTGTTGCTCGGCGGGCGTGAGTACCTTGCTCTGGTCGGCGTAGTGGGTGAAGAGCAGCGAGAGCGAGGCGAGCATGATCGCCCCGGCGAAGGCGAGCCCGAACGAGAGCCCGAAAGAGCCGCCTGCGGAGTTCACGCCTGCCGCTTCGCTGACCCGCTCTTCTTCGATCGGCGAGAGCGTGTAGTTGTTGAGCTGTGAGACAAGTAGCCCGAGACCGGAACCGGTGATCAAGAGCGGGATGACCAGTGCCCAGCCGGAGTGGACACGCGGAACGAACGGGATCAGGATCGCAAGGCCGATCGCGAGCAAGAGGAATCCCGCTCGGATGATCTTGCCGGGGCTGCGCTTACCGGCTTTCTTCCCGGCGAGGAGAGCGACGAAGAACATGCTCAACGAGAGCGGAGCGAGCGAGAGCCCGGACTCCAGAGCGTTGTACTCGAGCACCATCTGCAGGTAGATCGGAAGCGCGATCATCATCCCGCCGAGGGCGATCTGCTGGAGGGTCTGCGAAGAGATGCCGAGCCGGAAGTACTTCGAGCGGAAGAGATCCGCGTCGATCAGCGCCGGCTTGCCCTCGCGCTTACGTCGCACGAGCCACCACGCGAGCGAGCCGAGACTGACCGCACCGGCTGCGAGCAGCACTCCGACCGCCGCGCCCCCTTCCTCCCAGACGAGAATCCCGAGGACGATCCCGCCCATGCCGACCGCCGACAGGATCGCGCCGACGATGTCGATCCGCCGGTCGCCTGTGTACGGGACATCGCGCACCCGTCGGCTCCCGACGAGGACGATCGCGATGATCACGACCTCTCCTGCGAACGCGATCCGCCAGGAGAGGAACGTCGTGATGAAGCCACCGACCAGCGGGCCGACCGCGGCCGCGATCGCAGCCGCCGCTCCTACCAGCGCGTAGGCCTTCCGCTGCATCGCGCCCTGAAAGTTGCCGTGGATCAACGACTGCATTGCCGGGAGGAGCAGCGCCGCGCCGAGGCCGCCGACCACGGCCCAGAAGATCACAATCGGCAGCAGGCTCTGTGACAGCGTCATCGCCACGGCGCCGGCCGCGTAGCCGAGCAGCCCGATGACGTACGCGCGCTTACGGCCTATGAGGTCGCCGATCTTGCTTCCGACCAGGATGAACGCCGCGGAGACGAGCGCCTCGAGCGCGATTGCCGACTGCACCCCGCTCGCCGTCGTGTCGAGATCGTGTACGACCGCGGAGATCGACACGTTCATCAGCGACGTATCAACCACCAAGACGAACATCGCCATCGCCAGCAGGATTGCGAGGCGCTCGTCGCCGCTCGATTCCTGCGGCGGTGTGGCTGTAGCCTCACCAGGCACTGCTCCACGCTATCTCAGTGGAAGCAGTGAGGATCAGTCGATCAGCTTGTCCAGAAGCTCGAAGGTGGGGCAGGGGTCGTCTGCGTCCCCGAAGTGACCCTCGTCACGGACGATCTGCGTGCCGCCGAGCCGATCGAGCATGCGCCGTCCTTGCTCGGCATTGCAGCCGTAGGGGTCATGGATCGAGTTGACGAAGTAGAGGTCGCGTACGTGCGCTTTGATCCGCTCCCAGTCGTAGCTCGCCTGCAGCACCGGCTCAGCGTTCGTGTTGGGGGGCGTCGCATAGCCCGCGACGAGGATCGCCTGGGCGACCTCGGCCTCGACGTGCTCGAGGATGCCGAGCAGAAGCGCCGCGCCGCCCGAGTGCCCCACGAGGACGGTCCCCTCACCGAACACGTGGCGTGCAAGCACGGTGGGAAGGAACGTCTCGATCGGCTCGCGGTTGAGGTCGGGATAGTGCGGGATCTCGACGACGTAGCCGCGCGCTTCCAGTCGCGCCCCCAGCCATCTGTACCAGCAGTGGTCCGGGTGGCCGCCCGTCCCGTGGAAGATGATCACGTTCTTATCCATCGCTCGTCCTCCTGGTACTCAGACGGAGATTGATCGCCGAGCGCCGGGAGCATGGCTCGGACGCGGGGACGCGGTCGAGCCGCGGATGATGAGCTGAGTCGCGAGCTCGACGTGGAGCGCTTCGAGTTGTCGGTTGTCGAGCAGGCGATCGAGCAGGCTGACGCCCATGCGGCCCATCTCTGCGAGTGGCTGGCGGAGGGTCGTGAGCGCGGGGGTGACGAGCTCTGCCTCGGCGGTATCGTCGAATCCGACGATCGAGAGGTCGTCCGGGACGCGTAGGTTACGGGCGAAGGCGGTTTGTATCGAGCCGATCGCCATTTGGTCGTTGAAGGCGAAGATCGCGGTGGGTGGCTCGGGTGAGTCGAGCAGGATGGCTGTTGCCGCGCGTCCGCCGTCGACGTCGAAGTTCGACTCGATCACGAGCTCGTCGTCGGGCGCGATCCCTGCGGCGGCGAGCGCCGCCAGGTAGCCGCGTGTGCGCTCCTGGGTGGCGAGCCACCCGCGCGGCCCCGTGATCGCGGCGATGCGACGGTGTCCGAGCTCGATGAGGTGTCGCATCGCCTGGTCGGCTCCGGAGGAGTTCGCGGCCGAGACGGTCGGCACGGGGCCGTCGATGCCCCTGCGAGGGTCGACGACGACGAAGCGGAAGCCGTGCTCCATCAGGGTCTGGAGCTCACCGTTGGACTCCTCCGGAAGGATGAGCAGACCGCCGTCGATGGTTCCGTGGACGAGGCGCTCGAGCAGCGTCACCTCCCGATCGTGGTCGTGGAGCGTCGGGCAGAGCACGATTCGCATGTCGTGCTCGTAGAGGGCATCGGCGACGCCGGTGACGATGAGTGAGAAGTAGCTGGGGTGGATTCGCGGGACGGTCACCCCGATCAGGCCTGTCCGTCCATTGGAGAGGGCGCGTGCGGCCCGGTTTGCCGTGTAGCCGCGCTCGCGGATGACTTCCGCGACGGCGTCGCGCGTCTTCTCGGCCACGTAGCCGTTGCCGTTCACGACGCGTGAGACCGTTGCGGTCGAGACTCCCGCCAGGGCAGCGATCTCCCTGATCGTCGGCCTCACGTTGAGGGCGGCGGTGTTTTCCGGGCTTGCCGTCAGATTGCCTGAATTCATCGTGAGCTCAACATATCAGCCATCGTGTGTAACGTTACACCTACACTCGCGAACCTGTTACACACGATAACTGCCTGCTGGTGCAGAGTTGCGGCCAAGTTGGTGCCTATTTGGTAACGGTTCATGCTTGACTCGTCCCAACGACCATGTTACCGTTTTCATGCCCGGTAGGGGAACCGGCGAGGTATCGTTGGCGACAGAGGAGCGCGAGTGCGGTTCATTGTTCGTCGGTTGGGCTTTTACGCCGTCGCCGCGTGGGTAGCGGTGACAGTCAACTTCTTCATTCCGCGTGCCATGCCTGGGAACGCCGTCGACACGATGATGGCGAAGTACCCGAACCTCTTGCCCTCGGCGCAGAAGGCGCTCGACGTCGAGTTCGGCGTCGGGCACCAGGGGAGCCTGATGCACCAGTACTGGGTCTACCTCGGCGACCTCTTCCACGGGAATCTCGGTCTCTCGGTGAATCTCTATCCGGCCACGGTGACCTCGATTCTCGCCCAGACGATCCCGTGGACGCTGTTCCTGATCGGCACCGCCACGGTGATCGCCTTTCTGCTCGGAACGTTGCTCGGGATTCTTGCCGCGTGGCGCCGGGGCGGCTGGTTGGACCAGGGCCTGCCCGCCTTCACGTTCCTGCAGGCGATGCCCTACTTCTTCCTCGCGTTGCTCGCCATCCAACTGTTCTCGCTGCACTGGCGGGTCTTTCCGATCGGCCAGGGCTACACGCTCGGGCTGTTGCCGGGCTGGAACTGGCCGTTCATCGAGAGCGCGACCTACCACTCGATCCTGCCGGCCCTGACGATCGTCGTCACCTCGATGGCGGGCTGGATGCTGCAGATGCGCAACGTCATGATCACGACGCTCGGTGAGGACTACGTGCTCGCCGCCCAGGCCAAGGGACTCTCGTCTCGCCGGGTGATGATGACGTATGCCGCGCGCAACGCGATCCTTCCCAACATCGCGGGGTTCGCGCTCGCGATCGGGTTCGTCGTCGCCGGGGCGCTCGTGATGGAGATCGTCTTCTCGTACCCCGGAGTGGGACTGACGCTCTACAACGCCGTGACCTCCGACGACTACCCGCTGACGCAGGGGATCTTCCTCGTCATCTCCTTCGCCGTGCTCGGAGCATGCCTCGTCGCCGACATGGTCTACGTCCTGGCGGACCCGCGGGCCAGAACGCGGGGGACGTTGTGACGGTTGTCGAGCTTCCGGTCGCTCCGGCGGCCCTGCGCTACAAGCCCCGCGGCCGAATTCGGTCGCTCCCGCGGAAGGCCCAGATCGGCGCTTGCATCCTCGCGGGCTTCGTGCTGATCGCGATCATCGGCCCCACGATCGCGCCCTACGACCCGTCGGCGACGACGCAGCAGGTCACGGCGCTCCCGCCGAGCCTCCATCACCTGCTCGGCACCACGGCCAGCGGGCAGGACGTGCTCTCCCAGTTGCTCGTCGGATCGCGCTCGACCGTCGTGCTCGCGTTGATGGTCGGGGTGATCGCGACCGTGCTCGCCGTCGCCTTCGGCGTCACGGCCGGCTTCGTCGGCGGCGCCGTCGACGAGGTGCTCTCGCTCGTGATCAACGTCTTCCTCGTGCTGCCGGCGCTTCCGTTGCTGATCGTGCTGCTCGGCTACCTCCCGCCGGGCTCGGGCGAGCTGCCGATTGCGATCGTGCTGAGCGGGCTCGGTTGGCCGTGGGGCGCCCGGGTGCTTCGGGCCCAGACGCTCACGCTGCGCAAACGGGACTATGTTGCGGCGGCTCGTGAGAGTGGCGAGCGGACGTGGCGGCTCCTACTGTTCGAGATCCTGCCGAACGAGGTGAGCCTGATCGCCGCGAGCTTCGTGGGTGTGGTGCTCTACGCGATTCTGACCTCGGTCACCCTGGCGTTCATCGGTGTCTCGAGCTTCAGCGGCTGGAGCCTCGGCACGATGCTCTACTGGGCGGAGGGCCAGAGCGCGATCCAGATCGGAGCCTGGTGGTGGTATGCGCCACCCGGGCTGACGGCTGCGCTGCTCGGAATGAGCCTCGTCCTGCTGAACTTCGGGCTCGACGAGCTCGGCAACCCGCGGCTCCGGAACACCGGCCGACGAAGGGGCCGCGGCCGCAACTCGCGCCCGTCAGACCCGACTCCGGTCGTGCGCGGGGATACCGCGTGACCGCTCGGGCTCCGACCTCGGATCGTCTGCACGAGGCTGGATCCGGGCCGGCCGCGCCTGCGAAGCCGGTGCTGGAGATCCGCGATCTGTCGGTCTCGTTCGTCGCCCCGACCGGCGAGGTGAAGGCGGTGCAGCACGTCGACTTGACACTGGCCCCGGGAGAGGTCGTCGGCCTCGCGGGCGAGAGCGGCTCGGGAAAGTCGAGCCTTGCGCTCGGTGCCTGCCGGCTCTTGCGCCCGCCGGCGGTGATCACCGGTGGGAGCGTCATCTATCGGGGGCAGCGGGTCGGCCCCGACGGCGTCGAGATCCTCGAGCAAAGTGCGCGCCAGCTCCGCCAGCTCCGCTGGCGTGAGATCGCGATCGTCTTCCAGAGCGCCATGAACGCGCTCAACCCGGTGCTGCGAATCAGCGACCAGCTCGGTGACGCGCTCGACGCGCACCTCGATCTCACACGGGAGCAAAGACGTGCCAGGCTGGGCGAGCTCCTCGACATCGTGGGAATCCCCCGCGAGCGGCTGAGGAGCTATCCGCACGAGCTCTCCGGAGGGATGCGCCAGCGCGTGATGATCGCGATGGCGCTCGCGGTCGACCCGGAGGTCGTGATCATGGACGAGCCGACCACGGCGCTCGACACGGTCGTGCAGCGCGAGATCCTGGCGGAGATCGCCGAGCTCCAGCGCGACCTGCAATTTGCGGTGCTCTTCATCACCCACGACCTCTCGCTGCTGCTCGAGATCGCCGACCGAATCGCGATCCTCTACGCAGGTCGAGTCGTCGAGATGGGCACCGCAGAGGAGATCCATCATCGGACCGCTCATCCCTATACCCGCGGCCTGCTCGAATCCTTCCCGAGCGTTCACGGGCCCCGGCGCCTGCTTGCCGGCATCCCGGGATCCCCGCCCGATCTGCGGACGATCCCCACCGGATGTCCGTTCGAACCACGTTGCCGTCTTGCCACGGATGAGTGCCACAGCGTCGAGATGCGGCTTCTCCGGGTGCCGGGAAGCCCGGACCACATCACTGCCTGCCCGTTTGTCCTCGGCGGGGAGCAGGAGCCCGAACCGATGGCCGCGTCCGCCGTCGGTTTCGAGTCGGGCAGCGAGAGCTCGCCGTGAGCCAGACGACCGCGGACGACACGTATTGCTCGGCGGCGGCAGGGCTCGGCCCGCTCGTCCTCGAGGCGCAGGAGCTCTCGAAGGACTTCCGGATCGGACGGGGCCCTCACGGCTCCGTGCTCTCGGCGGTTCGCAACGTCTCGCTGCAGCTCTACCGCTCCGCGATCGTCGCGCTCGTCGGTGAGAGCGGGTCGGGCAAGTCGACCGTCGCGAAGCTCCTTGCGGGCCAGGAGGTCCCGACGGCGGGCCGGGTCCTGCTCGACGGGCAGACCGTCGCTCCATCCACCGGCAGGGCCTTCAGGCGCTACAAGCGTGACGTGCAGCTGCTCTTCCAGGATCCTTTCGCGTCGCTCAACCCCGTGCACAAGGTGCGCTATCCGCTCGAGCGGGCCGTGCGGCTTCATCAACGCGAGCATCGGGGTGCAGGCGTTGCGGCCGAGCTCTCGAGACTGCTCGAGGAGGTCCATCTCACGCCCGCCGAGCATTTCCTCGGGCGCTACCCCCATGAGCTCTCGGGCGGCCAGCGCCAGCGCGTCGCGATCGCGCGCGCGCTCGCGGTCAGGCCACGCGTGCTGCTCGCAGACGAGCCGGTATCGATGCTCGACGTCTCGATCCGCCTCGAGGTCCTGGACGTGATCGACCAGCTGCGGAAGCGCCTTCAGCTCACCGTCCTCTACATCACCCACGACATCGCCTCGGCGCGCTATTTCGCCGACGAGACACTCGTCATGTATGCGGGGGAGATCGTCGAGCGCGGCCCCTCGGAGGAGCTGACCCAGTCCCCTGCCCACCCGTACAGCCAGTTGCTGCTCGCCGCCGCCCCCGATCCCGACCGACTCGGCGCTTCTGTCGACGAGCGGCTGCTGCGGGGCTCGCGTCAGGCCTCGAGCGCTCTCTCGACGTCGACCGGCTGCCGCTTCAGCCCTCGGTGCCCCTACTCGGACGAGCGCTGCAAGGCGCAGGCCCCGCCTCTGCTGCCGATCAGTCCGCATCGAGCGGCGGCCTGCTGGCGGATCGACGTCACCGCACCGGAGCTCTTCCCGCGGAGACTCGCAGAAAGGTGCTTGCCGATGAGCACCTAGGGCGAATCAACCAAAGCCCGGCGCCGTCTTGAGCTGAGACGACGCCGGGCCGTGTCGGACGGGCACGTGCCACACACGTGCGCTTGGCAATCACTGCATCCAACTCAAGGAAAGGTAGACGAAGCAATGGATCCGAAAGCACCGAATACGAGGAAGCTGAGGTTCGCCGCGTTCTGGGCCGCATCAGCGGTCGCGCTGCTCGTGACCGTCGGTCTGGCGAGCGCATCCGGCGCGAGCTCGTCCGCGAAGGCGGGCAGCTCCGTCTTGACGATGGAATCGAGCCCGGAGAGCGCGATCACCCAGAACTTCAATCCCTTCGTCCAGTCGACAGGTCCGTACGCGATGGGCGCCGACTCGCTGATCTACGAGCCGCTCATGGACTTCAACCTCGCCCGGCCGTCCGACCCGCCCTACTACTTCCTCGCTTCGGGGTACACGTGGGGGAACGGCGGCAAGTCGATCACGTTCAAGGTCCGGACCGGCGTCAAGTGGTCGGACGGCTCGGCAATGACGCCTGCCGACGTCGCTTTCAGCTTCGGTCTGCTGAAGAAGTACGCAGATATCAACACCGCCGGTCTGCCGATCACGAGCACGAGCGTGTCCGGCAACGACGTGACGGTCAAGTTCTCCTCACCCCAGTACACGAACCTGCAGAGCATCGGGAACGTCTACATCGTGCCCCAGTCCACCTGGAGCACAGTGGGCGATCCTGCGACCTACACCGATGGGAGCCCGGTCGGGACCGGCCCGTACGTGTTCGGCACGTTCAGTCCCTCGGGGATCACCCTGAAGGCCAATCCGAGCTACTGGGGCGGTGCTCCCAAGATCAGCGAGGTCGACTTTCCCGTCTATGCGTCCAACAACACCGTGCTTCCGGCGCTGACGACGAATCAGCTCGACTGGGCAGGAAACTTCCTCAGCGGGCTCCAGGCCGCGTTCATCAAACCTGACCCGACGAACCACCATGCGTGGTTCGCCGCCGTGCAGACAAACAGTCTCGAGCCGAACCTGACCGTCTGGCCGACGAACCAGCTGGCCGTTCGGCAGGCGATCAGCCTCGCGATCGACCGAACGGCGATCAGCACGCAGGGTGAAGCCGGGCTCGAGCCGGTCGCAACGAACGCCAGCGGCCTCGTCCTGCCTGGTTTCAAGTCTCTGCTCTCGCCGGCCGTCGCCTCGGACACGCTCTCGCCGCACGCCAACCCCGCTGCGGCCGACAAGGTCCTCAAGGCCGCCGGGTACGTGCTCAAGAACGGCTACTACTACCTCGGCAACAAGGAAGTGACGATCCCCATCACCGACCCGTCGGCCTACACCGACTACGCCGAGGACGACTCCCTCGTCGCCTCGGAGCTCCAGAAGGCTCACATCAACGCGACGTTCGTCGGACAGTCGGCGACCGCCTGGTCCTCCGACATCGCATCCGGCAAGTTCGTGCTCTCGATGCACTGGTCGAACACGAGCATCGCGGCCTACCAGCTCTACAACGGGTGGTTGAACAGCGCCCTCGCGACGAGCAACGCAAGCGGCAACTACGAGCGGCTTCACAACGCCGCGATTGATGCCGATCTGGCAAAGCTCGCCGGTCAGACCTCGATCTCCGGACAGATGAAGGACCTCGCGCCGATCGAGAAATATGTGGCCGAGAACCTGCCGATCATCCCCACCGTCTACGGCGCCGCGTTCGACGAGTACAACACGTCGAACTTCACCGGCTGGCCGTCGGCAAGCAATCCCTACGAGATCGGTCAGCCCGGCTCACCTCAGAACGAGGTCGTCGTGCTGCACCTCAAGCCGACCACGTAGCTCAGCGAACGAGCGCCTGCCCCGCTTCCCCACGAGGGAAGCGGGGCACGTCGCGCCACGACCAACCAAGAGCAGGAAGGATCGAGGATCACGATGACGACAAGGGGTAGCGACGGGTCAGGCGCGGGCGTGCGTGTCTTCCCCGAAGGGTTCCTCTGGGGGGCGGCGACCTCGGCCTATCAGGTCGAGGGCGGAGCCGGGGCCGACGGCCGCGGGCCGTCTGTCTGGGACACCTTCAGCCACACGCCGGGCAAGGTTCGCGGCGGCGACACGGGCGACATCGCCTGCGACTTCTACTACCGCAGCGATGAGGACCTCGACCAGCTGCAAGGACTCGGACTGACCGCATTTCGGTTCTCGATCTCCTGGCCGCGCGTTCGGCCGAGCGGAAGTGGAGCGGTCAACCAGCGCGGAATCGACTTCTACCGCTCACTCGTCGATCGCCTGCTCGCCCGCAAGATCGAGCCGGCGATCACGCTCTATCACTGGGATCTACCGCAGAGTCTCGAGGATGAGGGCGGCTGGGCCAACCGTGATACCGCCGAGTACTTCGCCGAGTACGCCCAGATCGTCGCCGAGGCGATCGGCGACGTCGGCGGGACGTGGATCACCGTCAACGAGCCTCAGGTTGTCGCGCACGAGGGCTACCGCATCGGGATGCACGCGCCCGGCCATCGCGACGAGGCGCTCGCCGCCGCGGCGACACACCACTTGCTGCTCGGCCACGGGCTTGCACTCGCGCGGCTCCGAAGCGCCCTGCCCGGTGCGCGGGTCGGGATCGCGCTCGACATGCACCCGATCCGGACGGTCGGGACCGGCGCGGACGAGGCCGCGGCCGTCGCCGACGCCGAACAGAACCGGATCTTCCTCGACCCGGTCATCCACGGCCGCTATCCCACGAAAGCCCGCGAGCATCTGCTGCCGTCTCCATCGCTGATCCATGACGGAGACATGAAGCTGGTGAGCGCTCCGATCGATTTCCTCGGGGTGAACTACTACTCGCCCCAGTTCGTCAAGCTCGCCGATTCATCCACGCCGCGGGCCGAAGAGACGCCGATTCCGGGCAGGCCCGGAGTCGTCACGGTCAAGCCCCCGGACTACCCTCCACCTCCCAGGGATGGCTCATCGAGCCCGAAGGTCTCTACGACCTTCTCGTCGGAGTCGCCTCGGAGACCGCGC
The DNA here is from genome assembly GCA_963758125.1 of uncultured Actinomycetes bacterium. Lineage (GTDB taxonomy): Bacteria > Actinomycetota > Thermoleophilia > Gaiellales > Gaiellaceae > PALSA-600. Next base: position 25,907 of record CAVWUL010000008.1, read on the forward strand.
CGGGCTGCTCGATCTATGTGACCGAGAACGGATGCGCAGCCGACGACTACGCGACCCCCGAAGGAGTCGTCGACGACTTCGAGCGAATCGACTATCTCCACGGGCACCTTGCCGCGGCGTGGCGCGCGATCCAGGAAGGAGTGCCGCTCGCGGGCTACTTCTACTGGTCGTTCCTGGACAACTTCGAGTGGGCGTGGGGCTACCAGAAGCGTTTCGGGCTCGTCTTCGTCGATTTCCCGACCCAGCGCCGGATTCCGAAAAGGAGCGCCGGATTCTATGGCCGGATCGCACGCGCAAACGCCTTACCCGCTGCCAAGAGCGCGAGCACAGTGCCGCAGGCTGAGCTCCAGCGGAGCGAGCTCGTCGACGTATGAAGGCGCTCGCACACCGCCGGTCGTGCGCCGAGCCGCAGCTTCCGGGGCGGCCCCGAACGGTCCCCAGGCCTTCAGGATTCGCCGTGTTGCTGCATCGCGTCGTCGAAGGCGAGGCTCGACGGAGCAAGCTCGGTTCGCCGGACGAAAGCCAGGGCCTCGGCAGCACCGCGGTCCCGATCCATGCCGCTGTCTTCCCACTCGACCGACAGCGGACCGACGTAGCCGATCTCGTTCAGCGTCCTGAACAGCTCGTCGAAATCGACGTCGCCGCGTCCGGGCGAGACGAAGTCCCACCCGCGGGCACGGTCGCCGAAGGGGAGATGCGAGGCGAGGATCGAGCGGCGGCCGTCGAGGCGACGCTTCGCGTCCTTCACGTGCACGTGATAGATGCGGGAAGCGAACTCTCGCGCGTAGAGAGCCGGTCCAGGAACTGAGGAATGAAGTGGCTGGGGTCGAGGTTGATTCCGAAGGTCTCGCGGTTCCCGAGTGCTTCGAGTGTCTTTCTCGTTGTCACGAAGTCGTAGGCGATCTCGGTCGGATGCACCTCCAGGCCGAACCGGACGCCCTCGCGCTGGAAAACCTCGAGGATCGGCTGCAGACGCTCCGCGACCTCCTCATAGCCGCCTTCGATCCGCTCGAAGTCGTTGGGCGGAAACGAGTAGAGCATCGGCCAGATCGGGGAGCCGACGAAGCCGTTCACCTGGGACACGCCAAAGGCTGCGGCCGCACGCGCAGTGTCTTCGAGCCGGCGCGCGGCACGGCGGCGCACGCCTTCCGGATCGCCGTCACCCCAGACCTCGGGCGGCAGGATGCGCCGGTGCCGCTCATCGATCGAATCGCAGACGGCCTGGCCGACGAGGTGCGCGCCGAGCGCGAAGCACCCGAGACCCTGGCGTTCGAGCAGCTCCCGGCGGGCCCGCCCGTAGCCCGGGTCGGCGATGGCGGCAGCCACATCGAAGTGGTCTCCCCAGCAGGCAAGCTCCAGCCCGTCGTAACCCCAGGCTGCCGCTCGCGTTGCAAGCTCCGCCAGCGGAAGGTCCGCCCATTGCCCGGTGAAGAGGGTCAGCGGTCTTCCCACGGCCAGAGACACTAGTAGGCGTTCGGAGGTCTTCGCGTGCTGAAGGTCGGGCTGATGCTCTACACGCTTCGTGACGAGTGCGAGCGTGATCTCGAGGGAACGCTCCGCAGCGTCGCTCGGCTGGGCTACGAGGGCGTCGAGTTCTGGCAGCTCCATGGTCACGAACCGACGCAAGTGCGCGCCTGGCTCGACGAGGTCGGCCTCGTCGCAGTCGGAGCCCATGCGAGCATCGAAAGGCTCGAGGCTGAGCTGCCGCTCCTGGCTGACGAGTTGCGTGTGCTCGGCACGGAACGCGTTGCGCTCAGCTTCATCGAACCGGAACCCGCCGCTGCAGCACGGATCGAGAAGCTTGCGCGGGCAGTGGCCGGAGTCGGCCTGCAGTTCGGCTTCCACAACCACGCCGCCGAGCTCGAGCCGCTCGCCGGCGGCGACACCTTCCTCGACGTGCTCCGCGAGCTGCCCCCGGAGCTGCTCTGGCTCGAGCTCGACCTCGGCTGGATCTGGTACGCAGGCGTGGATCCCGTCGAGGAGCTCGCGAAGACGGCCGGCCGCTGCCCACTCGTACATCTGAAGGATTTCCGCAGCCGCGCCGGCCGCGACGACGTGCCGATCGGCGACGGAGCGGTCGGCTACGCGCGCGTGCTGCCTGCGGCGCTCGAGGCCGGAGCCGAGTGGCTGCTGGTGGAGGAGGACGAAGTCGACGGCGATCCCATCGAAGCAGTCGCGCGCTCACTCCGGGCGGTGCGCCGGCTGCTCGAGGATGCGCGGTGAGCGGGCCGATGGGAGTCGGCGTCGTCGGCTGCGGCGTCATCGCGACGCGCTACGTGGTGGACTCGTCGGCGTTCGACAGTTGGGAGCCGATCGCCTGCGCCGACCTGGATCACGCCTCTGCGAGGGCATTTGCAAACGAGCACGATCTGCGCGCCGAGTCGGTCGACGAGCTGCTCGCAGATCCGGATGTGGAGCTCGTCCTCAACCTCACGCCTCCGGCCGCGCATAGCTCCCTGAGTCTGGCTGCGCTCGCGGCGGGGAAGCACGTCTACTCGGAGAAGCCGGTCGCGGTCTCGGTGAGCGAGGGCGGCGCGCTCGTCGCACGGGCTGCGCAGCTCGGATTGAGGCTTGGCTGCGCCCCCGACACCTTCCTCGGGAGCGCGTATCAGGCAGGAAAGCGGCTCATCGACGAGGGTGCGATCGGGACACCGTTCGGGGCGAACGCCGCGATCCTCGTCGGCGGGCCCGACGCCTGGCATCCGAATGCGGAGACCTTCTACCGGGCCGGGGGTGGGCCGCTGCTCGACCTTGCGCCATACTACCTCACCGCGCTCGTCGCTCTGCTGGGCCCCATCGAGTCGGTCTCGGGCTTCGGGAGCACACCGACGCCTCTACGCACGCTCGGCGCTGGACCGCATGCGGGCGAGGTGTTTGCCACAGAGGTGCCGACACACGCGGTCGCGCTGCTGCGCCTGGAGGGCGGAGCGCTTGCGACCCTCGCGGTCAGCTTCGAGGCCGCCGGACAGTATGTGAGCGGCCTCGAGATCTACGGCACCGAGGGGACGATGCTTCTCCCCGACGCGAACGCCTTCGGTGGAACTGTCAGCCTGCGCGGCGGCGGCCGATCGAAGCCGGAAGACGTCCCGTACGCCTCGCTCGGTAAGCAGGAGACCCGGGGGTTCGGGCTGCACGATCTCGTCGAGTCGATCGGCGAGGGGCGCCCCCACAAGGCAAGCGGCACGCAGGCCCTGCACGTCCTCGAGGCGGCTCTGGCCATCGAGCGCTCCGCGGCCGAACGGCGAGTTGTCGACCTCGCCAAGCCGGGGTGCTGAGACTCGTCGCTGCAGGTTGAGCGCGTCGACCAGGTCCTGTCGGACCCGCATCCGGTGAGACGCATGCCCGAATACGTCGACGAGAACGGTCACACCCGCCGGACGTATCTCGTCTACGTGATCGAGCTCGACAAGGAGGCGTGCGCGGACAGGCGCTCGCCCTGCGAGGGAGCGCGCTGCGGCCGCATTCCGGTGTATGTCGGCCAGACGTACCACACCGCCGAGGATCGATTTGCGCAGCATCAGGGGGGCGTCCATGCTTCGCGGTTCGTCCGGAGGTACGGCATCCGCCTACGCCCGCGGCTTGCAGGAACGTTCGGCGAGATGCCCACAAGGCGCGAATCGGAGGCGGCCGAGCGCGAGCTCATGCGGCGCCTGCGCAACCGCGGCGGGGGGAAGCGCTACTGCGTCTACGGCCACTAGTGTCCCGAGTCGTTAATCCGTTGGCAGTAAGCGGCGATGCTGGCGAGGATCTCGTCGGCGCTCTTGTGCCAGACGAATGGTTTGGGGTCGTCGTTCCAGTTTGTGATCCAGGTGCGGATCGAGGCGACGAGGTCTGGGACGGAGCGGTGGCTGCCACGCTTGATCCATTTCGTCGTGAGCTCGGCGAACCAGCGCTCGACCAGGTTGAGCCAGGAGCTGTAGGTCGGGGTGAAGTGGAGCGTGAAGCGCGGGTGACGGATGAGCCAGCGCTGGATCGACGGGGTCTTGTGGGTCGAAGAGTTGTCGAGCACGACGTGCACGTCAGCGTCTGCCGGCACCGACTTGTCGATCAGGTTGAGGAAGCGCTGGAACTCCTCCGCCCGGTGGCGCGGCGTCATCTCAGAGATCACCTTCCCGGAAGCGAGGTCGAGAGCGGCGTAGAGGTTGGTCGTGCCGTAACGGACATAGTCGTGCGTCCGCCGCTCGGGCACGCCTGGCATCAGCGGCAGCACCGGCGCCGATCGGTCGAGCGCCTGGATCTGCGACTTCTCATCGACGCACAAAACGACCGCCGCCTCCGGCGGATTGAGATACAGCCCGACGATGTCGCGGACCTTGTCGATGAACTGAGGATCCGGGGAGAGCTTGAACGACTCACTCTGATGCGGCTTCAGCCCGAACGCACGCCAGATCCGGCTCACCGCACTCTGGCTCATTCCCGTCGCTGCGGCCATCGACCGCGTCGACCAATGCGTCGCATCGCGCGGCTGCTCCTCGAGCGTCTTCACGATCACCCGCTCGACCGCCTCGTCGCTGATCGAGCGCGGCTTGCCCGGACGCGGCTCGTCATGCAGACCGTCGAAGCCGCGCCTGGCAAACCGGCCACGCCACCTCCCGACCGTCGTTGGCGTACAACCGAGCTCGGCAGCGATCTCCTTACTCGACCGACCCTCCGCAGCCGCCAAAACAATCCGACTGCGCAACGCCAATGCTTGCGAACTCTTCGGGCGCCGCGCCCACCGCTCAAGCAGCTCCCGCTGCTCATCATCCAACACGACCTCCGCCCGCTGCGCCATAGCTCATCTCCAATCCTCGCCGATGAGCAAGACGTTTCGACGCCAACGAACGGGTCCCTGCGAACTAACGACTCAGGACACTAGGTCGTCGCGTTCTTCGTTATCGGCGGCGCGCTGTCGGCCTTCTTGTCGCGGACGACTGCGTTGATCTCGACCCCGCCCGGGAATTCCCGATCGCAGCTCCGCGTGGCTAGTGTAGGCGGCAGGAAGCAGGCAACCCGATGCCAGAAAGGAGGGGCTATGCCCCAGGTCATTGCAGCGACCTTCGCTGATGCCGAGGCTGCCGGCAAGGGGTTGGCGACCATCGCCGGAGCGCTCGGCGGCGCTCTCAAACAAGGCGCGGTCGTGCACAAGACGTACGGATGGGAAGATCAAGTTCGTCGAGACCAAAGACATGAACACCGGGCAGGGCGCGAAGGTTGGCGGGCTCGCCGGCGCTGTGGTTGGCATCATCGCCGGTCCGATCGGAGTGATCGGCGGCGGCGCGGTTGGTGCCGGAGTCGGCTCGCTCGTCGCGAAGCTTCGCGATTCGGGCTTCCCGGATGAGCAGCTGAAGGGTCTGGGCGAGGACTTGTCCGAGGGTGAGGGTGCGCTCGTGGCGCTTGTCGATGACGACGGCGTCGTGAAGGTTCAGGAGCTACTGAAGGTGGTCGAGGCCCGGCGCGTGGTCGTGAACGACGTGACCGCCGACCTCGCGGACCTCCTGGACGAGGAGGCGCCAGCGGCCGCGAGCTCGTAGCCCACCCGGATCCGAACGGGGCGCGGAGCGGCGTGCTACGGCTCTGGGCGAGGGAGCTCGCCCGGTCCCCTGCGCCGTACACCGTCGTCGATGACCTCGATCGGTACCCGTTCCATCTGGCGCGGAGTCAGTGCGGAGGTGGCCTTCCTCCGCCGGCTCGTCAGAAGCCGCCTTGCCAGGCCACGATGAGCAGCGTGATCGCGACCACGGCGACCAGCACCAGCACGACGAGATTGACGGTGAGCGCCAGGCTGAGTCGGCGCTGGGTCCGAGCGTCCGCGCCGAGCACGTCCAGCGAGCCCAGGGCTTCGTTCCCGTTCCCGACCGAGCCTGAAAGTAGGCCGACGATCAGCTGGTTGAGGCTGATGCCGCGCTTCTCGGCCAGCTGCGCAAGCTCGGCGTGGAGTGTTCGCGGCATGCGAAGCAGGAGACGACCGCTGTGTCCCTTGTCGTCCCCTTTGTCCCGAACCGACTCGCCAGCAGGGGTCACTCCATTCAGAGCGTAGCGCCGGGTCGCGATGTCAGACGGATGCGGCAGGAGACTGCTCCTCCGAAGGGTCGAGACTCGCGCGCATCTTCTCGATCGCGCCATGCAGTACGCGGGAGACGTGGACCTGGGACAGGCCGACAAGGCCCCCGATCTCGGCCTGGCTGAGGTCGCCGAAGTACCGAAGCGCAACGACGCGCCGCTCCCGGCCGTCGAGCGAGTGCGCCGCCGAGGTGACCATCGCACGCGCGAGGCTCAGCTCGTCGAGCGGTTCGCAGAGCGCGACCGAGGCATCGAGGTTGTCCTCGAGCCGCAGATGCGTCCGTGCCGCCGCCGCAAGAGCGACGTCCTGCTGGATTCGCCGCGGGATCCGGACGACAGCGCAGCGGTCGCGGAGGTGCCGGCGGATCTCTCCCTCCACGCAGCTCGCGACGTAGGCCGTCAGGCTGACTGTGCGCTCGGGGTCGCAGCGGTCGATGGCCCCGATCAGGCCGATTGCGCCGACCTGCACGAGGTCCTCGAGCCGCTCGCCTCGCCCCGTGAAGCGCGCGGCGGTACGCCGTACGAGCGGCAGATGGTCTTCGATCATTCGGCTCCGCACGGCATCGTCTCGATCCTCGAGAGCCGTCGCGGTCGCCGCATCGCGTTCCGAACCCGTCACCTCGTTACGCAGCATAAGCGTCTTGGCCCGATAAATCAATCCGGAGTTTTTCGTATCCATGTATCGGTCTATTACCAGTCGGGTATGTAACTCTCTGCATGCACGACCGGCTCGGAACATACGACTGTTCGCACCTGCGATCCAGATCGATTCGTCTCCGTCCAGCCGTTGTAGCCGCCGTGACAGTTGTTGCTCTCGCTCTGCCTGTACGGGCACTCGCCGACGGGTCGACCCCGACGGCCGCTCAGCTCGTCCAGCAGGCGACGTCTGCACTCAGCACGGCCGATCAAACCGGCCTCCCGGCCGGGATGCCCGAACTGCCCGACCCGTCGACGACGCCGGCGATCCCAGTCGATCCGACCGACGCAGTCTCGTCGACGCCCACACCTCCGCCACCACCGGCCGGCACGGATCCGGCTGTCGTGATGACGGCGACTGATCCGCCTGCCGGACCGAGCCAGGACACCCCGGCTCCGTCGCAAACGCCAATATCAAACGCAGTATCGGCGATATCACCTCCCGTGTCGGCCGAGCCCGACGCTTCACCGGCACCTGCTCCACAGCACCCCGTCGATGCCACCGACACGGCGGCATCCCCTCCGGGCCCGGCGACCGACCCGTCGCCTCAGGCAGCGCCGGTCAACCCCCCTACAGTGACGACGCCTGCTCAGCCTCAGGCGACGGTCACGGCGTCCCCGCGTCCGTCGTCGCCGCCGCCGCCGCCGCCGACGACCACCGCGACACCACCGACGACCACCGCGACACCACCGCAGACGCCGCCGGCAAGCACCCCGACACCCACGACGGCGCCGTCCGACTCGCAGTATCAAGAAGGTAATACCAGTAGTACCAATTCGACGCCAGATATATCACAGAGTTCGCCAACAGCGTCATTGACAGCGCTCTCGGATCTCGCTTCGACTGAACCTGTGAACTGGGTTTGGAATTGGAACTGGGACTGCGCGGACGACTCGCTGGGAGCAAGCTCGATCACACCGTCCTCGTCGGCGGAGTGGGTCTGGAACTGGGACTGGAGCTGCGGCTCGGGCGCAGCGTCCCCGCCCGATCTCGGAGCCTGCAACGGGTGCAACATCACGATCTCGGTGCGCGTGCTGAGCCCGGGTGACGACGGCCCGCTGACACAGAGCATCGCCGCGATGCCGACGGCCCTCGCCGACGGCCTCGCCTCCACCGTGCAGGACGCGCTCACAGAGGTACCGCCGCCTGCCCTGCCGCCGGCACTCCCGATTCCGCCGGTGCCTGCGATGCCGACGTTCGTCGGGCCGCCGCCGGTGGTCTCCGGCACGCCCCTTGACCCATCCGCGGCGGAAGCCGGGGCGCTCGTCGTGGCTTCGGTTCCAACGGTGAGCACCGAGCCCCCCGCCCCGGCAGCGGCCCTCGAGGCAGCCGACACCACCGGAGTCGAGCCGGCACCCGCGGCTTCCAGCACAGCGCCGCTGTCGGTCACCTTCGCACCACCCGCCGCACCTGCCGGCGACGTGCCCGTCCAGCCTCTCGACGCGGTTCCGCCGCCTCTCAGTCCGCCAACGGCGCTGCAGCTTCCAGTGATCCGGTTGTTTCTTCCGCTCGCGCCGCTCGCGCCGCTCGCGGCGCATGCCCGCCTTGCCGCCGATCGCGTCACCGTCGGCGAGCCCGTCGACGGAACGGCCGCCGCCTCCACTGGCTCCGGCGACCCTGAACGATTTGCGGCCGTTTCGGCGCCCTCTTCCAAGCGGTCCTCCGTACCTCGCTCCGCCGAGCGGAGTTATCCACCCTCTGCGCCGCAGCTTCCCGGCGAGGGCTCGTCCCTGGCCGCGGACGCGGCCGGTACCGGCTCCGGTTCCCACGGAGGCGCAGTGATGGGCCTGCTCGCCGCCTTCTTCTTCATCGCGCCCGGTCTGACCCAATGGCTCCGGGTCGGGACCGGGCGGCGCCCGCGCCTGCTGCGCGCGGGTCGACGCGAGCGTCCGGGATAAGCGCGGGCCGACCTCAGTGCCCATTTGCGCCGGCCCCGCGGCCGGCGTACCGAACGCTCAACGAAGGAGAACGTGATGAAACGCAAAGTCATCGCGTCTGTCCTCGGGGTGTTGGCGCTGCTACTCGCAGCAGGCGCTGGAAAGGCTGTCGCGGCATCCCCAGGGGTGCAGACGGTCAACCAGAGTGCCGACAGTGCGCAGCAAGCGACCTCAGCCTCGGGGGCGACGCAGATCGACCCGAGCAACACGAACATCTCGGTTCGTGTGCTCAGCCCCGGCAACGACGGAGCGGTCTCGCAGGCCAACTCCGCGTCGTCGGACGCCGACTCGACGAACTCGAACTCAACCACTCAGGGTGCGGAGCAGAGCCAGTCGGGCGGCAGCGGTATTCAGACGGCCGACCAGTCGGCCCTGAACGGGCAGGCCTCGACGGCGCTCTCGGGCGTCTACCAGGCCGGAGCGAGCAACCAGAACATCCCGGTTCGCGTGCTCAGCCCGGGCAATAACGGTGCAGTCACCCAGTCGAACACCGCAGGCTCGGACGCGGACTCGACAAACACGAACACGACCACGCAGTCGAGTGACCAGACGCAGGCCGGCAGCTCGTGCGGTTGTGCGGCGGCGCCGTCCGCGGTCGCACCCGATCAGTCCACCGACGTCGCTCCGGCGACCTCCGGCGGATCGGGCGCCATCCAGAGCACCGACCAGTCGGCAGGGAATGCGCAGCTCGCGGGAGCTGCCTCCTCGGCCACACAGGTCGATCCGAAGAACACGAACATCGATGTGCGCGTGCTGAGCCCCGGGAACGATGGCTCCGTGAGCCAGTCGAACTCGGTCAAGTCGGACGCCGACGCGTCGAACCACAACTCGACGAGCCAGACCGCCATGCAGGATCCGACCGGCGGCTCGAGCTCGTGTGGCTGCGGCGGCCCGACGGACGTCCAGACGGCACAGCAGGATGCCGGCAACCTGCAGGTCGCGGGTGCAGCGTCCACGGCGACCCAGGTCGGCGCGAAGAACGTGAACCTCCCGGTTCGCGTGCTGAGCCCGGGCAACGACGGATCGGTCGACCAGTCCAACAAGGTCGACTCGAACGCGGACGCCTCGAACTCGAACCACACGACCCAGACGTCCGATCAGGACCAGTCGGGCAGCAGCGGATGCGGCTGCTCGAGCGATCCGATCCAGGTCACCCAGCAGTCCAGCGGGAGCCTCCAGGGCGCATTCGCGCTCTCGGCCGCAGACCAGCTCGGGGCCAAGAACGACAACTCACCCGTCCGTGTCGGCAGCAGCGGCAACGGCGGTAGCGTCGATCAGTCGAACACGGACAAGTCCGACGCCTCGGCGACGAACCGGAACAGCACCGATCAGTCCGCCGACCAGGATCAGTCGTCCCCGAGCAGCCCGTGCGGCTGCGGCGACGGCATCGGCATCCAGGCGCTGGGACAGAGCTCCGTCAACGGCCAGGCTGCACTGTCGGCCTCCGGTGCGTTCCAGGACTTCGGCGAGTCGGAGTGCGGCTGCAGCTCGGGCGGCAACTCCAACGACCCGGTCCGTGTCTGGAGCCCCGGCAACGACGGCTCGGTCGACCAGTCGAACAAGGCCGACTCGAAGGCTGACTCGACGAACCGCAACTCGACGTCGCAAGACGCCGACCAGAGCCAGTCCGGCTCCGGCATCGACATCCAGGCTCTCGGCCAGGAGTCCGAGAACGGGCAGTTCGCGGGAGCACTCTCGGGTGCCTTCCAGCTCGATCCGTCGAACAAGAACGGCGGAGCCCGGGTGTACAGCCCCGGAAACGGCGGCTCGGTCGACCAGTCGAACCGCGCGTCGTCGAAGGCGGATGGCGACAACTCGAACCGCACCAGGCAGGACGCCTCTCAGAGCCAGACCGGCTCGGGCGGCTGCGGTTGCGGCGGCAGTGACCTGCAGATCCAGGCTCTCGGCCAGTACGCCGGGAACCTGCAGACCGGGTTCGGGCTTTCGACGGCGCTCCAGCTTGCGCCGAAGAACTCGAACGGCGGTGCTTCGGTCTGGAGCCCCGGCAACGGCGGGACGACCAGGCAGAGCAACAAGGCGAGCTCGAACGGCGATGCGGACAACCGCAACGGCCTCTCGCAGCTTGCGATGCAGATGCAGTAAACGACACCCGACTGCCGGCCGGTTCGGGGGCCGGCCGGCAGTCAATCACTCGAGCCAGGGAACAGGGTTGACAAGAGCCGTTCGATCTCTAGCCTTTGCCAGGGGGAACTGGGGGTGAGCATTCGCCGGCGAACGTCGCTGCGGCTGTTGGGTTGGCAAGCAAGGAGCTTTGTGAGCGCGGCCCTGGCAGTCGCATGCGCGCTTTCAGGCGCGTGGGCGCTCGCACTCCTGACCGATCCGGCGGCTGCTGCCGGCCCCTCGCCTGATCCGAGCCCGTCGTCCGGCGTCGCCGCGAGCAGCCTGCAAGCCGGCTCGAGGGGCCTTCAGCCCGACTCGGTCGGGAGATCCACCGGTACCGTCCGTCCGGCGCCGCCCGCCACGGTGCCGGCAAAGACGGCGACGGCGCCGACTACGACAGCGACTTCCCCGTCGCCTCCGCCGGTGGCCTCGCGGCCAAGCATCTCAGCGCCCCCTGCGGGGCCGAGTGTCTCGGCGACTTACTCGCCGGAGCCGGAGCACTTGAGCCTCGTTGCTCCGCCGGCCGCTCCCACCGCCCCGGTTCATGTGGTCGTGCAGACGCCTCCGGTCAAGCACACGCTCACTCCGAGACGGCTCAGGCTGCCGCGGATCCACGGCAGCTTTGTCATCCCCGTTTCCGTCCCCGACGCTCCGGGCTTCGCGGCGGCCGACGTCCGTCGCCCGCCGGCCACCGTGGCACCGATCGCCGAGACCGGCAACAGGCTGATCGTCCCTGCGGCGCTCGCGCTGCTCTTGCTCGTCGCCGCGAGCGGCAGCTTCCTCTTCCTCGTCGAGCGGGCACGGCGGGGCTGGAAGCCGGGCCTGCCGTGAGTAGACACTCACGCGTCGCGACGGTGCTCGTCGGCCTGGCCGCCGCCGTGGCGCTTGCCGTCCAGCCGGCGACTGCAGCCGTGTCCATCACCTACTCGATCCAATCGGGAACGCCCGGCACCAACGGCTGGTACCTGAGCAACGTCACGGTCCAGATTCAGGTCAGCGGGGCCGGTGGGAACACTTCGAATCCCTGCCCGGCCAGCTGGACGTTTTCGTCGAGTTCCGACACGCTGGACTGCACGGCGACGGACGGCTCGAACATCGTGGGCCTGCATCTCCAGTTCAAGATCGACAAGGACGCACCGACCGTCACGGGCTCGTCCGCCGATCGCGCACCCAACGGGAACGGCTGGTTCAACGCGCCGGTCAACGTGACGTTCTCCGGCACCGATCCGACGTCCGGGATCGCCTCGTGCACCAAGACGACCTACAGCGGCCCCGACAGCGGCGGCACAACGGTCAGCGGCACGTGCACCGACAACGCCGGCAACGTCAGCGCCCCCTCGACGTTCAACCTCAAGTACGACGCCACGCCGCCGAGCGTCAACGCGAGTCCGGCCCGGGCGCCCGACGCGAACGGCTGGTACAACCACGCGGTCGCGGTGTCGTTCACCGGCTCCGACGCGACCTCGGGCATCGACACCTGCACCTCGGCGAGCTACGGCGGCCCCGACGCCGCCGGCGCCACGCTGAGCGGAACCTGCACCGACAAGGCCGGCAACTCGGCGAACGGGTCGTTCACGCTCCAGTACGACTCGACGCCGCCCGTTCTCAAGGTCGCGCTCGCGCGGCCGCCCGACGCGGCCGGGTGGTACAACCACCCGGTCGCGCTATCCGCGACGGGCACCGACGCAGGCTCGGGCATCGACTCGTGCACCGGCGGCACGTACTCGGGCCCCGACAGCGACACCGCGTCACTGACGGCGAGCTGCACCGACAAGGCGGGCAACAACGCATCGCAGACCGTCGCATTCAAGTACGACGACACGCCTCCGAAGCTGACCGGCGTGAGCGTGACGAGCGGCAACGGGTCGGCAACGCTCCACTGGACTGCCTCGCCCGGCAACGCCTCGATCACGGTCGAGAGGACCCCCGGGCCGAACGGCAAGGCAGCGGCGACGGTGTACAAGGGCGACGCCCGCTCGTTCACCGATCCGAAGCTGCGGAACGGCGACCGGTACCGCTACGAGCTCCACGCCACCGACCAGGCCGGCAACAGTGCCGAGGCGAGCGCGACCGCCGAGCCGAGGGCGCTCTCGAGCCCCGCCCAGGGCCAGACCGTGAAGCGGCCGCCCCTCCTGCGCTGGAGCAAGGTCGCCGGCGCCGACTACTACAACGTCCAGCTCTTCGTCGCCGGCCACAAGGTCCTGAGCCTTTGGCCGGTCGGAACCACGCTCAAGCTTCCGCGCACCTGGATGTACGGTGGCAAGCGCCACTCGCTCGCCAAGGGCCGCTACCGCTGGTACGTCTGGCCGGGCTTCGGCCCGCGCAGCGCCTCGAAGTACGGCAAGCTGCTCGGGGCGAGCGTTTTCAAGTTCGCGTAGCCAAACCTCGACCCATCGACCGCGAGCTCACTGCCCTACCGGCCTGAGATCACCCGGTCGCACTGAACGACCGCCCTTCAACGCCACCAAAGCCACGCGACCCGCGAGCGGGGAGAAGCGACTTCTCAGTGGTCTTCTAGGCGAGCAGCCCTTCGCCAACCGGTTCGTTCGTGGTCGAGATGCGCGAGTTCGCCCAGCCGTTGTCGTCGTTGAAGAAGACGAAGATCGGTTTGTCGTACCGCAGCATGTCGATCAGGTGCTGGAGCTGGTAGTGGTGGTAGTAGAAGGCGTAATAGTTCGGCGCAACTACGGACGCTGCCGGAAGGGCGGCGGTCGGATCCTCCACAAACCACACCGAGCAGGTCTCCCCCTCGTGCCCGTTGAGGATCAGATTCGTCTTTCCGGTCATCCTCGACGACCAGTCGTAGAACTGGTACGAGTCGATTTGGAACGTCGCGCTTGCCAACTCAACTCCTCCTTCGCTCTCCCGGCTTCGGTGCAAGCGTCCCTTCTTACAGGCGCGGCGCTCGGTGGTCCACCCTACTCGTTCCAAGCCGAACTCGCGAAGATTTGTCGGATGATGGGAGGGTGAGCGACCAGTCGTGCGGTTCATTCCGCCGCTGTCGACACGCTTGTCAGGGCTCGGCTCTCGCCTGACCCGAATGGGTCAACGACCTGACCACGAGGGGCACTAGGCTGGCCTCGTGCGTGACCTCACGCCTGTTAGCGACGACGAAATGGTCGTTGCGTTCTTGCAGGGTGAACTCGCTTCGCCGATTTGGGAAGCAGCGATCCGCGACGGGGTCGACGGATTCCGCCTCGATGATTTGCGTGTGATTACCGAGCCGAACGTCGACGATGCCGTCGAGCGCGAGAAGCGTCGAGCAACGCTTAGTAGCTATCGCGGCTACGGCCGCAACACCTACGCCTTCAATGGGTTCCCTGAGGATGTTGCGTGGTTCCGGGGTGTCGCTTCACTTGCGGAGGTCGTCGAGATGAGGCTGATGAACTTCCCCGAGGCGCTGCGCCTCAGCCAAGGAACGCGGAAAGTCGGCGACGCCGCATCGAACATCGCAACTATCGGGGCCGACACGCTGAACGGACGAGCACTGGCGATCGCAGAGGCGATCAGCAAGGGCGCTTTGCTGCCGCCGCTAATCACCGTGGCACGTACACCCAGCGACGTACACGTACTCCTTGAAGGGAATACACGCGCCATCGCCCTTGCACTTCGGAACGATCCATCGACTGACGTAGATCTGATTACTGGGTACTCCGCGATGATCGAGCGCTGGTGTTTCTTCTAGGTCGGTACTAGAAGTTCGCGCCCGAGTGCCCTAGAGAACGTTGCCTAGGACGAGACGCCCTAGACAGTTGCGTACTGATGTGTCGGGAGGCTGCTGGTGCGCCCGGACGTTAATCTCCGCGAGGCGCGTTCGACGCGTTGTCGCGTCTGGCTCGTTCGTCGGTAAGCACTTGATTCCGCGTTACCAACGCGTACCAACACGAACGCATGCGGGCTTGCCGAAGTGTGTGGCAAACCCGCATGGTTGAGCACAAAAGAGCGGAGGGGAGAGGATTTGAACCTCCGATCCGCTTGCACGGATAACGGTTTTCGAGACCGCCGCATTCGACCGCTCTGCCACCCCTCCGGACTGCGTTTCAGCCTAGCTTGGACAAGAAGCGCGCGGAGGGCTGAGCGGCGCGCCGGGAGCTCAGCCGCTTGACTCGATCGGGCCGGCGTTCCAGGTCCCGCGCGTATGAGGCGAAACGGAAACCTGGCATTCGGGGGTGCACGGGAGCCCAGCAGTTCGGGGGGTGGAAACGGTCTTCATTGGTTGGGGGCGGTGCCCGGCGTTCCATTACAGTTGGGTGATGGTGCGGCGGACGACGACTGGCGGCGTGATGGGGGCTGCCCGCCGGTCCTCCATGCGGTTGTTGGCGGTGGCGCTGCTCCTTGCTGCGACGGCGGTCGCGGCACCTGCCGTGCTCGGTGCCCGGAAGCCCGCGTTCGTCGGGCCGACGATCGACCGTCCGAGCAAAGCTCCCGACTTCGCCCTGCGCGACCAGCACGGCGCGCTCGTCCAGCTCTCACACGAGGAGGGCAAAGTCGTTCTGATCACGTTCCTCTACACGCATTGCCCCGATCTCTGCCCGGTCACCGCGGGCAACCTGAACACGGCGCTCGGACTACTCGGTCCCGCCCGCAGGCATGTGGCGGTGCTCGCGATCAGCGTCGACCCGAAGGGCGACACGAAAGCGGCCGTGAAGCACTTCGTGCGTGCGCATCGGCTGCGGCCCGAGTTCCATTACCTCACGGGAGCACGGTCGACGCTCGCTCGCATCTGGCAGCAGTACGACGTGACGCCCGTGCGGACGAACGGCCCGGACCCGGACCACACCCTCTACATCCTGGTGCTCGACCCCCGCGGCATCACACGGGTGCTCTTCGACTCGCTGGCCCAGCCGGCCGCGATCGCCCACGACGTCCGCCTGCTCCTCCCGACGTAGCCGGGTCGAGGCGCACTATCGGAGCGTCACCGGCTTGCTGGTCGCGATTGGCGTCCAGCCGTCGGTGTCGACGAGGACGACGCGCACGCGCGCCGGGCGGCGCACCGGGATCACCGCCTCCGAGACGTAGTCGAGCGTCGCCCGGCGTACCGGCCACCAGCCGAACCGCTCACGGAGGTACACCTCGACGAGAAGCTTCGCGTAGGGGTCGCTGGGGCTGACGCTGACGTCGATTCCCGTTCGCGTCGGCGCGACGTGCACACGGCGGATGCCGACGATCATGCGCCGCGACTCGCTCACCGCGTTACCGGATACCGCACGGAACTCACCGGTCTGCCCGGCGCGAACGTTCACTTTCCAGGTGCCGTCGGGGGCCGGCTTCGCGGTGGCCACCGTCGCGAATCCAGATCCGGAGGCACGCTCCTCGATCCGGACAGATCTCGACGGGGTGGCGGTGCGGCCGTCGAACTCGACGGCTTGCCCGACGGGCACTGCCGCCGTGGGCAGCACGCCGAGCGTGAGCTCCCTGACGTCGATCTCACCGGTGATGTTGGAGTGGATCGTGCAGTGGTAGCGGTAGGTCCCCGGTGTCGTGAAGCGGAACGCGAAGCGGCCGCCCGTGCCGACGTGCCCGGAGTCGAAGAGCCCCGTGTCGGAGGTGACCGTGTGCGTCCGTTGGCTCACGTTCGACCAGAGCACCGTCTCGCCGGGCAGCACGTCGAGCTGAGAGGGCCCGTAGGCCGCGAACTCGATGCTCACCTGCTCGGGCGCCCGTGCCGGCGCACGCGCCGGTGCAACCGGCACCGCAACGAGCAGGCCGATGCCGAGGCAGGCCGCGAGCGGCGCGAGCCTCATGCGGAGACGCGGTAGATGCCGATCATTCCCATCTCCATGTGATCCTCGACATGGCAGTGGTAGAGCCACGTGCCGGGCTCGTCCTCGCGCCAGCGGATCTCGAACGACTCCGCCGGGCCGACGGTCTGGGTGTCCACCGTCACGCCGTCGGGGTCGACCCAGCGGTGACCGTGGACGTGAAACGTGTGGAAGTCGGAGCCCATCGCCATCACGTCCCACTGCACGAGCTGCCCCACCTTCGCCCGGAAGATCGGTGTGTTGCCGACGAAGGCGCGGCCGTCGATCGTCATGAACTTCCCCATCGCGGTGAGCACGACCTCGAACTCGCGGTCCGGCGCCTGCTGGTGCTTGCCGAGGATCGAGAGCATGCCGTACATCCCGCCCGCGATCGACTGATCCATCGACGGCGAATGGTCGTGATACGGCCAGACACCCGCGGAATCGGGCCCGGCGGTCAGCCGGTAGGTGTACGAATGCCCCGGGAGAACATCGGCGCCGGGACCGGAGAAGCCCGGCAGGTAGGAGCCGTCCGAGCTCGGACGATACGTCACCCCGTGGAAGTGCATCGAGTGCGGCGCATGACGGAGCGTGTCCATGTTCTTGAAGTGGATCACCAGGTGGTCGCCTACCCGGGCGTGCAGCAGCGGGCCGGGGATCACGAGCCCGTCGGCGTTCTGCCGCAGCGCATTCGGCTCGGGCCGTCGCCAGTGCGGGCTGTAGAGGCGGTAGACGACGGTTCGCATCACGGTCTGCGCCGGCTTGAGTGTGCGGCCCATGATCGCGTCGTGCCCGTTCGGCGCGATGTTCCACGTGACCGGGACCGCGGCGATCCAGTAGTCGATCGTCTGGCTGCGAGGGCCGTCGCCGGAGGACGCGAGGGTGTAGACGCCGACGCCCTCGCCCACGCCCACGAGGACGAGGATGCCGGCCAGCACCGGCATCCACGCCCTCCTGAACGAGCGGTGGAACAAGCTCAGGTGACGACGAGTTTCGCCTGCATCCACGGGTGGATCAGACACATGAAGTAGAGCGTCGTGCCCTTCGGTGCGGTCACCTTGAGGTTGATCGACTCGCCTTTCTTCCCGGGCCCGGTCACGCCGGAGTCGCCCGGCTCGTTCACGGACGGCGGCGTGTTCTGCCCCACGCCGTTTTCGAGGTACTGGTACTTCGGCGGAGCGTCACTGTTCGGGTTCGCGCCGTGGGCCTTGGCGAGCGCGTTGCAGACCTTGCAGTTGAAGAGCTGCGCCGCCGTCTTCGGCTCGTCCTTCGCCGCGACGACCGTGAACGTATGCGGCCCTTCATCTGCCGCCAGGTTCACGATGTGCAAGGTCCCTCCCGACGGCACGGTGTACACGTCCTTGTTCCAGCGGAGGGTGTCCTGGACGAACCGGTTGATCTTGATCTGCGGCGGTACCTCCACCGCCTTGATCGTGGTGACGGCCGGGGCGGAGCTCCTCTTGGCGCTGACGCCGCCCGCCAACGCAGCAACGGTGACGAGCCCGAGGACAACCGTGTAGACCAGCTTTTTTGGAGACATCGATTCCTTTCCGGCCGAACGAGGCCGTCGACGACACGAGCTGGGCGCATCCGTGCGCGGCCCGCAGGAGCGCAATCCTAAAGCTCCCAGCGGAGAGACGACAGGCGAACCCGCTCCTCGGCGTCGGAGCTCGAGAAACAGCCCAGAGTCGGGGTCGAAGAGGGGGCGAAAAGGAGGCGAGCACGGGTCACCGCTCACCCACGACGAGACGGGAAAAGCACGAGCTCGACGTCCGCATGGACGCTGAAGACGGCACCCAGCAGTGGAAACTGCCGATGGCTCCGGTGTCGTGTCGAGAGGCTCGCGTCTTGCTAGCCGGGCAGCTTCCGCCAGCGCTCGGGTGAGAACGGCGGCTTGCCGTTGCAGGCGGTCTTCGCCCGTGCCTCGATCAGGACGAGGCGGCTGCCTTCGAGGCGGTAGGTGGAGAAGACTCCGCAGTCGCCGAGGCCGCGAAACTTGTCGAGGACCGTGAGCGTGCCCGTGGCCCTCGCGAAATCGAGGACGCCGAGGATCGTCGTCGCGGTCGTGAGCCTCACGTGCCCGTTGCCCGGGTCTTCGTAGACCTGGAGCTTCAGCGGGCCGACCGGCTTCCTTGCCGGGGAGGCGAGATAGAGGAGCGCATCTCCCTGATAGGCGCCGGGGTAGCACTCGATCGCGACGAGCTTCAGGTTGCCGTTCGCCTTCATCAGCTGCATCCCGGCCCCCGGGGAGGCGGTGGCCTTCCACCCCTGCTCGCAGCTCGTGGGCCAATGGAGGATCGCCCGCCACGCGGCGCGGTCGTGCGCCGTGCTCACGCCCGGAAGCGACGCGGACGCGGCAGCACCGGTAAGGACGAGCGCGAGCGCGGCCGTCACGAGCGGCAGGCGGGCGCTCATGCGCAGGAACGCTTCTCGGTGAAGTGTTCGGTCTCGGAGCACAGCGGAAGCGCGTTCGGCTGGGACCTGAAGAGCACGTTCAGCTTCCCGGTCGCGTTCGTCGTGCCGTCGACTGCTCCCGCGATGATCTTTTTGCGCCTCACGCTGAAACGGAGAAGGAGGGATTCGAACCCTCGATGGAGGTTTATACCCCCATAACGCCTTAGCAGGGCGCCGCCTTCAGCCACTCGGCCACTTCTCCAGGGCGCGCAAATCGTAGCGGAGCCCGCGACGGGCCCGGGGCTCTGCGCCGCTACTTCGAGTTGAGGAACGCGACCAGATCGGCGACCTGGGAGGTGCTCAGCGATTTGCCATACGTGCCCGGCATCACGTTCGTGGGGTAACCCGGCGGAACGTACTTGGCCGGCGGATGGATGATCGCCTCCGTGGTGAAGTCCTCGAGCGGCTGGCCGGCCTTGTTCGCGTAGCTCTCCAGCAGGTCGAGATTCGGGCCGATCTTGCCGGTCGCGCCTGCCGGCGTGAACGTGTGACACGCAGCGCAGCCCGCGCTCATGAACACGGCCTTACCGGCCGCCGCGTTACCGGACGAGGCGGGGTGGCCCGGCGTTGCCTCGGCAACCGACTGCTCCCGGCCGAAATAGAGCACGGAGCTCATCATCGCGATGAAGAAGACGAAGCAAAGCGGGATGTACCAACGCAGGCCCTTCTTCCCCGGGAAGTTCGGGTAGAAGTGCGGGAAGAGGAACGCCGAGGCGAGTGCGAAGACGATGAAGATCGCACCGGTCGCTGCCAGCCCGATCTCGTGCGAGGTCGAGAGACCGAAAACCAGGGGCTGAAGGAGCATGGACCTGAACCTAGCGAAAGGGCTACGCGGGTGCGTCAGTAGCCGGGGTCGTCCCGGGAGGGACCGACCTCTGCCCGCTATCGCCGTCCGCCGGCTCGTCGGCCTCGATGTTGTCGCTGTCGTCCGTGTGCCGGGGAAGATAGAGCAGTTCGTAGAGAACGGCAGCGATAGCGCCTCCAGCGAGCGGCCCGACGTACCAGATCCAGGCGTTCGTCCAGTAGTCAGCGGCGAGCTCCGGCCCGAAGGCGCGGGCCGGGTTGAGCGCCGCACCGGTGAGCCCGCCGCCCATCAGTACGCCGAAGGTGATCGTGAGGCCGATCGCGAGACCGGCGATCTTCTCGAACGCACCCTTCGGGTCGACGGCGGTGGCGAAGACGACGAGGACCAGGAAGAAGGTCAAGATCGCCTCGATCATCACGCCCTGCCCAGAAGTGATGCCGCCCTGGAGCGAAGGCGCGCCGAGGTGGAGGCCGTCGACGCTCTCCTGCCCGGAGACGCCGGCGATCGTCCCGAAGATCCACTTCAGCGCGAGTCCCGCCAGGGCTGCCCCCGCGAGTTGAACGACCCAGTAGAAGACGGCCATCGTGGGTGCGATCCGGCGGGTGACGAAGAAGCCCAAGGTCACGGCCGGATTGAAGTGCCCGCCGGAGATGCCCGCGAAGGAGGAGACCATGATCGCGATCACGAGCCCGTTGGCAAACGCGCTGCCGACCAGGTTGCCGTAGAGAGCAGAGCCGGCTCCGACGAAGATCAGTGCGAACGTGCCGATGAACTCGGCAACCCCGCGGCGCATGAAGTCGATCTGCATGACGGGAGAATCGCGCACCGATCGGACGGCATTGCGATCGGTAGCCTGCCCCGCGTTGGGAATGCGCGCGCCGGCCCTCCACGGCAACGAGCTGCATGCAGGCGACTTCGTGCTCGTCGAGTGGCAGGCAGCTCCGGGCACCTCCGCGGAGAGACCGATCGCCGGGCTCCACGTCCATCACGCAGACGACGAGGCCTGGTATGTGCTCGAAGGCACGCTGGGCTTCCGGCTCGGCGACGACCTCGTCACAGCAGGCCCCGGCTGCGCTGTGCTGGCGCCGAAAGGGACGCCCCATTCCTTCTGGAACGAGGGGCCGGAGGAGGCGAGATACCTGCTCGTGATGAGCCCCCGGCTCCTCGCGCTCGTCAGAGAGCTCCACGCCGGAACAGGTGAGGATTTCCACGAGATCTTCCGCCGCCACAGCTCGCAGTTGCTCTAGGTTTGACGCTGTGAATCGGCTGGCGAACGAGACGAGCCCGTACCTGCAGCAGCACGCCGAGAACCCCGTCGACTGGTACCCGTGGGGTGAGGAGGCGCTCGAGCGGGCACGGGTGGAGGACAAGCCGATCTTCCTCTCCGTCGGCTATTCCGCTTGCCACTGGTGCCACGTGATGGAGCACGAGTCGTTCTCGGATCCGGCGACCGCTGAGGTGATGAACGAGAACTTCGTGAACGTGAAGGTCGATCGCGAGGAGCGGCCCGACATCGACTCGCTCTACATGGATGCCGCCGTCACGATCAACCGGAGCGGCGGCTGGCCGCTGAACGCGTTCCTGACACCAGACGGCAAGCCGTTCTGGGCCGCCACCTACCTGCCGCCGGTACCGCGCTCGGGCCTCCGTAGCTTCAGGGACATCCTCCAGTCGGTCGCCCGCGCCTGGCGCGACAATCGGGCGGATCTCGTCAAGACAGGCGATTCGCTCGCCGAGCACCTTCAGAAGACGACCGCGCACAAGCCGATCGACGCGCCGGTCGACGAGGATCTCGCGACGCAGGCGATCGAGGCCCTGACGTTCGGCTTCGACTGGCAGTGGGGCGGCTGGGGGACGGCGCCGAAGTTCCCGCCCGCCTCGACCCTCGAGTTCCTGTTGCGGCGGAAGGTCCCGCGTATGCCGGAGAAGACACTCGATGCGATGGCCGCAGGCGGGATGTACGACCTCGTCGGCGGCGGCTTCCACCGGTACTCGGTCGACCAGCGCTGGCTCGTGCCGCACTTCGAGAAGATGCTGTACGACAACGCGCAGCTCGCCGACCTGCTACCTGCACGGCTGGCAGGCGACCGGCAAGACGCGCTACCGGGTGATCGTCGAGCAGACGATTCGGTACCTGCTGCGCGAGCTCTCGCTCGACGGCGGCGGCTTCGCCTCCTCGCAGGACGCCGACACCGACGGGAAGGAAGGACTGACGTTCACGTGGACCCGCAAGGACGGGATCCCGGACGAGATGCTGTACTCGTTCGAGGGCGGCCGGTTCATCATCCGGGGCGAGCTCGACGAGACGAAGCGCCGGCAGCTCTTCGAGGTGCGCGATCAGCGGCCGAAGCCGGCCCGCGACGACAAGGCGGTCGCCTCGTGGAACGGGCTCGCGCTCGCCGCGCTCGCGGAGTGCGGGCGCGTGCTCGGGAACGCCGACTGGGTCGAGGCGGCGCGGTCGCTCGGCGAGTTCCTGCTCGGCCCGCTCTCCGATCGAGGACGGACGTCTTCACCGCACGTGGCGCGACGGGGTCGCGAAGGGCCCGGGCTACCTCGAGGACTACGCCGACGTCGCGAACGGCCTGCTCGAGCTTCACGCCGCGACCGGCGAGTTGCGGTGGCTCCGGGAGGCGAACCGGCTCGCCCGGCTCGCGGTCGAGCTCTTCGCCGACGAGGAGAACGGCGGGTTCTTCCAGAGCCCCGCCGACGGCGAGCCGCTGATCGTCCGGAAGAAGATCTTCGACGACCAGCCGGCGCCGAGCGGCAACTCGATGCTCGCATACGTCCTGCTGCGCCTGTCGCGGATCTACGGCGACGACGAGCTCGAGGAGAAGGCGCTCTCGGTTTACAAGCTGATCCTCGGCGGGCTCCAGAACGGCCCCTCGTCGTTCGGGTGGGCGCTCGTCGGGGTCGACCTCTATCTCTCGCCACGGCGCGAGATCGCGATCGCCGGGCCGGCCCGACAGCGAGGTCGCGAAGAAGGCGCTTCGCCGCTTCGAGCCGCACGCCGTGATCGCCTTCGGCCCCGCCGACGACATCCCGCTGCTCGAGGGGAAGACGCTCGTCGACGGCAAGCCGGCGGTGTACGTGTGCGAGCGGTTCACCTGCCTCGCGCCGGCGACCGACCCGCGCGACCTCCGCTAGCGCCGTCCCTAACCGAATCTTCGGGCGGCGCATACGGGCCGTTTACGGAACCTGGGAACGATCGGGAGAACACGACTCGGGGAGGTTCCATGACGATCAGCCACAAGAGACTGTTCGCTCTGACGGCGGTGCTCGGATCGATCGCGCTGCTCGCAGCGCTACCCGCCTTCGCCGGAAGCTCGAAGACGAGCGCCAAGCTCGTGAAGACGGTCAAGGTGTCGGTCTCGAGCAAGAAGGAGTTCCACTTCACCCTCTCGACCTCGAAGCTCGGACGCGGGATCGTCACGTTCAAGATCACGAACAACGGCGTGCTTCCGCACGACTTCGAGATCTGCAACAGCAACAAGGGCGGCACCGCGAACTCGTGTGCCGGCAAGAAGACGACCCTGATCTCCGGTCAGGGCGGCACGGGCAAGCTCGTGAAGACATTCGTGCTGAAGGGCAAGTACGAGTACCTCTGCACCGTCCCGGGCCATGCAGCCCAGGGGATGAAGGGGATCCTCACCGTCTCGCTAAGGCTAGACCGGTGCGACCCGCGCGCCGGGTATCGCGGCGACCAGGGCTTCGACGGTCGTCTCGAACACGGCGTGCGGCGTGCCGGCCGCGCACCAGACCCGCTCGAATCTGAACAGCGACTCGTCGACGATCGTCGGGAGGTCGCTGTCATGGCCGAGCGGCGGCACTCCGCCGATAGCGAACCCGGTTGCGGCGCGCACCTCGTCGGCGCGCGCGGGCTTGCCGTCGACCTGCGTGACGCGGCGGTCGCCCGCGCAGAGCACCATCGTCGGCTCGCCGTCGATCTCGAAGACGAGCGACTTCACGATCTGGCCGATCTCGCAGCCGCAGGCCTCGGCCGCCTCCGCGGCCGTCCGGGTCGAGTCGGGAAGGACCTGCACCTCGACTTCGAGCCCGCGGGCGGCGAGCCGCTCCTGCACCTTGGCGGCGGTCGGATGCATGGAGCAAAGAGTACGGACGATGTGGCGCGGAGGCACACCTTCCTCGCCACTCGTCGGGCAGGAGTCGGCAGGCGCGCCCACGAACTCCCAGAGGCCGTGCGTGCGGGGAGCGTTCTCGGTCTTGTGCTCGCGGCCGGCGCCCTGATTTTCGCCGGCCAGGCGTCGGCGAGCCCGCAGCAGGCCGGAGTGCAGGTGGCGCTCCGCGCACTCGGGTTGTACACCGGGCCGATCGACGGCGAGGTCGGGCCGCTGACACGCTCCGCAGTCGAGGCCGCCCAGCAGCGCGCGAGCCTCCCGGTGACGGGGACGATCGACACGCAGACACGCGACGCGCTCGGGCCGCTCGGCAAGCCTCTCTTCGGCAAGCGGCCGATCTGGCCCGGGCGACTTCGGGCTCGACGTCTCCGCGCTCCAGTTCCTGCTCGCTCGCGCCGGCTACTACGACTCCGCGATCGACGGGTACTACGGGCCGGTTCTCCGAGGCAGCGCTCGAGACGTTCCAGGCCCACGCGGGTCTGGCCGCGGACGGCGTCGCCGGGCCCCAGACGCTTGCGGCGCTCGTGCGGAGCGCTCATTCCCCGCGCGCCGCGGCGCCGGCGGCCCAGGCCTACGTCGTTCAGCCCGGCGACTCCCTCACTGCGATTGCGGCGCACTTCGGCATCAGCCTCGACGGCCTCGCGAAGGAGAACGGCCTCGATCCGGCCAAGGCGCTCCTGATCGGCACGAAGCTCGACGGTCCCGGCCGCCCATCCGGCCCGGGACTCGCTCGTCGCAACGCCCGACGATGTCCGCTCGCAGCTCGACACGTGGGCTGCGAGGCTCGGTGTCTCGCCACACCTCGTCCGTGCACTCGCCTGGATGGAGTCGGGCTTCCAGCCGGGCGTCGTCTCCGACGTCGGCGCCCGCGGCGTGCTCCAGGTGATGCCGACGACGCAGGGCCTATGTCGAGCAGGTCCTCGTCGGCCACCCGCTGCCGCAGACGGTCGACGGCGACATCGAGGTGGGCGTCCTGTACCTCCGCCACCTGCTCTCTCAGTTCGGCGGCGAATCCGAGCCTCGCGCTCGGTGCCTGGTACCAGGGCGAAGCGGCAGTCAGGAAGTTCGGGCTCTACGAGGTGACGAAGCCGTTCGTCGCCGACGTGCTCGCGCTCGAGATGCGGATGTAGGGTGCCGACAGTGTTTTTCGGGAGACCCACCTCCCGCCCCTAAGCCGTCGAGGCTACCCGGCAAGGTGTGACGCGCGGGTACCGGTTCTTCCACAGTCCGCCCTACGACGGCGTCACTACGATGCCGGAGGTGAGTCTGCTCGAGCGCCCTCTCGACGAGCTGATGGCCGAGGCACGCGCGGTACGCGAGGCCCGGAGCGGGCGGCTCGTGACCTTCAGCCCGAAGGTGTTCATCCCGCTGACGAAGCTCTGCCGGGACGTCTGCCACTACTGCACGTTCGCGGCGCCGCCGCGGCGAGGCGAGCGCGCGTATCATGACGGTCGAGGAGGTGCTCGAGGTTGCGCGGGTGGGCGAGCGGGCCGGCTGCCGCGAGGCGCTCTTCACGCTCGGGGACAAGCCCGAGCTGCGGTACGCCGCGGCCCGCGACGAGCTCGCCGGGCTCGGTTTCGCGAGCACGATCGAGTACCTCGCCCACGCGGCGCGTGCCGTGCTCGAGGAGACCACGCTGCTGCCGCACCTCAACCCCGGTGTTCTGACCACGGCCGACTTCGAGCTCCTGCGGCCGGTTGCCGCCTCGATGGGGATGATGGTCGAGACCTCCGCCACGCGGCTCTCGGCGCGCGGCGGGCCGCACTTCGGCTCGCCCGACAAGCTCCCGTCGGCCCGCTTCGAGACGCTCCGGCTCGCAGGCGAGGCGCGCGTCCCGTTCACGACCGGGATCCTGATCGGGATCGGCGAAACCCGCGCGGAGCGGATCGAGGCGCTCGAGGCGATCGCGGCCGCCGGCCCGCAGGTGCAGGAGGTGATCGTCCAGAACTTCCGCGCCAAGCCGGGCACGAAGATGGCGACGGCCCCGGAGCCGCCGCTCGAGGAGCTCCTCTGGACGATCGCGGCCGCGCGGCTGATCCTTCCGCCGGGCGTCGCCTTGCAGGCGCCCCCGAATCTGACGGAGGACTTCGCCCGCCTCCTCGATGCGGGGATCGACGACTGGGGCGGTGTCTCGCCGGTCACGATCGACCACGTCAATCCCGAGGCGCCCTGGCCGGAGCTCGACCTGCTGCGCGCCGCGACGGAGAGCCGCGGGCTCGAGCTCGTGCCGCGCCTCACCGTCTACCCGGGCCACATCGACGGCTAGCTGGATCGACCCGAACGTGATGCCGCACGTCCTGCATGCCTCCGACTCGCTCGGCCTGGCGCGCGAGGATGCCTGGTCGCCCGGCGAGACCGGCCAGATCCCGTTCGTCGTGAGTCGCGACCCGCTTCCCGAGGTCGCGGGCGGAGAGCTCTGCCGAGGACGAGATCGCCCGCCTCTTCCGCGCCCGGGGCGGTGAGCGCCAGCGCGTCTTCGCACAGGCCGACCGGCTCCGCCGCGAGGTGAACGGCGACGAGGTCACCTACGTCGTCACCCGGAACGTCCAGTACACGAACGTCTGCTACTTCCGCTGCGGCTTCTGCGCGTTCTCGAAGGGGAAGCTCGCGGCGAACCTCCGCGGCGAGCCCTACCTCGTGCCGCACGACGGAGATCGTGCGCCGCGCTCTCGAGGCCTGGGAGAGAGGCGCAACCGAGATCTGCCTCCAGGGCGGGATCCATCCGGCCTTCGACGGCGACTACTACGCCTCGGTCGTGCGCGCGATCAAGGACGCCGTGCCCGACCTGCACGTCCACGCGTTCAGCGCGCTCGAAGATCTGGCAGGGCGCCGCGACGCTCGGCGTCCCGCTCCGCGACTACCTCGAGCGGCTCCGCGACGAAGGGCTCGCCTCGCTGCCGGGCACCGCCGCCGAGGTGCTCGACGACGAGGTCCGGGCCGTGATCTGCCCCGACAAGATCACGACCGCGCAGTGGCTCGAGGTGCACCGCACCGCGCACGAGGTCGGGCTCCGCTCGAACAACACGATCATGTTCGGTCACGTCGACGGGCCCCGGAACTGGGCGCGCCACCTCGTCGCCGTCCGCGAGCTCCAGCGTGAGACGGGCGGGTTCACCGAGTTCGTCCCGCTGCCGTTCGTGCACATGGAGGCGCCGATCTACCTCAAGGGCCGAGCCCGGCCGGGGCCGACCTTCGGCGAGGTGCTGCTGATGCATGCGGTCGCCCGGCTCGCGCTGCACCCGTGGATCGAGAACATCCAGGTCTCCTGGGTGAAGGCGGGCCCGCAGGGCGTGGTCGAGGCGCTCGGCGCCGGGGTGAACGACCTCGGCGGGACGCTGATGAACGAGTCGATCTCGCGCTCGGCGGGGGCGGGGTGGGGGCAGGAGCTCCCGCCGGAGCAGATGGAGGCGCTGATCCGTTCGGCGGGCCGGATCCCGCGGCAGCGAACGACGCTCTACGGCGAGCCGCCCGCGGAACAGGTTGCGCGCTCGTTCGGGGCCGACCCGCTCGCAGAGCCGTGGAACCCGCATGTGAACGAGGCACGGCTCGAGCGTCCGCGCCGCCTCGTCCGGCCGGTCACGACCGGCTAGCTCGACTCCCTCCACCGGCGGGCTCGGCGCGGACTCGTCGAGCGAGGTGCCACCCGCGTTCGCCGCTGCGACGCGGCAGGCGACCCTGACGCCGCGATCGGACGCCGGGATCGTGAACGTCGCCTTCTCGCCGTGCTGGAGGACCTTCCCGGTCGTCGGGTTCACGAACGAGTAGGTGAAACTCGCGTTCGAGCCGGGCCAGTCTCCGTGGTCGCAGGTGATGGTATTGCCGACGACGAGGCGCCCGTGCCAGCGGATGTCGGCCGGGTTCGGACCTTCGCGCGGCGCAATCACGGGGCGGTCGTTGCCCCGAATGAAGGAGAGGATCTCCCGGGCTCCGGTGTAGGTGAAGAGCGAGCGGCTGCCGATGTCGCAGCCGGGCGCGCCGGCGCTCACGATCCCGACCAGCATCGGGTTCGGGCCGGCCGTGACGAGGCCGCTGCCGCTGTCGCCGTTGCAGACGGAGCTCGTCGGTGACCAGGCGCAGATCTGGATTGCATTGAACTCGAGCAGGCCGTGTTCGGCCCGGCCGCAGGCTCCTTGCGGGTCGACCTTCCCGGTCAGCGAATGAAGCGGCCCCTTGCTCTTCTCTCCGGGGGCGCTCGAGCCGAACCCGGCGAGCTCCACGGCCGCGCCCGCGGGGACCGGGACGTTGGCGGTGGGCAGCGCGACCGCCTTGACCGCCGGCCCGCTGAGGTCGAGCGGCGCGGCGAGCTCGAGCACGCTCACGTCGTCTGGATCATCGGCGCCCGTGAAGAAATAGCGGGGATGAACGCGGTACCCGCGCAGCTTTCTCTCCTGTTCGCGGTCGGTGGGCAGCGGAGCCTTGAAGTTCGAGACCCCGGCCCGCACGACGAACGCCGAGGGCGGAGCCGGCTTCTCGTTCGCGTCGAGGACGCAGTGGGCGGCGGTGAGAACGTGTGTCGGGTCGAGCACCGAGCCCGTGCAGACGAAATGCGTCGAGCCCGCCTTCTCCAGGATGAAGACGGTCCACGGTGCGGCCTGCACCGGGATCGTCCGCCCGCCGGCGATCGCTCCGGCACCGGAACTGCTCCAGGCAGCAACGGCGAGAACGGCGAGTGCGCCCGCGAGGCGCAGCGTCAGTCGTCTCGCGAGCACGCGGGAACGGTAGCGATCTGGGGGGCCGGGGCGTGTGCGCCCGGGAAACTCCAATGCAGCGCCGCGCTCACGGCCGACGGGAGCCGGCCACGACCGTGATCCCGGGGGCCTCCCGTCTGTGTGAAGAGGGAGCGGCTCCCGGGCTCGCCGCCCTCACGACGCCGACGAGCTTCGGCGTGTAGCGACGCCTACGCCTCGGACTTCGCCCCCTTCGTTGGCGCGCCGCTCGAGATCGCTGCTTCGGCCGAAGCTCCGTCGTGGCTCCCGTTCGCGCCGTTGCCGTTCGTCTGGTCGAGCATGCCTCGGAGCATCGGGATCGCGGCCGCGCCCATCCCGAGCACCTGCGAGAAGAGCTGCCCGACGCCCTCGGCGCCGTTCAGCACGGTGAGGTTGCCGATCGTCCCGAAGGCCTTTGCGGCCTCGCCGACGATCTGCGGGAGCTGCTCGGCGATCTGCTGGCCGATCACCGCCTCCTGGTTCTGGGCGAGCGCGTCGGCGCGGGCCTTGATCGCCTCTGCCTCGGCAAGCCCCTTCGCCTTACGGCTTCGCCCTCGGCGAGTCCCGCGGGCCTTGGTCGCCGACGCCTCGGCGTTGCCGATCTGCGTCGTCCGTGTCGCCTCGGCTTCCGCCTCGAGCTTGACGCGCTTCGCGTCGGCTGTTGCCGACAGCTCGACCTCGCGCGCCTGCGCTTCGGCCTGCGAGATCCGCGCGTCGCGTGCGCCTTCTGCGATCGTGCGGGTCTTGTAGGCCTCTGCGTCCGCCGGCTTGCGGACCTCGACCTGGAGCTGCTGCTCGGTGCGCTCGGCCTCGAGCTGCGCGACCTTCGTCTCCTGGACGACGACCTCCTGCTTCGCGGTTGCCGCGGCGAGCGGGCCTGGCCTGTTCGGCCTCGTTCTGCGCCCGCTGAGCCTCGGCGTGCGCCTCCGCCTGCTTGATCTGGGATTGGCTCGTCGCCGCAACCTTGAGCGCCTCGGCCTCCTGCTCCCGCTCGGTCGCCTCGCGGTCGGAGGCTGCGTGTGCGATGCGGGCCTCCTTCGCGACGCGGGCGGCCTCCGGCGCGGAGAGGTTGTCGATGTACCCGCTCGCGTCCTCGATCTCCTGGATCTGGAGCGAGTCGATCGTCAGGCCGAGCCGCTGCATCTCCGTTGCCGCCGAGTCGCGCGTCGCCTTGGTCAGCGCGTCGCGGTTCCGGATCAGATCCTCGATCGTCATCGTGCCGACGATCGAGCGCAGGTGGCCGGCGAAGACGTTGTGCACCTTCACGTCCATCTGCTCCTCCTGGTCGAGGAAGCGGCGCGCCGCGTTCGCGATCGACTGGTAGTCGTCGGCGATCTTGTAGATCACGACCGCCTTCACGTTCGCCCGGATCGCCTGCGTGGTGACGCATTCGAGATCGAGCTCGGCCTCGTGGATGTCGAGCGAAAGCCGCCTGACCTTCTGCAGGCCCGGGATGGTGAACGCGCCCTTCCCGACGACGATCTTGAACCCGAGCCCCGACGCGTCGCCTGCGCCTCGATGGGCTCGTATCCCCGAGATGATCAGAGCCTCGTTCGGCTCCGCGACCTTGAACAGAAACACGGTACCCGGCCCCCTTTTCCTTGCCTCAGTAGCGGCTGACAACGATGGTGCGCGGCGCCCGCTGATCGAGCACGATCACGCGCGCACCTTTCGGGATCGACTCGTTCGGATCGGACGAATAGGCGTAGATAGCTCTCGGAGCCGCCACGGATCGGAACCATCACGTCTCCCATCCCACCCGGCTCGATCCGCCCGTGCAATGCCCCACCTTGCCAATGAGCTCGTGATCGCTCTCCATCGCCCTACCGGCAACTGTATTCCTGTCAGGCGGTCTCCGGGAGCGACGGTGCTCGGGTCGATCGGGTGGGCGCTCGGCGCGGCGTCACACCCGTCGGATCCGGGGTGCGATGCTGCCGTTTCGCGTCCGCTGCCAGGGCGCCGGAGCCGCATCTGGCGAAGCCCCGGTCAGCGTCAGCCGATGTCGGTTCCGGTCTCTGCCGGCCGAACCGGCAAGGTGGAAGCGACCAGCCGGCGCCCATCGCGCTGGTAGAGCACGTCCACGGAATCGTGCTTCTTGTAGGCGCCGATGCCGACGGTGACGAGGATCCACTGGAGCTTGCTCATCTTCACCTCGGGCACGAGCGCTCGCGGGAAGACGAGGGCGCGGTCGCGGAGCTCGAAGTCGACGCCTTCCTGCTGCGGGATCCCGTTGACGTAGACCTCGAACGGCTCCTCGACGTACGGGGGCAGATCGGCCCAGGATTCTCCAGCGCCGGGTTCGGGCATGACCCAAAGCTAGCCGTGCGCGATCGGGTTGCGACGCAGAGGCGCTACCAGCCGGAGGTTCCGGGGGCGCCCTTGAAAGGCCCGATCAGGTCGGAGGTGATCCATCCACCGTAGAACCCGCCCTCCTGCGCCTGGACGCGCTCGGCGTCGACGAATGCCTCCACCGCCCACGGGTAGAAGGCGACGGCGTCCCGGATCGCCTCGAAGCCGGGGTAAGGGTCGTGGTAGCACCAGGCGGCGCGTTCCGCGCGGCGAGGGCCCGCCACCACGTCGAAGTAGCTCGCCTCGCCTTTCCACTCGCAGACGGTCGTGCGGCCTTCGACCGGCTGGAGCGCGCCTTCGAGCACGTGATCCCGCGCGATGTAGTACGACGGCGGCAGGCTCGTCTCCAGCACGCGAAGCGTCTCCGTCGTCTCGACGATGGTCACGCCGCCGAGCAGCACGCGAACCCGTCTCGAGCTCGGCTCGATTCGGGGCGGACGAGGATAGTCCCAGACGGACTCGCTCATCGCCCCATGGTGCCGATCCTGCGGGTGCGGCCGCGCCGGGGCGCTACGGCTCGAGCGCGAGCAGGTCGTCGAGCGTCTCGCGGCGGCGGATCAGACGGGAACGCCCGTCTCCGACGAGCACGGCCGCCGGGCGGGGAACGGCGTTGTAGGTCGAGCTCATCGCCAGCGTGTAGGCGCCGGTTGCAGGGACGGCGAGGATGTCGCCGCGCCGGGGCGTCGGGAGCTCCACGGTCTCGATCAGGAGGTCGCCCGATTCGCAGTGCTTGCCGACGACGGTGTAGGCGCGGGTCGCGGGCTCGCCGGCCCGGTCGGCGAGGAGGGCGGTGTAGCGGGCGCCGTAGAGCGCCGGGCGGGGGTTGTCGGACATCCCGCCGTCGACCGCGACGTAGGCAGTCTCGTCGGCCGCCGTCTTGACCGAGCCGACGGTATAGAGCGTGACGCCCGCGCGTGCGGTGAGGGAGCGGCCCGGCTCGAGGATCACGTGCGGGGGCGTGAGGCCCTCCTGCGTGCAGGCGCGTTCGAGCTCTGCGAGGAGGCCGCGTGTGAACTCTTCGATCGAGAGCTCCGGCTCCTCGGGGGTCGCGGCGACGCCGAGCCCTCCGCCGAGGTCGAGCGTCTGGAGATCCCAGCCGAGCTCGGCGCGCGCGCGGCCGGCGAAGGCTGCGATCCAGTCGACTGTCATCCGCGCCGCCGCGAGCTCGCGGAGGCCGGAGCCGATGTGGACATGGAGGCCCTCGGTCTCGGGCGCGAGGCGCAGAGCTTCGAGCGAGTCGTCGGGGGTGAGCCCGAACTTCGAGCCGTGGTGGCCCGTGCGGATCGACTCGTGCGTGTCGGCGTCGATCCCCGGCGTGACGCGGATCAGCGTTCGGGCCACCCCGGCCGCCCGGGCACGGTCGACCTCCTCGACCGAGTCGACGACGACGAGCGCTCCGGCCCGGGCGGCCGCAGCGAGCTCCTCGTCGGACTTGTTGTTCCCGTGGAAGACGAGGTGGTCGCCGGTCAGGCCCGCCGCCTCCGCGAAACGAAGTTCGCCGAGCGTCGAGACGTCGGCACCGATCCCCTCCTCGCCGAGGATCCGCATCACCGCGAGATTCGGGAAGGCCTTCGTCCCGTAGACGATCGTCGCCTCCGGCACGGCCTGGCGGTAGGCACGGGCGCGGGCGCGCAGCGTCGGCTCGTCGTAGACGAGTAGCGGGCTCCCGTATTCGCGCACGAGGTCGCCTGCGGCGATGCCGCCGAGCGAAAGACGCCCACCGTCGAGCCGGGCCGTGTCCGGAAAGAGCCTGAGCACAGGGCGATTCTGCCTGTGGATGAGGTGTACCGACTCTGGCTCAGAGTCGGTACCCGGGCGTTACAGGTTCGGGGGTAGCGTGAATGCAGGGGCCCGTGAGCCCCTTGGGGGCGCGTGGGGCGGTGGGCGGCGCCCTCGCTTCGGGCCGCGCAGCTCCGGGCGGCCCGGCTCCGCCGGCGGGCTCGGCACTTGCGACCACCGCTCTGTTCACGACGACCTCTCCACCGACTGCGCCGCCGCGTCGAGCACGCCGAGCTCGCGGAGCCGCGAGATCGAGGGCGCGCGCCAGGTTCGCTCGGTCTCGGCGATCCATTCGGGGTCATAGAACGGATACCGCTGCGGGTCGTACTCGCCCCACGAGCCGTAGTCGGCAGCCACGTCGTCGAGCAGCGCCGCAGCCACCGGTTCGGCCTCCTCAGGCGAGGCGGGGTCGCGGTAGAAGCTCATCGTCCACTGCCGCCTGTCCTTTCCGCCGAGGCTCGCGTGGAAGAGACGCAGGTCGAAGGCGATCATGTCGCCCGGCTCGGTCTCGCACGCGACGCCGGGCAGCCGCTCGACGGCTTCGGCGATCTCGTCGCGGCGTTGGGTGGTCACCCGCCGCTCGAACTCGTGCGCCCGCGCCCGAAACGGCTCGAGATGCGATCCGGGAAGCACCCGGAGCGCGCCCGTCCCGGCCGTGAGCGGCTCGAGGTACGCGGCGAACTTCACAGCAACAACGTCGAACCCGGTGTCATCGTGCCACGGTGCCTCCTCGAAGAACAGGATCGCCTCGGCCGGCGAGGGGAGCGCCTCCGAGCCGAGCAGCCGTCGCGCGACCGGGTGCAGGTGCTCGACGAGCTCGAGGCTCGCCGGCGCGATCGCGCAGCTCATGACCGGCAGGTAGTGGCCGATGATCCCGCCCGGGTCGGGCCGTTCGTCGAAGCGCGTCCCGAATGCGTCCCTGAATGCCCGGTCGATCTCGGCCGAGAGCCGCTCGACCGTCTCGGCGTCCAGTTGCCGCCGCAGCACGACAAACCCGAACGCCCGGAAGTGCTCGATGTGCTCCTCGGTGATCATGACCCGCCTCCCGACTCGATCGCCGTGAAGGCAGCAAGAAACAAGGCATGGCGCCCCATTCGGGGCCTCCTTTCGTCGCTGAGGTCGAAGGGAAAACGACGACGGGAGGCGCACGAGCACGGCCGCGTGGGCCGCGAACGGCGAGCGGTACCTAGATCGGGACGGTCACGCCCGGAATCCTACGTCCCACCGGCGATGGCGCTACACTCCGGCCAAGTGAATCCGATCCTTACGTAACACGAGGAAGCGACCGCGGCACCGCCGCGTCGGCTTCCCCTGGGCCTCTCGACAACGGGAGGCTTTTTCGTCTCTAGAGGGCACATGGACACCTACGAACCGCAAGCAATCGAGCGCAAGTGGCAGCAGGTCTGGGAAGAGGCCGGCGCCTTCGTGACTGCCAATCCCGAAGACCCGGCACACGCGGACCGGCGGAAGGCCTACGTGCTCGAGATGCTGCCCTACCCCTCGGGCGAGCTCCACATGGGCCATGTCCTGAACTACACGCTCGGCGACGTCGTCTCGCACGTCCGCCGCCGCAAGGGTTGGTCGGTGCTGCGCCCGATGGGCTACGACGCCTTCGGGCTGCCCGCCGAGAACGCCGCGATCCGCGAGGGCGGCCACCCGCGCGAGGTCACCGACCGGAACATCGACGCGATCCGCACCCAGATCCGGCGGATGGGCTGGTCGATCGACTGGACGCGCGAGGTCTCGACCCACGAGCCCGAGTACTACCGCTGGACGCAGTGGCTCTTCCTGAAGCTGTACGAGGCGGGCCTCGCCTACCGCAAGGCGGCGCCGGTCAAGTGGTGCCCGCACGACCAGACCGTGCTCGCGAACGAGCAGGTGATCGAGGGCCGCTGCGAGCGGTGCGGCACCGAGGTCGAGGCGCGCAATCTCGAGCAATGGATGTTCAAGATCACCGACTTCGCCGACCGGCTCCTCGACGACATGGCCGAGCTCGACTGGCCGGACCGTGTGCTGACCATGCAGCGCAACTGGATCGGCCGCTCGGAAGGAGCCGAGGTGACCTTCCGGGTCGAGGATCTCGGCGAGGGCGTTCCGGTGTTCACGACCCGCCCGGACACGCTCTTCGGCGCGACGTTCTTCGTCCTGGCGCCCGAGCACCCGCTCGTCGAGCGGCTCGCGGCGATCTCCGTCGAGCCGACCGAGCTCCGCGAGTACGTCCGCCACGCGGCAGGGAAGAAGAGCGAGGAGCGCGCCGCCGCCACCGAGAAGACGGGCGTCTTCACGGGGTTCTACGCGGTGAATCCCGTGAACGGCGCCAACATCCCGATCTGGGTCGCGGACTACGTGCTGATGGACTACGGCACCGGCGCGATCATGGCCGTCCCGGCACACGACCAGCGCGACTTCGAGTTCGCCGAGAAGTTCAACCTGCCGATCGTCCAGGTGGTCGCGCCCGCCGACGGCACGGTCGACGAGACCACGGCCTACGTCTCGCACTCCGACGACGAGGTGCTCGTCAACTCCGAGCAGTTCACCGGGCTCTCGGTGCCGGAGGCGAAGAAAGCCGTCGTCGCGGACCTCGAGGAGCGCGGCCTCGGCCACGTCGCGATCAACTACCGCCTGCGCGACTGGCTGCTCTCCCGTCAGCGCTACTGGGGCTGCCCGATCCCCGTGATCCACTGCGATGCCTGTGGAATCGTCCCGGTGCCCGACGCCGAGCTGCCGGTGGTGCTCCCCGAGATCGCCGACTACCTGCCGAAGGGCCGCTCCCCGCTGGCGGCCGCCGAGGACTGGGTGAACGTCACATGCCCCGCGTGTGGCGGCGCCGCGAAGCGCGAGACCGACACGATGGACACGTTCGTCGACTCGTCCTGGTACTTCCTGCGCTACACGGACCCGCACAACGACCAGGCGCCCTTCGACCGCGAGCTCGTCGACTACTGGCTGCCGGTGAACCAGTACATCGGCGGGATCGAGCACGCGATCCTGCATCTGATGTACGCGCGCTTCTTCGTGAAGGCGTTGTCGGATCTCGGCGTTCTCGGCTTCAACGAGCCGTTCGCACGCCTCTTCAACCAGGGGATGATCTACCGCTTCGGCGCGAAGATGTCGAAGTCGAAGGGCAACGTCGTCTCGCCCGACGAGCTCGTCGACCGCTACGGCGCCGACTCGCTGCGGCTCTACATCCTGTTCATGGGGCCGGCCGACCAGGACAAGGAGTGGCAGGACACCGGCGTCGACGGCCAGTGGCGGTTCCTGCAGCGGCTGTGGCGGGTCGTGCACGAGGCGCTCGGGCGCGAGGCGGTGACCGATCCGCCGGTGACGGTGCTGACGCGCAAGGCGCACGAGACGATCCACAAGGTGACCGACGACATCGAGCGGCGGTTCGTCTTCAACACGCCCGTCTCTGCGGTGATGGAGCTCGTGAACGAGATCTCCCGCGAGCCCGGCGATCCGGCAGCTCGCTTCGCCGCCGAGACCGCGGTGTCGCTGATCCAACCCTACGCACCCCACATCGCCGAGGAGCTGTGGGCCGCGCTCGGGCACTCGCGTCTGTGGGCCGAGCCGTGGCCGGTCGCCGATGAGTCGCTGCTTGTGCGGGAGACGATCGAGCTCGTCTGCCAGGTGAACGGCAAGCTGCGCGACCGGATCGAGGTGCCGGCGGGGCTGCCGGAGGAGGAGCTGATCGCGCGGGCACGGGCCTCGGAGCGCGTCCAGGCGCACCTGAACGGCCAGGAGCCCAAGGTCTTCGTCGTGCCGGACAAGCTCGTGAACTTCGTTGTTTAGGCCGGCGCGAGCGGGCCTCTCAGCACGATCTCGGCCGGCTCGGGCCGATAGCCGTAACGTTCGTTCAACCGGCTGATCTGGGGAATTCGCACCTCGTTCGCCGTGCGCAGGACACGGAGCCCGTTCGCCTTCGCCCAGCGGATGTGCGCCCGCTTGAGCGACTCCGCGACGCCCTGGCCTCTCCGGGCCGCGGCGACTCCCGTGTGGACGTGTTCGCCTTCGTCGCCGTCGACCGCGAGGATCGCAAAGCCGATCACGACGCCGTCCTCGAGCGCGATCATGAACGCGTCGGGTGGGTTCGGATCGACCGCGAACCCGCACCAGTTCTGGATCGTTCCGATGTTCGCGTCCCGGCGGCCAGGCTGATCGGGATAGGTCTCGAGCGCAACCGCGTAGATCTGTGGGAGCAGGCCGGGGCGGAGCGCGAGCGATGTCACCTCGTGCTCGGGGTCGCCCGGGTCGGGCGCCGCTGCGAGATCGAGGGCGTAGCGGAGGTAGCGGAACGCCTCCCTGTACCCGCGCTCGGTGAGGAAGCGGACGACCTCGGGGTGGGCCTCGGTCGTCCACACCTCGAGCCCGGTCTTGCCGAGCTCGCGAGCGGCACGCGAGGCCTCATGCCAGGCGGGCTCCTCCGCGGCCGGGAGCGAGGTCTCTGCCCAGCGAAGATGCTCCTGTCCCGGGATCGGGCGGACGTCCATCGGGCGATTGTCGCTGCCGGGCCAGAACATGTGACGTGGTTGGCACGAAGTTGGTACCCGCGCGTCACACATCGACCGGCACGCTCGGTAGGTGCCGTCGCTCACCCTCACACGTCGCCAGGCGCTCATCGCTGCGGCGATCGCCTTGCTGGTCGTGTTCGCGGCGGCGCATTTCCTCGGCCGGTCGGGGTCGAGCGCGAGCTCGTACTCCGCCGACGGGTCGAGCGGGGACGCTCCCGCACTCTCGACCCCGGCCGGCACATCCGAGGATGCACCTTCGGGCGCTCCGGCGTCGGTTGCCACGGCTCCGTCGGAGGTGGTCGTCGACGTCGCGGGTGCCGTCCGGCGCCCGGGCGTCTACCGCCTGTCGCAGGGCTCGCGAATCACCGACGCGATCGCGCGCGCCGGCGGGATGACCGCCCACGCCCAGGCGGCCTCGGTCGACCTGGCGGCCCCGCTTGCCGACGGCGAGCAGGTGCTCGTTCCCTCGGCGGCCGCGGGTGCGACGGCCGTCGCACCGGCCCCGGCCGGGGCCTCCGGCGGACCCACAGCCTCGGCTCCGGTCGACCTGAACACCGCCACGGCGGAACAGCTCGACGCCCTTCCCGGGATCGGCCCGACGACGGCGCAGAAGATCATCGACTACCGCCAGCAGCACGGGCCGTACACCTCGATCGACGATCTCGACGCGATCTCCGGGATCGGCCCGGCAAAGATCGACAGCCTCCGTGGGCTCGTGATCGCTTGAGTCTGCGACCCGCTTCGTCGCATCTCCTCGCCGGCGCCCTCGCGGTCGGGCTCGCCCTCGCGAACGTCGGGCGGCTCGGCGAGATCCTGCTCGTCGTTTCCGCGGGCGTGGGAGCCGCCGTCGTCGCGATCGACGGCTCGGGCCCGCGACTCGTCTTGCTTGCGATCCTGGTCGGGCTCGTCGGCTGGTGGTGGGGAAGCGCCCGCCTCGACACGATCGACCGAAGCCCACTCCTTCCGAATGTCGGGCTTGCGGGCCGCGCCAGGGTCGTCGTCACGGCACCCGTGGTCGAAGGGCAGTTCGGCCTGCGGGCACAAGGTCGGGCTCGCACGTTCCGTGGGGCCCGCGTGAACGAGCCGGTTCAGCTCGAGTTCCCGCTCGGTCGCTCACCGCCGCTCGGCGGAGTGCTCGACGCACTCGTGATCGTGAAGCTCCCAACGGGCCCTGAGAACGGCTTCGACTACCGCACCTGGCTTCGACGCCACGGCGTCCACGTGATCCTCCAGGTCGACGAGTGGAAGCAGGTCGGGCGGCGCGGCGGTCTCGGGGGAGTCGCGGACGGCCTCCACGACTGGCTTCGCCGCTCGATCGCCCCCGGCCTGGGGGGAGAGCGGCGCGCTGTCCTCGAAGGGATCGTGCTCGGCGAGGGCTCGCAGCTCTCGCCCGGACTGCGGCAGGACTTCCAGGCGTCTGGGCTCTACCACATCCTCGCAGTGAGCGGCCAGAACGTCGTCCTCGTTGCAGCGGGTGTCTTGACGCTCGCCTGGTTGCTCGGGATCAGTCGCGTTCTCGGTGAGCTCGGAGCGCTCGGCGGAATAGCCGCATACGTGCTCGCCGTCGGGCCACAGCCCTCGGTGATCCGCGCCGGCATCGCCGGAGGGTTGGCATCGCTCGCCTGGCTGAGCGGCCGGACGCGCGATTCGTGGCAGGCGCTGCTTCTCGCGGCCGTCGCGCTTCTCGCTTGGAATCCGTACAACGTCTACGACCCCGGTTTCCAGCTGTCGTTCGCTGCGGTGGCGGCCATTTTCACGGTCGTGCCGAAGATCGCCGAACGGCTCGAGTACACGCCCCTGCCGCGCGGCCTGCGGATGGGCGTCGCGGTCTCGCTCGGGTGCAGCATCGTGACGGCGCCGATCCTCTGGCTCCAGTTCGGCTACCTGCCGATTCTCGGGGTGCCGGCGAATGCGCTCGCCGAGCCCGCGATGCCCGTGCTGCTCGGTCTTGCGTTCCTGACCGCCGGGCTCGGCATCGTCTCGCCGGGGGCGGCCTCCGTCGTCGCGTGGTTGAACGGCTGGACGGCGTCCTACATTGCGTTCTGCGCCCGCGCGATCGGCTCGCTCCCCTTTGCCGAGATCGCGAGCGGCCGGGAGCTGTCGATCCTCGTCGTCGTCGTGGTGCTCGCCGTGTGCGTCCGCTACCGCGACCACCTACGACCCGGCCCGCGTCTCCCGCCTGCGGCGGAGGCGGATTCGTCCGTGGCGATCCCGGGTACGACAGCCCCATGAATGACCTGAAGAACCACCCGGCCGCGAAGATCGAGCTTCGGCACCCCGTGCGCAGCGTCCTCGACGAGGCGCACGTTCTTGCCGAGATCGAACGTGACGGAGAGAGTGGCGAGACGCCGTTCATCGCGATGCTGGGCGTCGCCTCCGTGGTACTGCCGCTCGGCGCCCTGATGATGGTGCTTGCTTTCGGCGCAGCCTGGCTTTTCGGCTGAGCCTCCCGGGATGTTTGCGGCGCGGGTAGCGTGAGGCGTCATGGTGCTGCTCTTCCGGATGCTCCTCTTCGCGGCGAAGAGCAAGCGGGGCCGGCGGCTCCTGATGCTCGGCGCGCTGAGCGCGATGCGGCTCGCCCGGAACCCGAGGGCCCGTGCGGCCTACATCAAGGCCTGGCGGATCGCCACCGATCCGAGGCACCGCAAGACCGCGGTGAAGCTCGTCCGCTCCGCCGGTAGCGTGGCCCGACGGCGATAGCAGCGTGAGCGACGAGCTAGGGAGCGCCTACCTGATCGCCGGCACCGACCGGCCGAAGATCGACCGTGCGGTCGCCCGGCTCCGTGGCCGGTTTTCGCAAGACGCCGTCGAAGTGCATGCCGCCGCCGAGCTCACGGGTGCCGACGCGGTCGCCGCCTGCAACGCGCTCGGTCTCTTCGCCGGCGACGGCCGCCTGATCGTCGTCGAGGGCGTCGAAACCTGGAAGGCTGCGGACGCGAAGGAGCTCGCCGACTACCTGAAGGCCCCGGCGCCTGCAACGACGCTGGCCCTCGTCGGGGGTGAGCTGAAGAAGGATTCCCCGCTTGCGAAGGCGGTCCAGTCCGGCAAGGGCGAGCTGCTCCTCTGGGACGTCCCGCAGAAGGCGCTCCAGCGATGGGTCTCCGAGCAGTTCGGCCTTCAGGGCACGAAGGCAGAGCCCGAGGCCTGTCGCGCCCTGCTCGAGCTCGTCGGGGACGATGTCTACGAGCTCGCCTCCGAGGTCGACAAGCTCGTCACCTGGGCGAACGGCGATCCGATCACCGCCGCGGATGTGGAACGCCTCGTCGCGGCGCGCGCCGAGACGACGAACTTCGCACTCACCGACGCCTGGGGAGCGCGCGACGTCGACGGCGTTCTCCACGCTTCCGAAGGCCTGCTCGAGCGGTCCGGTGACCCGCGCTCGCGGACGATCCCGCGCGTCGCCTCGATCCTCACGAGCCACGTCGCCCGGATCGGCCGCGCCAAGGCTCTCGACGCGCAGGGTATCGCCGCGAAGGATGCCGCCGTCACGCTCAAGGGGCACCCCTACTACGTCGGAAAGCTCTACGCGCAGGGCCGTAACTACGAGCCCGAGGAGCTGCGGGCGATCACTGTCCGCCTTGCAAGGCTCGACCACGCGCTGAAGGGCGGCTCACGACTCGCCCCCGAGCTCGAGCTCGAGCGAGCACTGATCGAGATCACCCAACCGCGCCCGTAGTCCACCGCGCCCCCTGAGACGATGACAAACGGCCGCTACGCTTCAGCATGTCCGAAGCGACACTGCTCTCGCTGATCCTGCGATATCCGCATCCGGTCGCGATCGCCCGGCGCGTGAGCGCGATGAGCCTGCGCCCGGGTCTGGAGCGCCTCGAGGAACGAGGTTTCCTCACCCGTCGAGACGGGCTCTACCGGGTCACCGACCGCGGCCGCAGGGCGCTGGCATTCAGGCGAAGCTTGCAGGCGGCGCTCGAGCGGGCTCAGCGCCGCGAGGTCACAGGTTGAGCCGGATCCGAACCTCGTATGAACTCGGCCGCCGAGCGGCTTCCCGCCTCGCCGGGCCCGGTGTTCATCGCGGCATGGGAACGGCAGGAACGCGATCCACGCGAGCGTTCAGGAAGAGGAACGCCCGGGCAG
The DNA here is from genome assembly GCA_963758125.1 of uncultured Actinomycetes bacterium. Taxonomy (GTDB): domain Bacteria; phylum Actinomycetota; class Thermoleophilia; order Gaiellales; family Gaiellaceae; genus PALSA-600. The sequence goes on from CAVWUL010000008.1 coordinate 67,274, forward strand.
CGTCGCCGACCGTGGACAGTCATGATCAGGACGCAGGCCGGTGCCGTGCCGTATACCGGATGCACTCGCCTACTGAAGGGCCGCGACGACGGCCTTCGCGACCGGGGCGATCTCGGCCGGGGACTTCGGCGGGCTTTTGACCGACGTCAGCGTGATGGTCGCGATGTACTTCCCCACGTCGGTCTTGATGTCCACGGACCCCGTGCCTTTCGCTTCGTACGCCTCGTCGCCGATACCGGCCACGTTCTTCGGCTGCCCGACGAGCCCCTGCTTCAGATTGGTCCGCGCGAGCGCGAGCATGCCCGTGTCGCTGAACGACTCGATCGTGATCCCGAGGCTCGTGGTCGGCGTCAAGCCCTTCCACGTGCCGACGTAGTCCTTCCCGCCCGGCGCCTGCAGCGGCGCCTCCTCGGTGCAGGCCGTCGAAACACCGGGGACGGTGGCGATCACCTTCGGCGCGACGAGCCCGCAGACCTTTCCCTTGAACGTCGCGGGATGAGCTCCGGCGCTCCCGCAGATTCCGAGTGCCGCAAGAACGACGACCGCCGGTGGCAGCGACTTGCGGAGACCGGCTCTCATCACCGTGGTATCTGAGGGCTGTACCCCGCCCATGATCTGCCCGAAGGCTACCCGAGAACAGGTCTATGCTCTTCTCCGTTGCACTGCGAAAGGAGGCGGCGGAGATGCAGGGTGTGATCGTAGAGTTCCAGTACGGGGACCACTTCGACCCGGTACGGATCGAAGGAATCGCGAGTCAGGCCCGCGGCAGGTTCGAGGGGATGCCGGGGCTGCGGCAGAAGGCATTCACCGTCGATGCTCTGAACCGTCGCGCGACGAATCTGTACCTCTGGGACTCCGAGGAAGCGGCGCGCGGGTTCTTCGATGATGAGCTCCTCGAACGGGTGACGGGCCTTTACGGGGTGCGGCCGACCGTCTCGTTCGTGAAGGTCGCCGAGTTCGTCGACAACGGGTAGGCGCCGCTCCACCTCCAGACAGCGCCGCTACGGCACACGATCTCCGAGCGACGAGGACGAGCTCCTGGATGAGCATGCATCGGTCGCTGCCGTTGGGGGAAACGTTCGGGCGGGCGACGCATTCCTCGCGGTCGCTTCGCTCTCCGCGGGCGACTGACGGGCTCGGCGAGATGCTTGTGCCAGAGCCCGAAACCGTGGCTGCGACTGCGGCTCTAGCTCTTCGGCGAAGCGAGCCGGGCGGCCTGGGACTTCTTGCGGGCGCCGGTGTTCTTGTGGAGGGCGCCGCGGGAGACGGCTTTGTCGATCCAGCGCACGAGGGTGCGATGCTCCTCGGCGACCTTGTCGGCGTCGCCGTCGGAGACGGCCGCCGAGAGGCGCTTGGTGAGCGTCTTGATGGTCGACTGGTAGCGCAGGTTCTCGAGCCGCTCGGCGGCGGCGGTGCGGATGCGCTTCTTCTGCTGCTTGATGTTGGCCATGTGCTCTCTCTGAGGTGTGTCTCGTAAAAACACCCGCAACGACGGGCCCGAAGATCGTAGCAAGCGCACGTCGGAAGGCCGCCCGCGTCAGCCTCGGCACGTATCGTCGCGGAAGGTGACCGAGGCCGAAACCCCCTGGACGGGCGCCGTTGAGGCATCCGGCGTCCCGCTCCCGAGCAAGCGCAGGCTCGCCCGCTCGACCTTCATTTTCGCGATTGCGACCGCGCTCTCGCGGGTGTTCGGGCTGATCCGCGAGATCGTCGCGGCCTACTACTTCGGTGCCTTCGGAAGGATCAACGCGTTCACGATCGCGTTTCAGATCCCGAACCTGATCCGGGCGCTCGTCGCCGACGCGGCGCTCTCGTCTGCGTTCGTGCCCGTGTTCAGCGAGCTGATCGAGAAGGGCGAGCGGCGTCGGGCCTGGCGGGTCGCCTCGACCCTCTTCTGGCTGATGCTGCTCGGGCTGACGGCACTCTCGGCGCTCTTCATCCTCGCCGCGCCGTACGTGATCGGCCTCTTCGGCAACCCGGGCAACCACAGGTCGCTCGCGGTCGGGCTCTCGCAGGTTCTCTTCCCGATCGTGGCGCTCCTCGGCGTCTCCGGGATCGTCGTCGGGATCCTCAACACCTACGACCATTTCACGGTGCCTGCGCTCTCTCCGGTCGTCTGGAACGTGGCGATCATCGTCGGGCTCGTGATCGGGGTGCCGCAGGCACGCACATGAACGCCGAGCTGTACATCTACGCCGCCTCGATCCTGGTCGCGACGATCATCCAGACGCTGCTCCCGTTCCCGTGGCTCTACGGGCTCGAGCACGGCGAGGAGCGGCTGCGGCTCCTCATCGACTGGCGCGACCCGATGGTCAAGCGCACCTTCGTGCTGATGATCCCCGTCACGCTCGGGCTCGGCCTGATCAACGTGAACGCCGTGATCGACCAGGTCTTCGCCTCCCGCCTCGTGAACGCCGAGCTCGCGCCGACCGCGATCCAGAAGTCGTTCCTCGTCTACATGCTCCCGCAGGGGATCTTCTCGGTCGCGATTGCAACCGTGCTCTTCCCGACGCTTTCGCGGCTCGCGACGCGTGGGGACATGGACGGGTTCCGCGACACGCTGACCCGTGGGATCCGCCAGATCGCATTTCTGCTGATCCCGGCGAGCGTCTTCACCGCGGTTCTCTGCGAGCCGATCATCCGGCTGCTCTTCCAGCACCACGCCTGGAAGCCGTGGCAGACGCCGACCGTGGCCTACTGCCTCGCGGCGTTCAGCGCCGGGCTCGTGTTCAACGGCGCGATGCTGATGCTGAACCGGGGCTTCTTCAGCCTGCAGGAGAACTGGATCCCGACCGTCGTCGCACTCGCGAACCTCGGGCTCAACATCGCCCTCGACACCGTCTTCTACCGGGTCGGGGCGTGGGGGATCCCACTCGCGACCGCGGTCGTGAACGTGTTCGGGACCGCGGCGCTGCTCTTCCTGATGCGGCGCCGGATCGGCGGGATCGAGGGCCGCGAGACGCTGTCGGTCGTCGTGCGCGTCGCGATCGCCTCCGCGGCGGTCGCCGCCGTCGCGTACTTCGTCTGGGAGCCGCTCGACTCGACGCTCGGCCGGTCGATCCCGGCCCAGACCGTCTCGCTCACGGCCGCGCTCCTCGCCGCGACCGGCGTCTACCTCCTCCTCTGCCGGCTGCTGCGCGTCCGCGAGCTCGATGCGCTCCGCGGGCTCATCGCCCGCCGCGCCGACTGATCGTTTCGGAGCCGACGACGAGCTCGAGGCACCGAGTGGCTGTGGAGAAGGTGTAGTGGCCGTGGAGAAGGTGTAACTGACGCGACCCCGGAGCAAGGCCCGGGTCTCTCGGTCGTCGGCCTGCCGTTCCGGCGGCGAATCGGCGCGGATGCAAGAGCAAGTCGAGAGCACGCTCGGCGCCGCGCTTCACGTAGTGACCGCGGGCAACGATACTCCCCGAAGCTACGGACCGGCGGTTTTCTCGACCCGGAGCGTGACCCACGCTCGAGCCTGCCGCAAGGCCCCACGGCTACCATCGCCGCCAGCATGGACCAGCAGCACATCCGCAATTTCTCGATCATCGCGCACATCGACCACGGCAAGTCGACGCTCGCCGACCGCATCCTCGAACTGACCCACGCCGTCTCCCAGCGCGACATGCGCGCGCAGGTGCTCGACTCGATGGATCTCGAGCGCGAGCGGGGGATCACGATCAAGGCCCAGGCCGTGAGGGTCGCCTGGAAGGGCCATCAGCTGAACCTGATCGACACGCCCGGCCATGTCGACTTCACCTATGAGGTCTCGCGCTCGCTCCAGGCATGTGAGGGCGCGCTGCTCGTCGTCGACGCGGCGCAGGGGATCGAGGCGCAGACGCTCGCGAATGCCTACCTCGCGATCGAGAACAACCTGGAGATCGTCCCGATCGTGAACAAGATCGACCTGCCGCAGGCCGATCCGGATGGTGTCGCGATCCAACTCGCAGAGCTGCTGGGCGACGACCCGGGCCGAGTCCTGAGGATCTCCGCGAAGACGGGGATCGGCGTGGAGGACGTCCTCGATGCGGTCGTCGCGCGGATTCCCGCGCCCGCCGGCGATCTCGGCGCGCCGGCGCGCGCCTTGATCTTCGACTCGTCCTACGACCAGTACCGGGGCGTGCTCGCGTTCGTGCGGATGGTGGACGGTTCCTTCCATCCGCGCGAGGATCTCCGCGCGATGGCGCTCGGGACTCGATTCGAAGCGCAGGAGATCGGCGCGATGTCACCGGTGATGGCTCCGCTCCCAGAGCTCGCGGCCGGTGAGGTGGGATACGTGATCACCGGGCTGAAAGAGGTCTCGGAGCTTCGCGTCGGGGACACCCTCACCACCGAGAGCAAGCCCGCCGCCGAACCGCTGCCGGGCTACAAGGAGGTCAAGCCGATGGTGTTCGCCGGGCTCTTCCCGACGGACTCCGACAGCTACCCGGAGCTTCGCGACGCGCTCGAGAAGCTGAAGCTCAACGACGCAGCGTTGTTCTACGAGCCGGAGACCTCCCAGGCGCTCGGCTTCGGGTTCCGCTGCGGCTTTCTCGGGCTGCTCCACATGGAGATCGTTCGCGAACGGCTCGAGCGAGAGTTCGACCTCGACCTGATCGTGACCGCCCCGACCGTGGCCTATCGAGTGCTCGCCCAGAGCAGCACGGCCTGGAAGGAGGTGCACACCCCCTCAGACATGCCCGATGCCGTCGACGAGGTCGAGGAGCCGTACATCAAGGCCCAGGTGATCGTCCCGAAGGAGTACGTCGGTGCCGTGATGGAGCTCTGCAACGACCGGCGAGGCCGATTCGACCACCTCGAGTACCTCGCCGAGGACCGTACCCTGCTCACCTACGAGCTGCCGCTCGCGGAGATCGTGCTCGACTTCTACGACGCGCTCAAGTCGCGCACCCGCGGTTACGCGAGCTTCGACTACGACTACATCGGGTTCCGGCCGGGCTCGCTCGTTCGCGTGGACATCCTCGTCGGCGGCGAGCCGGTTGATGCGCTGTCGCTCGTGATCCACCGCGAGTCGGCGTACGAGCGTGGCCGCGCGCTCGTCGATCGGCTGCGCGAGGAGATCCCGCGGCAGATGTTCGACGTCGCGATCCAGGCCGCGATCGGCTCGCGGGTGATCGCTCGAGAGACGGTGAAGGCACGGCGGAAGGACGTGATCGCGAAGTGCTACGGCGGCGACATCTCGCGCAAGCGGAAGCTTCTCGAAAAACAGAAAGAGGGCAAGAAGCGGATGAAGCAGGTGGGCGGGGTGGAGGTGCCGCAGGAGGCGTTTCTCGCGGTGTTGAACCTCAACGACAGCGGCAAGCGCTAGGGTCGTGGCCGGCGCGCCGCATCTGTACGTGCATCTCCCGTTCTGCGCTCACCGCTGCGGGTACTGCGACTTCGTGACGTCGGTGGGGCGGCACGGTGACCACGGCGGGTACGTCGACGCGCTTCTCGCCGAGCTCGGTCTCGAACGCAGTTTGCTCGCCGCGGAGGTCGAGACGATCTTCCTGGGCGGCGGCACGCCGACGTTCACCGATCCTGAGGCGTTCGAGCGGTTGCTCGCGGCTCTCCCCGTCGCCCGCGAGGTCACGGTCGAGGCGAATCCGGAGACGGTCACGCCCGAGCTGGCGACCCTACTTCGCCGAAACCGCGTGACCCGGGTCTCACTCGGGGCGCAGAGCTTCCAGCCGCACCTCCTCGAGCTGCTCGACCGCGTTGCCACCCCCGACGACGTCCGCCGCGCGGTCTATGTTCTTCGTGATGCCGAATTTGACAACATCTCTCTCGATCTCATCTACGGGATCCCGGGCCAGAGCCCCGCCGAGCTCACGAGCGACCTCGCCGAGGCACTGGCGCTCGAGCCCGAACATCTCTCCGCGTACGAGCTGGAAGCGAAACCGGGCACCCGCTTCACGCACGCCCACGGAGCCGAGCTCGCGCGTCAGGCCGAATCGATGGAGTCGTATTTCGAGCTTGTGGTCGAGACGCTGACCCGTGCCGGTTACCGGTGGTACGAAACCGCGAACTTCTGCCGCACCGTCGAGGCGGGCGTGTGGGCGCCGGGAGCGGGGCGCGGTCACAGGTCACGCGATCTCGGGTCGGGTGATCTCAGGACGCGCGATCTGAGGTCACAGCACAACCTCGGGTACTGGCTCGGGCACGACTACCTCGGTCTCGGCGTGGGCGCCGTCTCGACAATCGAGAATCGCCGCTGGCGGAACGCTCCCTCGCTTCGCGGCTACGTCGATGCCCTCGCGGCGGGGCGACGCCCGCCGCGCGAGCTCGAGGAGCTGACGGGCGAGATCCGCGAGACCGAGCGGGTGATGCTCGGGCTGCGGCTCGACGATCCCGTCCTGGTCGAGGCGGGTGAGCGGATGCTCGATCCTGCCGGCCTCGAGCGCCTCGAACGGCTCGGTCTCGTGACCCGGAGCGGCGACACCCTTGCGCTGACCCCGCGCGGGCGCTTCCTCGGGGACGACGTCACGGCAACCCTGCTCGCCTGAGCCGCCGGGGTCCGCGACCCGGTCGAGGCCGGGCCGTGGGCGCCGGCGAGGCTCGCCTACCATGGGCGGATGAGACGGGCAACCGAGCGGCGGTCCGGAGCACCGAGGCGCGGTCGGCGGTGACGAGCCCGGTCGAGCTCTCGGAGCGGCAACGCGAGATCCTCGCTCGCCTCGTCGAGGAGTACGTCGCGACGAGCGCCCCGGTCGGCTCGCGGTCACTCGTCGAACGGAGCAGCGTCGGGGTGTCGTCCTCGACCGTGCGTGCCGAGCTCGCCGAGCTCGAGCGGCTCGGGCTGCTCACTCACCCGCACACCTCGGCGGGGCGGGTGCCGACGGAGGCCGGCTACCGGGTCTATGTCGACGCGCTGCTCGCTCGACAGGAGCAGCGACCCGTCGGGTTCGCGCTCGAGCTCACGACCAAGCGCACCGAAGTCGACGAGGCCTTGCAGGTCACGACGGAGACGCTGTCGCAGGTCACGCGCCTGATCGCGCTCGTCTCGGCACCGCCGCTCGAGGCCGCAACCGTTCGCCACGTCGACGTGCTCCAGCTCCAGCCGAACGTCGTGGTCGTCGTCGTGATCACGTCGACCGGCGGTGTGACGAAGCAGCGGTACGCGTTCGAGGAGCCGCTCGACCCTGGTCTCGTCACCTGGGCCGGCGACTACCTGCGGGAGAGGCTCACCGGCCTCCGGCTGCGTTCGCGCTTGCTCGCCCGCGCCTTCGACGAGCCGAGCGCGTCGCCGCGCGAGCGCGCGTTCCTCGCGATCCTGCGTAGCGCCTTCTACAACGTCGAGGACGAAAGGGAGCTGTATGTCGGCGGCGCCGCAGGGCTCCTCGACGACCTGCGCGACGAGGAGATCGGCGCCTACCGAAGCCTGATCGATGCGCTCGAGAAACGCGCTGCACTGCTCGACATCCTCGCGCAGTCCCTCGGGATGCAGCGGTCGTTCGCGCGGGTCGGGGACGAGCTCGAGCAGTCGGGCCTCCGCAACCTGGCCCTCGTCGGTGCAACCTACGGCTACGCCAATCAGTCTCTCGGCACGGTCAGCCTCCTCGGCCCGCTGCGCATGGACTACGAGAAGGCCCTCGGCGCCGTCCGGGCGGCAGCCTACGAGTTGTCCCGTTTCGTCGACGACGTCTACGCCGACGAATAGCCTGCGAGCCTCGTAGGTGCGAGGGCCACCGCGGCTGGCACGATATGAGCCCCGTGTCCACGACCGAACGCGACTACTACGACCTGCTCGGCGTGCCCAGGAGCGCCGACGAGCAGACGATCAAGAAAGCCTTCCGCAAGCTCGCGCGGGAGCTGCATCCGGACGTCTCCGGCGAGCCCGACGCCGAGCTCCGCTTCCGCGAAGTGTCGGAGGCCTACGAGGCGCTCTCGAACCCGGAGACCCGCCAGCTCTATGATCGCTACGGCCACGCGGGGCTTCGCTCCGGCGGCTTCCAGCCGAGTCATTTCGACCTCGGGAATTTCGGTGATCTCTTCAGCGCGTTCTTCGGCGAGGATCTCTTCGGCCCGGGCCGCCGCCGTGGCGGCGGCGGGTCGCGCGGTGCCGACGTTCTCGCCGAGGTGACGATCGAGCTCGTCGGTGCCGCGCAGGGGGTGAAGCTCACGGTTCCGCTCGAGACCGCGACCACCTGCGGAACCTGCCACGGCAGCGGCGCCGCTCCCGGCACGTCCCCGGTCACATGCCGCCGCTGTGGCGGACACGGACTGCTCCAGCAGGTCTCGAGGGGGATCCTCGGTGAGTTCGTCAGGCAGAGCGCCTGCCCCGACTGCAACGGCAGCGGCCGCGTGGTCGAGCACCTCTGCGAGGAGTGCAACGGCGGGGGCCGGACGATGCAGACGCGCACGCTCGAGGTCGAGATCCCTGCCGGGATCCAGGACGGCCAGCGGATCCGGGTCACGGGTGAGGGCCACGCCGGCGCACTCGGCGGCCGCGACGGCGATGCCTACATTCACGTGAACGTTCGCCCGGACGATCGTTTCGTGCGCGAAGGGAACGACATCTTCTCCCAGGTCGATCTCACGATCGTGCAGGCTGCGCTCGGGACGAAGGTCTCCATCGACACGCTCGAAGGCACCCAGGAGCTCGAGTTCGACCCGGGTACCCAGCCCGGGGACGTCCGCATCCTTCGTGGCAAGGGGATGCCGGTGCTCCAGGGCTTCGGCCACGGAGACCACCGCGTTCTCGTGAACGTCACCGTCCCGCGCCGCCTCACCGACGAACAGCGCCGGCTCCTGGACGAGTTCGAGCAGTTGAGCGATGACGACACCTACCAGCATCACCAGGGTTTCTTCGAGAAGCTGAAGAGCGCGTTTCTCTGATCCGGGTCGCCGTCACCGCCCCTGCCGACGGCGCCGAGCAGCTCCGCGCTCGGTTCGTCGAGTTGGCGCCGGAAGGGTTCGAGGAGATGGCCGGCGGCGAGTCGGTCGAGCTTGCCGCCTATGGCGCGGCGGCCGAGCGCGTCCTCGCGGAGTTCCCGGACGCCTTGATCACGGAGGTCGCGGACGGCTGGGATGACCGCTGGCGCGAGTTCCACCATGCCGTGCGGATCGGTGTGCTCTGGGTCGGCCCACCGTGGGAGGCGCCGCCGGCAGACGCGCTCGCCGTTGTGATCGACCCCGGCCGCGCCTTCGGAACCGGCGCGCACCCCTCGACCCGCCTCTGCCTCGAGCTCCTCTGCACTGAGGCTCGCGGCTCCCTGCTCGACGTCGGCTGCGGCTCGGGCGTGATCTCGATCGCGGCAGCCAGGCTCGGGTTCGAGCCGGTGATCGCGGTCGACCTGGAGGAGACCGCCGTCGAGGTGACCCGCGAGAATGCAGTCGTGAACGGCGTCAGGCTGGACGCCCGGCTCGTCGATGCGCGCGAGGACGAGCTTCCCGCTTCCGACCTCGCCGTCGCGAACATCTCGCTCGCCGCCGCGGAGCTCGTGGGGCCTCGGCTGATCGCGGCGAGAGCGATTACAGCGGGATACCTCGCGCAGGATCGACTCACCCTTCCCGGCTTCGACCATCTCGAGCGCCGTGAGCTCGACGGCTGGGGCGCGGATCTCTTCAGCCGACGCTGACGCCCGGGACGCGGGAGCCGTTCCGGGCTGGCCTACCCGTCATCCGTGGACGAACCGTTCCAATGTTGGTACAGACAGCGCCCTCGCGGGCCCGTAGAATTGATCTCGAGGGTGGCGGGGATGGCTCCCCACCCAGGGTGGGGGCGCGCTCGAGGGGCGAAGTGGCCCGATTCCTGGTCGTTCCGATCATGAGTCTGAGAGATCGGGCTCGTTCAGCGCGCATGGGGCTCGGTGAGCCATTCGACGGCGATCGCCGCGGACGGTGAACCCGGGTACTCCTCCTCGAGCAGCGAGAAGATCTCGGCGTCCCGGCGCTCCTCGCCGGGGCGCACCGGCGGGAGCCGACGGCGGAGCGTGGCGTCGTGGGTGTAGCCGAGCCGCACGGGAATCGCGAGGCTCGCCGAATTCGCCGGGTCGATGTGGAGCTCGGTGCGGACGACGCCGCAGCAATCGAATGCGACACGTGTCAGGGCCCCGGCGGCCTCGGTCGCAAGCCCGCGTCCGACGTGGCTCGCGCGAAGCCAGTATCCGATCTCGAGCGCCTCCGGGCCGACGCGACGGTGGAGCCCGGCCCCGCCGACCAGCTCGGAACCGTCCGGAGGCAGCAGGGCGTACGTCCAGCCTGCGCCCTGCTCGAAGTTTCGGCAGACCTCGTCGATGCGCTTCTCGACCGCGCTCAGCGGTTCCGGCGCAGCCCATGCGAACTCCATGAACTCCCGGAGGTGCTCGAGGCTCGAATCGACGGCCTCCTTGAAGAGCGGCGCGTCGGCGGCCTCGTAGGGGCGCAGAAGCAGCCGCTCGGTGAGGATCCGGCGCGGAGGCGCGGTGAGCTCGGCCATCCGCGTACCTTAGGCCTCCGCCGTGACCGCCTCGTACCTCTCCCTCATCCGTCTGAAGCCGGCCCGCCGCCTCCTCTACGCGCTCGCGGCCGCGACGTTCAGCTTCGGGATGCTGTCGCTGACGCTCCTCCTCACGGTCGAGCGCTCGACGGGCTCCTACCGGACCGGCGGGTTCGCGGTCGCCGCGTTCGCGCTCGCCGCCGGCCTTTCTGCGCCGGTCCGGGGACGGCTCGTCGACCGGCGAGGTGCTCGGATCTGGCTCCCGGGCCTTGCCTCCGGGTACGCGTTCTCGCTACTCGGCCCTCGACCTCGTCGCCCACCAGGGCGGACCTCCCTGGTTGCTCGTACTGCTGGCGGGAACCTGCGGCCTCAGCGCGCCGCCGCTCTTTGCCTCCGCGCGAGCGCTCTGGCGCTATGTCGTGGAGCCCGAGTACATCCGCCGCGGCTACGCGATGATGTCGCTGATCTACGACGTCGGCCAGATCGCGGGCCCCGTCGTCGCCTCGCTCCTCTTTCTCGTCTCGACCTGGGCCGGCGCCGTCGTCTGCAGTAGCTTCGGGGTCGCCGGCGCACTGCTCTCCCTGCCGGCCCGCGAGGGCGCGCAAACGGCAATCGAGCCTCATCCGATGCCCTCGTTGCGCGAGAGCCGCGCGCTGATCGGGCTCCTGGCGGTCTCGGTCGTGTTCGGGGCGTCCCAGGGGGTCGTCCAGGTCGCGGTCCCGGTTGCGGCCGGCCGCTGGGGGCACCCGGCCCTCGCGGGCCCGGTGCTCGCCGCGTTCGCGGCCGGAAGCGTGCTCGGGGCCCTCTGGTACGGAGCCCGGCGCTGGCAGCTGCCGGTCCTCGCGCGCTTCCTGCGCGCGGTGCTGCTCTTCGGGGCGCTCCTCGTGCCGGCTGCCTTCGCGCGGAACGCCGCCGAGCTCGCGGTGATCCTCTTCATCGCAGGGCTGACGTTCGGCCCCGCGACGGTCGCGATCTTCGAGACCTTGGACGTGGTCGCACCCGGGACGGGCGCCGAGGCCCTGACCTGGGTGACCAGCGCCGAGGCGGCCGGCTCCGCCGGCGGATCGGCCGCCGCCGGCGTCCTCGGGACGAGCTCCGGCGTCGCGGCGCCGTTCGGCCTCGCCTCCGCGGCCGTGATTTCGGCCGCCGGACTGGCGATGCTGCTGCGCAGGGGCCGCCGGTGAGTCGCAACCGGTGCTGAGCGGGAAGTACGATCCGCAGCGAATGAGATTCAACGTCGATTTCCTCGGTTGCAAGGTCTCGCACGTCGATGCGCACGAGATCCGCGAGCGGCTGCTCGCCGACGGTCACGTCGAAGCGGCAGACGGGGCCGACGTGGCGATCGTCAACGGCTGTTGCGTGACGAACGAGGCGGCCGCCAAGAGCCGCAAGGCCGCGGCCCGCGCCGCTCGCACGCATCAGCGCGTCTACGTGACCGGCTGCGTCGCCAATCTGGCATCGGACGCGCTCGGCGGCCTGCCGGCGAACGTGACGGTCGTTGCGAAGCGGCCGGAGGCGACGGCGGCCTTCGTCGCCGGTGACGTCGGGGCGATCGGCTGCGTCCAGGCGGAAACCCGGATCGATCGCGTGCGTGCGTTCGTCAAGATCCAGGACGGCTGCTCGTTCTCGTGCGGCTTCTGCGTGATCCCGCTCGTCCGCGGCAGCTCGCGAAGCCGCAGCGCCGCCGCCGTGCTCGGGGAGATCGGAAAGCGCGTACGGCAAGGCCATCGCGAGGTCGTCCTGACCGGGATCAACCTCGGCTGCTTCCGCGACCGGGCGGCCGGCTTCGACCTGCCGAGACTCGTCCGGGAGGCCGGGGCGACCCCGGGCCTCGAGCGCCTGAGGCTGAGCTCGATCGAGATCAACCATGTCGACGATGCCCTCGTTGCCGCGCTTCGAGACACAGCGACGGTGGCCCGGCATCTCCATGTGCCGCTCCAGTCCGGCGACGACGACGTTCTCCGCGCGATGAAGCGGCGCTACTCGACCGCGACCTACCTGCGTCGGCTCCAGCCGCTCGCCGAGGACTTCAACCTGACGAGCGATGTGATCGTCGGCTTCCCGACCGAGGACGAGCGCGCGTTCGAGCGCACCCTCCGGACCATCGAGACCGCCGGGCTCAGCCGTGTCCACGTCTTCCCGTATTCGCCGCGCCCCGGAACCGATACTGCGGAAGCCGATGCAGTGGCTCCGGCTCTGAAGAAGGAGCGGAGCGTCCGTCTGCGCGACCTCTCGCAGCGGCTCGAGCAGCGCCGCTGGCGCTCGAAGCTCGGTTCGGAAGACGTCGTCCTCGTCGACCGGCCGGGCCGCGGCTACGGCGACGACTACTCGCCGTTCCTCGTCGACGCGCCCGTCGGCGAGCTCGTCCGGGTCCGTGCCGCGAGCGTGACCGAGGAGGGGATCCTTGGGCTCGCCGCGTGAGGACTGTCTGTTCTGCCGTCTCTACCGGGAGGGCGACCACGTCGCTTCGACCAGGGGCTTCGTCGCGATCAAGGACATCAACCCGCAGGCGCCGGTTCACCTGCTCGTGATCCCGGAGCAGCACATCGACACGTTCCGCGATGTCGGTCAGCTTTCCGGAGGCGACAGCCATCGCATGCTCGAGTTCGTCGCCGACACGGCCCGCGACGCCGGGCTCGAGGACTACACGGTGCAGGTGAACGTCGGGCCCACCGCCGGACAGACGGTGTTCCACCTCCACTGGCACATCCTCGGCCGCAAGCACATGGAAGCGCCGGGACTTGCGGAGACGACTGCGGTGAGCGAGCTGTGACCCTGATCACCCAGATCGAGGCCGACGTGAAGGCCGCGACCCTCGCGCGCGATGCGCAACGGCGGGATGCGCTTCGGCTGATCCTCTCGAGCCTCCGCGCCGCGGAGAAGGACCTTCAGCGCCCGCTCTCCGACGACGAGGAGCTCCAGGTGCTGCAGCGCGAACGGAAGCGCCGCGTCGAGGCGTCGGAGGCCTTCCGTGCCGCCGGCCGCGACGAACAGGCCGAGAAGGAGGACGGCGAGCTCGAGATCCTCGAGGAGTACATGCCCGCCCAGCTCACCGAGGAAGACCTCGAGCGGATCGTCGACGACGCGATCGCCGAGAACGGTGCCACGAGCATGCGGGACATGGGCCGGGTGATGGCGGACGTCATGCCGCAGATCGCCGGCCGCGCCGACGGTTCCGCCGTCAGCCAGATCGTGCGCGAGAAGCTCGCCTGACCGCGCCCGTCGCGCCGACCGGGGCCTGTCGAGCGCTCACCGGTTGCTCAGGGACTGACCGCGTGCCCTTGACCTTGTTCGTCGGAGCAACCTCGTGAGCGCTTCGATGCCCCGATCTGTCGCTGACGGACACGGCCGGCGCACCGCCGAAGGACGCTTGCCCCACGCCCCCCCAAGGGGCCCGCGGGCCCCTGCACTCACGCTACTGGTTGGAGGTGTCATGTGTCTGTACCGGATTTGAACCAGTGTCGTCACGACTGTCCGAAAGCGGCAGTTGTGGCGGTGGGCCGACCGCCCCGCCGGCAGGCGAGACGGCTCCTGCCGCACCCGGGTGCCGGTGTCTCGCGCTAGCGTCGAGGTAATGGAACGAACGAGCTTCGAGGCGCGGCGGCAGGCGTTCGGCGCAGCCGCCGAGGATTACGACCGCTTTCGGCCGGAGTATCCGTCGCAGGCTGTTGCCTGGATGGTCGGCGACGAGCCTCGCAAGGTCGTCGATCTGGGCGCAGGCACGGGCATTTTCAGCCGTCTGCTCGCCTCGCTCGGCCACGAGGTCACGGCGGTCGAGCCGGACGGCCAGATGCGGCGCCGCCTCGCCGAGCGAAGTCCGGGTGTGACGGCGCTTGCCGGCTCGGCGGAGTCGATCCCACTCGAGTCAGGCGCCGCCGACGCCGTCGTTGCGGCTCAGGCCTACCACTGGTTCGACAACGATGCGGCTCGGGCCGAGATCGCGCGCGTGCTCGCGCCGGGTGGGGTGTTTGCGCCGATCTGGAACGTCCGGGACGAGGCTGCCGCGGCATGGGTGGCGCAGATCCGGTGGATCCTCGAGCCGGGAACCGGCACGAGCGCACATGCCCATGTCCAGCAGTTCCGTGAGTTCGGACCGCTGTTCGCGCCGGCGGAACGGGCCGAGTTCCGTCACTCCGTGTCGTATACGGCCGATTCACTCTTCGCCTTCGCACGCACGCGATCCGCCTATCTCATCGCAGCCGAGCCCGAGCGCCGCCGCGTCGAGAGCGAGCTCCGCGGGCTCGTTCGGGGTCTTCCCGAGCCGTTCGAGATCCCGTATCTCGCGACGGCATTCCGTGCGGCCAGGCTCTGACCACCCATCGGCCCGACGCCCCTGGTCGAACACCTCGAGGCCACCCCTACACTGAGTCCATGCTGGAGGTTCTCGACGTTTCGAACGCCGTCGCAGCCGAGCTCGCGGGGATGGGCGACGGCGTGCTCGAGGCGCTCCGTGACCGGCTCGGCTGCACGATCCGGCTGCGCGGCAACCAGCTGACCCTCGACGGCGAGCAACCGCAGGTGGACGAAGCGCGCGGTGTGATCGACGAGCTCGTAGAGCTGGTCGAGGGCGGGCACCAGATCGGCGCGCAAACCGTCGACGCCGTCCTCGGCGCGCTCGAGAGCGACCAGGACGTCCGTGAGGTATTCGAGCACGTCGTCTGGCGTCACCGGGGCAAGCAGATCGCCCCGAAGACGGTGATGCAGAAGGCCTACGTCGACGCGATCCGCAGCAAGACCGTCACCTTCGGGATCGGGCCTGCGGGCACCGGCAAGACCTATCTCGCGATGGCGCTTGCCGTGGCCGCGCTCCAGGAGCGCCAGGTCGCGCGGATCATCCTCACCCGGCCCGCCGTCGAGGCAGGGGAGCGGCTCGGCTTCCTGCCCGGCGACATGCTCGCCAAGGTCGACCCGTACCTGCGCCCGCTCTTCGATGCGCTCTTCGACATGCTCGACCCGGAGCGCGCGAACACCTACATGGAACGAGGCACGATCGAAGTGGCGCCGCTGGCCTTCATGCGGGGTCGCACGCTGAACGACAGCTTCATCATCCTCGACGAGGCCCAGAACACCTCGCCCGAGCAGATGCAGATGTTCCTCACGCGGCTCGGGTTCGGCTCCAAGGTCGTGATCACGGGCGACGTGACGCAGGTCGACCTTCCACGCGACCAGCCGTCCGGGCTGATCCAGGTACAGCGGATCCTCGAGGGGATCGACGGGATCGCCTTCGTCCGCTTCGACCATCGCGATGTCGTCCGCCACAAGCTCGTGCAGCAGATCGTCGAGGCCTACCGCGAGCACGCGGAGGAGACGGGCACCGAGCGGAGCAAATAGTCGGATGCTGACCGTGGAGGTCGACAACCGGAGCGGCATCGAGGTCGACGAGGGCGCTGCGGTCGAACTGGCGGCCCGCGTCCTCCGCGCCGAAGGGATCGGGGAGGGCGAGCTCGGGCTCGCGTTCGTCCCGCCCGAGGAGATCCGCGCGCTGAAGCGCGAGCACCTCGGGATCGACGAGGCGACCGACGTGCTCTCGTTCCCGATCGACGGCCGGGACCTCTTGCCGGAAGGTCTTCCGCGCGCACTCGGCGACATCGTGCTCTGCCCCCAGGTCGTGGGCGAGGCGTGGCGGGCGCCGCTCACGCACGGACTGCTTCACTTGCTCGGCTACGACCACGGCGCGGAGATGGAGCGCCGGGAAGCGGAGCTCCTGCGATGAGGCTGGACTGTCCGAATCGGACGCGCGATGGAGCAGTACACGAGCAGCGAGGCAGAGGTGGGTCCACGCCGTGAGCCAGCGCTCCCCGAGCCTCCTCGACTCGATCAACTACGCGTTCGAGGGAATCATCCACGTGCTCCGGACGCAGCGGAACATGCGGATCCACTTCGCGGTTGCGGCGATAGTCCTCGTCGTCGCCGTTGCGGCGGACGTGACGAAGCTCGAGCTGATCGTCCTTCTGCTCGCGATTGCCTTCGTCCTGATCGCCGAGATGATCAACTCCGCGATCGAGGGCGCGATCGACGTGGCGACGAGCTCGTTCGACCCGCTCGCGAAGCTTGCGAAGGACATCGCCGCCGGCGCGGTCCTGATCGCGGCGATCAACGCCGTGGCCGTCGGCTACCTCGTGTTCTCGGGCAAGACCGCGAGCCGCACCGCGCGCCTGATCGACCGGGTCAGGGACGCCCCGGCTGAGCTGACGATCGTCGCGCTCGTCGTCACCGTCATCGTCGTGATCGCGATCAAGGCCTGGACCGGCCGGGGCTCCCCGCTCCGGGGTGGGCTCCCCTCAGGGCACGCCGCGGTTGCCTTCGCGGGCTGGATCGCGCTCACCTACGTTGCAGGCGCGAGCCACCGGTTCCTCGTCTCGACGATCGCGTTCATCCTCGCGCTGCTCGTCGCGCAGACCCGCGTCGAGTCCGGGTTCCACTCCTCCGTCGAGGTCGTGCTCGGCGGCCTCCTCGGCGCGCTCGTGACCCTCGCGCTCTTCCAGCTCTCGGGCTGAGAAGCGCCGCCCGACCCCGTTCGCGTGGGACACTAGAGGCGTGAGCGATCTCGTCGAGAAGGCCGAAGCCGCGGCCGCCAACGCATACGCCCCGTACTCGAACTACCTCGTCGGTGCGGTGATCCGTACGCGCGACGGCCGCGAGTTCACCGGTGTCAACGTCGAGAACGCGGCCTACCCGCTCGGGATCTGCGCCGAGAAGAATGCGATCGCCGCCGCGGTCGCCGGCGGCTGCAGGCCGGGCGAGCTCGAGGCGATCGGGATCACGGCCTCGCCGTGCGGCGGCTGCCGCCAATGGCTCTACGAGTTCCGGTTCGACACCGTCAGCTACCGCGGCGCCGACGGCGAGATCCACAGCACAAGTCCGGACGAGCTCCTCCCGGACAGCTGGGATCTACCCGAATGAAGTCGGGGTTCGCCGCGCTCGCCGGCCGCCCGAATGTCGGCAAGTCGACTCTCGCGAACGCGCTCACCGGCGAGAAGGTCGCGATCGTCTCGAACGTCCCGCACACGACGCGCCATCGCACCCGGGGCGTCTGGACCCAGGAGGATGCCCAGCTCGTGATGGTCGACCTGCCGGGCTGGCAGAGACCCGTCGACCCGATGACCCAGCGGATGCAGGACCGGGTCGAGGAGACGATTGCCTCGGACCTCGACGCGGTCGTGCTCGTGATGAACGCGCGGGAACGGATCGGTGCCGGAGACCGGTACGTGGCCCGCCGCGTCTTCGAGCTCGGGTGCCCGGTCGTGATCGCGCTCAACAAGATCGACCGGCTGAAGCACGGCCATGTCGCCGAGCAGATGAAGGCCGCCGCGGCACTCGGCAACTTCCACGCGCTCCATCCCGTGAGCGCGAAGACCCGTGACGGGATCGACGAGCTGCGCAACGACCTGATCTCCCTGCTCCCCGAGGGGCCGATGCTCTATCCCGCCGGCGAGGTGACCGACATGCCGCTCGAGGCGCGCATCGCAGAGCTCGTCCGCGAGCAGGCGCTCCGGCTCACGAAGGAAGAGGTGCCGCACGCGCTCACCGCCGAGCTCGTCGAGATCGACGAGAGCCGCGTGCATGTCCGGATCTACACCGAGACCCAGAGCCAGAAGCAGATCCTCGTCGGCAAGGGCGGCTCGATGGTGCGCGAGATCGGCCGCTCCGCCCGGCCGGCGATCGAGGCCCTCCTCGGCGGCAAGATCTACCTCGAGCTCCAGGTGAAGACCTCACCGAAGTGGCGGCGCAACGAGACGATGCTCGAACGCCTCGGAATCTAGGCTGTCGTCCCGAGCTGTAGCGAAGTCGGCTCCGCTCGTGGCTCGCATCTTCTCGGCGCCGGCCGGTGGTTATGTCGTTCCGGACAGCCGCGGGCGCAACCCTACCCGGGGAGGCGGCGGGTGCCTACACTCGAGCTGTGGCCAACGCACCTGCACTCCCGGGCGGATTCGAGCTGCCGCTGAAGCAGCGCCTCCCGCGGATCGGCGCGATCGACCAGGTCGGGGTCGAGGAACGCGCCGCCGCGCTCGCCAAGCGCAGCATCAAGAAGGAGTCGAAGCTCTGGGCGCTCGAGCTTGCGATCCGCTGCTGCGATCTGACGACGCTCGAGGGGCAGGACACACCCGGCAAGGTCTCTGCGCTCTGCAGCAAGGCGATCCGGCCCGACCCGACCGATCCGGGCGTCCCCTCGGTTGCCGCCGTCTGCGTCTACCCGAACCTCGTGGCAACAGCCGCAGAGCGGCTCGCCGGCTCGGGTGTCAAGGTCGCCTCGGTGGCGACGGCGTTCCCGTCGGGCCAGAGCCCGCTCGAGCTGAAGGTGCGCGAGGTCGAAGAGGCGGTCGCACTCGGCGCCGACGAGATCGACATGGTGATCGATCGCGGAGCGTTCCTCTCCGGCCGCTACGCGCTCGTCTTCAACGAGGTCGTGAAGGTGAAGGAAGCCTGCGGCGACGCGCACCTCAAGGTGATCCTCGAGGTCTCGGAGCTCGGCACCTACGACAACGTCCGCCGCGCCTCGCTGCTCGCGATGGCCGCCGGCGCCGACTTCATCAAGACGTCGACCGGAAAGCTCCCCGGCGCCGCAACCCTTCCCGTGCAGCTCGTGATGCTCGAGGCGATCCGCGACGTCTACGAGGACACCGGGCGACGCGTCGGAATGAAGGCCGCGGGCGGGATCCGTACCTCGAAGAACGCGATCCAGTACCTCGTCCAGGTCCACGAGACCCTCGGCGCCGACTGGCTGACACCTGACCTCTACCGGCTCGGCGCGTCGTCCTTGCTGAACGACATCCTCATGCAGATGCGCAAGGAGAAGACGGGCGCCTACCAGTCGAAGGACTACTTCACGAATGACTGACGTCGAGAAGCGCGCTGCGTGTTCGCCGGTCCCGAAGGACTGGACGTACGCGCCCGCTCCCGAATCGACGGACATCGTGGAGCTACGGGAGCGGTATGACCTCTTCATCGGTGGGGAATGGGTCGCACCTCGCGACGGCGAGGTCTTCACCACGATCTCTCCACGCGACGAGGAACCGCTCGCCCAGGTCGCCCAGGCAGGGCCGGCCGACGTCGCCGCCGCCGTCGCCGCCGCACGCGAGGCCTTCGCGGGCTGGTCGAAGCTTCTTGGCAGCGAGCGGGCGAAGTACCTGTTCCGGATCGCCCGGATCCTCCAGGAGCGCTCGCGCGAGCTCGCCGTGCTCGAGTCGCTGAACGGCGGCAAGCCGATCAAGGAGTCGCGGGACGTCGACGTGCCGCTCGCCGCGGCGCATTTCTTTTACTACGCGGGCTGGGCCGACAAGCTCGAGTACGCGTTTCCGAACCGGACGCCCCGGCCGCTCGGCGTCGCCGGGCAGATCATCCCCTGGAACTTCCCACTGCTGATGCTGGCGTGGAAGCTTGCGCCGGCACTCGCCGCCGGGAACACCGTCGTGCTGAAGCCGGCCGAGACGACGCCGCTCTCGGCGCTCCTCTTCTGCGACATCCTGCGCCAGGCCGAGCTGCCGCCGGGCGTCGTGAACATCGTCACCGGCGACGGCCGCACCGGGGCGGCGCTCGTCGAGTCCGAGGTGGAGAAGATCGCGTTCACGGGCTCGACCGAGGTCGGCAAGGCGATCCAGCGGCAGCTCGCCGGCACGGGCAAGAAGCTCACGCTGGAGCTCGGCGGCAAGGCGGCCAACATCGTCTTCGACGACGCCGCGCTCGACCAGGCCGTCGAGGGAATCGTGAACGGCATCTACTTCAACCAGGGTCACGTCTGCTGTGCCGGCTCACGGCTCTATGTGCAGGAGTCGATCACGGAGCCTCTGATCGACAAGCTGAAGCAACGGATGGCGACGCTCCGGGTCGGCGACCCGCTCGACAAGAACACGGACGTCGGCGCGATCAACTCCCGGGCCCAGCTCGAGAAGATCACTGAGCTCGTCGCCTCGGGAACCACGGAGGGCGCAGAGATCTACCAACCGCCGTGCCGCCTCCCGGAGAAGGGCTACTGGTTCGCCCCGACCGTGTTCACGAACGTCGCGCAGAGCTACCGGATCGCGCAGGAGGAGATCTTCGGCCCCGTGCTGAGCGTGCTCACGTTCCGCACCCCCGAGGAGGCGCTCGAGAAGGCGAACAACACCCCTTACGGCCTCTCGGCGGGCGTGTGGACGGAGAAGGGCTCGAGAATCCTCTGGATGGCCGAGAGGCTGCGTGCCGGAGTTGTCTGGGCGAACACGTTCAACCGCTTCGACCCAGCGAGCCCCTTCGGCGGGTACAAGGAATCGGGCTTCGGGCGGGAGGGCGGCCGTCATGGTCTCGAGCCGTACCTTTCGTTCGACGGCAACGGTGGTTGAGGTCAGGCCGGCGGCCGCCGCCGACGAGGACCCGCTCGCCCGGTTGGACCGGGCGGCCTGGACGACGTACTCGAGCCCCGGGCCGCTCCCCGAAGGCGAGCGGTTCTTCGGCGAGAAGACGAAACCGGAGGACGTTCTCGTTGCCGTCGTCGATGGCGAGGTCGCGGGGTACCTCCGCCTCGCAAGATCGAGCCGGTTCAGCTCGAGCGATCACGTGCTCACGATCAACGGCGTCGCCGTCGATCCTGCCAAGCAGCGTCGCGGCCTCGGGCGCGCCCTGATCAACGCGGCCGTGCTCGAGGCCCGACGGCGCGGAGCGCGGCGCCTGACGCTTCGGGTCTTCTCGCCGAATGCGGGCGCGCGTGCGCTCTACGAGTCGGCGGGATTCGAGGTCGAAGGCGTCCTTCGCGGCGAGTTCTTTCTCGGCGGCGACTACGTCGACGACATCGCCATGGCAATCGATCTCACTTCCGGGCGCTGAGCGAGCGGCGGCCTCGTGCGGAGCTCGTGCAACGGTCGGCCGGCGCGCGGTTCGGCGTATCCTGCCGGGATCGCCCGCCTGCCCGTCAAGAAGACCTACAAGCTCTACATCGGCGGCGCGTTCCCGCGCTCCGAGTCCGGGCGGACCTATGAGGCGCAGGGCGAGAACGTCGCGCGGGCATCGCGCAAGGACGCCCGTGACGCGGTCACGGCCGCACGCGGGGCGCAGGCGAAGTGGGCCGGCGCGACCGCGTACAACCGCGGCCAGGTGCTCTACCGCATCGCCGAGATGATGGAAGCGCGAGCGGCTGAGTTCGCCGAGCTCTCGAGCGGGCGCGAGGAGGTGGAGCGGGCGATCGACCGCTGGGTCTGGTACGCGGGCTTCGCCGACAAGCTCGCACAGGTGCTCGGGTCGTCGAACCCGGTTGCCGGCCGGTATTTCAACTTCACGGTGCCGGAGCCGACCGGTGTCGTCGCCGTGATCGCGCCCGAGGAGCCGCCCCTGCTCGGTCTCGTCTCGCGGATCGCGCCCGCGGTCGTCGGCGGCAACGCCGTTGTCGCGGTCGCCTCGGAGCAGAGCCCCCTCGCCGCGATCGAGCTGGCCGAGGCGCTCGCGACGAGCGATCTTCCCGGCGGGGTCGTGAACCTCCTGACCGGCCGCCGCGCCGAGCTCGCGCCCTGGCTCGCCTCGCACATGGACGTGAACGCGATCGATCTCACCGGCGCCGACGGCCTTCGCACCGATCTCGAACGGGCAGCAGCAGACAATGTGAAGCGCGTCGTTCTGGGCTCTGCCGACTCGCAGAGCCTCTACGAGATCTCGGCGTTCCTCGAGCTGAAGACCGTCTGGCATCCGATCGGCACCTGAGCCCCCGGCAGTGGTCGTCCGGATCTGGCGAGGATGGACGACGCCGGCGGATGCGCCCGGCTACGTCGAGCATCTGCGTGGCGCGACCCTCCCCGCGCTGCAGCGGCTCGCCGGGTTCGAGGGTGCCGAGATCCTCCGGCGTGACCTCGGTGCGGAAGTCGAGTTCGTGATCCGCACCGTCTGGCGTTCACTCGACGACGTGCGGGCCTTCGCGGGGGAGGACGTCGACGCGGCAGTGGTGCCGCCCGAAGCCGAGAGCCTGCTCGTTCGATTCGAGCCGACCGTCGCGCACTACGAGGTCGTGCCCGGCTCTTGAAGGTCGAGATCCTCGGTTCGGGCGGCGCGGTGACGATCCCGCGGCCCGGTTGCTGGTGCCGGATCTGCGTCGAGGCGCGGACCGAGGGCGTGCCGTACTCGCGTACGGGGCCGAGCGTCTTCGTGCACGGCCCCGACGTCCTGATCGATACTCCGGAGGAGTCGAAGCTCCAGCTCAACCGCTCTCGGGTGGGCCGGATCGCTGCCGGGCTCTACTCGCACTGGCACCCCGACCACACCGCCGGCCGGCGCGTCTGGGAGTCGCGCAACTTCGACTTCCGCTCGTGGCCTCCGCGGTACGAGACAACGCCCGTGTACATCCCGGAGCCCGTCTGGGCCGACTTCGAGTCGAACTACGGGCTGGCCGATCAGTTTCGCTTTCTGGAAAAACAGGGAACGGTGGCGGTGAGACGGCTGGCCGAAGCGGAGACCGTCACGATCGGCGGGTTCGCGATCACGCCGGTGCCCCTTGCGGCAGAGACCGCGTTCGCTTTCCTGTTCGAGGGCGCGGGCAGGCGAGTCCTCATCGCGATGGACGAGACGCACGGCTGGACGCCGCCCGAGCTCGGGCCGCTCGACCTTGCCGTGATTCCGGTCGGCGTCTTCGAGCACCATCCCTTCACGGGTGAGCGCATGATCCCTGAGGAGTTCTGCCGGCCGCCCGTCAGGAAGACGCGTTACGCGCACGCGCTCGAGCATGTGCGTGCGCTTGCGCCGCGGCGCGCCGTGCTCTCCCACATCGAGGAGATGGACAGGGTCTCCCACGACGAGCTCGTCCGGCTCGGCGCGGCTGACGGGTGGGAGCCCGCGTGGGACGGCCTCGTGATCGAGGTCTGAGCCGGCCGGCGCGCCGACGTCGTGTGGAATCACTAGGCTTCAGCCCGCAGTTGGGACCCTCTCGACGCCTGAGCCAAAGGATCTCGGAAGGAGACGGGATCGCGATCATCGTCCGCGTCAGCGACGGCGATTCGGCGCGCGCGGCACAGGAGCAGGGCGCGAAGGCGATCGCGGTCGACCGGGCGATCGACGGGATCCGGGCTTTGACCTCGCTCCCGCTCCTCTGGCTCGCCGGGACGGCCCCCGTCGAGGCCGACGCGGTCTCCGTCCGTCCCGACGATGAGCAGGCCCATGAGCTCGAGACGGTGATGGAGGTCCGTGACGAGCACGAGCTCGAGGAAGCACTCGAGTCGCACGACCCCGAGATCCTCATGATCTCGCCCGGCGACGACGACGGCGATCCGCTCGAGCTCGCGCTCGAGCTGCTGCCGGACGTGCCTGCCGGGAAGCTCGCGATCGCCGATGTCGATGTCGGTGACCGGGACGAGGTGCTGAAGCTCGAGCGTGCGGGGTTCGACGCCGTGCTCGTCGCCCCGGGCCATGTCGGCCCGCTCGTCGGGCACGTCCCTCCCGACGTCTGAGCGACCGGGGCGCGGGCGCCCGACGCTCGTGCGGCGAGGGCGAGAAGCTCTGACGTCACCTCGCGCCTCGGCGGAGCGACCGTGGTCGCGGTGAGGAGAGAGCCGATCGCCCTCTCGAGGCACGTGAGCGGCGAGCTCCTGTGGAAAAGATGTTCCAAACTCGGCACAGACACGGCCCACTGCGGCCCGGTAGAATTGATCTCGAGGGCGGAGGGGTGCGTCCCCACCCAGGGCGGGGGTGCGCGCGGAGAGCGGTGGGCGCCGCCCGGGAGCTTTGCCGGGTGGGCTCTCCGACCGTCCCGAGCGAGTGTGGCCGGCTGCCGTCTACCATGAGTCGGTTGAGACGACTTCTCTCAGTTGCGTGCTTCGGGGTCGCCGTGGCCTTCCTTGCCGGCGGTTGCGGTGGTAGCTCGAAGTCGAGCGCACCGGCCGCGACCACGATTCCGGCCTTCAAGAACGTCACGACGTGTGCGCACCGCGCCGGGTGGCAGCAGCTCGCGAACCGGATCGGCGCGGATGTCTACTGCCCGGGTTGGCTGCCCGATCCGCTGATCGGCCAGATCGGCGGGCAGTCGAACAACATCAACTCGGTCAGCAAGGACCGGAGCTACCTCGAGAGCTTCATCTGGCAGGACACCGACACGCCGGCGCTGAGCGGCGAGCTGCATGTGATTCTTCGCGGCTATCCGGACAGGACGACGATCCCGACCTGCCTCGAGGGGCTCAAGGACAACACGCCGACGCCGTGCTTCGCCGGCGCCCACGGACAGGTGACGGAGAACGGGATCAAGACCACGCTCTACACCGTCAACCAGGATGCGGACGAGTGGCACCTCCTGCTCCTGTGGCGGCACGACGGTGGGCTCTACACGCTCTCGGAGCACCTCGCCCCGCCGCTCAACTACCGCAAGGTCGTCGTGTACCTGAAGCAGGAGCTCGGATCGCTCGTGCTCGTCTCGCCAACGCGCTCGACGTGAGCCCTACCCGCCGGCAAGTGCTGGCAGGCGCCGCGGCCGGGGCGCTCGGTGCCGCCGGGGTCTACGAGCTCGTCGACCACCTTGCGTCCTCGCCTCCGAGACGGACGGCTCCCGCCGCGCCCGAGCTGCCGGAGCAGCACCTGCTCCAGGGGATCAAGGTCGTCCGGCAGAACGACGTCGAGGTGCTCGTTCCGCCGCTGCACCACGAGGTGATGACGGCCCGGCTGAAGGTCGAGGCCTCCGAGCTGTCCGACGCCCGGGCCACGCTCGAGAACGTCCTCGCCTCGCTCGACGCCGACTACGCGCCGACGCCGGCCGGGCTCGGAGTCACGGTTGCCTGGGGGCTCCCGTATTTCCGCCGGCTCGTTCCGGGCCCTGCGCTTCGGCACCTGCCGCTCGACCGGCGCGCGGGCAAGCCGGCCGTCGAGGACGCCCGGACGTTCCCGAGCGACCCGAACGGAACCGTGCTCGAGGCCAACGAGATCGCGATCCTGCTGCGCAGCGACCTGCGCGCCCACATCGAGGACGCGGCCGACCGGCTCGAGGGCAGCGGGCTCCTGCACCTGACGAGCCTCCGCCGCGGCTTCGCGGGCGGTTCGCTCGAAGGCGGCGACTCGCTGCCCCGGCAGATGGCGATCGCCGCGGGCGTGCCCGGGGCGGACCTGATCCCGGAAGGCTCCGAGCTGTTCCTCGGCTTCACCTCCACCCAGAAGGCGGCATTCGGGCCGGGGAAGATCGCGAACTTCGAGACGCTCGGCTACGTCGACCTGCGCGGCAGCAATTACTTCCGCGAGGGGACCCACATGCACCTCTCTCACGTCGCAGAGGATCTCGAGGCCTGGTATGTGAACTTCGCCTTCGACGAGCGCGTCACCACCGCGTTCAAGCCCGGCCTCGACGTTCCGGCGGGAACGCAGGTCGTTGCCCAGGGGCCGGAGCAGGCCTCGACCGCCCTCGACGTCCGGCGCCAGTTCCACTCGAGCGGCCGGATCGGACACAGCGCCTCGATCCAGGCGACCTCGCGGCTCGTGCAGGACGCGATCGGCGCCGACGGGACGCATTACCCGAAAGGCACTGCGATCCCGATTCGCGCCGACTTCAACACGCTCGACAATCCGTTCCTCTTCTCGGACGAGTCGGAGGTGATCCAGGCCGGGCCGATGGCCGGGATCCACTTCCTCGTCTTCAACCCGTCCAGCGACGATTTCAACCGCAACCGGCTCGCGATGGACGGAGTGCTCCCGGGCGGATCGCTCGAGATCCCGGCCCGCGACCGCGCGCAGGGCTTCAACTCGATCCTCACCACCACCCACCGCCAGAACTTCCTCGTCCCACCGCGCCGGAACCGCAGCTTCCCGCTCTCCGAGCTGTAACTGCTTGCTGCGGAGAGACGCTTGCGTCGAGGTCGGAACGCTCCGTCGGGGCACGTGCTTCCCGCTCGGCTCCGTTCGGTCCCTCGGCGACCTCTTCCGCGGGAGGTAGCTAGCGGCGACCGAAGATCTGCAGGAAGAGCAGGAACACGTTCAGGACGTCCAGGAAGATCGACGCTGCGAGCAGGGGCGCAGCCCGGATGTCCTGCGTCTTCCGCAGGCGCTGGAAGTCGAACATGGTGAACCCGGCGAAGATCACGAGCCCGAGGATCGCGTAGATCAGCTGGCCGTTCGGGATGTTCACGAAGATCGTGATCAGCCCGAACACGATCAGCGCCAAGAGCGCCCAGAAGCAGATCCGTGCGAGGCCCGAGAGGTCGCGGCGCGTGGCGTAACCGGCGACGCCGAATCCGGAAATGAAGAGCGCCGTGCACCCGCCTGCCTGCCACACGGCCTGTGGGTCCGTCGATGCGTAGTACGCGATCGTGGGGGCGACGGCGAGGCCCATGAGCACGCCGAAGGCGAAGAGGACGAAGATCGCAAGCTGTTCGGAGCGCTTGATCGCGACGCGCAGGCCGAAGAGGCAGCCGAACGCGGCGATGAACCAGATCCAGCCGAGCCGGTAGGACATGTCGCGCCCGAGATAGGCCCCGGCGGCGAAGCACGCTGCCGTGATCGCGACGAGGCCCATTGTCTGCCCGAAGAGCTGGCGCGACTGGTCGCGGGCACTGATCTGGCCGACTGAAGTGGGCGAGAGAGCCATGAACTCAGACTACGTCAGGACGGGTGATCGTGCGAGTGCCCGTGTGCATCCTCGCGGAGCTTGTCCTCGTAAGCCTCCGCCGCGGCGAACTCGCGCTCCAGCTCCGCCCGCTCAGCGGGATCCTTGAGCAGTTCCCCCTCGCGTTTCGCGTTGTTCCGCCGGACCCCGAAGAAGGCGATCAGGAGCAGCGGGATCGCGATCACGACGAAGATCAGGACGGGCAGCACGATGGAACCCTAGTCGAGATCCCGGGCTCGGTGACCCGAGGGATGAACGCCGTCGTCGCATCTGCCGTCAGCTCGCTCGGCACGAGGAGCCGTGTTCCGGTCGGACACCTGAGCGTGGGCGGGATGTGGCGGTTTCGTTCCCTCGCCTGCCGGACTACAGCTTCGCGAGCGCCTGGCCGACGACGACGAGCGTCGATTTCGGCGTTGTCTGCGCCTGTTCGAACTCGAACATCAGCGCAACGCCGTCGTTCCAGGCAAGCACGATGTTGCCGTCCATCAGCTCGTAGCCCGGGCCTCGGAGCCCCGCGATCAGCGCGTGCCCTTGCGCCCCATTCAGGAACCTCGCCTTCGAGAGACGGCTCGTCTGGAGCATCAGGCTCGGCCGGCTCTGCGTGAATCCGATCGCCGGCCCCGACCAGGTGCAGCTCCGGTAGAGCCCCGTGAGCCCCGGGCCGGTGCTGTGGAGCGCCACCTTGTACCCGATCGCCTTCGTCACCTGGGCATTCGTGAGCAACGCGCACGGATCGGGCGGGCGCGCTGCGGACGCTGCCGAAACCGCCGAGAGTGCCAAAAGGACTGGAACGAGAAAACGCATGCCGACCACCCGCGAGCCTACCGGCGATCCGTACGGCCAAGCCCCGGGCGCAGCGTCGCCGCTGCCTCGATGCCGAAGGTGGGAATCGAACCCACACGCCCCGAAGGGCAACGGATTTTGAGTCCGCCGCGTCTACCTGATTCCGCCACTTCGGCCTGTGCTGATCGTAGCCTCGCCGGGCAGGCGGCCCCCGCGAGGCTCGTGGCGGCTCGGCTACGGCAGTCTCGGTCGAGCCGCAGCGTTAACGCTGCCAAAACGGGTGCCGCTTGAAATCCCTGCTCGCTGCACGGATACTCCCGCACTTGTGACCGCGTCGAGCCCCGCGCTTCCCCGCCACGCCACGCGGATCCCGAGTCCCGTGACGCTGATCGGCCTCTCGCTGGTTGGGATCGTCGTCGTGTGGCTCGTGATCAACCTGTTCATGTCGCCGAGCGTCTTCTTCGAGGCGTTCCTGATCGGGATCACGAACGGCTGCATCTATGCCCTCGTCGCGCTCGGCTACACGCTCGTCTACGGGATCCTCGAGCTGATCAACTTCGCCCACGGCGACGTGTTCATGCTCGGCGGCATGTTCGCGGTCACGTTCGCGGGCTGGTTCGGGCTTCAGGCCGGCTCCGCGGGCCTCTGGCCGCTCGTGGTGGTGATCCTGATCATGTGCGCGGCCTGCTGCGCCGCGATCAACGCCACGATCGAGCTCATCGCCTACCGCCCGTTGCGACATGCGCCTCGACTCGCGCCGCTGATCACCGCGATCGGGATGAGCTTCATCGTCGAGACGATCGGCTTGATCTGGAAGGGGCCTGAGTACGTGAACTTCCCGAGCGTGCTCCCGACGTCGAACCTCGCGACGATCGGCGGGGTGGCGATCTCGTGGACGACCCCGATCGTCGTGATCCTGACCGTGCCCGTGCTGATCGGCCTGATGTTTCTCGTCCGCTCGACGAAGCAGGGCAAGGCCATGCGTGCGACCGCCCAGGACATGGACGCGAGCGCGATCATGGGGATCAACGTCAACCGGACGATCTCGTTCACGTTCCTGCTCGCCGGCGCGCTGGCCGGGGCCGCCGGGCTCGTGTACGCGCTCTCGCAGACCGTCATCCGCTACGACCAGGGCTTCACACTCGGGCTGATCGCGTTCACCGCAGCCGTCCTCGGCGGCATCGGCAACCTTCCCGGCGCCGTCCTCGGCGCGCTCCTGATCGGCCTGATCCAGGCGTTCAACGAGGGGCTCGGCTGGCACGCGCCGGGGTCGGACTGGACGGAGTCGATCGTGTTCACGATCCTGATCCTGATCCTCGTCTTCCGTCCCGAAGGCCTCCTCGGCGAACGAACGCCCGAGGGCGGCTAGTGCGGCCTCTCCCAACGTTTCAGCTGGAACTCCGTCGGCTGGACGGCCGCACCGGGAGGTCGGCCCCTTCGCGCCCGGCAGTGTGTCTCGGGTCTTGCTCCGCTTCGCGGAGGGGCCGCAAGCGGCCCGGGGTGCGCGGGCTTCCGATCAAACGGCGTGAGAGGGTGGGTTAGCCCGTGTCCGCCTCCGTCCAGGTCGGCTTTCGCAATCGGATGCGCGCCCGATGGCGGGAGCTGCCGGAGCACCATCGCTGGCTGATCGCGATCGGGATCCAGTTCGCCGCCTCGGTGGGGCTCTGGCTTCTGGATCACAGCCTCGGCTACGCCGCGGCACTGATCTTCGCGATCCTCTGGCTGAAGCGGATGCCGCGGCTCCCGTGGCGGCTCGCCGCCGAAGCCGGGATCGTCGCGATCTTCGCGCTCGGGTGGCTGGCCGGCCCGACCCCGGGCTCGATTGCGGTCGTGCTCGCACTCGGCTTCGCGCTCTCGTGGATCCCCGGCCGGTCGCGGCGCTGGGCGTTCCCGGTGATCGCGATCGTGCTCGCGGTCGGCTACCCGTTCATCGTCTCGCACCTCTTCACGATCCCGGTCTTCCAGGCATTCCCGGACGTGCCGACGGCGATCTACATGCTCGTCTTCATGACGATGGCGGTGGGCCTGAACATCGTCGTCGGCTACGCGGGCCTGCTCGACCTCGGCTACGTCGCTTTCTATGCGATCGGCGCCTACACCGCCGGCTGGTTCGCCTCGGCCCAGTTCGCGGGGCAGAAATGCTCGAACCCGCACTTCGGGATCGACAACTGCCCGACCGAGGTCGTTCCCAAGCTGAGCTTCTCGCTCGGTGGGATCGGCGTCCCGGCCGGCACCGGTGGCATCCACCTCTCGGTCTTCCTCGTCGTTCTGATCGCAGGCGTGATCACGGCGCTCTTCGGGATCATGATCGGGCTTCCCACGCTTCGGCTCCGGGGCGACTACCTCGCGATCGTCACCCTCGGCTTCGGCGAGATCCTGCCCCAGATCGCGCGCAACGGCGACAGTCTGTTCGGCTACAACGTCACGAACGGCGCCAACGGGATCACGCCGATCGACGCCCCCGGCTTCGGCCATCACCTGTCGAGCTGGACCGGTGGGATCCTGCCGGCCTACTTCCTGAACATCTTCCACACGACGATCTGGCATCACACGATCGACAGCTACGACCTCTTCTTCTGGACAGGGGTCGTGCTGCTTGCGATCACCGTCTTCTGCTCGCTGCGCCTGCGGGACTCGCGGCTCGGCCGGGCGTGGATCGCGATTCGCGAGGACGAGACCGCGGCGGCGGCGATGGGAGTGCCGCTGATGCGGACGAAGACCTGGGCCTATGCGGGCGGCGCCTTCTTCGGGGGCGCGGCCGGCGCCTTCTACGCCTCGCAGAAGAGCGGCACGTTCCCCGACGACTTCTTCTTCAACATCTCGGTGTTCGTCCTCTGCATGGTGATCCTCGGTGGAATGGGCAACGTCTGGGGTGTCCTGCTCGGGGCCGCGTTCCTCTCGTACCTGAACAAGTTCGGGCTCGGGAACATCGGCTTCTGGCTGAACGAGAACATCCACGTGGGCAGTTGGCGCCCGAACATCGACGTGCCCCTCTATGCCTCCGGGATCTACGGCGTGATCATCGTCGCCGTGATGCTCTTCCGACCGGAAGGGCTGCTGCCGTCGGCGCGCCGCAAGCGCGAGCTGCACGAGAGCGAGACGCACGACGAGTACCTCTACGACGTCCAGCACGAGGGCGCCTGATGGCCGACGACGCGGGCGACAACGTCCTCGTCGCGGCGAACCTCCGCAAGGAGTTCGGTGGGCTCGTCGCAGTGAACGACGTGGACTTCGTCGTTCCGCGCGGGAAGGTCGTCTCCCTGATCGGGCCGAACGGAGCGGGGAAGACGACGTTCTTCAACATGCTCACCGGCGTCTACAAGCCGACCGCGGGGCAGGTCGTGTTCCTCGGCGAGGACGTCACCGGCAAGCCGCCGCACGCGATCACGGCCCGGGGCGTGGGGCGGACGTTCCAGAACATCCGGCTGTTCGCGAACATGACGGCGCTCGAGAACGTGCTCGTCGGAATGCACTCACGGCTGAAGGCGAACATGTTCACGGCGATCCTCCGGACCCCCGGGGTGAAGGCCGAGGAGGCGAAGGCCAGAGAGCGTGCACGCGAGCTGCTCGCCTTCGCGGGGCTGAACCGCCACGAGGACGAGCCGGCCGGCGACCTTCCCTACGGCGATCAGCGGCGGCTCGAGGTCGCCCGGGCGCTCGCGACCGAGCCGCAGCTCCTGCTCCTCGACGAGCCGACGGCCGGGATGAACCCGCAGGAGTCGGCCGACTTCACGACGTTCGTCCGGCGGCTCCGTGACGAGGAGAAGCTGACCGTGCTGATGATCGAGCATGACATGCGGGTGGTGATGGGCATCTCCGACCGCGTGTCGGTGCTCGACTACGGCGAGAAGATCGCGGAGGGCTCGCCGCGCGAAGTGCAGGCCGACGAGCGTGTGATCGAGGCGTACCTCGGGAAGGCCGCGGTCGAGGACATGAAACGGCAGGGGCTCTCGTGAGCGCAGCCCCCGCGGCGCCCGCGCCGTCGACAGATCTCATCCTCGAGCTGAACGGCGTCCACACGTTCTACGGTGCGATCCACGCGCTGAAGGGGATCTCGCTCGAGGTGCACCGCGGCGAGATCGTGACGCTGCTCGGCGCGAACGGCGCCGGCAAGTCGACGACCCTCCGCTCGATCAACGGGCTCCAGCGCCCGCGGCAGGGGTCGATCCGCTTCAACGGGCAGGACATCACCGAGATCCCGGCACACGAGATCGTCCGGCGCGGGATCGCCCAGTCGCCCGAGGGACGCCGGCTCTTCCC
Source organism: uncultured Actinomycetes bacterium (assembly GCA_963758125.1). Lineage (GTDB taxonomy): Bacteria > Actinomycetota > Thermoleophilia > Gaiellales > Gaiellaceae > PALSA-600. The sequence goes on from CAVWUL010000008.1 coordinate 99,223, forward strand.
GCGGATGACGGTGACGGAGAACCTCGAGATGGGCGCGTTCCAGCGCTCGGACAAGCCCGAGATCAAGTCCGACCTGGAGCGGGTGTACGAGCTCTTCCCGCGCCTGAAGGAGCGGCGGACGCAGAAGGCGGGGACGATGTCCGGCGGTGAGCAGCAGATGTGCGCGATCGGACGGGCGCTGATGGCGCGTCCCTCCCTGCTCCTCCTGGACGAGCCGTCGCTCGGGCTCGCACCGATCTTCGTGGAGCGGATCTTCGAGATCGTGAACACGATCAACGAGCAGGGAACCTCGATCCTCCTCGTCGAGCAGAACGCGTTGATGGCGCTCGATCACGCCGACCGCGGCTACGTGATGGAGACCGGGAGCATCGTCCTCGCCGACTCTGCGGAGGCGCTGAAGACGAACGAGCAGGTGCGAAAGACCTACCTCGGCGAGGGCTGAGTCCCGCCCGTCGCGAGGGCAGCCGCGCCGGCCGACGGCACGGGTGCCGCGACGCCTGACAACTCGTCGGCCTTCGGCGAGTAGAACCGCTGGGCGAGTGCGGTCGGCACGACCGCCGAGAGGACGACGACTGCAATCAGGAGCGAGAACTGCGTCTGATCGATGATGCCCGCGTTCAGGCCGTACAACGACGTGATCGTCCCGAAGGTCAAGCCGGTCGACATCAGCAGCGTCGTGAAGACGGCATGTGGCGCGGTGTAGCGGCGGGCGAGCGGGTAGACCGAGACGAGCTTCGGCACCATCTTCCCGACGAACAGGAGCGCGAGGACCCCGAGATTCGCCCAAAGCGCCCCGACCGAGACGTTCATCCCGCCCTTGAGGAAGAAGAACGGCGTCAGGAACGCGAACGCGACGACACGCATCCTGTCCTGCTCCCGGCGGTGGTGTACGTAGTGGCCCGACATCGCGAGACCGAGGACGAACGCGGGCAGCGCCGCCTGCGAGTTCGCCCGGGTTGCCAGCCACATCAGCCCGAAGAGGCACGCGAAGACGAGCTTGATCTCCGGCTCGATCACGCGGTCGCCGTAGCGTGAGAAGAACCACGGAGCCGCCCTCGGCAGTCCGAGGATCGCCGCGACCGAGACGGCGATGAAGGGAACGATCCAGATCGTCGGCTTGATGAAGAGGATCGTCAGGCCCGCAACGGTGGCAATGTCTGTGACGAACGTCGCAGACATCAGCCGCTTTCCGACCAGCTCGCGGTTCAGCCCCGTCTCGACGAGCACCGCGTACACCACGGCGAGGCTCGTCGTCGAGAGCGCGAGCCCGCCGATCTCCGCCTGTTCGAGGCTCCAGTCGAGCCCGTAGTAACAGAGCAGGGCGACCACCGCGAAAGGCGCGAAGAAGCTCACGAGGCCGATCGAGAGCGAGGCCCGCCATTCGCGCCGGAACTGCGGCACGTCCACCTCGGCACCGGCGAGGAACGTGAGCACGATCCCTGCGAACGTTCCGACGAAGGTGAGCCAGCTCGGGACCTCGAGGTGGAACGAGTTTCCGACGACCACCCCGAGCACGAGCTCGATCAACGCGACCGAGATCCCGGCCTCGACCGACACCGTCGAGGCGAGCACGATCGCTCCCGCCAGCAGCGCCGCAACCGCGATATCGCTCATCTCTACCTCCCTCGAACAAGACGACTGGGTTGGTAGAGGCCATCAGCGGCGAACCGCGGTTGGACGCGAGCCTCATCGCGTGCCGTACGACGGAATCGTAGCGCGCCGTCGGCTCAGTCGGGCAGGCGCGGCAGGTTCGCGAGCGTCAGGCCGCCGACCCGCAGGGCCTCTGCACTCGCGCGGAACGCCGGCACCATCTCACTCGTCACGAGGCCGGATTCGGCGGTACACCGATCGACGATCGAAAACCAGCGGCCGATGCGCTCCGGCGTGTCGACGATCGAGGTGACGACCGGAATCCGGCGCCGCACACGAAACAGGCGGTCGCCGTGGGGCGGGTGGTCGCCGGAGAAGCCCCAGATCCCCCGCACCGAGGTGGCGCCGCTTGCGCCCTCCGCTCTGAGCCGGCGGACGATCTCGCCCGAGAGTGGACGCCCGTCGTGGTGTGCCTGCTCGCTCGCGAAGACCATCAGCCTTTGCCAGACGCCGAGACCCGACTCGTCCTCGGTCGGAAGGCGGCGCGGCTCCGCGAGAAGCCGGCCGTCCCGTTTGCAGACGCGAACGCGCTCGAGCGTGACGACCGGCTGGGCGAGTATCCCCTCGAGCCCGCGAAGCCCCGAGCGGATGGTCTCGCCCGTGCCGACGCTGACGATCATCAGCGGAACAGACCTGTTGCGCGAGAAGAACCGGGCCCTCCTCCGCTCCCGATGGGCCATGCCGTCGACGCCGAGGAGCACCGTCGCGCCCGCGAGCCCGCTCGCATGAAGGTGCTCGACGGTCGCCAGGAATCCCGGGCGGTCACCGACAGGCTCGTCCCGTCCCAGGTAGATCGTGAGCTTCGTCGCCTCGTCGAGCTCCTCCGGAAACGCGACCGAGTCGAGGCTCGAGTCCAGCAGGCGTGCACGTTCGAGCGTGACGAGACCGTCCCCCACGAGCTCGGTCACGCGCGGGAGCGCTCGCTCGATCGCGGCGCGCTCGTCGACGGCGACGGCGACGAGCGGAAGATCCTCCGAGAGCGTGAGGAGCCTGTCGGTATGCAGCGTCCGGCCGAGGCCGAACCCCTCGGCCGCGCGCATCAGCACCGCGGCTCTCAGCTCGTGCTCCTCGAAGAGGTCCATGAGGGCGTCCGAGAGGAGCTCGTGCCCGACCCGCTCCGCCTCTCCGAAATAGACCGTGAGCTTGAGACTGTCGTGATTCACAACGCCGCTCCGACCAGCCACCCGGCGACCGCTGCGAGGAGCCCCGCGACGATCGAGATCGCGAGGTTCGCGACGGCGGTCCGCTCGCTTCCCTCCTCGCCGAGCCGCTCGGTCTCGAGCATCCAGGTGGAGAAGGTCGTGTACGAGCCGAGGAAGCCGGTGCCTGCGATGAGCAGCCAGGGTCCGGTGACCGAGGCGCCGGTCAGGACGCCGAGGCAGAACGCACCCGACAGGTTCACGCTCAGCGTCCCGAGCGGGAACTCGCCGACGACACGGGCCTGCACCGCCCCGTCGAGCGCGAACCGGACCATCGCCCCGAGCCCTCCGAGGAGCCCCACACCGGCCCAGACGGCGATCGTCACGTCGCTCGTACCCGTCGTGTCAACGCCGTGGCCAGGTAGACGGTGACGAGCCCCAGCGGGACGCTCGCGCAGCCGTAGGCCACCGCGGTCCACGGCCTTCCGTGGTGGACGAGCTCGACCAGTTCGACCTGGAAGGTGGAGAAAGTGGTCAGGGCCCCGCAGAATCCGGTGCCGAGCAGGGGCCGCCGGAAGGTCGAGGGCGGCAGCCGTTCCTGGAGCCGGGTTGCGAAGTAGCCGAGGGCGGCCGTACCGGCGAGGTTGACGGCAAACGTACCCCAGGGGAAGCTGCGCCCATCCCACGGAATCGCCTTCTCGACACCCCCGCGCGCGAGCGCGCCGGCGACACCGCCCGCGAAGATCGCAAGCTGCAGCGTCGCGGTCCTCCGCCTTGCCACCCGGAGGGGTCGTCCCGCCCCCGCCGGGGCCGGGTGCCCGTGCGGCTGGTCTGCGACGGCGTCCAGGGCGACCCTTATCTCTCGGACCGGACCACGAGGGGGAAGTATGGAGGCGAGAGCAGGAACCCGATCCGCTCCGCGCCGCGGCCGCGGGCCATCGAAAGCGCGGCGCCGATGTTGTGCACGGGGACGAAGCCGAGCTGGCGGGCCGAGGTGGCGTCGCGGCAACCGGCAACCAGCACGGGGCCGAGCCGGCTCAAGGCTGTGTCGCAGGCGCTCCAGCTGACGAACGGCTCGAGCGGATGCACCGAGTGGCCCGCTCGGTACTCGGCGATCGCGCGGCCGTCGCCGAGGGCGACACGCTCTGCCTCTCGGAGCGCGTCGCGGTCGCGTGCGGTGCGGGCATCGAGGAACAGCGAGCGGTACGGCGACTGCACGGGCGCCGGAAAGCGGCGCGAGAAGTCGTGGAGCAGGATCGCGGTGCCGCCGGGCTTCACGGGGAACGCGTTTCGCCATAGCCGCAGCGCGAGGCCGAGACCGAGATAGGCCGCGGAGACGGGGTTCGGTAGCTCCCGCGGCAGGAACGGTGTCGTCGGCGGGATCCCCACGACGATCGCGTCGAGCGGCTCGTCCAGGTCGGCGCCCTTGAACTCGATCGCCCGCAGGAGCGCCTCGGTGTGGGCCGCGGACGGCGTGCCTCCGAGCACCGTGGCTGCCGTGAGCTCCCTCGGCACGCGCTCGATCATGTTTCCCCGCACCGAGGCCGGAAGTACGCCAAGTGCCCGCCGGAGCTTCGAGCGGGCGATCCGCTCGAGGCTCTGCTCGTCGTACGGATACCCACCGAAGACGTGGGGGAGGTTGAGAACGAGCGAGATCCCGTAGATCCCGACGCGCGCGGCCAGGAGACGCTCGAGCTCGACCCCGAGCGTCCAGCCCTGCGAGGACGACGACTCGAGCAGCGACGTCGCCCCGGCTGCGCGGAGCAGGTCCCGGGACCCTGCCCGCAGCATCGCGCACGGCCCGCCGTGCAGCACGCTTTCGGCCGCCGTCACCGTCACCACCAGATCCGTCTCCACGAGCGCCGGAGCGACGCGAAGCCGAACGCCGGCCACGGTTCCCACCTCGACGAGCTCCTCGCTCTCGGCATCGTGCACGATCAGCCGGCCGCGGAAACGCCGGCGGAAATCGGGCGTGACGAGGAGGCCGATCTCCCGCGGGGACGGGCGCCGGTGCAAGCCGCCGGCGACGAGGATCGTCAGCTTCGAGACGCCGAGACGTTCGAGCTCCTCGACGGTGGCGACGAGTGCCTCCTGTCGAGGATCGGGCACCGCCGAAGGGATCGGCAGGTTCAGCGGCTCGACGAGAACGGTTGCACTGCCGCCCGGCGTCACGAGCGAGGCGAGTGGGGCGCCCGCCAGCGGAAAACGAAGCGCCTCGCGCGTCGCCGCTGCCACCCCACGCAGCACGTCGGTCGGCGGCGGCGGCCGCAGAATCACCGCGCCGTCGGGCACGTCCACCACCACGATTCGCCTTCCCGAGAGGAGCGGAACGCGGGTCACGCCGTCGGCGCAGGCAGGGGTAGCATCGGAGCAGTGTCACCGAAGACCCTGACGGGCGAGGAGCTCGAGCTCGACGACGGCCCCGCCCACGACTCCGACCTGTTCCTCGTCGACGGCAACAACCTCGCCTACCGCGCGTTCTTCGCGCTGCCGGAGGAGCTCGCGACCTCGGAGGGAGTCCCGACCGGGGCGCTCCTCGGTTTCACGAACATGCTCTTCAAGCTGCTCACCGACTACAAGCCGAAGGCCGTCGCCGTCGCCTGGGACTCACGGCCCGTTCACCGGACCGAGCTCGCGCAGGCCGCCGACGTCGTCTACAAGGAAGGCCGCAAGCCGATGCCGGAGCTCCTCCGCCAGCAGTTCCCGAGCTTCCGCCCGATCGTCGAGGCGTTCGGCTACGAGAACCTCGAGTTCGAAGGCTGGGAGGCCGACGACGTGATCGCCACGCTCGCGACCCGCGCCGACGAGGCGGGCCTCCGCACGTGCGTCGTCTCGACCGACCGCGACGCGTTCCAGCTCTGCTCCGAGAACATCTGCCTGATGATGACCCCGCGCGGGGTCGCCGACGTGCAGGTGTACACCCCGGAGCGGGTGGAGGCACGGTACGGGGTGCGCCCGGACCAGGTGCCGGACTTCATCGGCCTCAAGGGCGACACCTCCGACAACATCCCCGGCGTCCCCGGGATCGGAGACAAGACCGCCGGCCAGCTGATCGGCCGGTACGGCTCACTCGAGGCGGTGATCGAGCACGCGGGCGAGCTCTCGCCGGCGCGTTCACGCTCGATCCTCGAGCACGCCGAGCAGGCCCGCGTCTCCAAGGAGCTCGCCACCATGCGCCGCGACCTCGACCTTTCGCTCGACCCCGCCGGTCTCGTGCTCGCGCCGCCCGACCGCTCGGAGCTGAAGGAGATCTTCCGCCGCTTCGAGTTCCGCGGGCTGCTCTCGCGGGTCGACCTGTTGAACGAGGCGCTACCGGCCGCAGAGCTGCCCGGCCTCACCGGCTTCCCCGTCACCTGGCGCGAGGGCGAGCTCGAGCTCTCCGGCCGCGTGGGGTATGCCGCCGCAGACGGACGCGCCGCCGCCGCGACGGTCGAAGGCGTCGTCGTCGGCCCGAGGCCCGAGAGGCCAGAGGGTGAGCTCGTCGTCCACGACGCCAAGACCGTCGGCGTCGACGCCGCCGACGACACGCTGATCGCCGCCTACCTGATCGACCCCGGCCGCTCGGGCTACGAGCTCTCCGACCTCGGCCCCGAGTACGGGATCGAGCTCGTTCTCGAGCCGGCCGCCGAGGAGGAGACCGCCGAGCTCGTCCGCGCCGCAGAGCTGCCCCGGCTGCTCGCACCGCTGCTACTCGCCCGGCTCGACGAGCGCGGCCTGACGAGCCTCTACCGCGAGATCGAGCTGCCGCTCACGCGGGTGCTCTCGGACATGGAGCGCGCCGGCGTGAAGATCGACACCTACCGCATGGGCGAGATCACGGCACGGCTCGACGAGCGGGTGACGGAGCTCGAGGCGCTCGCCTACGAGCTCGCGGGCGAGGAGTTCATGCTCGGCTCGACCCAGCAGGTCGGGCGCGTGCTCTTCGAGACGCTCGGCCTCCAGGCCGGCCGGAAAGGCAAGACCGGGTACTCGACCGACGCGAAGGTGCTCAGGTCGATTCGCGCGGCGCACCCGATCGTGCCCGTGATCGAGGAGTGGCGCGAGCTCTCGAAGCTCCTGAACACCTACCTCAGGCCGCTTCCGGCTCTGATCGACGAGGCCACCGGCCGGCTCCACACGACGATCAACCAGACGGTCGCCTCGACGGGGCGGCTCTCGACGACGAGCCCGAACCTCCAGTCGATCCCGATCCGCACCGAGCTCGGGCGCGAGATCCGCTCGGCGTTCATCGCCGAGGAGGGCTCGAAGCTCCTCTCGGCCGACTACTCGCAGATCGAGCTGCGCATCCTCGCGCACCTCTCGGGCGAGCCGAAGCTGAAGGAGGCCTTCGGGCGCGGCGAGGACATCCACCGCGCGACGGCCGCCGAGGTGCTCGGCAAGGATCCGGCGACACTCACGAGCGGTGAGCGGGCGATCGCGAAGATGATCAACTTCGGGATCTCCTACGGGCTGACGGCCTTCGGTCTCGCCGACAACCTCGACATCCCGCGGGAGGAGGCGCAGACCTACATCGACACCTATCGCGCCCGGTTCCCGTACGTGCAGGACTTCACCGCCCGCACCGTCGAGGAGGCGATGCGCGACGGCTACACGACGACGCTGCTCGGCCGCCGGCGCCTCGTCCCCGAGATCCGCGCCTCGAACTGGGCGACCCGGCAGGCGGGGGAGCGGATCGCGATCAACTTCCCGATGCAGGGCTCGAACGCCGACATCATCAAGGTCGCGATGATCCGCATCCACGACCGGTTGCGCGCGGAGGGCCGCGGCGCGCGCCTGGTGCTCCAGGTGCACGACGAGCTCCTGCTCGAGGTCCCCGACGCCGAGACGCGGGAGGTACGCGAGCTCGTGCGCGAGGAGATGGTCGGCGCCTACGAGCTCGACCCGCCGCTCGCGGTCGACGTCGGGGTCGGAGAGAACTGGGCGGAGGCGAAATCGTGACGATCTCGGTGCACGAACCGGCTGCTCATATATGGCCGCTATAGTTCACCGTCGTTTTGTCAACCACCGATCTCATGCAGCAGGAACCCGGCGTCTGGGTCGAAGGGCCCGACGGGAATCTGATCCCCGACTACGAGTCGACCTTCCCCGAGATCAACGAGGGCGAGGTCGTGCACGGCACCGTCGTGCGGGTCGACAAGGACGAGGTTCTCGTCGACATCGGCTACAAGTCGGAAGGCGTGATCCCGGTCGCGGAGCTCTCGATCAGGCGATCGGTGAATCCCGCCGACGAGGTCTCGCTCGGCGACGAGATCGACGCGCTCGTGCTCACGAAGGAAGACGCCGAAGGCCGGCTGATCCTCTCGAAGAAGCGCGCCCGCTTCGAGCTCGCCTGGAAGAACATCGAGCGCGCCGCCGAATCCGGCGATCCCGTCGACGGCCGCGTGATCGAGGTCGTCAAGGGCGGCCTGATCCTCGACCTCGGCGTCCGGGGCTTCCTGCCGGCGTCGCTGGTCGACATCCGCCGCGTCCAGGATCTCGACGAGTTCCTGGGCCAGGAGCTCCGCTGCAAGGTGATCGAGCTGAACCGCTCGCGCAACAACGTCGTGCTCTCGCGCCGCGCCGTGCTCGAAGAGGAGCGCAAGGAGCAGCGGCAGCAGATCCTCGACAGGCTCCAGCCCGGCGCCGTCGTCGAGGGCCAGATCTCGAACATCGTCGACTTCGGCGCGTTCGTCGACCTCGACGGGATGGACGGCCTGATCCACATCTCCGAGCTCTCGTGGTCGCACGTCAATCACCCGTCCGAGATCCTCGAGATCGGCCAGACCGTGCAGGTCAAGGTGCTCGACATCGACCGCGACCGGCAGCGGATCTCGCTGGGTCTCAAGCAGACCCAGAACGATCCCTGGCAGCAGGTGCTCGAGAGCTACCACGAGAACGACGTCGTCGAGGGCCGCGTCACGAAAGTCGTCACGTTCGGCGCCTTCGTCGAGATCCTGCCCGGGGTCGAGGGGCTCGTCCACATCTCCGAGCTTGCGCAGCATCACGTCGAGAACCCACGCGAGGTCGTCTCGCAGGGCCAGGCGGTCAACGTCAAGATCATCGAGATCGACGGCGAGCGCCGGCGGCTCTCGCTCTCGCTCAAGCGTGTCGAGCCGGACGACGAGGTGCAGCCGCGCGCCGACGGCGGCGAGTCTGTCCATCTGCATCCGAACCTCGATCTCTCGGATCGAGAGGACAGCGACGAGGTTCCCGCGTCCTACGCCGAGCTCGATCCGGCGTCGGTCGTGCCCCCGGGTGAAGCCGAGCCGGGTGAAGCTGAGTCGGGTGAAGCTGAGCTGGGCGAGGCCGGTCTCGAGGACGACGAGGTCGAGGCCGAACAGGCCGAGCTCGACGGCGAGGAGGTCGACGAAGCTGTCGCAGCCGCCGAACCGGACGTGCCCGCGGAAGCCGTACCTTCGGTCGAGCCGGCCGTCGAGGCCGAGCCGGCAGCCACGGAAGCCCCCGCCGAGGAGTGACCCGGCCGATCGCTGTCGCCATCACCGGCGGCATCGGGGCAGGCAAGAGCGAGGCGCTGGCGGCGTTCGCACGCCGAGGCGCGGCGACGGTCTCGAGCGACGAGATCGTGCACGAGCTGCTTCGCCGTGAAGAGGTGCGCGAGGCGGTGCGCGAACGGCTCGGAAACGGCGTCGTCGGCCCCGACGGGCACCTCGACCGGGGTGCGATCGGGTCGGTCGTCTTCGACGACCCGGAGGCGCTCGCCTGGCTCGAGCAGCTCCTGCACCCGCTCGTGAGCGCCGAGTACCTGAGCTGGAGAGACCAGCTCGCGGCGCTACCGGACCCTCCGCGCGTGTGCGTGACCGAGGTGCCGCTTCTCTACGAGGTCGGTGCCGACAGCCGGTTCGACCGCGTCGTCGTGATCACCGCCCCGGACGACGTGCGCCGTGGGCGCTCCGAGGTGGCGGTCGACGAGCGCGAGCGGCGGCTTCTCTCCGACGAGGAGAAGGTCGCCCGGGCCGACTTCGCTACGTGAACACCGGCTCGCTGGAGGAGCTGGAGGGGTTCGTCGGGTCCGTGATGGACGATTTGACGAGATGAGACGTCTTGCCGTGGTCGCCGCGCTCTTCCTCGTGGTGCTCGCCGGAGTCGGCCTGTACCTGCTCGAGGCGAGCCCGCCATGGTTCGAGCGCATCCGCTACCCGCTCCACTATGCGGCGTTCGTCCGGCAGCGCGCCCGCGCCGAGAAGATCGATCCCGCCCTGCTCGCCGCCGTGATCTACCAGGAGTCGAAGTTCAGGCCGGACGCGCGCTCGTCGTCGGGCGCGATCGGGCTGATGCAGCTGACGCCGTCGACGGCCAAGGGGATCGCCCTGCGAACCGGCGGCACGAGCTTCGACGTGAGCGACCTGACGAACCCGGAGCTCAACATCCGCTACGGCAGCTGGTACCTCCACGATCTCTATGCCAAGTACGGGTCGCTCCGGCTCGCGCTCGCCGCCTACAACGCGGGGCAGGGCAACGTCGACCGCTGGCGGGCCGAGGGCAAGGGGATCCAGTTCCCGGAGACGCGCGCCTACGTCGTCCGGGTCGAGCATCTCCAGCATGTCTACAGCAAGGCCTGGCACGCGCAGCTCTATGCGCCGACCTGATCCGGGCGACCTGACGGTGTTCGACGCGGCGCTCGAGCTGGCGGAGAACGCGAACACCTACGTGCCGCTCGCGCCCGGCGACGAGCGCGTGACGACCGATCGCTACGTGCTGTGGATGGGTGGACGCGGCGACGAGCCCGGGTGGAACGTGGCGCAGCGATTCCGGTTCGGGCCGCGTGAGCTCGACGAGGTGCGGGCCGAGATCCACCGGCACCTGCGCTCGCACGGGCCGCACCGCCTGCACGTGGGAGGTGGGGTCGTCGGCGAGGCCGTCCGACCTCGTCGAGCGCCTGCTTCGCGCTCGGCCTGGTCGAGGAGGAAGGCTCGTCGGCCGTCGGGATGGTGCTGACCGGGACGCCCGCCGGCCGGTTCCCCGAGGGGGTGGAGGTTCGCCGTGCGGACTCCGCGGCCGATGAGTCGATCGCGGCCGAGATCGCGGCGGCCGCGTTCGGAGGCTCGGCACGACCCCGGCGCTTCGACCCCGCATCGCCCGTCGTGACCTACCTCGCCTATCTCGACGGCGAGCCCGTCGGGCGTGCCACGGGCGCGTTCAGCGATACGGCGTCTCGCTGTTCGGAGGTGCGGTGATGCCGGCTGCCCGCGGCCGCGGTGCCTACCGCGCCCTCGTGCTCGCCCGGTATGCCGACGCAGTGGCGCGCGGCACGCCGTTCGCGGCGACCCAGGGCGGGCCGATGTCCCGGCCGATCCTCGACCGTCTCGGGTTCCGCGAGGTGTGCGAGATCCGCACGCTGCTCGACGCGTTCGACCGCGACTGACGGCAGACTTCAGCGATGCGCGTCTCGGCAAAGGCGGACTATGCGATCCGGAGCATGGTCGAGCTCGCTGCGGCGGGGGAGGGGCCGGTGAAGGCAGACCGGATCTCCCAGGCGCAGGAGATCCCGGCCAAGTTCCTCGAGAACATCATGTCCGACCTCCGGAACGCCGGGCTCGTCCGCAGCCAGCGTGGGGTGGAGGGCGGCTACTGGCTCGCCCGCGCCGCCGCGGAGATCACGCTCGCCGACGTGATGCGCGCGGTCGACGGCCCGCTCGCGAATGTCCGCGGCCGCCCTCCCGAGGAGGTCTCCTACACCGGCTCGGCCGAGCCGCTCCGCGAGGTCTGGGTCGCCGTGCGCGCGAACCTGCGCCGCGTCCTCGAGTCGGTCACCCTCGCCGACGTCGCCTCGGGCGAGCTACCTCCGGAGGTCGCCGCCCTCGCCGGCGACTCGGACGCCTGGCTCCCCCGCTGAGCCACGGCCTCCGCAGCCACGGGGCAGGTTCCGCAGGCCGCAGCGTTACAATGTTGTGATGGCTATCTCAGTGACCACCGAAATGGGCCGTCTGCAGTCGTGGGTGTCTTTTCTGCGGGCGCATTCGGCGATCACGCGGCAGCTCAACGCCGACCTCCTGAACGCCCACGGGCTCACGCTGAACGACTACGAGGTGCTGTTGATGCTCTCGAAGGCGGAGGACCGGCGCATGCGCCGTGTCGACCTCGCCCAGTCGGTGGTGCTCACCGCATCCGGGATCACGAGGCTCCTCGACGGCCTCGAGCGCGCCGGGCTCGTCGAGAAGGACTCGTGTGCGACCGACGCGCGCGTCTCGTACGCCAAGCTCACGATCTCGGGCCACGCGAAGCTCAGGGAGGCGGCCTCCACGCACCTCGAGGGGATCGACGAGCTCTTCACGAATCGCTTCTCGGACGCCGAGCTGGCGACGCTCGCCGAGCTGCTCGGCCGGCTCCCGCTGCGCGGCAAGGACTGTGCCGCCGACAAGGACTGCACCGCCGATGCCGGCTCCTGCGGCGTTGAATAGGAACCGTCCGCGGCCGGTCTACTGGAAGCCGAGCATTCCCACGCGCGTGATGCGCGAGCGCGCCTTCGCCCGGCGCTCGCTCGAGCGTGAGCGCATCCTGAAAGCGTCCGCCGGCCCGTCGCTCTGGTCGCGGATCGCCGCGAGGCTCCGCAGAAACGCCTAGCCGAAGAACGTCTTCGCGACCTCGTACCAGGAGTCCGGTACGAGCTTCAGCTCTGCGGTCGCTTCGCTCAGCGGCACGGACACCACCTCGTCGCCGTGCAGCGCGGCCATCCGGCCCCACTTGCCACCGGTGACGAGGTCCGCGGCCTCGAGGCCGAACCGCAGGCCGAGCACGCGGTCGCGGGGAGTCGGGGTGCCGCCGCGCTGGATGTAGCCGAGCACCGTCGCCCGGGCCTGCATCCCGGTGCGCTTCTCGATCTCCTCGGCGACGGTCTCGCCCACGTTCCGATTCTCGACCCGCACGTGGCCGAACTCGTCGACCTCGCCCGCATCGGAGACGCCGGGTAGCTCCGAGCCCTCGCTCGCGACGATCACCGAGAAGTTCTTCCCGCGGCCGCGGCGGCGTTCGACGGCCGCGGCGACGTCGTCGTAGACGACCTTCTGCTCCGGGATCAGGATCCAGTCGGCGCCGCCGGCGATGCCGCTCATCAGCGCGATCCAGCCGGCGTGGCGGCCCATCGTCTCGACGACGATGATCCGGTTGTGCGACTCGGCCGTCGAGTGGACGCGGTCGATCGCCTCGGTCGCGACGTAGACCGCGGTGTCGAAGCCGAAGGTGTAGTCCGTGCCGTTCAGGTCGTTGTCGATCGTCTTCGGGACACCGACGACCGGAAGGCTGTCGTCGGCGAACAGCCTGGCTGCGACCCCGAGCGTGTCCTCGCCGCCGATCGCGACGAGCGCGTCGATCTGCTCGAAGGTCTTCTTCGACCCCTTCGACGCCGCCCTCGAGCTTGTGCGGATTCGTGCGGGAGGTACCGATGATCGTGCCGCCCTTCGGCAGGATCCCCGAGATCTCGTCGTAGCCGAGCGGCTTCAGGTTCCCGTCGATCATCCCGCGCCAGCCGTTCAGGACGCCGACCGTCTCGTGGCCGTCCTCCCACAGCCGCCGGCAGACCGCTCGGATCACCGCATTCAAACCCGGGCAATCCCCGCCGCCTGTGAGCATCCCCACCCGCATCGCGGGGCGATCTTAGCCACGGCCGCCCTTCCGGCTCGGGCGAACCGTCAGCTGAGGATGTTGACTGCCCGGGCGGCGACGAGCAACAGTGTCAACATCGAGATCGCCGACTCTCCCAGCATGAGGAGCTTCGCGGTAGGTGAGAGCGGCATCGTGTCCGTCGGGCTGAACGCGGTCGAGTTCGTGAACGAGAGATAGAAGTAGTCGGAGAAGCGCGGCCGCCAGCCGGGCTTCGCCACCTCGGGGTCAGTCATCTGGACGAAGGCGAAGTCGCGGGGTGCCGAAGGATCGCGAAGCCGGGCGGGCGGGCCGCCGCCGTCGAGCTCCCAGTACCAGAGCCCGAACACGATCACGTTCGTGAACCAGATCTGCGCGCCCGCGAGCAGGAGCTGGCGGCCGGCGACCACCGTTCCCGCGGAAACCATGTAGTGGATCAGGAACGCCAGCGCGATCACGTTCACGAACGAGACGATCGCAACGAGCGAGACCGCCAGCATCCGGCGCCGGCCCGATTCGTAGACCTGCCGGTGGGGCGCGACTACTGCGAGCGGAATCAGGAGCGCGAGCTCCAGCGACGGGATCAGATATCGGATGCCGGGGATCCCGTAGTCGGAGAGGATCCGGTTCGGCAGCAGCATCCAGAGGACGATCGTCGCGAGAACCGCGACGACCGACGGCCACCGTGGTTCGATCGCCGGGCTCGCGCCGGAGGCCGGGGTGGCGGCGGTCGTCACGGCGTTCATCGCATGATCCGTGTTCGGCGCGGGTCGCACCGAACCTTGCGCGCGTTCAACCCCTCCGCGCCGCCGGGCCGGTCATACTCGGTACCCGGATGAGCCAGGCGCCTTTCTCATACCGCCGTCGACTCGCGTCGCGCGGGGGCTGACGGCTCGGATGGAGCTGCTCGAGATCTACTTCCTCGCCTGCCTGGCGATGTTCTTCCCGCTGCTCCTGATCGTGGTCGTGCTGGCGTTGAACACGTCCCACCCCGTCCCGATCCTCGCGGGCTTCCTCGCGGGCGGCCTGGTGACCACGGTCTGCGTTGGCTCGGCGATCGTGTTTGCCTTCCAGGGGCGCAGCTTCGTCTCGGGCTCGCGGCCGCCCGCCGACGGGTGGGTCGATCTGACGATGGGCGCGCTGGCGCTCCTTGCCGCGTTCGTGCTCCGCTGGATGGACACGAAGAAGCGGCGCAACCCGCCGAAGCCGAAGCCGGAGAAGAAGTCGAAGGAGCTCTGAGCTGATCGAACGGCTCGTCGATCGCGGCGCACCTCTCGCCTTCGTCGCCGGGATCCTGGCCACGATCATCCCCGGCCCCGGGCCGATCATCGCGATGAAGAACATCGCCGAGCTCGACTACTCGACGGGCGCGACGCTGGCCGTGATCGTGTCCTTCTACGTGATCATGTTCACGTTCGTCGAGGTGCCGCTCGTCGGCTTCATCGTCGCGAAGGACTGGACGAAGAAGAACGTCACGCTCTTCAACGCGTGGCTCGGGCAGAACCTCCTGCGCCTCGCATCGGGGGCACTCGGCGTCGTCGGCGTAGTCGAGATCGCCCGCGGGCTCTTCGCCCTTCATTCGAGGGCCGGCGGTTTCCCGCCGGCCCTGAACTGCGGTCAGGCGACGAGCCGTCCGAGCGCCAGGTCGAGCTGCCGCGTCGTGACGAACTGCGCCTCGCCTCTCGAGCCGGAGCTCCAGGCGTAGGCGAGGCCGGGGCCCTCGATCTGGACGCCGACGAGTCTCGTGGGTGCACGGCCCACGACGGCCGTCCGGCCGGTCGCGAGGTCGAGCACCATCGCATTCCTGCCCTCGGCGAAGGCGAAGACTCCGTCCTGGAGATCGGCGCCGGTGGCGGAGGCGGCGACCCGGAAGTGCCGGATCGACTTTCCGGTGCGAACGTCGAAGACGCTCACCCGGCCGCCGCCGAGGGTGACGAGGGCGTTGCCCTGAAGCGAGACGGCGTTCGCCGGCCGGCCATGGAACGCGGCCAGGATCCTTCCGCCGCGCGATACGATCTGGACCCGCCCGTCGGGCCAGAGGATCGCGATGCGCGAGCCGTCGGCCGCGAGCACGGGCGAGCCGGCGCCGGTGGCGACCGGCACGGGACGGTAGGCCGCGTTCACCACGGAGACGGTGCTGCGCCCGCCGGTGGTAGCGGCGAAGGCGAGCGTCCCGCCGTCGCCGGTGAGCGAGGTGACCGCGCCGACCCTGCCGTAGCGGCCGAGCACCCACTCCTGGCAGAGCGGCGAGCCGGCCACGAGGCGCGAGGCGCCGTTCTCGGTGACGAGCCATTCGGCCCGGAAGCCGCCGATCGCGACCGCGGGGATCTGGACGTTCTCCGGCCGCACCATGCAGGTCGGGCCTCCGGCCGAGCTCACGCGCTGCGCCGGGTTCCAGGCGACGTTCCAGTAGAGGACGCGATCGCAGCGCCCCGAGGTGTCTCCCACGGCCACGGCAACGCGGGGGCCGTCCATCGAGAGCGACCGGATCGGGCCACCGGTCACGAGCGGGCGGGCGGTGCGCGCGATCGTCCGCAGGACCGCGGCGCGGCTCATGTACTCGACGACCGTCTTTCCCTCGCGGAGCGCGAGCTTGCTCTCACCGTCGTGGAACAGCACTCCGCTCGCGCCGAGCCTCGGCGCGAAGGAGCCGCCGTCCGGCCCGAGAAAGCCGAAGAGCCCGTCGGAGAGCCGGATCGCGAACACACCCTGCCCTCGCGCGGCGAAGACGGCGATCCCACCGGAGCTCGAGAGCGTCTCGGGCCTGGCGGGAAGCGGGAGCGCACGGACGAGGTGCCCGCCCGCGCCGAAGACCTTCAATACGTCGGGACGGTTCCCGCCGCCACGGGCGACCGCGACGTGCGCGGAGCGCAGCACCGGCAGCACGGTCGAGGACTGGACGCGAAGCGGTGCGGGGCATGCTGCGGCCGTGGCAGCCGTCGAGCGGCCGGTGGCGGTGCTCCAGACGACGCGAGAGCAGCTTCCGGCGGGCTTCATCAGGACGAAGCCGACGCTGGAGCCGTGCGTCCGCAGCGAGACCACGGCCCCCTTCAGCGTGAGCATCCGCGTACCGGCGGCGCTCGGATGACAGATGTAGGCGGATGACGAACCGGCAAGCAAGCCCGCGGCAACCAGCACCGCAGGGACGATGGGTCGGCGGACGAGAAACACGGCACGCCTCCTTGTCTTGGGTTGCCGCCGACGATAACAGGCAAGACGCCGGGAGTCACGGGCCCCGGGCCGGGCCCCTACCTCGCCCTGCTCGGGGGCGGTGAGACGATCCGGTCGAACCGGGCCTTGCCGTTGTGGACGCGCATGATCGTGAAGGGGTTCACGGTGGGATCGCCGTCGCCGTCGAACCCGAGGTTCTTGACGATCGCGCCTCCCACGTGTACGCCGAACAGGTGCTTTGCGACCGAGGCGCGCGTCCCGTTCGAGGCGGCGATTGCATCGAGCAGCACCTGGGCGGACTCCGCGGCATAGCCCGATCCGCCCGAATCGGGCTCGGAGGGCGTGAACTTCGACGCGATCTGCCGCCCGAGCGGGCCGAACCCGGAGGCCGGCATGCCGAGCTCGCTGACGTACAGCCCCTCCGCGCCCTTCGCGCCCGTTGCCTCGATCGTGGCGGGAAGCGGCGTGAACCCGTCCGGGGCGATGAGGGTGACGTGGGGCCCGACCGCACCGCGGAG
Source organism: uncultured Actinomycetes bacterium (assembly GCA_963758125.1). Taxonomy (GTDB): domain Bacteria; phylum Actinomycetota; class Thermoleophilia; order Gaiellales; family Gaiellaceae; genus PALSA-600. Next base: position 116,276 of record CAVWUL010000008.1, read on the forward strand.
CTCGCGGACCAGCGTGCCGCAGCCGGGGCAGGCGTAGCCGCCGAGGAACACCCCGTCGGCTCCGGAGCGCGCGACCCTTTTTGCGAGCGCGTCGAACCGCTTCTGGTTGACGCCCCAGGTTCCGGTTCCGGCGATCTTGAGCCCGTAGCTCCGGGCTGCATCCTCGAACGGAGCCGCGACCGTCCGGCCGTAGAACTCCCCGTCGTTCAACACGAATACGCGATGGACGCCGAGCTCCTTCGCGAGCAGCGCGTCGGCGGTGCCCTGGACGTCATCGGGCGCGGCGATCCGGACGTAGTTCCGGACGCCCGCCGGGTAATACTCGGTCGGTTGGCCCGAGCCGGTGGTCGCGCCGACGTGGGTCAGCCCGACATCGGTGCTCGAGGGGCTGACGAGCGCGAGCGGGCCGTTCGGAGCCTCATCGAGGATCGGGATCTCGACGCCGGCACAGAGCGAGTCCAGGGGCCCGATCATGCCGATCACGCTCGAGTCGGCCGCGTAGGCCTTGGCGTTCGCCGCGCACTTCCCGAGGTCGCCCGAGCTCTCCTTCGGGCTCGAGTCGTCGCACGACTGGTATCCGATCGCGTATCGGCCGGCCCTGAAGCCGTCTCGCTTCAGGATGAAGAGGATCGCCTGCTGCATCGCGAGGACATAGCGGCGCGTGGCCGTGCCGCTCGCCGGCAGGTCGGAGGTGATCAGAAGCTGCGGCTTGGCCGCGCCGCTTTCGAGGGGGGAGCAGAAGGACTGCGAGACCGGTTGCACGCCGCCGGCGCCGCTTCCGAGGCCGTTCGCTACCGGCCACACGAGGACCGCGGCAATCACCATCGAAACCGTCCGCACGGGCTTCATCGAGGGAGTCTAGATCCGATCAGTCGACCGTGACCCACACCGCGCCGGCACCGACAGCGATGTCCTGGGGAGTTCCGCCAACCGTGATCGTGGCGGACACGAGCTCCGAGCTGGGGTTGATCCGCGAGACGGTGCCGTCGCCGCTTGCCACCCAGACGGAGCCGCGACCGACGGCGATGCCCGCCGGATTTGCGCCGACCGTGATGCTTCGGTCGGCGTGGTTCGTCCGTGGATCGATGTGCCAGACCGTATCCCCGAGCTGGTCCGTGACCCACACACCGCCGGCCCCGACGGCGATGTCCTGGGGAAGGAAGGTCAGCCCGATCCGGCGCTCGACCCTCCCGCTGCGAGGATTCAGCCGAACGACCCCCTGACCGTCGGTGACCCAGACCGACCCGTCGCCGAGGGCGATCCCGGTGCAGCAACCGAAATCCACGACCGAGTAGCTGCGCTCCGGCTTCGGCTCGACCCGAGCCGCAGTGGCGGCGGCCGCCATCCACACCTCGTTCGCGCCCGCAGCGACGGTGCTCGTTGCGTCAACGTTGGCGAGAGGGTTCCGGCTTCCCAGCGGGATTGCGAACGTACGCTCCGTGACGCCCGCCTCGGGGTCGATCTCGGTCACGCTCCGTGCGCCGCGGGAGACCCAGACCGCGGCCCGGCTGACCGCGAGATCCGTCGGCGCCGGTCCGACACCGATCGTTCGAACGATCGTTCGCTTGACGGGATCGATCTCTTTCACCGTCTGTTCGTTCGCGCTCAGCACCCAGACGTCTCCTGCGCCGACCTCGACCGCGGTCGGCGTGTTCCCGACCGGGATCTGCTTCACGACCGTGTTGCTGCGGAGGTCGATCACGCCGAGTGAGTTCGGACTGACGACGATCGGTGAGCTGCCGCCGCGAAGGAACAAGAACGCGATTGCGATCGCGGCGGTCGCGAGGAGGATCCCGCCTGCGAGCACGAGCTGCTTCGGGCGCTTCGAGTCGACGGTCTTCAGCGGTGCGAACTCCGTCGAGAGCCCCGGAGCCGCCACCTGGTAGAGATGCACCGGCCGCTCGATGTCCTTCAGTCGCCTGACGCCGAGGTCCCGGAGCGAGGTGCCGGCACGGAGCTCGTCCACGATCAGATCGCGGGTCGTCCCCGAGACGAGGATCTGCCCTCCGTGCCCCGCGGCCATGATCCTCGCCGAGCGGTGGACGCCGAGCCCGACATAACGATCCCCGCCGATCGTCGGCTCGCCGGTGTCGATCCCGATCCTGACCCGGAGCGCGACACCCGCCGGCCAGTCGTGGCCCGCAAGCGCCCGCTGGCCCTCGATCGCCGCCTGCACCGCCTCCGCGGCCCGCTGGAAGGCGACGAAGAACGAGTCGCCGTGGGTATCGATCTCCCGGCCGCCGTGCGCGGCGAAGACCTCGCGCAGCAGTCGCTGATGCGTCGTGAGCACCTCGTGGTAGCTGACACTGCCGAGCGCGTCGAGGAGCTTCGTCGATCCCTCGACGTCCGTGAAGAGGAATGTGACCGTCCCGCGCGGAAGCTCGCTCACTCAGGGGAGAATAGGGTCGATTCGGCGGCGGGCCAATCGGGGCACCGCGAGCCCGTCGATTCGCGGGGCCGAAGCAGTCGCGTTAGGTTTCCCGCATGGCTTCGCCCGCTCCGGCTCGCAAGCTCTCGCGCCTGAACCCGATCGAGCGGCGGATGTCGAAGTTCCTCCGCCAGCCGCCGTCGATCCGCACGGCCGCCGCGGCGATCGTGACGGTGACGACGCTGATCGTGGTCGTCAGCGGCCTGCTGATCAGGGTGCTCGACCACCACGAGTATCCGAGCATCTGGATCGGGATGTGGTGGGCGCTCCAGACTGTGACGACGGTCGGTTACGGGGACGTCACCCCGAAGAACGCCGCCGGCAAGTTCGTCGGTGCGATCGTGATGCTCGAGGGGATCGCGTTCCTCGCGATCACCACCGCCGCGATCACCTCGACGTTCGTGACGCGCGCCGAGGGCGAACGGGCGAATGCCGTGTCGGAGGCAGAGGGCACGCGCGAAAACCACGTGGATGCCCGCTTCGACGAGCTCGCAGCACAACTGGAGCGGCTCGAGGCGCTCGTTCGCCGGCTCGATCAATCGGCCGAGCCGGGCGCGACAAGGCCGGTCTCGTAGGCGTAGATCACCGCCTGGACCCGATCTCGGAGGCCGAGCTTCTGGAGGATGTGGACGACGTGGGTCTTCGTCGTCGCCTCGCTGATCACCAGGCGCTCGCAGATCTCGGCGTTCGAGAGGCCGCGCGCGAGCAGGTCGAGCACCTCGCGTTCGCGCGGCGTGAGCTCGGCAACCGCCGGCGGCGGCGCCGGCCGGGCCCGGGGACGCCCGCGGTTGAACTCCTCGATCACCGAGCGCGTGACCGCCGGCGCGAGGAGGGCCTCGCCGCTGGCGACGATCCGGACCGCACCCACGATCTCCTCCGGCGGAGCGTCCTTGAGCATGAAGCCGCTCGCTCCCGCCCTGAGGGCGTCGTAGACGTACTCGTCCAGACCGAACGTCGTGAGAATCAGCACCCGCGTCGACGGCTCCGCCGCCACGATCCTTCGAGTCGCCTCGATCCCGTCGAGGACGGGCATCCGGATGTCCATCAGCACGACCTCCGGTCGAACCCGGCGAGCCTCGCTCACCGCGTCCTCGCCGTCCACCGCTTCTCCGGCGACGACCAGCTCGGGCTCGCTCTCGAGGATCTTGCGGAGACCGACCCGCACGAGCGCCTGATCATCGGCGATCAGGACGCTCGTCATCTCACCGGCAGCATCACGTGCACGACGAAGCCGCCGCTCTCGCGCCGGCCGGCGTCGAGCTTCCCGCCGTAGAGCGCAACGCGCTCACGCATGCCGACGAGGCCATGCCCGCCCGGGGTGGCGGAGGAGGTGCCGGGGCTGCCGTTGTCGGCGATCTCGAGCTCGAGCGAGTCCGGGCCGTAGCGCACGAGCACCTCGGCGTGCGCGTCGCCCGCGTGCTTGAGCGAGTTCGTCAGCGCCTCCTGAACGATGCGGTACGCCGAAAGCTCGATCCCGGCCGGCAGTTCCCGCCGCTCGCCCTCGACGTGGAGCTCGACCGGAAGGCCCGCCTCGCGCACCTGCGTCACGAGGGAGCCGACATCATCGAGACCGGGTTGGGGCCTGAGCGATTCCGCTCCGTCGGTGCGGAGCATCCCCACGAGCCGGCGCATCTCCGTGAGCGCACCGCGGCCGATCTCCTCGACCGTCTCGAGTACCTCCCGCGTCGAGTCGTTGGCCGGGTCGAGGACCCGCCGTTCGGCCCCCGCCTGGACGACCATCATCGAGACGTTGTGCGCGATCACGTCGTGCAGCTCCCTGGCGATTCGCGCCCGTTCTTCCACCACGGCCTCACGCGCGGCGAGGTCGCGCTCGCGCTCGGCCAGCTGGGCCCGCCTGTCCCGCGCGCCAATCACCTGCCGGACGATCAGCATCACGACCGTCGAGGCGACGAGGAACGGGAGGGTGCGCTTCAGCCCGTGCACGCCGCCGCCAGAGCCAAACGGCAGCAGGGCCGAAATCAGCGCCGCGACGACGAAGAGCGAGAGACCGATCGCGAACACACGAGTCTTCGTCCAGACCGCGAAGCCGTACATATTGCAGATCCAGGCGATCCCGTAGGTCACCTCGGCCGAGGGCCACGCGCTCTGCATCAGAACCGAGAGCAACGCAGCGCCGATCCCGACGGCACCGGGGTAACGGCGCCGGAAGGCAACCGCTGCCGTTGTGAGCGCCCCGCCGATCGAGAGCGCGATCCGATGGCCCTGCGCATGTCCGCCGAGCCAGGTCTCGAGCCAGAGGGCCACCGTGAGAACAACCGCGAGCGCCCAGTCGAGCCTCACGAGGTCGGGCCGGAGCCGGCGGAGCCGTGCGTGCATGAGGGCAACCGTAGAGCACTGCGGGCTGCCTGTCATCGATCGCTCGGACGATCTCGAGCCCGCGGAAGATCGACCGGCGGGATGAGCCGAAGATCGCCGTCGCGACCGATGTCGCAGCGCCGGGGCCGCCGTAGGTTCGAGTGCATCGAAATCGACCACGGAGGATCACCATGAACCGCTTCCAGCTACGCCCGTCTTCGCTCTTGCTCGCAGCAGGCTGCGCGCTCGCCGTCTCCGGAATCGCCGCCGCCGCACCGTCGCGGAGCGCGCCCACGAGCTTCGAGCTGCTGTCCGTGCAGACGAGCTTCGTGCCCGTCCCGGCGATCTCGAAGAGCTCGCCGCCGCAGATCGGCGGCAGGATGATCTTCGAGAACGCGCTCTACAACCGCGTCGCGCAGTTCGGCAAGCCCAAAGGCTCGCGGGTGGGAACGGCAGAGGTGCTGTGCACGATCGTGACGCGCCACGCGCTCGAATGCGTGGTCACAGCCCGTCTTCCCGGCGGTGAGCTCGTGCTGACAGGCTCGAATCCGCTCGGAACCCACCACACGGCCTACGCCGTGACGGGTGGGGTCGGGATCTTCTCGAGCGCGCGCGGCAGCGCCACCGGCACCGATCTGAGCGGAACGAAGACGGTCGTCGCCGGGCATCTGAGCTCGTAGCCCCGCTCGTGCTGCAGCGAAACGTCCGGCCCGGCCGGTACGCGGCCGGGCCGGACGGCATACTCTTTCCCCGGGGCACGGATGGGGAAGCTCGCAATGATCGTGGCGGTGACGGCGATGGTGCTGGGGATCACAGGCGCCTGCGTCTCCGGCGCGGCTGCCTCGCAGCTGGTCGACCGGAACGCCACGGACGTCCAGCTCCAGCTGAACGCGAAAGGCGAGGCTCTCCTCACCTACCGCGTGAAGGGCGTGTTCCGTCACGTGCTTGCGTGGGGGGCCGTGAATGCGCTTCCCTCGACGGTCGGCGGCCATCAGCTCAAGCTGAGGCTCGACTACTCGGGCGGGTACCAGAAGTACTTCAGGGAGAGCCCGGCCGATCTCGCGCTGAGCGCCGCGTACCGGAGAATCAAGGGAACGCCCGGTTATCTCCTGAGCCCGATCGTGCGTCAGCTTCAACAGGCCCAGCAGGCAGCGGACAACTACTGGCTGACGGGGTTCCACGGGGGTTGCGGGCGCTATGACGGCCCGGCGATCGCGTGGGCGGTGGTCACGTGCACGGCGCCCGACGGCTCCTACTGGGCCGTGCAGGAATGGCAGCGTGAGCTACCCGACTACGGCGTCACCCCGACGCCCGCCCAGGCGGTGTGGGAGCTCCGGCTCTCGCACTGGACCGGCCCGTTGCCCGTGCTGACCGTCCACACCGACTGGTCGTGGCATCGGTGGGACCACATCTACGGGACGCTTGCCTACGCCGACGATCCGGTGTACGGATTCGATTCGACGACCACAGGGAACCCGCTCGACGGCTTCGGGCGAAACGTCTACATCGATACGCTCGACTCCGCCTACGGGCCGGGCTGGCGGCGCGAGAACAGCGCGCTGACGCACAGGGGGACGGGCGTCTTCTGTTACAGCGTCAATCCGCATCCCGGCCATCCGGCGGGCACTGGATCCGAATACCGGATCACCGTGATCGGTCCAGGTGTCACGCCTGATGTCGAGTGGATCGGGCCCTCGCCGGGCCCCTACGACGCGGCGGCAGATGCGATCGCGAACGCCCAGATCGCCGCGCTCGGCGACGGCGTCTGCCGGCCGAACTGATCCTGCTCCGGCAGCTCCTCGGGGTCCTATGTGTACCGGGAGCGCTCGACAAGGGATCTGGCCCTTTGGTTAGTCAGAACCACCCGAACCACGATCTACGGCGGGAGCCGGGCTGAAGTATGTTTTCCACACAGGCCACTGAGCCGGCCTGAGTCATTCGTGTTCCTGACGTGGGGTGTTGCTGTCCGCCAACTTAGGGGGTTGTGGGTCGTGTCTGCCAGGTTCAAGGTGAAGCTTGCTGCGTTCGGAGCGTTGGTGCTCGTGGCCGCGCTGTTCGTCGTTCCGATCGCTTCAGCGCACACGCCGGCGATCCAGGCATCGATCTCCTGTGACGGCCTCATCTCGTTCACCGTGAAGGGAACGAACGCCGTAGGCGCGCAGTTGGACAACCCCGACATCGGCGTGTACGTGAACGGCGTCAAGATCTTCGACGGCGCGTTCACCCGCACCAACAATCGCACCTTCACGGGCACCTACCAGGTCACCGACTTCTCGGCTTCGACGTTCACCGTGAGCAGCAAGGCCCTGAGCGCCTGGGGTGACGGCACGGCACCCGGGGAGAGCGACAGCACCACCGTGACGCACGCCTCCAATTGCGACAGCCTCTCGACGAACGCCACCGGCTCGGCGGCCGGCGGCACGATCCATGACGTCGCGACGGTGAGTCACGCGGCTGCGGTGACGGGAAAGGTCACGTTCAAGGTGTTCTCGACCTCGGACTGCTCCGGCACCGCTCTCGCCACCTTCAGCAACGTGGCCGCGAGCCCGTCGGGTGGGAACGGCGACGGCACCTGGACGTTCGCATCCGGGGACTACACCCCGACCGGAGCAGGCACCTTCAGATGGACGGCCTCCATCGCGTCCGACTCCCACAACGCTTCACTCAGCGAAGGCTGCAACGGCGCGAACGAGACATCGACGGTGTCGAAGGCGACCCCGACCATCACCACGAATGCGACTCCGCTCACCCAGACGATCACGGGCAGCGGCCTCGACCCGACCGACACGGCGACGATTGCCGGCGGATTCGACCCGACGGGGACGATCACGTTCACCCTGTTCGCCGATGCGAGCGGGGCCTGTGGTGCGCAGGTCGGCACCTCGGTCACGGTCGCCGTCGACGGCAACGGCAACTACCTCTCTCCGTCGGTGCACGTCGGTTCGGCGGGCGTGTATCACTGGGTTGCGAGCTACGGCGGCGACGGGAGCAACAATGGGATCTCGGGTGCCTGTGGTGACTCGAACGAGAACATCACGGTGCAGAAGGCGAGCCCGACGATCTCGACGAACGCCGCACCCCTCTCGGTGACGATCGTCGGCGGGGGACTCGATCTCGAGGACACCGCGACGCTCGCAGGCGGCGCGAATCCGAGCGGAACGATCACGTTCAAGCTGTTCGCCGACAATGGCAGCGGTGGGTGCGGGACGCAGGTCGGCGGCTCCGTCACGACTCCGGTGAGCGGTAACGACAACTACGTGTCGCCGTCTGTTCACGTCTCGACGGTCGGCACCTACCACTGGGTCGCGAGCTACGGGGGCGACGGCGCCAACAACGCGGTCTCGGGTCCCTGCGGCGATTCGAACGAGAACCTCACCGTGCACCAGGCGGGGCCGGCGATCTCGACGAATGCTGCGCCGCTCTCGGTTCCGCTCGTCGCCGGCGGCGTCGATCTGACCGATACCGCCACGCTCTCCGGCGCGGCCAACCCGACCGGCACGATCACGTTCAAGCTGTTCGCCGATGCGAATGGGGCGTGTGGTGCGCCGATCGGGAGCCCGGTGACGGCCGCCGTCAACGGCAACGGCAACTATCTCTCCCCGTCGATCCACGTCGTCTCGGCCGGCTCGTATCACTGGGTCGCGAGCTACGGCGGCGACGGCAACAACGGCGCGATCTCGGGCGCGTGCGGGGATGCGAACGAGAACGTCACGGTGGCGAAGGCCGGCCCGACGATCACGAGCGTCGCGAGCCCGGCGAGCGCGACGCTCGGTGGGAGCGGTAACGATCTGACGGACACGGCGACGCTTGCAGGCGGGGTGGCCCCGACGGGGACGATCACGTTCAGGCTGTTCGCCGACAACGGCAACGGAGGCTGCGGCACGCAGGTCGGGAGCAGCGCCACCGCCACCGCCAACGGGAACGGCAGCTACACGTCCCCGTCGATCCACATCGGCTCGGCCGGCTCGTATCACTGGATCGCGAGCTACGGCGGCGACGGGAACAACAGTGCCGTCTCTGGTGCCTGCGGCGATCCGAACGAGAACGTCACCCTGACCCCGCCCCCGCCTACCGGCACGCCGGCGATCTCGATCACGAAGAGCCCGACCTCGCAGACGATCGCGAGTGGCGCCACCGCCAACTTCACGATCACCGTCACGAACACCGGCACGCTGGTCCTGAGCAATGTGAGCGTCTCGGATCCGCTCTCCCCGAACTGCAACCAGGCCGTCGCCTCGATGGCGATCGGGGCAAGCGTCACCTACAACTGCTCGCTCGCGAACGTGACGTCCGGCTTCACCAACCTCGCCACGGCAACCGGCACCGGCTCGAACGCGCAGACCGTCACTGCCGTGGGCTCCGCGGCGGTCATCGTCACCCCGCCGCCGCCGCCGGCGCCGGCACCGACACCTCATCCCTCGATCGGCATCGTCAACAACCCGAGCTCGCAGGCGATCGGCCAGGGCGGTACCGCCCAGTTCACGATCACCGTCACGAATACCGGTGATGTGACGCTCAGCGATGTGAAGGTGACCGATCCGCTCTCGCCGAGCTGCGGTCGCAGCCTCGGCACCCTGGCGGCCGGTCAGTCCCAGCACTACAGCTGCACCAAGACCAACGTGAGTAGCGACTTCGAGAACGTCGCAACCGCGACCGGCAAGCCGCCGACGACCGCAGCTGTCGACGCGACGGATCAAGCCCACGTCACGGTGAAGCCGTTCATCCCGCCGCAGCACCCGAAGATCGCGATCGTCAAGAGCCCCAAGACGCAGACGCTGACCACCACCTTCAAAACGGTGAAGTCTGCGGCCGCGAGCACGACAACCGTGACCTACGGCACGGCGCACTTCACGATCAAGGTCACGAACACGGGCGACGTCACGCTGCACAGCGTCAACGTCAGCGACCCGGCCTCACCGGGCTGCAACAAGACAATCGGGACGCTTGCCTCACACGCTTCGAAGACCTACACCTGCAGCCGCTCCACCGTGACGGTGGGCTTCACGAACGTCGCTACCGCCCACGGCACCTCGCCCAAGGGCGTCAGGGTCGAGGACGCCGACCATGCCAAGGTGAAGGTGACCGTCAAGACCGCCGGCGCGAGATAGCCCAGCTCTAGGACAGACTTCCGCCGAGCGTTAGGGCGAATCGTCTCCCAGGACGGTTCTAACCGCTCGAGGTGAGCGTGGCCGCGTTCTTTCGCGAGACGCCGGCGGCGATCAGGAAGGTGCGCATCCGGGGATTCAGCTTCTCGAGCTTCGAGGACACGGGGCTCGAGAAGATCTTTCCGAGCAGCGCGGGGTCGATCCCGAGCACCCGCTGGACATCGGCGGCTGTTGTCTTCTTGTTAAGGAGCAACGTCGCCGCAGCGCAGAGGTCGATCTTCTTGCCGTGGTTGTCGAACTCGAGGATCAGCGAGAGGTCATTGCCCAGCACCCTCAACCATTGGGCGAAGAGCGGCGAGTCGGGATGCATCCCGACGATCGAGGCGCGAAGCGATCGGAGCTCCGGCCCGTACTCGTTCACCGCCTCGATCAGAACGACGGGAACGAGCGCGAAGATCGCTCCGAACGCGTCTTTTGGGTTCTTTTTGAGGAATGCGCACCTGTCGACCGAGGTCTGCAGCGAGTTGTCCTTCGCTCCAGAAAGCTGCTGGAACGTCGTGACCTTCGCGCTGAGGAGCGCTGCGAGCCCGCGGTCGTGGGCGTCGGGCCTCGGACCCGCCGCGGTCGCAGCGGTGCTCGACGCCAGCGCCAGTCCAAGCGCCGTCACGGCGATCGCGATCGTTCTCTGCCTGCTCATCGTCTGGTGTTGATCGCGTCGATCCCTGCAGGGCGACGCAGCTTCACGCTACAGTGAACCCCAGATGGGCGCTGATCTCCTCACCCCGATGCATCTGGTCTTCTTGGGTCTGCTCGCGGTGCTGCTCTTCGGTTCGAAGCGCGTTCCGGAGATGGGTCGCTCGCTCGGCAACGGAATGCGCGAGTTCAAGCAGGCGATCACCGGGATGGACGGCGTAACGGAGGCGGTCAACGGGATGAACGAGGTCCGGTCTGCCGTCTCGCCGACGAACATCGCCCGCGTGGCGATCCCCGGTGTCGCCGAGATGCAGGACACTGTCGGCTCCCTGAAGACCGCCGTGACGCCGGGCGCCACAGCTGCCGCTCCCGAAGGCGAAGCCGCAGCAGCACCGGCACCGCCCGCATCACTCGAGCCGTAACCGTTTCGTTCAGCGGGGCCGGCGATGCCGGTCGAGCGGTCTGATCGCCCTTCGGTCATCCGGACGGAAGACTCGTCTCAGCCGGCAGCGGAGCATGAAGCTGCCCTGCTGAGGAGTCGGAGAGCCGCACGGCGCGCGCGCGCTCCGTTGGCCGCTATGCCGCGCTCGCCCTCAGTCCCGAAGCGGGTCGGCCGCGGGTCCACCGAAGGATGACCGGCGGCCCCGTCGACCGCCTCGATCCGGCTCTTCCGGCGCAGGCTCCCTGGTGACCTCGCCCCGGAGCCTGAGCTCGTCGGCGTCCTCCTCGGCGCGTGCCTCGAGTGAGATCCGGCGAGTGAGGACGGCCGCGCGCTCCTCGAGGCGATGCGCCTCGACGACGTCCATCCCCCGCAGCGCCGCGGCGCTCCGCTCGTAGGCGCCGCCGGTGCTGAAGAGGTGCGTGAGCTTCAGCACGAGCGCAACGAGGTCGATCGCGATCAGGAACGCGAGGAAGAACTCGACATATCTCTTGACATCCGGATGGGCCCGCTCCACCTCGTCGAGCGCCGCCTGGCGGGCGAGGAAGTCGCGGTCCGCCTTGATCGCGGAGACCCGGTTTACGAGCTGCGCCGTCTCGGTTGCCTGCCAGAGGGCGATCTTCCGCCGGTCGGCGCCGATCGTCGCCGTGAACTGCGGGCGCGCGCTCTTCAGCGCCGCGGCCGCGATCGCCGCCTGACGGGCGTCGCGCTTGCAAAACGGGCCGCAGCCGGTCTTGTGGGTCTGCGAGCAGCTTGGCTCCCCGGCCTCGCACTCCGAGAGGAACTTGCTCGTCGTCACCTGCTGCTCGAGCTTCGCCTCCCGGGCCTGCACGGTCGCGATCTCCTTCTGCGCGGCCTGGATCTTCGCGTCGTAGAGGTGCGTGATCTGGTTTGTCGCCGCGTGGATGCGGGCGGTCGCCGTCTTGCTGAGCTGGTCGTTGATCGACCCGCTGTAGATGACCTGGCTCATCGGCAGCCCGACAACGAGCGCGATCGCGAGCGAGAGCACGAGCCGAGGGATCGTGATCAGCAGGTTCCAGGTGTAGCTCGTCCCGAAGCTCTTCAGCACGAGCCGCTCGATCAGGCAATAGAGGACGGCCCAGATCGGAAGCACCCAGAGGACGCTCACGATCGAGGTCGACCACCACTGGCTCGCCGCCACGGTCATCGCAAAGCCGCTGACGACCGCCATCCCGGCGACCCACATCCCGAGCCCGTTCAGGAAGCTGAGCTCGCTCGGCACCGTCCGGAGGACGTAGCCGTCGCCCCCGGCGAGCCAGGCCCAGCCGGCGCGTGCCGGCCGCCTCGGCGCTGCGGCGCCCCGGCTCGTCCACCTCTTCGGTCCAGGCGCCACTCACGTGAACACAGATGACGTGAGATCAGCCGCCGAGTTGGGCTCGCAGGCGGGTTTTATGGAATCTCTAAGGAACCGCCGTGCCGCTGGTCAGTCGTTCTCGACGGTGTAATCCCAGATCGCGGCCTCGTGCCGGTGGTCCGGGCTCCACTGCATCGTCCCTTCGCCGACCAGCATGTAGGCGCGGAGCCGGAAGGTCAGGGCCTGGCCCGGATGGAGCACCGCGGGAAGGGGTCGCTGGCCGGGCGCGAGCACAGGGACCGTCACCGAGTAGAGGTGGTCGACCGCGTGGAAGTCGGCGAGCGAGACCGGCACGTCGGCGGTGGCGTTTCTCATCGTGACCGTCCAGGTGCAGGTGGTCGCGCCCGGCTGATCGGGCAGGCCCTCCCCGGGGACGATCGGACCGGCGACGGTCATCCGCACCTCGAACCCTTTGGTCTTGATCTCCACGGGGAGGCCCTCGACGGTAAGCGCCGGCTTGGCCACCGTGCCGGTGAGGAGAGCGTCCACGCGTGGATCGAGGGTGCTCTTCGGGAGATACGAGGGGAACTTCGAGCCACCGCCGCTGCCGCACCCGGTCAGGGCGGTGATCGCGATCAGGAGGACGGCCGTGGCTCGAGCCGGGCCGGGCTTGAATGCCCGGCCCGGCTCCTGCCCGACCGCCTTGGGGGCGAGGTCCACGTACGTCTCTCTACCCGTTGGCGCCGTTCTGGCCGTCCTGGCCGTTCTGGGCCGCCGTCCCATCGGTGCCGTCGGCGCCCGGTAGGCCCGGCCCGGCGTTCTTCTTGCCGTTGCCGGCGTTGCCGCCGTCGCCACCGCGGCCGCCGTGGTTCCCGAGGAACCCGTCGCCACCGTTGCCACCGTTGCCGCCGGGCAGCTCGTCCTTGCCGTTGCCGCCCTGGCCGCCGTTGCCGCCGTCGCCACCGCGGCCGTCACACGGTGGGGTATCGGACGGTGTGGTCGGGCCGCCCGTTGCGGTCAACCAGGCTCCGGCCCACTGCTCGGGTGCGCAGGAACCGCTCCCGCCGTTCCCGCCGCTTCCGCCCGTGCCTGCCGCAGTGGTCCCGTTCCCACCGTTCCCGCCGTTGCCGCCGTTACTTCCGCATCCGGCGGTTCCGGCGGTGCCGCCGCTGCCGGCGAACCCGCCCTTACCGGCCCGACCCGGCCGACCGGGGTGGCCGAGGTTCGCTCCGTCGGGGCAGTAGAGGGTGCTCGAGCCGCTGCCGGAAACCGCCTGGTAGCCCGAGGGGACGGGCGCCGGTGTGAACGACTGGGCCGTGAACACGTCGGGCCCGAAGTCCTTCAGCCCGGCCTGAGCGGCGTAGCCGATGTGGCCCTGACCGTCGAGGCCGCCGCAGACCGTGCCGGCAACGAGCGACGTGTCGCTGCAGGACTGCCCCGTCAGGAGCAGGTCCTCGATCGTCCGCAGCGCGCTGTAGTGGTTGTAGTCGGTGTCCGACACCGTCCCGGGCTCGATCAGCGGGCTGATCAGCACCGTGCCGGTGTCGCCGCCGCCGGGCGTGAAGTCCGTGGCGTCGAAGAGCGGATCTGCGGTCTTGCAGGCGCTGTTCGTCGCGGACTCGCTGCCGCTCGAGCAGCCCGAGCCGCCCACCGTGGAGGTCGCTCCCTCAGCGCTCAGGGTGACGTTCCCGTTGAACCCGTTCGGCAACGTCACCGGCTGCCCGCTGTCGTCGAGGAGCTGGAAGGTCCCGATCCACGGCTTGGCGAAGTTGTTCGAAGCCCCGCTGGCGCTGGCATTCCCGACCAGCGTGTAGGGCCCGGTGTCGCTGACCTCCCCGACGAACGTGTCGGGAGGGATCGCGTTGCCCGAGCCGTCGGTGCCGGACACGAGGCGGCCGGTGTCCTGGGCGTTGATCTTCGAATCGGTGGCGAGGCTCGACCCTGGGGCCACCATCGCCGGCTCGCTCGTCGAGCCGGGCGAGCCGGTCACGTTCGGGCTCTCGTCGGTCAGGCCGAGCGGGCGGTCGATGAAGCCGGCGGCACCGGGGCCGGGCTGCAACTGGTTCCCCGTGCTGTCGGTCACCTCGGGGTCGTTCGGCCCGGTCGGCTCTGTCGCCACGTCCTGGCCGTCGATGTTCTCGCCCGCCGCGTCGGCGAGGGCGCCGTAGGCGCCGTAGAGCGAGTGGGCACCCGGGATACTGCGTCCCGGCCGCACCGTACGTCGGCTGGTCGGCAGGGGCCGAGTAGATCGAGATGTCGCCCGGAGCCGGCTCGTTGTTGAAGCTGTTGCCGGTCGTGAAGGGCGGGTTGGCCTCGTCGAAGGTGATGTCGATCAGACCCGCCGTCCTTGAAGGCCGCCGACTGTTCGATCAGCGGGACGTAGTAGCGAAGGAACAGGTCGGACGCATAGAGCCCGCCGGTGTAGTTGGTCGGCGGAAGCGCCTCCGGGTCGTAGGCCGGATGTCCGGCCGGGGTGTAGTCGGGCGTGCCGTCGGGATTGAACGCGCCCGAGAGGTTGTTGCCCTGGCATGACGCGTCGTGGGCATCGCCGCAGTTGTTCGGCGTGATCCAGTTGAACGCGGGGACCTGTGCTGCAGGGAGGGTCAGGTCGTGCGCGAGCCCGTAGGTGGGATCGTCGAGGTTCGTGACGTGGTTTGCGTCGCAGTTTGTGTCGGCCGTGCCGGTCGTCGGCGCGCCCGGGCCGTCGTACTCGGCCGTGGTCGGCTTGTTGAGCGGGGGCTCGGCCGGATAGCTGATGCCGGACTGGGTGCCCGCCTGCTCGCCGGTCAGCGACGTGAACCAGGCGGTCGGGAAGTGCTTGGCCACGTACTGGTCGGCCGGTTGGCCGTTGTTGTTGGCATTTGCAGGCTGGGCGCCGGTGAAGCTCGTGACGTTCCCGGTCGGAGCGACGAGGTTGGTCGGGCTCGTGACCGGGTCGTTCGACGAGGTACCGGGGAAGCCACAGAGCCCGTCCTCGCGGCCCGGGACGGTGTCGCTGACCCCTGGGGTGGTTCCGGTCACGTAGGTCGATGCGCCGGTGGGCTGAGCGCCTCCGAGATCCTGGGCGTATGCCTTCCACGGGACGCCGGCCGCGTTGTACTGGTTGAAGACCGTCGGAACGTCGGTCGGGTAGACGCAGCCGTTGTTCGCGAGGGCGGCGTCGACGCCGCCGTGCGCGAGGAGTTGGCCGTAGTTGCCGTTGGAGGCACCGGTCGGATCCGGAGTCGCGGTGTTCTTCCCGCCCGCGTCCGTCGTGTGGTCCGTGTCTGTGCCGGTGCCGACCGTTCCGGTGGTGATGATCCCGGAGTCGTTGTTCGTCATCGTCGCCGCCGTCGAGCAGTCATCCTGGGTGGCGTACGACGGGGACTGGCCGGATACCAGCGAGATGTAGTTGTCCATGCTGAAGTGGCCGGTGCCGTAGTAGTGGGTGAGCAGCGCGCCCTGCTGCGGCAGCGTCTGCCAGAGGTAGCTGTTCTGATTGAGCCCGGTGAAATTCTCGTCGTAGGACTTGTTCTCGAGGATGATCAGCCAGACATGCTTGACCGCCCCTACCGGGGTGCCCGTCGCGGTCACGACGCACTGGGCGTCGGAGGAGGAGCCACCGCTCGGGACCTGAAGGGTGCTTCCGAGCGGGCAGGTGGCTGGGCTGGCCGAAGAGGAAGCCGGCTCCGCGATGCCCGTGACTACCGCAACGCACAGGGCAAGGAGGCCGACAGTCGCGGCGGCGAGCGCCGCGCGTAGGGAGCGAACCTTTCTGGGAGCTGTGTTTCGTGCACGTGGGATTTTCATGAGAACGTTCCTACCGGCACCAGCTCCGAGGTCGGGTGTCCGGTCCGTGACGATCCTGTGACGATCCTGAAACGCCGTCGGGCGGACCCGGGGCTCCACACGGTCGTGTCGAAGGCGCCCAGGTAGGGTGGCAGGGCGGGTAGCCCCCAACTCGACTGCCCCCGCGAGAGAGGAGAGCCCGATGTCCCACCCGACACGCTCGGAACGTGAGGTACTGCCGATTCGCGACCGCCCGTACGACGGTCCGGTCTACGAGGACGCGAAAGATCCCGCGGCGAAGTTCCCGCCGATCGAGCCGCTCCGGCCGCCCGAGGCTGCCCCGAACGTCCTCATCGTCCTGATCGACGACGCCGGCTTCGGCTGCTCGAGCGCGTTCGGCGGGCCCTGCCACACGCCGACCGCAGAGCGGCTCGCAGGCGAAGGGCTGAAGTTCAACCGCTTCCACACGACCGCCCTCTGCTCGCCGACGCGCGCCGCGCTCCTCTCGGGCCGGAACCACCACACGGTCGGGATGGGCGGGATCACCGAGATCGCGACCTCGGCCCCCGGCTACACCTCGGTGCGCCCGAACACCTGCGCGCCGCTCGCCGAGACGCTGAAGCTGAACGGCTATGCGACCGCCCAGTTCGGGAAGTGCCACGAGGTTCCCGTGTGGGAGACGAGCCCGCTCGGGCCGTTCGACTCCTGGCCGAGCGGCGGCGGAGGGTTCGAGTACTTCTACGGCTTCCTCGGCGGCGAGACGAACCAGTACTACCCGGCGCTCTACGAAGGGACGATCCCGATCGAGCCCGACAAGACGCCGGAGGAGGGCTACCACCTCACAGAGGACATGACCGACAAGGCGATCGGCTGGATCCGCCAGCAGAAGGCGCTGATGGGCGACAAGCCGTTCTTCGTCTACTTCGCCCCGGGCGCGACCCATGCGCCCCACCACGTTCCGCCGGAGTGGTCTGCGAAGTACAAGGGGCAGTTCGACCAGGGCTGGGACAAGCTGCGCGAGGAGACCTTCGCGCGGCAGAAGGAGCTCGGGGTGATCCCGGCCGACACCGAGCTGACCGCCAGGCCCGAGGAGATCCCGGCCTGGGACGAGATGCCCGACGACCTGAAGCCCGTGCTCTCGCGGCAGATGGAGATCTACGCCGGCTTCCTCGAGCACACGGATCATCACGTCGGCAGGTTGATCGACTCGCTCGAGGAGATGGGCATCCTCGAGGACACGCTCGTCTACTACATCGTCGGCGACAACGGGGCGAGCGCCGAAGGGGACGTCCACGGCTGCTTCAACGAGCTGGTCGTCCTGAACGGAGCGAACGCGCTGCAGACGACCGAGTTCATGGCCTCGCGGATCGACGACTTCGGCACCTCGAAGGCCTACAACCACTACGCCGTCGGCTGGGCGCATGCGATGGACACGCCGTACCAGTGGACGAAGCAGGTCGCCTCGCACTGGGGCGGGACGCGGAACGGCACGATCGTCCACTGGCCGAACGGCCTGAAGGCCAGGGGCGAGGTCCGCAGCCAGTTCCACCACGTGATCGACGTTGCCCCGACGATCCTCGAGGCGGCCGGACTGCCCGAGCCCAAGACGGTGAACGGCATCGAGCAGACGCCGATGGAGGGCGTCAGCATGCGCTACACGTTCGAGGATGCGGGCGCGGCCGAGCGGCGCCAGACGCAGTACTTCGAGATGTTCTGCAACCGCGGCATCTACGACCAGGGCTGGACTGCGGTCACACGCCACTCGACGCCATGGGTGATGGCGCCGCTGCCGCCGTTTGCCGACGACACCTGGGAGCTCTACGACACGAACAGGGACTGGAGCCAGGCCCACGACCTCGCCGCGGAGATGCCCGACAAGCTCGCCGAGCTGCAGGCGCTCTTCATGGAGGAGGCCCGCAAGTACAACGTGCTGCCGCTCGACGACCGCCGGATCGAGCGTTTCAACTCCGACCTCGCAGGGCGGCCGGTTCTCGTCCGGGGGAACTCGCAGCTCATGTTCGGCGGCTCGAAGCGCCTGACCGAGAACGTCGTCCTCAACCTGAAGAACAAGTCGCACTCGGTCACCGCCGAGATCGAGGTGCCGGAAGGCGGCGCGGAGGGCGTGATCGTCGCCCAGGGGGGCGAGTTCGGCGGTTGGAGCCTGTACCTGAAGGACGGGAGGCCGAAGTACTGCTACAACCAGTTCGGGATCAATCTGTTCTACATCGAGAGCGGCACCAAGGTTCCGGCGGGCGAGCACCAGGTGCGGATGGAGTTCACCTACGACGGCGGCGGGCTCGCGAAGGGCGGCGACGTGGTGCTCTACCTCGACGGCGCGCAATGCGGCGAGGGGCGCGTCGAAGGCACCGTCCCGATGCTCTTCTCCGGAGACGAGACCTGCGACCTCGCCTCCGACACCGGCTCGCCGGTGAGCGACGACTACACCTCCGAGGGCAGCCGCTTCACCGGCACGGTCAGGTGGGTGCAGCTCGACGTCGCCGAGGCCGCCGAGGATCTCGACCACCTGATCACGCCGGAGGAGCGACTCAAGGTCGCGATGGCGAAGCAGTAGGCACCGAGCTAGTAGGCCTGGGCCCAGACGGCGACTGCAACTGCTGCGTCTCCACAGCAGCTGCAGGCGCCGGCCTGCGTTTTCGGCTGCTCGAGCGGCAGGCACCTGATCGCCGCCGAGCTGTCTTCCTTGACGCGCACCTCGCACTCGGTCCTGCCACACCACGGCGCGACGACGAATCCGGCGGCGTCGCGGAGGTACTCGATCATCTCGTCGTAGCTACGAGGATTCCTGAGCGTGCGTCGTTCCCGTTCGTCGCCGGCCGTCTGGAGGAGCGAGGCCTGTACGCTCTCGCAGGAGCTCGTCGATCGCCCCGGCCAGATGTGCAAGCGGGATCTGCTGCTTCTCCCCGGTGTCGCGGCGAGCGACGGTGGCCCCGGCGGCCGCGAGGTCGCGGGCGCCGAGCTCGATGCGGAGCGGCGCGCCCTTGAGCTCCCATTCGTTGAACTTGAAGCCCGGCCGGTGCTCGGGGCGATCGTCGACACGGACGCGAACGCCCGCCGCGCGGAGCTCGGCGGCGATGGTGGCCGCGGCCTGAAGCACCTCGGCGTCCTCTCCCGCGCGGAGGATCGGCACGATCACGACCTGCTGCGGTGCGACGCGAGGTGGGAGCCGCAGCCCGCGATCGTCGCCGTGGGCCATCACGACACCGCCGACGAGGCGGGTGGTCGCGCCCCACGAGGTCGCGAACGGATGCTTCTCGCTGCCGTCGCGGCCGGTGAAGCGCACGTCGAACGCCCGCGCGAACCCCTGGCCGAGGTAGTGGGAGGTGGCCGCCTGGAGCGCCTTGCCGTCGCGCATCAGCGCTTCGAGGGTGTAGGTCTCGACGGCTCCGGGGAACCTCTCGCTCTCGCTCTTCCGACCGCGGAGCACCGGGATCGCGAGGACGCTCTCGATCATGTCGGCGTAGACGTCGTGGAGGATGGTGAGCGTCTCGGCGATCGCCTCCTGCTCCGTCTCGTGTGCGGTATGGCCCTCCTGCCAGAGGAACTCGCTCGTCCGCAGGAAAAGCCGGGGCCGCAGCTCCCAGCGCACCGCGTTCGCCCACTGGTTGTAGAGGAGGGGCAGATCGCGATAGGACTGCACCCAACGGGAGTACGTCGACCAGATCATCGCCTCCGAGGTGGGACGGACGACGAGTGGCTCCTCGAGCTTCTTCCCGCCGGCCTCCGTGACGACGGCGACCTCGGGTGCGAAGCCCTCGACGAGCTCGCGCTCCTGCGCCAGAACGGAAGCAGGGATCAGCAGCGGGAAGTAGAGGTTCTCGTGGCCCGTCGCCTTGATCCGGTCGTCGAGCTCACGCTGGATCGCCTCCCAGATCGCGTAGCCGTACGGCTTGATCACCATCGCGCCGCGAACCGACGAGCTCTCGGCGAGCCCGGCGCGGCGTACGACCTCGCCGTACCACGCGGGGAAGTCGCCCGACTGGGTGGGTAGAGCGGCGGTGCTCATCGGGACGCTCCCGCGAGCAGGGTCGTTGCGAACATCGGTTCTCTCCTTCGTAGACGTCGACCGGCGGTAACGGAGTCTGTTGCGGCGCTCCGGGCCGAAGCGGCGGGAGCGCCTACGCCGGGACGCGCACGAACGGCGGCCGCGGGTCGACCGTCGGAACCGGCAGCAACTGATCCCCGCGAGACGGCAGCGACGTCATCTCGACAAGGGTAGCGGTCTCTCGGCCGCCGCACTCGGCGAGTCTCTCCGCGGCAGGCTCTTGCGACGCTCAGGTCAAGACGGTGGACGCCAGCCTCTGGGCAGGGTCGTCTGACCTATCTCGATGAGGTAGCCGTCCGGATCGCGGATGTAGCAGCGGATCTCGGTCTCGTGCTGCTTCGGCGGGGTCAGGAACTGGGCGCCGCGCTCGCTCCACTCGGCATACACGGCCTGGATGTCTGCCACCCGGATGTTGAGGAAGCTGCTCACGCGATCCGGGTCGGGCTGCGTCTCGAGGGTGACGGTGGGCTTGTCGTCGGTCGGGCCTCCTCCGACGTTGATGATGATCCAGCTGTTGGCGAGCGCGACGTAGGTCACCTCGTCGCCCAGCTCACCGGAGATCACCGCCCTGCCGCCGAGTACGTCGGTGTAGAACCGGCGGGAACGCTCGACGTCGTCGGAGACGATGAAGTGGGCCAGGACCATCCGCTCGTGGGTGGTGCTCATCTCGACCTCCGTTGTTGGTGTTGACTTCGGCCCGCCGAGCCCACTCTAGGCGCGTTCGCCCGGGCGGACGATGCCGGCGTCGTACGCGGCGATCACGGCCTGCACCCGGTCGCGGACGCCGAGCTTCCGGAGGATGCTCGAGACGTGGGTCTTGATCGTGGTCTCACCGAGCACGAGGCGTCCGGCGAGCTCGGCATTCGAGAGGCCGCGGGCCATCAGGCAGAGGATCTCCCGCTCGCGCTCGGTCAGCTTCTCCACCGCTGCGGCTGTTTCGCCGGCGGGAGCGGTGCCGGCGAACTGCTCGAGGAGACGGCGTGTGACCGTCGGCCCGAGCAGGGCGTTGCCGCCGGCGACCAGGCGGATTGCATCGACGAGGTCGACGGGACGCACGTCCTTCAGGAGGAAGCCGCTCGCACCGGCGCGGACGGCCGCGTAGACGTAGTCGTCGAGATCGAACGTCGTCAGCACGAGGATCCGCGCGGAGCCGCCCGCTTCGACGATCTGCCGCGTCGCCTCGATTCCGTCGACGCCCGGCATACGCACGTCCATCAGGATCACGTCGGGGTCGAGCTCGCGCGCCAGCGCAATCGCTGCGGCTCCGTCCTCTGCCTCGCCGACCACGCGCAGGTCTTCTCGCGTCTCGACGATCAGCCGGAAGCCGCTGCGCACGAGCGCCTGGTCGTCGGCGATCAGGACGTCGAGCATCAGAGTGGGAGCTCCGCGCTGACGAGATAGCCGCCGCCTGGAGCGGCACCCGCGGCAACGCTGCCGCCGAGCATCGACGCGCGCTCGCGCATGCCGACGAGGCCCCGACCGGCGCCGGCGCCGTCGGCGCCCCGACCGTCGTCGCGCACTTCCACCACGAGGCGATCGCCGTAGCGCACGTGCACCGTCGCGTGCGTCGCGTGCGCGTGCTTGAGCGTGTTCGTCAGCGCCTCCTGGACGATGCGATAGGCGGAGAGATCGACGGCAGCCGGTAGCGGCCGCGGATGACCCTCGACGCTGAGCGCGACGTCGAGCCCGGTCGACCGGACGCGGCCGACGAGCTCGTCGAGGCGCTCCAGGCCGGGTTGCGGCTCGAGCGGCGTGCCCTCGTGGAGCAGCCCGAGCACGCGGCGCAGGTCGCCCAGGGCCGAGCGAGCCGCGCCCTCGATCGCCCTGATCGGCTCGCGCGCGAGTGCCGGATCGGTGTCGAACACGTCGTCGGCGGCGGCGGCCTGGATCACGATCACGCTCAGTGCATGAGCGACGACGTCGTGCAGTTCGCGTCCGATGCGCGCCTGTTCCTCGGCGACGAGCTGACGGGCGTGCGCCTCACGCTCCCGCTCGAGCCGATCGGCCTTCTCCTCGATCTCGCGGACGTACGCGCGCCGGGAGCCGAGGCTGTCGCCGAGCAGCCAGGCGGCAGCGAGGAACACGACCTTTGCCGCCGTGAGCCCGAAGTCCTCGTGCGACGCGAGCGCGGCGGACACCGCGACGACGACGACAGACGCCCCGCCCGCGCGCCACGCGGTCCGGCGGTCGAGGTTCGCCGACACCGTGTACAGCGCCAGGGCGAGCTGGAACGGGATCACCCAGATGCCGAACCCGATCATCACGACGACGACGCCCGTCACGACGGCGAGCACCCCGACGGGATAGCGGCGCCGCCAGAGGAGCGGCAACGTCTCGACGACGCCGAGCCAGAAGGCGGCGACGCCGTGATGCCCGCGGTGGAACGACGCCCCGGCCGTCGCGAACAGCAGGAAGGCGACTATCGCAACGTCGACCAGCATCGGCCGGCGGCGCAGCCAGTTCCAGATCATCTTCTGTCCACGTTACGCGCGGCCGCGTCGCTCAGGCGTCGCGGCGGCGGAGCAGGACCGCGGCGATCGCGATCGTGACGGCCGTGTAGCCGCAGAAGAGCAGGAAGCCTGGCCACGGGTGCAGATCGTGCGCACCGGTGGTAAGCGAGAAGATGTCGCGGCCCGCGCTCGAGGGGAGCCACGGCGAGATCGCGTTCGACCAACTCGACGGCAGCAGGTCGAAGATCGGCGGGATCACGAACATGATCCCGACGAACGTCGCGATTCCCGCGGCTGTGTTCCGCACGATCGCGCCAAGGGCGAGCGTGAAGATGCCGAGCACGGTGACGAACAGTGCGGCACCGATCACGGAGCGGGCGATTCCCGGTGCCGTGAACGACGTCTGCAGGATGTCGTGCTTCGAGAGGATCGCCTGCGTGATGAAGAACGACGCGATCACCGACGGCAGCATCACCGCGAAGGTCGCCGTCGCGAAGACCGCGATCTTCCCCCAGAGCACCGGTAGCCGCCTGGGTGCCGCGGCGAGGCTCGAACGGATCATTCCAGTCGAGTACTCGCCCGTGATCACGAGCACGCCGAGCACGCCGATCGCGAGCTGGGAGAGGTTGACCCCACCGGTCGCGATCTCGATCGGCGTCCGGGCGGCGCGGTCGTGGGGGCTCATCGTGCCCCAGTGCGAGGAGGTCACGGCCGCGAAGATCGCGGGCAGGCCGATCGTCAGGATCACCGCGGCGAGGAACGACCACTGGGTCGACCGGAGCGAACGCAGCTTCGTCCATTCGGAGACGAGCACACGGGCCTGCGTGACGCGGCCGGTGTGGGCGAGCCGCGGCAGGGCGGAGGCGAGGGCGTTCATGCCGCGAGCGCTCCGTGATACTCGACGTCTTCGCGCGTCAGCTCCATGAACGCCTCCTCGAGCGATGCCTGCTTCGGCGTCAGCTCGTGCAGCGCGATCGAGTGGGCTGCTGCCGCGTCACCGATCTGCTCGGCGGTGAGGCCGTTGACCTCGATCAGGCCGGCACTCAGCGAGGTGATCGTGACGCCGTCGGACGCGAGCAGCGCGCGCAGCCGCTCGGCCTCGGGCGAGCGGGCGTGGACGATGTTCCCCGACGCCTTGCGCACGAACTCCTCGACCGCCATGTCGGCGATCAGCCGGCCGCGGCCGATCACGATCAGGTGGTCGGCCGTCAGCGCCATCTCGCTCATCAGGTGCGAGGAGACGAAGACCGTGCGGCCCTCGGACGCGAGCGAGCGCAGCAGGTTGCGGATCCAGTGGATCCCCTCGGGGTCGAGCCCGTTCACCGGCTCGTCGAGGATCAGCGTCGAGGGGTCGCCGAGCAGCGCCGAGGCGATCCCGAGCCGCTGGCCCATCCCGAGCGAGAATCCGCCGACGCGCTTGCGCGCGACGTCGTGGAGCCCGACCAGGTCGACGAGCTCGTCGACGCGGCTGCGCCGAATGCCGTGTGTCTGCGCGAGTGCGAGCAGATGGTTGAAGGCCGTGCGCCCGGTATGCACCGACCGCGCCTCGAGCAGGGCGCCGACCTCGTGCAGCGGCGCCTCAAGGTCGCGGTAGTGCTTGCCGTTCACGGTCACGTCGCCGCCGGTCGGCGCGTCGAGACCGAGGATCAGGCGCATCGTCGTCGATTTGCCCGAGCCGTTCGGCCCGAGGAAGCCGGTGACGATCCCGGGCCGAACCGTGAAGCTCAGTCCCGAGACGGCGCGCTTCTCGCCATAGTCCTTGGTCAATGCCTTCGCTTCGATCATGAGGCCAACCTAGCCGGGCCCCGATCGTGCGCTGGGACGAAACCGCCTCGTTCGAAAGGACGAGATTTGCGGGTCAGCCGTCCTCGCCGGCGCAGACGTGCCGGGGGCCGACCGGCGTGTCGCAAATGCTGCAAAGCGCCCTCCTCCAGCGGTCTTCGCCGGACGCGAGGTGCGTTCGTGGCAGGCTCTGTGCGCACCGCAACCGCGTCACGCTGTACTGGATGCGGCGAATGGAGCGTATCGGGATCGAACCGATGACCTCCGCCTTGCAAAGGCGGCGCTCTCCCAGCTGAGCTAACGCCCCTCGCGCCCAGGTTAGCCGTTTCGGCGCTTTCGAGCTCCGGCGAAAGACCGATGCTCGAAGAGAGCGATCGAGGAAGTCACGCTCGACCGCGGCCACCGAGCGCAAAGCGCCGCTCGGTCGAGCGTGTCGATCGCGAATGCCACGGCGAATCCGAGCGAACGACCGCTACGACTTGAAGTGGTGACGACGATGTGGGAGAGCGTCCCCTACGAGGCCTTGACCGCGCCCGAGCACGCGATGCCCTTCGGCGGCGATCCCTGGGCGGAGGCAGACGAGGAGGGATCTGCACGCCGCCCAGGACGAGTGACACGACGCCGGCCGGTATCCCCGAGCCGTCTTCGCGGCCCGAACTCGAACCCACCGAACGACGGAAAGCGGCGCGCACGCCGCCGCCGAGCCCTCGCCGGGGTCGCTGTTAGGGTCCCGGGGATGACGTCGGTCGGAGCGCGGGTGGGAGGGGCGCTCGGTGACCGCCGGCTGCTCTGGGCGGTGGCGGCGACGGTCGTCTTTCTCGGCTGCTGGGTGATGCTCGACCACTGGTTCTTCGCGCACGGCCGGATCGTGGACACGCCCTTCTACCAGGCCTATGGCCTCGCGATGCGCAACGGGCAGGTGCCCTACCGGGACTTCCCGGTCGAGTACCCGCCCGGGTCGCTGCCGGCGTTCCTGGTGCCGACCTACTTCGGGGAGCCGACGTGGATCGTCGACTATCAGCGGTGGTTCGCCCGGCTCATGGCCGTTTGCGGGGTCGCTGTGCTGCTCTTCGTGCTGCTCGCAAGGCCCCCGCGCCACGGGGTGGTGCTCGTGGCCGTCTCCCCCCTGCTTGCGGGGGCTTTGATCCTGAGCCGCTTCGATCTCTGGCCGGCGGCGCTCGTGGCGGCATCGGTCGCCGCGTTCGTCCGCGACCGCCACCGACTCGCGTGGCTGGCGCTCGGGCTTGCGTTCGCGGTGAAGGTCTACGCGGTCGTGCTCGTCCCGCTCGCGATCGTCTGGACGCTTCGCAGGCGGGGGAGAGGCGAGCTCCTGCGCGGTGTGCTGATCTGGGCGGTCGCGGTCGCGGCGGTGTTCGCGCCGTTCGCGGTCGTCGCCCCTCACGGGCTCTGGGGACCCTCCGGGGGCAGGTCTCACGGCCGATCCAGGTCGAGAGCCTCGTCGCCTCGTTCCTGACCACGTTCGGGAACCCGAGCGACTACGTCTCGCATCGCTCCGTCGCGATCGCCGGGCACCACCGGCTCGAGGCGTCGACGACTGCGGTCGAGCTCGCCTGCCTCGTCGCGCTCTGGATTGCCTTCGCGCGCGGCGCGGCCGAGCCCCGTCGCTTCGTCCGCTACACGGCCGCCTGCGTCTGCGCGTTCGTCGTGTTCGGGAAGGTGCTCTCGCCGCAGTACCTGATCTGGCTCGTGCCGCTCGTCGCGCTCGTCTACGGGCGGCGCGGCGTTACGGCGGCGTTGCTCCTCGCCGCGGCGATGATCGAGACGCAGTACTGGTTCGCGGCTCCCCGGTACCGCGGCTATGTCGACCACGATTTCCACGCGCCGCTCGTGCTCCTCCGGAACCTGATCCTCGTAGCGCTCCTCGCCGTCCTTGCGGCGCCGGCGCGACGAAGGGCCGGCGTCTAGGAGCGCGCTCCGGCGTCCCCACTGTGGGGACGCCTCGAGGGTGCTTCTAGATCGCCCTTAGGCCGCGCGGGAGAGCCGCTCTTCGTGGCGCGCGCGCTGAATGATCAGGTCGCGGTCGCCGAAGCGGATCGTGGCGCGCAGAGCACGCTGCTCGTCCCAGAGCTCGGCGATCTTCGCATCGAGGTCCTTGTGCTCGGCAGTGAGCTCGGGGTTGTGCCCCTGGGACAGCTTCTGAAGGACGGTTGCCCGCCGGTCGGAGAGGCTGTCGATGTCCTGCTTGATGTCCGTCAAGGTACGCATGTAGTTAAGAACGCTCCTTGCCGTGCCGGATTCCCATTCTCGAGATTCCCTAACCTCGGCGTTGTTGGCTGCAAATCGGTGTCCGCTGGCATGGTAGCACACTTGATAAGAAGAGACTTAGGTTTTATTCTGCCACCAGTTACAAGATTGTTCAGAAATCGTAAGCACGGGAAGGTAGATCGGCCTCGGTGCCGACGTCTTCCACTCCATCGCCCGTTCTCACCCTCCTCGACGGGAACCGAACCTGCGTCCCCTTCCGGGAGCGGCTCGTTGAGCTAATCATCCTAGAGCGCGAGCCCCTCGCGGATGCGCTCGGCCACCGAGGCCATCTCGAGCCGCTGGCCCGTGGCGTCGTACAGGAGCTCCTCGGCGGTCGGGCCCTGGCCGACCGACCAGAGCTCGCGGAGCCGGTCGCCGGCGTCACGGCGCGCGAACCAGTCGTTGCCGAACTCGGTGCGGAAATGGTCGCGCATCTGCGCCTCCACAGCCCAGGAGCGAAGGTAGCCCGTGACGTAGAAGGACCCGTCGATGTCGTCGAGGTAGCTCTCGGGGTTCGCGGGCAGCTTCAGCGCTTCGGTGAGGAGCTCTGCGTAGCGCGGGCGCATCGTCTCGGCGTCGGCCGCCTGGAAGAACTCGATCTCGTAGAGGAGCTTCGCGCTGTAGCGGCGCAGGAAGTACAGCTCGGAGGCAGCCCCTGCGTTCGCGATCTTGGCGGCGCCAGGAACGTCGAGGCGGCGGTTGAGCCACGCGGGCTCGTCGACCAGGTTCTCGAAGAGGGACGCCCAGCCCTCGGTGACCGCCATGTCACCGAGGCGCTTCGCCTCCATCTTCAGGTCGGGCGAGGTGTTCGCGTAATGCTCGGTGTGCCCGGCCTCGTGGAACAGGGCGCGCCAGTCGTCGTGCCCCCCGATCGGCTGGATCACGAGCATCACCTTGCCGGGAACCTCGATCGGCGAGCAGAACGCGCGCGGGCTCTTCCCGGGGCGCTGCTCCAGGTCGAGGTGGACGTTTTGCTGGGCGTGGAGGTCGATCCCCAGGTCGGCGAGTGTCTGCTCGAGTGCAGGAAGCATCCGCTCGGCCGGATAGCTCCGGTCGAGCTCCGGGGCGCGAAAGAGCCTCGCGACGTCGGCGGGGCGGGCATCGTCAAGGCCGATCCCGAGCCGCTCGCGAAAGAGCCTGTCGCCGTGGGTTTGCCAGAGCCCCTCGGTCTCGTCGAGGAGCGCGTCGCACTCACGGGCGAGCTCGTCGAGGTGGAAGCCGAAGCGCTTGTAGAGCTCGTAGTAGTTCGGGGCGCCGAGCTTCGTGACCGCCTCGCGGTCGATGCGCGTCGCGTCGAGGTACACCGGGTTCAGGTGCTCGTCCAGCAGGTCGAGCCTCGACCGCTCGAGCAGAGCGCGCTTTTCTCGATCCGGTTCGTTCGCCATCGCGACCCGCAGCATCCGGTACGGGATCTGCTCGCCCCCGACGTCGACCTCGAGCTCGGACTCGACGCGGGCGAGCTGTTCGGCGTGCTCGCGGGTGAGCGCGCCGAGAAAGCCCTCGCAGGCGAAGCGCCAGAGCTCGGTGGGGGCGCGCTCGAGCCGGCGGGCCGTCTCGAGCCTCGTCAGGCTCTCGTGGCGCTCGTAGATCTCCTCGAGCTCGAGCGAATCCTTGTGTCCGGCAAGGTGGAGGTAGTACTCCTCGTCGAGCTCGGCGATGAAGCGGTCGGCGTCGTCCCGGAACGCGTCGAGCTCGCGGCTCGTCAAGGTGTCGCCCGACATCGCGTGTCTAGCATAGGCGCCCATGCACGAGATCAGCCTCACGAGCGAGCGCAAGACCCAGTTGATCGACATCACGGACCGCGTCCGTGACGCCGTCGGTGATGGGATCGGGTCGGCGGTGCTCGTCTACGTCCCGCACACGACGGCTGCCGTCACGATCAACGAGAAGATCGACCCGGCGCTCGTCGCCGACCTGGAGCGCGCATTCGAGAAGGTCGTCGGCGACGACTGGGGCTGGGAACACGACGACATCGACGGCCCCAACGGGCCGTCACACGGCCGGGCCTCCGTGGCGGGGGCGCAGGTGCTGATCCCGCTCCGCGACGGCGCGCCTGCGCTCGGCCGCTACCAGGCAGTGTTCCTGTGCGAGTTCGACGGGCCGAAGCCGCGCTCGGTCTACGTCACGGTTCTGCAATAGACCTCTCGCCGCTCTACGGGCTCCGCCTGCGGACGGCTCGGCTCGAACTGCGGCTGGCAAACCCGGACGAGTTGGCGGCGCTCGCGCGGGTAGCCGAGGCGGGAGTGCACCCGCCGGAGCAGATGCCGTTCAGGGTTGCCTGGACGGACCGCGCCGGGAAGCCCGGGTTTCTCGAGAGCTTCCTCGACCATCACGTCGGGCTGATGCGTGCTTGGAGCCCCGAGAACTGGTTCCTCGAGCTGTCTGTCTGGGCGGATGGCGAGCCGATCGGCTTCCAGTCCATGCGGGCCAAGGGGTTCGCGGAAGCGCGGCGCGTCGAGACCGGATCCTGGCTCGGACAGCGGTTCCAGGGCCGTGGATACGGAACGGAGATGCGCGTTGCGGTGCTCGACCTGGCGTTTCTCGGCTTGGGGGCTCTAGCGGCGGAATCGGGGTACGCCGAGGACAACCTCCAGTCGAAGGGCGTGTCGGCGAAGCTCGGCTATGAGCCGGCGGGCGAGGGATGGGAGAGCCCGCGCGGCGTGCCCGTCCGCCACCTGCAGCTGGCGGTGACCGCGGCTCGCTGGAGCGAGATCTCGCATCCGGCAACCCGGATCGAGGGGCTCGACGAGTGCCTGGCCCTGTTCGGCGCAGGCTGACTCGCATCCCGGTTCGCCCCGAAACCGGTCCAGGCAAACCGGCCGGGCCCCGCTCTCGCCCCCGCCCGGGTGGGGTAGCTTCCCTCCGCCCTCGAGATCAAGTCTAATCGGGCAACGCTCGCCGCTGTGTGACGATTCGGTACCGGTTGTTCCACACCCATCCCTTCTGGACACGCCTGGTCCGCGGGTGCCGAGAAGACGGCTCGCGCCTCGCGCCGTCTAGGCTGGCGCAATGCCCGCCCCCGTACAGCGCGACGAGGAGCTCGAGCTCAGGGTCGACTCGCTCGCCTTCGGCGGCAACGGCGTGGCCCGGCTCGACGGCTTCGTCGTCTTCGTCCGTGCCGGGCTGCCGGGCGACACCGTGCGCGCGCGTGTGACGAAGGTTCAGCGCCGGCACGCCGAGGCGATCACGACGGAGGTGCTCGAGGCCGGCCCGCAGCGGGTGGAGGCACCGTGCGTCCACTATCCGGCCTGCGGCGGCTGCCGTTTTCAGGATCTCGCCTATGAGGCCCAGCTCGCCGCCAAGCACGCATGGGTCGAGGATTCGCTACGCCGCATCGCCGGGATCGCCGAGCCTCCGCTCGAGCCGATCGTGGCCGCGGAAGAGCTCTTCCACTACCGGAACAAGATGGAGTACTCCTTCGCCTCGAGCGACGAGGGCCCTATGCTCGGCCTCCACCGGGCCGGCCGCTGGGACGAGGTCCTCGGGCTCGAGCGCTGCTGGCTCACGACCGACCTCGGCAACGGGATCCGCAACGCGATGCAGGACTGGGCGCGGGAAGAGCATCTCCAGGCCTACGACCAGTCGACCGCCGAGGGCTACCTCCGTCATCTCGTCGTCCGCGAAGGCCGCAATACCGGCCAGGCGCTCGTCCAGCTCGTCACCCACGTCCGCGAGCGCTTCGATCGCGAGCGCCTGATCGAGGTGCTCACCGCGTTCCCGGAGGTCCGGTCGATCCACTGGACGGTCAACGACACCCCCGCCGAGGTGACGAACCTCCCGAGCGAGCTCCTCTGGGGCGACGAGGCGATCGAGGAGGAGCTCGGCGGGCTCCGCTTCCGCGTCCGCCCGAACGCCTTCCTGCAGACGAACACGCGGATGGCCGAGCGGCTCTACGAGCTCGTCCGCCGGGAGGCCGCGCTGACCGGTGCCGAGACCGTCTACGACCTCTACTGTGGGATCGGCACCATCGGCCTCTCGCTCGCCGGCGACGCGATGACGGTGTGGGGGATCGAGATCTCCGAGGAGTCGGTCGCGTGCGCGATCGAGAACGCCGAGCTGAACTCGGTCGGAAACGCCGCCTTCTTCGCGGGGAACGTCGGCCAGGTTCTTCGCGACCTCCGCGAGAGGGCGGGAGAGCCCGACTTGGTGGTCGTCGACCCGCCGCGAGCGGGCCTCGCCGGGAAGGCGCTGAAGCGCCTCGGCGAGTTGGGGGCGCCCCGTGTCGTCTACGTCTCCTGCAATCCGACGACGCTCGCCGGGGATACGAAACGACTCGTTGCGGAGTACGGCTACAGGCTCGAGCGGACGCGGCCGCTCGACATGTTCCCGCACACGCCGCACATCGAGTCGGTGTCGGTCCTGACCCGCGCGGTCTAACCGGCCTCGGCGCTACCGAGCCGCGGCCGCGCGAGCCGCCGCCACAGCAGATCGCCGTTCGCGACGAGGAACCCGACCGAGATCGCGGGCAGCGCCGGCAGCCCGCCGCTCGCCCAGAAGGTCGTCGCCGTCATCGTGATCCCCAGCCCGACGAGCATCGCGATCCACGTTGCGAGCGGCCGCAGCCCGAACCGCGCGCTTGCCCCCAGGAACACGGTGAAGAAGAGCACGTCCGGCAAGCCGAGCCGCGCTGCGTTCCCGCCGGGAACGATGAATCCGATCGAGAGCCGCGTGAACACCGCCGGATGATGCTCGGTGATGCTCTGCGTCGGGCCGCGCCAGACCGAGTAGGCGTCCACCCACGGGATCACGAATGCCACGGTCACGACCCACGACAGCGCCTCGAACGCATGCAGGAAAAGGAAGCCCGCGGCGGTGACCGCGCCGAACTTCGCGAAGTTCGCCAACACCGGGGCTCCGGCCAGCGAGAGAACGAGTGCCGACACGACGAAGCATCCGAGCGCGACGGCCAACTCGACCAGGCGGTCGCGGAACGGGAGCGCAAGCCACGTGAACGTGAACACCGCCGGCATCAGCACGACGGCGACGACAACCACGCTCCACCAGGTCGAGAGCGAGCCGAAATGCGGCGCGGCCTCGTACCACGCGAGCAGGACCGCGAGGAGGACTAGTAGGGCGGCAACTCGGCCCACCAGGGGCCGACTGGCTTGAACGCGTTCCAAAAGCGGGTCTTCGCGGGTTGCTCGTCGAGTGAGAGGTCGATGTCGGGGACGACCAGTGCCTGGATCGTCGGGGTGAAGGGCTGAAGCTCGCCCAGCGTAGCCGCGACGGGCTGCGAAAGCGGAAACTCGGCGCTGTTCAGGAACTCCAGCGCGTCCTCGCCCATCACGACGACGAGCCGCGGCTGCACGATCCGCAGCTCACGCGCGAGCCACGCGCGGCACACCGCCTCGTCCGCCCCCGCAAAGGCGATGCAGTTCGTGCCGAACACCTCAGCCGGGTCGACCCTCAGTCGCTCGAGCGAGCGTTTGATCGCGTGCCCGGCGCGGCCGTGAAACGCCACACCCTCCTGAAGCTCCGGAGCCTGCGGCCCGTACTTCAGCAGGAAGATCGTTCCGAGCGGGTGGCCTGTCGGCTGCGCCACGGGCGCGCCGCCGGCGGCGTCCGCGATCTCGTGCTCGAGGCGGAGGATCTCCCGGATCGCCTTGTCGAGGTACCGCTTGTAAATGTCGTCTGTGGTCACGGCGGCGGTCACGGAGCTTCGGTCCTTTCTCGGCTAGCGGACCTTTTCCTTGACCTGGGCCATCCACTTGAGGCTCTGGAGATAGGCCAGAGACTTCGGGCGACGGAGAATTTCGGCGCTTCGCAGCGAGATCAGGAACTCCTCTGGGTCGCGGAAAAGGCGCATCCGCAGCGCGCCGGTACCGACGCCCTGGAGTACGTGCGCATCGGAGCCGGCGCCCATCGTCAGGTCGTACTTCCGTGCGAAGCGGAGAGCCTCGTCGTTCTGCGCCTCGAAGAGGAGCCGCGCGTTGTAGACCTCGAGCACGTCGATGTCGGCGAGATGCCGGTGGAGCGTCGTCGGATCGGGGATCGTGTGCATCCGGTCGAAGGGGTGGGGGAGATAGACGAGGCCGTTCTGCTCGCGGATCGCCGCGATCGTGTCGGCGAACGGCATCCCGCGTTGGATCTCCCGCTCGAGGAAGAGCCCGATCACCTCTCCCTGCTCGTCGGTCTTGATCTCCTCGCCGGGGATCACGATCAGGTTGCGGTCCCGGGCCTCGTCGACGGTCTCGAGCGCGCCCCCGAACGTGTTGTGGTCGGTTACCGCGATCGCTCCGAGCCCCTCGGCCTCTGCGTGGTCGACGAGCTCGGCCGGATCGACGGCGCAGTCGAAGGACCACGAGGTGTGCATGTGCAGATCGGCGACGATCCAGGGCCGATCCCCGAGCGGGTCGGCGGACGCAGGCTTGGGGCTCGTGCGGCGCCGGCGGATGAGCGAGCCGTAGAGCTCGTCGAGTTGAGCGGTCACCGCTTCGAACGACTGGCTCTTCGCGGCCTCCCTCGCCTCGCGCTGCGCGGCCGCGCAAAGCCCCGGATCCTCGGCGAACCGCGCCGCGGCGGCGGCGGCAAGCTCGGGCTGCGCGTCCATGCCGGCCGGCGACACCACAGCACAGCCGGCAGCCTGGGCTTCGAGGAGAAACCGCGGCTCGCCCTCGATTCCCGGAACGAAGATCGCGGTCTCCGCCAGGATCGCCGCCCGTGCGAGGCCGTCGCGGGCGGTTCGCGCGGAGACCCGGCCCGCGAGGTGTCGTGGGATCGCCGGGCGGGCGACGAGCGGCGTCGTCCGCACGAGCATCGCCTCCCAGTCGGGGAGCTCACGCAGTGCGTGCAGGACGCCGCGTGCTGCGGCCCGTTCGTTCGGGCGGAGCTCGACGACGATGCGGTTGCGTTTCGATCCGGGCGCGAAGCGCTCGAGCGAGACGCCGGGCGAGGTCAGCGTGTAGTCCCCGGGGAACCGCTCGGCCGCGGCAACCCGGATCGGCTCGGAGAGCGCGAGGAGCGCATCGATCCGTGCGAGCAGCTTCTCGCGCTGGGAGCGTGCCGGTGGATACCCGAGCCGGTCGATCGAGCAGAAGGTCGCTACGGTGAGCGCATCGGTTTCGCGGAGCGCCAGGTAGGAGAGCGACGGCAACCCGGGCTCGAAGCCGTGGACGAGGTCGAAACCGCCCTGTGCGAGCGCGAGCCGGAGGTTGGCGCGCACGCCGACCGGCACGCCCATCTGCGAGCGGCGCGACACCGGCACCGCCGGCCCGACGGCGACGACGTCGAGCGGCTCCGCATGACCGTGGACGACCCGGCGACCGGCGAGCAGATCGGTCGCGCGCGTGGAGGGGGCAAGGACGGTGACCTCGTGATCGAGTGCGCGGAGCCCTTCGGCGACGCCTGCGACGTGCTCGTTCACGTCGTGCGGCTGCGACCACGCAAACGGCGTTACGAGACAGATCCGCACTCTGTCGGGCAGCCTAGCTCCGCCGGGTGCCTAGCCACTGTCGATGGTGAGCGAAGTCCGCCTTGGGTGGGAGAGGCCCTGCGCCGAGAGCAGTGCCTCGAGCTTCTGGGTGCCGAACTGAGAGGGACGGATGCCGAACTGAACCGGCGTCGCCATCCGGGGCGAGAGGCTTTCGAGGCGGCAGACGATCGGCCCCTTGCCTGTGCATCCCGAGCCACGTTCGTATGCGGGGGCGCCCACGAGCGTGGCCCCGGGCGGGAGCTCGATCGTCAGGACGACGTCACCGTAGCCCTGATAGTCGGACGAGTTCGACGACCAGACCGTGAAGTCGGCCTCCTGGCCGGGGAAGATCCGCTGCGTCGGCTCTTGGATCGCCACCACCAGGTCCCGGGGCGGCCCGGCGTAGGGGAACCCCGAGACTGCGCTCGCCTGGGCGGCGACGACGAGGAACGCGGCCGCCGCCCCGAGAGCCGTCACCCACCGCGCACGGCCCGGAGCGGCAGCCGGCCGGCGCCGCGTTCGCGGGATCGCCCGGTAGGCCACGACGAAGGCGGCGAGGGCGGCGATCCCCGTCAGCCCGGCACCCCAACCACGGCCCGGCAGGACCCAGTCGAAGGCGGTCGACTCGAGGTACTGGGCGTAGCGCGACGACCCCGGTTGGAACGGGATGCGTCCGAGCTCGCTGAAGATGCCGCCCTTCATCGGCGTCTGCGCGCCCCAGTCGAGGAAGATCGCCGTCATCGACGCGATCGACACGAACGCGAGCACGGAGACGAGCCGAGGGGAGGACGCGAACGCCGGGCCGAGCCCGAGCGCGAGGAACGGCAGCGCGGGGAGCAGGAACCGCGGGCCCGGGGTGCCACCGTAGGGCAGGAAGTAGCCGCCGTTCAGGATCAGGAAGATTGCGATCGTCGCGATGCACGCCGAGATCTCCGCGCGGTGGGGGCGCCAGAGGAGCCCGAGTCCCCACGCCGCCGCCACGAGGACGGGCGTCGCGACGAGCAGGCCCCCGCGTCCGATGAAGACCTGCTGTAAGGCATACGCGCTCGGAAGGTGGATGCCGAACAGCCCGCCTGCCTGGGCCGGCTGGAACAGGTTGTCGATGTAACTGTAGGAGAGCCGCCACGGCGCTCCGAATGCAGCCCAGTTGTAGGCGGCGAGAGCCGCCAGCCCCGGCAGGCAGCCGGCGGCGTATCGGGCGAGGGCCCGGCCCGATCGGGTCGTGAGGAAGAGGTAGGCCCCGACGACGACCATGATCGCTCCGACCTCGTACTCGAAGAAGACCCCGCAGCCGGCGAGGAGCCCTGCCCCGAGCGGTTTCCGCCGCCAGGCGAGCAGGAACGCGCCGAACCCGAGCGCGGCTGCGGGTACCTGGTCGAAGTTCATCGCCGCGAACGGTGCCATCAGCGTCCCGAGCGCGAAGGTCACGAGTGCAATCGAGCCGAACCCTGGCGCGAGCCCCTCGCTGATCCGGCCGATGACGAACGCGAGTGCGAGGAAGACGATCCCGCTCGTGAGCAGCCGGATCACCCAGACCTTCCAGCTTCGGTAGGGGAGCTTGTTCGCCGGCGGGAGCCGGAGCGCCTCTGCGAGCGGAAGCTCGACCAGTGAGAGCCCCGGCGCCTTGTCCGTGTACTCGTGCCCCTTGTAGAGGTCGTGGTCGAGGCCGAAGCAGCCGTCGTTCGAGAGCCGGCCGTGGGCCAGCGCCTGGCTGAGGCACAGGCGCGAGTTGTCCTGTGCGTTCAGCTCGTAGACCGGCGCGAGCGCGCAGAGGGCGACGAGTGCGAGCACCAGCCACTCCCGCCTCGGCTTGGCCCATGGGACGGTCGGCCGCACCTGTCAACCATAACCGGGGCCTCGCCCGTCATCGCTTCTCCTGGTGCGGTCCGCTCCGGCTCCGGGCCTCTCGTCGTCGCGCCGCACCGCCGTGGCGGCGGCCGTCTTCACCCTCGTCGCCTCGCCCCGGGCCGGACGCGATCAGCGCGTCCGGCCCGAGGTAGGCGAGCGTCTTCCTCACGCAGCTCGCGGAGCGACCTGTGCTCGGGCCGCGGTCCTAGGCCGTGGCGGGGCTCTTCGCCGGCGCCTTGCGCTTGTTGCGCTCGATGAACTGCTCGGACTGCTCGTAGGCCTCGTCGTCGACGATCTGCTTCGGCGGCGACTTCATCAGGTACGCGCTCGGGCCTTCGAGAGCGCCCGCGATCCCGTTGTCGAGCGCGAGCTTCGCGAGGCGGACTGCGTCGATCACGATCCCGGCCGAGTTCGGTGAGTCCCACACCTCGAGCTTGAGCTCCACGTTCAACGGCACATCGCCGAAGGACGAGCCTTCCATCCGGATGTAGGCCCACTTGCGGTCGGTCAGCCACGGTACGTAGTCGGACGGGCCGACGTGGACGTTGCCCGGCCCGAGGTCGTAGTCGAGCATCGAGGTGACGGCGTTCGTCTTCGAGATCTTCTTCGACTCGAGCCGCTCGCGCTCGAGCATGTTCAGGAAGTCGGAGTTGCCGCCGACGTTCAGCTGCATCGTCTTGTCGAGATGCACGCCGCGCTCGCGGAAGAGCGAGGTGAGCACGCGATGGGTGATCGTGGCCCCGACCTGCGACTTGATGTCGTCGCCGATGATCGGCACGCCCGCCTGCTCGAAGCGGCGCTGCCAGTAGGGCTCGCGCGCGATGAACACCGGCATGCAGTTGACCATCGCGCAGCCGGCCGTGAGGATCTGCTCGGCGTACCACTTGGTCGCGGTCTCCGACCCGACCGGGAGGTAGTTCACGACCACGTCGACCTTGCGCTCCTTCAGGATCGCGACGACGTCGTCGGTCTCGCCGGGCGCCTTCTCGACGACCTCGGAGAGGTACTTGCCGATCCCGTCGTGGGTCATCCCGCGTGAGACCGTGACGCCGGTCTTGCCGACCTCCGCGAACTTGATCGTGTCGTTCGGGTGTGCCCACATCGCCTCGGCAAGGTCGACTCCGACCTTGCCCTTCACGACGTCGAAGGCGGCGACGAACTCGATGTCCCTGATGTGGTACCCGCCGAGGTTCACGTGCATGAGCCCGGGGACGAACTTGTCGTCGTCGGCGTCCTTGTAGTACTGGACACCCTGCAAAAGCGAGTTCGCGCAGTTGCCGACGCCGATGATCGCGACGCGCACCTTGCCGTCGGGGCGGCCGTTGCCGTTCGAGCCGTTCTTGCCGTTCGGTTCAGGCATACGTTCCTTTCCATTGCCGTCGAGACCCTCCGAGAGCGTCTCGACGATGAGGTCGTGTGTGGTCTTCCTGCGCTCGTCCGCGCGTCGCGCGAGCCTGTCCTTCAGCTCGCGCGGCATGCGGAGGAGCACGTCACCGGCAGGGCGCGGGGGTGCGCCACGGCGGCCGCTCGGCTCGAACGGGACTCCGAACCGGGAGGCGAGAATCGAGACCGCGACGTCGTTCAGGCTCGCCCGGCGCCGCTCGACCTCACCGGCGAGTCGCCGCTTGAGACCGGGAGGCATCCGAACGAGCACGTCGCTGCGAAGCTCAGCCATCCGGGGAATTGATAGCACAGAAGTGCTATCAAGAGCCATGGGGGAACCAAACGAGGTTCCCCCGTGAGCCCCCTCCTCCCATTCCAGAAGTGGCGCCGACTGAGCCTCCCGCCGGGCAAGCCCGGCTCCGGCCTCGGCGTTGCCCAACCCAAACGCCTGTCAAGGCAGAGCGCGCTTAGCGCGCGAGAAGCTGCTTGCGAACCGAGAGGATCCGCTGGACCACCGTGATCCAGGCGGTTACCGTCAGGAGGGCTATTGCCCAGGGAAGGACGCCCCACGGGGCGAGCACGAGTCCCGCGGTGATCACGACGACGCGTTCTGCGCGTGAGCCGATCCCCACATCGCCCTTGAGGCCGAGTGCCTCGGCGCGGGCGCGGGTGTAGGAGACCAGGAACGAACCGGCGACGGCGGCGACGGCGACGACGACGAACGCGTTCCGGTTCTCGATCGCGAAGACATAGGCGATCGCGGCGAGCATGAAACCCTCGCTGACACGGTCGGTCGTCGAGTCGAGGAAGGCCCCGAAGGGCGTCGATTTGCCGCCGGCTCGTGCAAGTGCGCCGTCGAGGATGTCGAGGACGGAGCCGGCAACGAAGATTCCGGCTGCGACCCAGTAGATCAGGATCTGGTTGTGGCGTTCGAAGAGGACGAGCACCGAGGCGGCCCCGCAGAGCGAGACGCCGGCAGTCGTGAGCGCATTCGGCGTGACCCGGGTTCGGGCGAGCCCGACCATCGAGCGGGCGGCCAGCGAACGGGCACCGGAGGTGTAGCCCTGCTTGATCGCTGCGGCCTTGCTCACCTCCACGGACCGTAGCAGCGGTTCAGGCGGTGTGGGCCGTGCGGCCGGTCACGAGACGGGCGATTGCAGGGCCCTTGTAGACGATCGTCATCGCGATCAGCGCGACCATCATGCCGGCGATGCAGTCGACCCAGAAGTGGTTTCCGGTCGCCATCACGGCGAACCAGACCCACGCAGGCCAGGCGATCCAGAACGCCTTCGCCCACCAGTGCTTGACGACGCTCGCGAGCACGATCCCGACGATCAGCGAGTCGCACGCATGCAGGCTCGGCATCGCCGCATACGGATTCGCCGCCAGCTGGACGATCCCGTCGGTGTGGCGGTTCACGAAGCCGACGTTGAGGAGGCGCGGCGGCGCAGTCGGAATGAAGACGTAGCCGAGAAGCCCGATCACGTTCGCCAGCAGGATCGAGTTGCGGAACTTGATGAAGCTCTCGTGGCGGCGGATGTAGACCCAGAGGAGTGCGAGCCCGACGACCGTGAACTCGGAGTTCCAGTACGTCCACGAGACGAGGTCGGCGAGCCAGTACCGCTGGTCGACGAAGCGCTCGAACGTGAGCTCGTAGAGCCGGTTCACGGCGCCCAGCTCGAAGTTCACGATCCGGTGTCCGTTCGCGAAAGCCTTGGCCGTGTTGCGGTCGGCAGCCGCACGCGCAAGCTGGTAGGCGAGCGCGAACCCGAACCAGATCGCGAGCTGACGGCCGAGATCCGCCCATCCGCGCGGCAGAATTCGCCGCCCAGCTGTAACAAGCGTCGTCACGCGGACCGATTCTACAACGCGGGCCCGGACTGACAACTCGTTTTCGTTCGGCCCGGCGCCCTCCCCTTCGCTGCGATGTGTCGTGAGTTGCGGATGTGAGCGCCGCGAGGCCGGGGTCAGGCGGGGACGTGACGGGCCGGACCTCAGGGGCCGGGCGGCGTCGTTTTCGGCCGTCGCGCGCTAGATGAGCTGCCCACCGGCCGGTGGAGAAGCTGTTCCACAGCCGCTACAGACGCGAGCTCAAACCGCCCCTAGAACCGGCACTGAGGAAGGCGCCGGAGTCAGGCGGTGGCGTCGAGCCGGCGTCAGCCGCCGATATAGCTCATCTCGACCCGGGGCGCGTCGTCGTCGACGCTCCTGCCCTGGGAACGGAGCTCGGAGTAGCGATCGCCGCGAACCCGCCAGATGTCGGCCAGCTTCTGGCTCAGCTCCTCGTCGGTCGCACCGCTTCGAACCAGGGCCCGGAGGTCGTGGCCCCGCACGGCGAAGAGGCACGTGTAGAGCTTGCCCTCGGCCGAGATCCTCGAGCGGGTGCAGTCGCCGCAGAACGGCTGGGTGACCGATGCGATGATCCCGATCTCGCCCTTGCCGTCCTTGTAGCGCCAGCGCTTCGCCACCTCGCCGCGATATCGGGCCTCGGCGGGCTCGATCGGGAAGGCGTCGTCGATCGTCGAGACGATCTCGGCCGCCGGCACGACGTCGTCCATCCGCCAGCCGTTCGTCGCGCCGACGTCCATGAACTCGATGAACCTGAGGGTGTCACCGGTCTCGCGGAAGTAGCTGACCATCGGGACGATCTGATCCTGGTTGACGCCCCGCTTCACCACGCAGTTGACCTTCACGGGAAGCCCGACCGTACGCGCGGCTTCGATCCCCTCGAGCACACGCTCGACCGGAAAGTCGACGTCGTTCATCGAGCGGAAGGTCGGGTCGTCCATCGCGTCGAGGCTGACGGTGATTCGGTCGAGCCCGGCGTCCTTCAGCGCCTGGGCCTTTCGCGGAAGCAGCGACGCATTCGTGGTCAGCGTGAGCTCCGCGCCGAGCTCGGAGAGCATTGCAATCAGGTTCTCGATGTCGCGGCGGATCAGCGGCTCGCCGCCGGTAAGCCGGATCTTGTTGACTCCCAGCGAGACCGCCGCACGAGCGACGCGCGTGATCTCGTCGAAATCGAGCAACTCCTTCCGGTCGAGGAACCGGTAGGAATGGCCGAAAACCTCCTTGGGCATGCAGTAGGTGCAACGGAAGTTGCACCGATCTGTGACCGAGATCCGGAGGTCCCGAAGGGGACGGCCGAAGGCGTCTAGGGCCTGCGACATCTATGAACAGATTAGCGTGTGGGGCGGCCCGATGTCACGGTTTATTCACAGGATGACTAGTACGTCGCGGCCGGCCGTGCTGGCTCTCGTCGGGGTCACGGCCGTCTGGGGGCTGACCTTCGTGCAGGTGAAAGACGCTGTCGCCCTGTACCCAGTGTTGCCGTTTCTGGCGCTTCGCTTCGGCATTGCCACGCTCGTGCTGTTGCCGTTCGGCGCCGGCCGGATGCGCGGGCTCGGGCGGCGGGGCGCGGCATCTGCGGCGTTCGCCGGCGCCCTGCTCGCCGGCGGCTACACCCTGCAGACGCTCGGGCTCGAGCGGACGAGCGTCTCGAGCGCGGGGTTCATCACCGGGATGTACGTCGTGCTCACGCCGCTGATCGCGTTTGCGTGCTTCCGGATCCGGATCAGCGCGGCTTCCTGGGGTGGGGTGGTGCTCGCGACCGGAGGGCTCGCCCTGCTCGCAGGCGTGCACGGAGGAGCGCAAGGCGGCAACCTGCTCGTCCTCGCAGGTGCGGCCGTCTACTCGCTCCAGATCGTTCTGATGGAACGCTACGCGCCCCGGTACGACGTGCTCGGATTCACGCTCCTCGAGATGCTCGCCGCGTTCGCTCTCCTCGGGATCGTCGCCGTGCCGACGATGGCCGTGCCGCGCGGGTGGACCGTCTGGGGCGCCCTCCTCGTGACGGGCATCTTCGCGAGTGCGCTCGCGTTCCTCGTCCAGACCTGGGCGCAGCGGTTGACGAGCGCGACGCGGACAGCCCTCGTCTTCACCCTCGAGCCCGTGTGGGCGGCGATCTTCGGGTTCTGGCTCGCGGGCGACCGGCTCGGCCTGGGCCGCTGGGCCGGATGCGTCGCGATCATGGCGGGCATCCTTCTCGCCGGTCGCGAGGCGCCGCCACTTCTCGACGAGGAGGCCGCGCTCGCGGTCGCCGCCGAGACAGCCGCGTGACGCCGGTCCTGCTCGCCCTCGCCTCCGCGGCAGCGTTCGGAGCGATGACCGTGATGATCCGAGTCGGCCTCCGGCGAGGCACGGGTGCGATCCGCGGTGCGCTCGCGACGCTCGTCGTCGCCTTCGCCGTCGCTCTCGGCGCCTCGCTCGTCCGCCACGACTACGGCGGTGCGTGGAAGTTCTTCCTCGCGGGGCTGCTTGCACCCGGGCTGTCGCAGATCCTCTTCACCCGCTCGATCGAGGAAGCGGGGGCCTCGCGGACGTCGGTGACCGTCGGTGCCGCCCCGCTCTTCGCAATCGGGATCGCCTTCGCGCTGCTCGGCGAGCCCGTGCATGCCGGGCTCGTCGCCGGTGCCCTCGCGATCGTCGCCGGGGGCATCCTGCTTGCGGCCGAGCGCGACCGTCCTGATCATGTGCGGGCACGCGGGCTCC
Organism: uncultured Actinomycetes bacterium; assembly: GCA_963758125.1. Taxonomy (GTDB): domain Bacteria; phylum Actinomycetota; class Thermoleophilia; order Gaiellales; family Gaiellaceae; genus PALSA-600. The sequence continues at coordinate 158,090 of CAVWUL010000008.1, forward strand.
TGTTCGCGCTGGGTGCCGCGGTGCTGTTCGCCGTTCGCGACAACATCGTGCGCTCACTCCATACCGAGGGCAGCCCCGAGACCGTGGCGGCCGCAGCGCTGCTCGCGGGCATCCTCGTCGCATCGATCCCGGCCCGCGGCCTGCCGACACGACGCGAGCTCGTCGGCTTCGCGCCCGCCGGGCTGCTGTTCGGCCTCTCGTATATCTGTCTCTTCGAGGCGTACTTCCGTGGGCGAGTCTCCGTGGTCTCGCCGCTTGTCGCGACCGAGTCGCTCTGGGGTGTCGGCCTCGCTGCGCTCGTGTTCGGGCGAAGCGAGGGGGTCGGGCCGAGGGTGATCTTCGGCGCGGCAGCGATCGTGGCCGGAGGCGTCTTGATCGGCCTCTCCGTTACCCTCTGACGATCTGATATAAAGACGCTTAGATTTTCTTAGTTGGCAGACGTTGCAACGCTAACGTGACGCTGCCACGTTGAGCACGTTCGTAAAAGGAGACAAGAAGATGGCGAAGACGATTGGAATCGATCTCGGCACCACCAACTCGTGTATGGCGGTGCTCGAGGGCGGCGAGCCGACCGTGATCTCGAACGCCGAGGGTGGGCGGACGACTCCGTCCGTCGTCGGCTTCGCGAAGGACGGTCAGCGCCTCGTCGGCTCGCCGGCCCGCCGGCAGCAGGTCACGAACCCGCAAAACACGATCTTCTCGATCAAGCGGTTCATGGGCCGCAAGTTCGACGAGGTCTCGGAGGAGATGAAGATCGTCCCCTACGAGGTCGTCAAGGGCCCGAACGACGATGTTCGGGTGAAGGCCGGCGGCGAGGAGTACGCGCCGCCCGAGATCAGCGCGATGATCCTCCAGAAGCTCAAGACCGACGCCGAGTCCTACCTCGGCGAGACGGTCACCGACGCGGTGATCACCGTTCCCGCGTACTTCAACAACGCCCAGCGCGAGGCGACCAAGGACGCCGGCAAGATCGCCGGGCTCAACGTCCTCCGCATCGTGAACGAGCCGACCGCGGCCGCGCTCGCCTACGGGCTCGATAAGGAAGGCACCGAGCAGACGATCCTCGTCTTCGACCTCGGCGGCGGCACGTTCGACGTGTCGGTGCTCGAGCTCGGCGACGGGGTCTTCGAGGTGAAGTCAACAAACGGCGACAACCATCTCGGCGGCGACGACTTCGACAAGGCGATCGTCGACTGGATGGTCGCCGAGTTCAAGCGCGAGCAGGGCATCGACCTCGCCGCCGACCCGATGGCGCTCCAGCGCCTGTACGAGGCCGGCGAGAAGGCGAAGATCGAGCTCTCCTCGACGATGGCCACGCAGATCAACCTGCCGTTCATCACCGCGACGGCCGAAGGGCCGAAGCACCTCGACCTCCAGCTCACCCGGGCGAAGCTCGAGGAGCTGACCCACGACCTGCTCGAGCGCACCGTCGGGCCGACGAAGTCCGCCCTGGCGGACGCGAAGCTCGACGCCTCGAAGATCGACCATGTCGTGCTCGTCGGCGGGATGACGCGGATGCCGGCCGTGCAGGCGAAGGTGAAGGAGCTGATCGGTAAGGAGCCCCACAAGGGCGTCAACCCCGACGAGGTCGTGGCGATCGGCGCCGCGATCCAGGGCGGCGTGCTGAAGGGCGAGGTCAAGGACATCCTGCTCCTCGACGTGACCCCGCTCTCCCTCGGGATCGAGACGAAGGGCGGCGTGATGACCACGCTGATCGAGCGCAACACGACGATCCCGACCCGCAAGTCGGAGACGTTCACGACCGCCGAGGACAACCAGCCCTCGGTCGAGGTGCACGTCCTCCAGGGCGAGTCCGAGATGGCCGCATACAACAAGACGCTCGGCAAGTTCCAGCTCGTCGGGATTCCGCCGGCGCCGCGCGGGATGCCGCAGGTCGAGGTGACCTTCGACATCGACGCGAACGGGATCATCAACGTCTCGGCGAAGGATCTCGGCACCGGGAACGAGCAGCAGATCAAGATCGAGGGCGGCTCGGGCCTGAAGGAGGAGGAGGTCCAGCAGATGATCAAGGACGCCGAGGCGCATGCCGAGGACGCGCACAAGCTGCGCGAGCTCGCCGACGCGCGCAACCAGGCCGAGGGCCTCGCCTATCAGACCGAGAAGTCGCTCAAGGAGCACCGCGACAAGCTCGACGAGTCTGTTGCCTCGACGGTCGAGGGCCGGATCATGGAGCTGCGCGGCGTGCTCGAGTCGGGCGACGTGACGGAGATCCAGGCGAAGTCGGATGCACTCCAGGAGGCCTGGACGGATGCCGCCTCGGCGATCTACGCCCAGGCGTCGGCCAACGCCTCACCGTCGGACGGCGGGAACGGCTCCGCTGGGTCCGACGACGAGGTGATCGAGGACGCCGACTACGAGGTGGTCGACGAAGGCGAAGAGGCCAAGACCTCTTGAACGACCCGTACGAGATCAGGGCCGGCGGGATGAGGCCCGGTGAGGTCAGACCCGGTACGACGCCGGAGGCAGCGGACGAGGCCGCTGCCCCGGCGTCCGGGGCCGTCTCAGACACCGATGAGCTCGCCGAGGCGATCCGCCGGCGCGACGAGTACCTCGACGCGCTTCAGCGGCTCAAGGCGGAGTTCGACAACTACCGCAAGCGCGTCGCCCGCGAGGAGGAGCGCCTCGTCCTGCGTGCTTCGGAGCGGCTCGTGAAGCAGTTGATCCCGATGCTCGACGACCTCGAGCGTGCCGTCGACGCCGCGGTGGAGCACGGTGAGGTGAAGCTCGGAGACGGCGTGCGGCTCGTTCACCGCGCGCTCGCCGACATGCTCCAGCGCGAGGGGCTCTCCGAGGTGGCGACCGACGGGAAGTTCGATCCGCACAGCCAGGAGGCTTTGCTCTCTCAGCCCTCCGACGAGCCCGAGGGCAACGTGATCCAGGTCGTTCAGAAGGGCTACCGCCTCGGCGATCAGGTTCTTCGCCCCGCCCGCGTCGTCGTGAGCTCCGGCCCGCCGTCCACGGCTGCCTTCGAAGGCGAGGGCTAGCTCCTTCGCGAAGATGGCCGAGTCCTACTACGAGACCCTCGGCGTTGCGAAGAACGCCTCGCCGGACGAGCTGAAGAAGGCCTACAGGAAGCTCGCGCGGCAGTACCACCCGGACAAGAACCCGGGCGATGTCGCCGCGGAGGCACGGTTCAAGGATGTTCAGAGCGCCTACGACGTGCTCTCCGATCCCGAGAAGCGCAAGCAGTACGACAGCTTCGGGTCGACGAACGGCCGTCCCGGGCCGACGAACGTCGATTTCGGCGACTTCGACCTGGGCGATCTCTTCGGCGGTCTGTTCGGCGGCGGCCGCGGCGGCGGCCGCGGGCGTACGCAGCAGCAGCGTGGACAGCGGGGCTCGGACGTCGAGGTCGAGGTTCGCGTCTCGTTCGAGGATGCGCTCAAAGGGCTCCAGACCACGGTTCCCGTCACGCTCGAGCTCGCGTGCCACACCTGCCACGGGACGGGCGCCGCCCCTGGAACCGCGCCGAAGCGCTGTCCCCAGTGCGAAGGAAGCGGCGTCGTTGCGACCTCGCAGGGCCTCTTTGCGCTCCAGCAGCCGTGCCCGACCTGCCGCGGGAACGGGACGATCGTCGACACGCCCTGCCCGACCTGCCACGGCGCCGGCCGCGAACGGCGCACGAAGCGCTACACCGTCCGGATTCCGGCCGGTGTCAAGGACGGCACGAAGATCAAGCTGAAGGGCAAGGGCGAAGCGGGGTGGGGCGGTGCGCCCGCAGGCGACCTCTTCGTCGTCACTCGCGTCGAGCCGTCGAAGCTGTACGAGCGCCGCGGCGACGATCTCGTGCTCGAGGTTCCGATCACCTACAGCGAGGCTGCGCTCGGGGCCACGGTCGAGATTCCGACGCCGGAGGGGCGTGTGTCCTTGAAGGTCCCGGCCGGCTCGCAGGACGGGAAGCTCCTTCGCGTGAAGGGCCGCGGCGCACCGAAGCTGAAGGGTTCCGGCCGCGGCGACCTGCTCGCCCGGCTGAAGGTCGCGGTGCCTTCGAAGCTGACGAAGGCCGAGCGCGAGGCGATCGAGAGCCTGGACAAGGCGTCGAACTCGAACCCGCGCGAGAGACTGTTCGGATGACGAGCGAGCACGACCGTCTGCTCGCCGAGGGGCCGCGCACCGCACCCGAGCCGCTCACGGCGCCCGATCTCGACGCGCCCGCGGCGCCGCGGGCTGCGCCGTTCTTCGACACCGCCGCCGACGCGACGCCGCCGGATCTCGACGCCCCCGCTTCACCGCAGGCTGCGCCGTTCTTCGACACCGACGCCGACGCGACGCCGACGCCGGCTCCGGCCGCGTTCGAGCCTCCCGCCCCCCGGCAGCCAGGCGCGCGTCGTTCGGGCCCGCTCGTGGGCTCGGGCTCGCCTCGCGGTTCGCGGCGCTCGCTTGCCCGGCTTCTCGTGCCTGCCGTCGTGGCCGGGGTCCTCGTGGCCCGGGCGGCATTCGACGGGCACGGCGGCGGCTCGGCGGCGTTCCTCATCGTCTGGCTGGCGGTGCTCGCGCTCGGGATCGGGCTCAGGAGGCGGCGCCTGTGAGCGAACGGCAGGAGGGGATCGAGCTCGGGCGCCCGCGCTACATGATCTCGGTCGCGGCAGAGCTCGTCGGGATGCATCCGCAGACGCTGCGGATCTACGAGCAAAAGGGCCTCGTCCGACCGAAACGGACCGCCGGGAACACGCGTCTCTACTCGGACGAGGACGTGCAGCGGCTGCAGCTGATCCAGCGGCTCACGACCGAGATCGGGCTGAATCTGGCGGGTGTCGAACGCGTCCTCTATCTCGAGGACGAGCTCGCGCGGATGCGACGGAGGATCGACCGGATGGAACGCGAGATGCGCGAGACGATCGACCAGGTCCACCGCCAGTACCGCCGGGACCTCGTCGTCTACCGCCCTCCGCAACCTCCGGCAACCCGGGGCTAGCGGGCCGTGGCCGGACGGCAGAGGTTCGAGCGAGGCATCCACGGGCCCGGGCACTGCCGCGAGCATGTGACCAAAACGAGCGCGAAGCTTTGCTCCGCAGCGGTTCAAGCGGGGCCGGGTACTGAAACGGAAGTGCAACAAGCGATCGAGGAGAGTGGTTGAGCGATGGATTTCAATCGGCTGACGGTTAAGGGCCAGGAGGCCGTCGCGGCGGCGCAGGAGTTGGCGCGCCGGCGCGGGAACCCCGAGATCTACCCCGAGCATTTGCTGCTTTCGCTGCTCGACCAGGAGCTCTTTGCCGACTGGCAGGGCCTGCGGGCCGAGGCCGAGCAGAAGCTCGCCGGCCGTCCCGCCGCGACCGGCGCCGGGAACGTGCAGCCGCGCGTCTCGAACTCGCTGACGGCCGTGCTCGAGGACGCGTCGCGTGAGGCGGCGAGGCTCGAGGACGAGTACGTCTCGACCGAGCATCTCTTCCTTGCGCTCGACGCGGTGCCGCGCGACGAGGTTCTGGCCTGGATCAAGAAGGTTCGCGGCGGTCAGCGCGTCACCTCGCAGGATCCCGAGGGCAGCTACCAGGCGCTCTCGAAGTACGGCCGCGACCTGACCGAGGAAGCCGAGACGGGAAAGCTCGACCCGGTGATCGGCCGCGACGAGGAGATCCGTCGCGTGATCCAGATCCTCTCGCGGAGGACGAAGAACAACCCGGTCCTGATCGGCGAGCCCGGCGTGGGGAAGACGGCGATCGCCGAGGGGCTCGCACAACGAATCGTCGGCGGCGACGTACCTGACGGGCTGAGGGATCGGACCGTCTGGGCGCTCGACATCGGCGCTCTTCTCGCAGGCTCGAAGTACCGGGGCGAGTTCGAGGAGCGGCTGAAAGCAGTCCTCACCGAGATCAAGGAGAGCAACGGCCGTGTGATCCTCTTCATCGACGAGCTCCACACGATCGTCGGTGCCGGCGCCGCCGAGGGGGCGGTCGACGCGGCAAACCTGTTGAAGCCGATGCTGGCGCGCGGTGAGCTCCGCTGCGTCGGAGCGACCACCCTCGATGAGTACCGCAAGCACATCGAGAAGGACGCTGCGCTCGAACGCCGTTTCGCGCCGGTGCGCGTCGACGAGCCGTCCGTCGAGGACACGATCGCGATCCTCCGAGGTCTGAAAGAGCGATACGAGGCCCATCACGGCGTGCGGATTCGCGATGCCGCCCTCGTTGCCGCCGCCGTGCTCTCGCATCGCTACATCGCGGACCGCTTCCTGCCCGACAAGGCGATCGACCTCGTGGACGAGGCCGCTTCGGGCCTGCGGATGGAGATCGACTCCTCGCCGATCGAGCTCGACGAGGCGAACCGGCGCGTGATGCAGCTCGAGATCGAGCTTGCTGCGCTGGCGAAGGAGGATCCCGGCACGCGCGAGCCGCTCGAGAAGGCACTCGCCGACGCGAAGGAGCACCGAGACGGCCTCGCCGCGCGCTGGGCGAAGGAGAAGGGGGCACTCGAGCGCATCAAGGATGCGACGCGCCGTCTCGACGAGCTTCGCATGGAAGCCGAGCGGGCAGAACGCGAGGGCAATCTCCAGCGTGTGGCGGAGATCCGCTACGGCGAGATTCCGGGGCTCGAAGGCGAGCTCGCGGAGCGCACGGGGCCGGAGCACCCGATGGTGAAGGAGGAGGTCGACCAGGACGACATTGCGGCGGTGGTCGCTCGCTGGACGGGAATCCCGGTGGATCGCCTGCTCGAGGGTGAGACCGAGAAGCTGATCCACCTCGAGGATCGCCTCCACGAGCGCGTGATCGGCCAGGACGACGCCGTCTCCGCGGTCGCGAACGCGCTCCGGCGCTCGCGTACGGGGCTCCAGGATCCGAACCGCCCGAACGGATCGTTTGTGTTCCTCGGGCCGACCGGCGTGGGGAAGACCGAGCTCGCGCGCGCGGTCGCCGAGGTCGTGCTCGACGACGAGCAGGCGATGGTGAGGCTCGACATGAGCGAGTACCAGGAGCGCCACAGCGTCTCCCGGCTCGTCGGCGCGCCCCCGGGGTACGTGGGCTACGACGAGGGAGGCCAACTGACGGAGGCCGTGCGCCGCCGCCCGTACTCGGTCGTCCTGCTCGACGAGATCGAGAAGGCCCATCCCGAGGTGTTCGACGTGCTGCTTCAGGTTCTCGACGACGGGCGCCTGACCGACGGCCAGGGCCGCACGGTCGACTTCCGCAACGTGATCCTGATCATGACGTCGAACATCCGCTCGAGCGACGCGATGCGCGAGCATTTCCGGCCGGAGTTCCTGAACCGGATCGATGAGATCGTGGTGTTCAAGCCGCTTTCACGCGAGCAGATCGCGGAGATCGTCGACCTCCAACTCGGCCAACTCCGGGCGAGGCTCGCGGAGCGGGAGCTCGAGCTCGAGTTGACGGACGGCGCGAAGGCGGTGATCGCGAACGAGGGCTGGGACGAGGCCTACGGAGCGAGACCGCTCAGGCGGGCGATCGAGAGCCTGCTCGTGAACCGGCTCGCGCTCCGGCTGCTCGAGGGGGACTTCGCCCCCGGGGACACGATTCTCGTCGACGAGCAGAACGGCGACCTGGTCTTTACGAAGGCATCGGCGCTGGCCGCCGGTCCGGCGTAGATCTCTTCGGGGTCGGCGAGCACTCAGAGCTCGACGTCGTCGAGAAGCTCGGCGCGGCCTTCCACCGCAGGCGCGCCGTAGGCGAAGACGACCACGTCTGAATCGGTTTCGTTCCGGAGTTGGATCGCCGTGCCGGGGTTGACCGAGACGACGCTTTGCGGTTGAAGGTCGACCCGCTCGAACGGATCGCCGAGCAGCATCGTCAGCGTCCCCTCGAGCACGAGGAAGACCTCCTCCTGGGCACCCTCGACGTGTCGGCGGCCACGTTCGTGCGCCGGCAGCCGCCAGAGCCGCGCTCTGGACTCGCACAACCGGGCCGCCGCCGTCAGGTCGACGCTGAGGCGCGGTTTGTCCCCGCCGAGTGCAGGACGTTCGTCCCACGAATGGTCCTCGGCATGCGCGACGGAGTACGGCACAGCCGGATGAAATCACAAGCGCCGCCCGCATCAGTGGTTCGCGGCTCTCGGAGTTGCGGTCGCCGAGATCGTGAAGTCGGCGGCGTTCGCGTTCGTGTCGTGGCCGTCTGGGAGACGGACGATGCTCGATCCGGGGACCGCCGTGGACGGCGGTGCCGGTGCCGCCGAGCCCTCGACCAGCGAGTTCGCCGCCGTTCCCCAGCCGACGCCGTCGACGAGCGACCCGGTTGCGTCCCGAAGACCTGCTGCGCCGCCCGTTGCGGCAAGTCCAGCCGCAAAGCTCTGATCGGGGGCGGTCAGGCCGTCGTACGCGGCTCCACCGACGAGATAGAAGCTTCCCGGAGCGAGGGTAGTGCCCGCCGGGATCGTCGCCAGGGTCGTGTCGGACGTCCCCGCGGCCGACCGGTAGACGATCTTCCAGCCTCCGATCTCGGCAGCGGCTGTTCCGGTGTTCGCGATCTCCACGAACTCATCCGCCGCCGAAGCGCTCGTTCCGGTCTGGACTTCGTTGATCCGAACCGAAGCCGGTTCGACCGGCGTGGCCGCGCTGACACACCTCAGGGTGACGGTGCCCGACAGGTCGTAGGTGATCTGCACGGTCCCGTTCGTCGAGCATTGGGTGCCCGCCAGTTGGTCGAGCGCCGTGAGCGCCGTTCCCGGATCTCCCTTGGGGCCGGTCGCCCCCCTGGGGCCTGCAGCACCCGCAGCGCCGGTCGGGCCGGTCGGGCCGGTCGCACCGGCAGGCCCAGCAGGGCCGGTGGCGCCGATCGCACCTTGATGACCGCTCGCCCCGGCCGGGCCCGCCGCACCTGTCGGGCCCGCCGGTCCTGCCGCGCCCTGGGGGCCCGGCGGTCCTGTCTGTCCCGTTGCCCCCTTCGTGCCCTCGGCGCCCGCGTCCCCTTTTGGCCCTTGAGGGCCCTGCGCTCCGGACGGGCCCGGATCGCCGATCGGGCCGCTCGCGCCCGTGGGACCGCTCACGCCCGTGGGGCCGCTCGCGCCGCGCGGGCCCGGGACGCCGTCTTCCCCTGCCGGCCCCATCTGACCAGCAGTTCCGGCCGCACCCTTCTGCCCGGTCGGCCCGGTCGGCCCAGTAGCCCCCATAGGCCCGATTGCACCGGCCGGCCCGGGGGGCCCGGTCGGTCCTTCCGGCCCGCGCAGGCCCGCCAACCCGGAATGTGACCCTACGGGAACGGGGCCGTGAAACTCGCGCCCCTCGAGTGCCTGGCGGCCGGTGGAAGGTCGCGCGGCGCACGAGGGGCGCCCCGCCGTCGCGGGGGCCACACGGTGGGGACAGCCGGGAACCGAGGCGGCCGCGGGCCGCGCGGCGCCGTGTGTCGCAAAGGCCACGCCGGCCGCGGTCGCGATCAATGCCGCAGCGATCGCGATCAATCGCATCGAGCTCCAGTTCATGAGCAGCTCCCTTCTCGATCGTCCCTCAGTGTGTTGTCACTTCTGTATACAGACTCGAGAGGACGGATGCCGTAGGTGCACGCATCTGTTGCACTCTTGGCACGAAGCCGTTACACAGTCGCGCTCGTCTACCGTCTCGAACGTGCTCGTCGTCGCTGCCACCCCCCTCGAGCTGTCGTTCGTCGCGCGTGCGAGGACGCTGTGCTGTGGTGTAGGCCCGGTCGAGGCGGCCGCGGCCACAGCGCGCGCGCTCGAGCGGGAGCGCCCGGCGGCCGTGCTCCAGATCGGGATCGCGGGCGCCCGTGCGCTCGGGCCGGGAACGCTCGTACTCGGTTCGGAGTCGATCTATTGCGACCTCGTCGACGATGCCCGTTCGTTCCCGCGCGTCGAACGAGCAGCCCCCGACGCGACCCTTCTCGCGGCCGCGAGAAGAGTGCTCCCGGAGGCCGTCGTGCTCCCGATCGCCACGAGCGCCCGCGTCGGCGGTGGGCACGCCTGCTGCGAGGTCGAGGCGATGGAAGGCTTCGGAGTGATCCGTGCCGCAGCGCAGGCAGGCGTGCCGGCGCTCGAGCTCCGCGCCGTCTCGAACACGTTCGACGCCGACCGCGCCGACTGGCGGATCGAGGAGGCGCTCGAGGCACTCGCGGGCGCCGTCGAGGCTCTTCTCGGGATGTTCGATGCCTGAGCTGCCCACCGCGCTCCCGCCCGCAGAGCGCACCATCGGTCAGTTCATCGGCGAGACGATTCGCACCTACAGCGCCCACTTCTGGCGCGCGGTCCCCCTCGGGGCACCGCTCGCGCTCGCCGACCAGCTGTCGGTGCACGAGTCGCCGCGGATCCAGATCCTCGTCTTCTGGGCCTTGGGGCCGCTCGTCGTCGCGGCCTATCTGTGGGCATGCAGCATCGTCTACAGGATTCGCCCTGGGCTGACGCCGTACCTCGTCGGTCTGCTGATCTATGCGCCCTTCCCGATTCTCAGGGCCGCATTCTTCCTGCCCGGGATCGCCTGGTTCGCGCTCATCGGGCTTGCCGTCCCCGCGGCGCTCGTCGAACGGCTCCGATTCCGCGAGGCTCTGATCCGCGGCCGAAAGCTCGGCGCAGCCGACTACGTCCACTCGCTCGGCTCGCTGGCGTCGCTCGTGATCGTGGTCGGGGTCGCCGAGGTCACCCTCACGGCGCTCCTTCACTCTCAGAGCGACAACAACCAGCGGGTGGCTCTGCTGCTGGCGGACGTCGTGCTCAGCCCCCTTCTCTTTCTTGGCGGGGCCCTGCTCTACGACGACCAGGCAGCGAGGGTAGGCTCGCGGCAATCCGGATCCCGGAAAGCCCGCGATGCCGACCTACATCCTCCTATCGACGCTGACCCAGCAGGGCGTCCAGACCCTGAAGGCCAATCCTGAGCGGCTCCTCCAGGTGAACCGGGACATCGAGGAGCTCGGAGTCCGCGTGCTTCACCAGTGGGCAACGCTCGGAGAGTTCGATTTCGTGAACGTGGTGGAGGCCGCGGACATCGAGACGATTGCCAAGGCGTCCGTCTCGATCGCCGCCCGCGGCTCGGTCCGGATCGAGACGCTGCCGGCGCTCGACGTGGGCGACTTTCTTAGAAATTTCTAAGAAAGTCCAGAACCCGTACTTTTGGACAGTTGTGACCGGCCTGTCACGAATGTAGAACTCGCGCGCTATGCGCGACCCGCGGATCGACGATCTTGCGTGCCTGCTCGTCGACCGATCGCTCGGCGTCGAGCCGGGGTGGCAGGTGTTCATACGCTCGACGCCGCTCGCGCGGCCGCTCGTGGACGCGGTTCAGGAGCAGATCGCACGTCGCGGCGCCTACCCGATCCTGCAGCTCGCGTGGGAGATGATCGGCGGCCCGTTTGCGCGCGAAGCCCCGCTCGAGCTCCTCGCGAAGCCGGCGCCCCTGCTCCTCCGGGCCTGGGAAGAGTGCGACGCCTTCATCTCGATCTCGGCCTCCGAGAATGTTCGTGAGGGGTCCGAGCTCCCGCCGGACCGGCGCCGGCTCCTGCAGCAGCGGATGGAGCCGCTCCGGCGGCGCCAGATGGCGATGGAGGTCCCGTGGGTCATCTGTGAGTACCCGACGAATGCTGCGGCCCAGGAGTCGGGCCTGACGCTTCGGGACTACGAGGAGTTCGTCTACGGCGCCGTCCTGCGCGACTGGGATGCCGAAGCACGGAGGATGGCAGGGATAGCGGCGCTCTTCGACGAGGCCGACGAGGTCCGCATCGTGGGAGAGCGAAGCGACCTCACGCTCTCACTTGCCGGCCGGCACGGAGCGATCGACGACGGGCACATCAACATGCCGGGCGGCGAGGTCTTCTACTCGCCGATCGAGGACTCGGCGGAGGGCGAGATCACGTTCTGCGAGTTTCCCGCGATGTACTTCGGGCACGAGGTCTCCGAGGTCAGGCTGGTCTTCGAGGCCGGGCTGGTGGTCGAGGCGAGCGCCGCGAGCGGCGAGGACTTCCTGCTGCGGACACTCGATACCGACGAGGGCGCCCGGCGACTAGGCGAGCTCGGAATCGGCTGTAATCCGGGAATCCAGCGGTTCAGCAAGAACGTCGGCTTCGACGAGAAGATCGACGGGACCGTGCATCTCGCGATCGGTAACTCGTACTCCTCGACGGGAGGCAGGAATGTGAGCAGCGTTCACTGGGACATGGTCAAGGATCTCCACAACGGTGGGCGGCTCTACCTCGACGGCCGGCTTGCACAGGAGGGTGGCCGCTGGGTCGCTCTCGAGCCGGCGGCCGGTTAGCTGCTCGCCGCGATCTGCCCGGCGAGCAGGGCGTTGCCTTCGATCAGCTCGCGGTTCGCCCGGAGCGTGCGCCCGCCGCTCTCGCGGTGAAGCCAGGCGAGCACGAAGGGGGTCACCGCCCCGCCGCGGATGCCGGCGGCCTCGGCTTCGGCGAGCGCCCGGGCGATCAGCGGCTCCACGTCGTCGAGACTCGCTTCGGGGGGGCGGCCGAGGAGCAGGCCTCCGCCTCCGAGCTTCCAGTGCGCGTGGGCGATGCGCGCCGCCTCGCCTGCGACATCGACTCGCGCAGAGACAGGCGGGCCGCCAGTGGCTGCGTAGAAGAGTGGCAGCTCGTCGGTTCTCCAGCCGAGGACGGGGACGCCGAGTGTCTCCAGCAGCTCGGCGGTGGCCGGGACGTCGAGGAGCGACTTCACGCCCGAGGAGACGACGAGGACGGGTGTCCTGGCCAGCGCATCCAGATCGGCTGAGACATCGGGTGGGGTTGGCCAGCCCCGGTGTACTCCGCCGAGGCCGCCGGTTGCCATGACGGACAGTCCCGCAGCCCGGCAGGCTGCGAGAGTGCCGCCGACGGTCGTCGCGCCGACCGCTCCCTGCACGATTGCGGCGGCGAGGTCGCGCGGGCCGAGCTTCCGCGCGGTGAGGTCGAAGCGGGCGAGCTCATCCGGCATGAGCCCGACGACGAGCTCGCCGTCGAGCACGCCGATTGTCGCCGGGACCGATCCACCCGCCCGCACAGCCTGTTCGGAGGCGAGCCCGACCTCGAGGCCCTCGCCCGGTGGGAACCCATGCGCGACGAGCGTCGTCTCGAGCGCGACCACGCCGCGTCCGCCCGCGACGGCCTCGCTTACCTCCGCCGAGATGCGGATCAAGGCATCGCCCCGAGCTTCGCGCAGCAGCGCGCCGCAGCCTCGAGGCCGAGCTCGACGCCGCCGACGAGGAAGCCGGCAGCGAACGCGTCGCCGGCGCCCGTCGGATCGGCAACGACGGTCCGAACGGCAGGGTGCTCCACGCCGTCCACGTTAACGCCCAGGGCGCCGCGCTTGACCACCCAGGCGGTGTCCAGCCCGCCGAAGGCATCGCGTTCACGCTCGGTGGCGAACACGACGTCCGGCGCCGCACCCCGAATCCGTGCGACGAACGCCTCGTCGATGAGGCTCCAGGACGAGAGATCGACGGAGACGAACGCACCGAATCCACGTGCGAGCTCCACCGCCCTCAGAGCTGCCAAGGCCGCCGGCTCGCGGAGGAGCGCGTACCCGGAGAGATGGAGGCGGTCGCAGTCGAACCAGGCAGGTTCGAGCTCGGAAGGGTCGAGCTCCATGGCGGATCCTCTGTCCGACGCCATCGACCGCTCTCCGTCCGAGGCCAGCGAGACGACGACACCGTTCGGCCCCTTTACCGGCCCGGAGAGCTCGACTCCATAGGCGGCGAGCTCACGTGAGGCAAGCTCGCCCGCGGCGTCCGCACCGCGTTTCCCGACAAAGCGGGAGCGCGCCCCCAGCGCGGCAGCCCAGGCGGCCACGTTCGCTCCCTGCCCGCCCGCGCAGACACGGATCGTCGCGGGCCGATCATCCCCCTCGAGGAGCCGCCCATCCAGGTGGGCCACCACGTCGAGGATCAGGTCGCCGAGGGAGACGAGGCGCATGCGTAGGATGCTCTCATGGACGCGAAGCGGCCGTGGCGGAGGCCACCTCTGCGCTCGTTCGCGCTGGGAGGCGTCGTCGGGGCCGCCGGTGCGATTGCGACGCTGCGCCGCCTGCGACGGACGCAGGGGGCGCGCACGGCGGCGGGCCTCGGGGCGTTCGAGGACGCCCCGTGCTTCCGCGAGCTCGTTTCCGAGCACGGTCATGACGCCTTTGCCGGTGCCGACGAGCCCGACTAGGCTGGTCGCCTGGGGCGGCTGGTACCCTTCCGCGTCCATGCCGTTCTACGAGTACAAATGTCCAAACGGGCATCTACTCGAGGTGTTCCACGGCATGAGCGAGCCGGGCCCTCGTAAGTGTGAGGTCTGCGGCGCCTCGCCGCTTGAGCGTGTCCTTTTCCCGGTCGCCGTTCACTACAAGGGCTCGGGCTTCTATTCGACCGACTACGGCCGTGGCGGCAAGAAAGCCCCGACGGGCGGTTCGACCGAGTCCGGCGGATCGTCGGGTGGAGGCGAGTCCTCCGGAGGCGGCTCGAGTAGCGACGGCGGTTCTTCCGGTTCTTCGGGCTCGTCCGGTTCTTCCGACTCCGGCGGCTCGTCGAGCTCAGGCGGGGACTGAACCTACTGCAAGGGGTGGCCGGTCCGGCATCCGGGCCCGAACGTCGAGGTGGGCGGCTGAGGAGCGGAGAGACCGGCCCACATCGCGAGGACGTTCCGGTTGTCTTCGGACGGCACGAGCACCGATGAGCCGCCCACGGTCTCCGCGTCCCCGCCGAGGCGGCAATAGAGCGTGTGTGAGGCGGAAGACCGGAATTTGACCCATCCGAGCTCGAGCATCTGCCACGGGGAGAGATCGGTGGTGAGCGGCTTCATCAGCGACGTTCCGTCGAAAGGCAGATCGAGGAACGTCGAGACCGAGGTCAGCTTTGCCGTGGCAGCCTGGGCGACGGCCTGCTGCCTGGCGCCGCGAGTGAGGTCGTTCTCGCCCGGGTCGAGCTGGTTCTCGCGGATGCGTGAGTAGATCAGAGCCTGCTCGCCGGTCATGTGCTGGGTGCCGCGATGGAAGCGCCAGCCCTTCCACTGAAGGCATCGAGCCTCCGTCGGGTATGGGCAGTCGAACCGGTTGGAGCGAATCGCCTCCGGCACGTTGATCGTGATCCCGCCCTCGGCGTCGATCAGGTCCTTGAAGCTGTTGAAGTCGACGACGACGGCGTGATCGATCGCCACGCCCGTGAACTCGCTCACCGTCTTGATCGCGAGGGCTGCGCCGCCGGCCTGATACGACGCGTTGATCTTCGTGTTGCCGAGGCCGGGGACCTCAACGAGCAGATCGCGAGGAACCGAGAGGTAGGCGAGCTTGTGGTGGGACGGGTCGGTGCGAACGAGCATGATCGAGTCAGCGTGTCGGTCGCCGCCGCGCCCGGCCGCCGTCGAACTGTCGGTACCGAGCAGCAGGATCGTCGTACCGTGCGAGAGCAGGAACCCGTTGCTCTTGGCGAGCGCGGCTTTTGCGCCGTGCTCGTGGGCGAACCTCTTGTTCGCGTCCGAGACGCCGCTCCGAAACGCGAGGAACCCGGCGATCCCCCATCCGACGGCGAGCACGACGAGGCCGAGTGCCGCGAGCAGGCCGAGTGTCTTCCACGACCGTCCGCCCAGCAGGAACCTGCGGCGCCTCCGGACGGCGGTGGCCTTCTTCGGAGCCGCGCGCGGGCTGCTGGTCTTCCCGGGTACCGCCGGCACCTTGCCCTTGACGCGACCACCGCGGTAAACGCGATAGGGCTTGTCCTTCGACGCCATCCGTCGGAGTAGGGTACCCGCCGACGTGGCTGGCAGGCGTGTGATCGGAGTCGACCTCGGCGGGACGAAGATCCTCGCGGCCATCATCGACCTGTCTGGACGCATCGAACAGCAGATCGAGCGGCCGACGCCCGTCGACTCTCAGGAGGAGATGATCGACGCGGTGGTCGACGCAGTCCTCGAGCTGCGGACCGGTAACACGGACGCGGTCGGTTTCGGCGTCCCGGCGCGGATCGACTCCCGTACCCGTGTGGCGCTCGGCGCCGTCAATACCCCGCTCGGAGACATCGTGCTCCAGGATGTGCTCGCGAGCCGGATCGGGCTTCCGGTGGGAGTGATCAACGACGGGAGTGCGGCCGCACTTGCCGAGTTCCTTCACGGGGCCGGGCGGGGCACGCGCGATCTCGTCCTGCTCACGCTCGGAACCGGCGTCGGCGGCGGCCTGATCCTCGACGGGCAGCTCTTTCGCGGCTGGTCGGAGGTCGGCCACATGGTCATCGTCGAGGACGGTGAGCCGTGCCAGGGAGCGTGCACCGGGCATGGTCACGTCGAGTCGTATTGCTCGGGGCACGCTGCCGACCGGCTTGCGAGGGAGGTGCTCGGGCCGGAGGCGACGGCGTACGACCTCGTCGAGCAGCGCCACCCGGCGCTCGCCCGGATCGGTCGGCATCTGGGCGCTGCAGTCAGCTCGCTCGTGAACCTCTTCGATCCCGATGTCGTCGTGGTCGGCGGCGGCTTCGGGGTCGCGGCGGGGTCGCTCCTGCTCGACCCGGCTCGCGAGGTGATGGCTCAGGAGGCGCTGTCACCGGCAGGCACCTCCGTCCGTCTCGCCGTCGCCGAGCTCGGGCCTGCGGCGGGTGTGATCGGGGCCGGGCTCGTGGCGTTCGAGGCTCTGGGCTAGGTCGGAAGCCGGTGACGCTCGCGGTCTGTGCGACGCCGATCGGGAATCTCGGAGACGTGACGCTCCGGGTGCTCGAGGAGCTGCGCGAGGCCGCTTTGGTCTTGTGCGAGGACACCCGGCACACGCGGCTCCTGCTCGAGCGGCACGGGATTTCGGCACGGCTCGTCTCCCTGCACGAGCACAACGAGGCGGAGCGAGCGGCGGAGCTCGTGCCCCGACTCGAGGCGGGGGAGCGGATGGCGCTCGTCTCCGATGCGGGAATGCCCGGGATCTCGGACCCGGGCGGGTGGCTCGTGCGCGCCGCGCTTGCCGCGGGCGTGGCGGTGACGGTGCTACCCGGGCCCTCGGCCGTTGAGACGGCTCTCGTCGCGAGTGGATTCGTGGCCGAGCGGTTCACGTTCGTCGGCTTCCTGCCGAGACGTGCTTCCGGGCTCGAGGCGCTGTGGGCTGAGCTGCGATCGACATCCTGGCCGGTGGTTGCGTTCGAATCGCCACAGCGTCTTCCCGGGGCTCTGCGGTCGCTGGCGGCGGCGATGCCCGACCGCCCGCTTGCAGTGTGTCGCGAGTTGACGAAACGGTTCGAGGAGGTCGTCCGCGGGTCTGCCGGCGAGCTTGCGGTGCGGTTCAACGAGGCTCCACGGGGGGAGATCACGCTCGTCGTCGGGCCCGGCGGCCCCGACGCGCCGGATCCGAACGCTGCTGCCGCTGCGTTCCTCGCCGTTGCCGAGCTCGTTGCCGCCGGAACCCCGCGGAAGGTCGCTGCAGAGGTTGTTGCCCGTTTGACGTCGATGCCGCGAAACGAGCTCTACCGGGAGTCATTGTGACAACTCTGTAATCTCTATTGACAACGTCCGGCTGCCCCTCTATGGTGTCGAACAACTGTTCGCTGAACTGGCAACAGCGATGGACACAACGAAGTTCGACAAGCGAGATCCTCGACGAGAGGTCTCGGGACAAGGGGGTTGAGATGCGCCGAATCCTGCTCGTGATCGTTGCCGCGCTCGCTGTGACCGGTCCTGCAAGGGCATGGACCTGGCCGGCCGGCGGTCCGGTCCTGCTGCCGTTCTCCTTTGATCCAGACCATCCCTACGGCGCAGCGCAGCACCGCGGAATCGACGTGGGAGGGGCGGCGGGCGAAACGATTCTTGCGCCGGCGGGCGGGATCGTCTCGTTCGCGGGCACGGTCCCCGGAAGCGGCAAGTCGATCACGATCCTCACCCCCGACGGGTGGTCTGTGACGCTCACTCAACTCGGCTCGATCGCGGTGCCGAAGGGAGCGGCGGTGGCGGAGGGGGACGCGGTCGGGACGATCGGGCCGAGTGGCGATGCCGAGGTGAGCGGCGCGTACGTGCAACTCGGGGTGAGGCATGCGGACCAGGATCAGGGCTACGTCGATCCACAGACGTTGCTGCCGCCTCGACCGGCGTCAACCTCCGTCCCGACCGTGGGCGACCCTGACGCGACGGCCGCGGCTGCCGGTGTTTCCGCCCCGGTGGTCGCGGCGCCCGGCGACGGCACGGGAACGGGCTCCGTCTCGGTTCCGTCGACGGCGACAGCGCCCCAAGGAGCGGTGATGCAGGAAGCGGTGACGCAGGGAGCGGCGACGCAGGGAGTGGCGACGCAGGGAGCGGCGACGCAGGGAACCGTGGCCCAGACCCAGCAGGCGGTGACCCAGGGGACGACGACCCAGGGGGCGGTGGCCCAGGGGGCGGTGGCCCAGGGGGCGGTGGCAGAGCCGGGCTCGGCCGCTATGACTCCGGCGGCGGCGGCGGTGGGTGGCGCCGTCCCCGCTGCAGGTGCGTCCGTACCGGACGTAGTGCACGCGGCGGCACCCGTGAGCGCGTCGTCGCCTCACGTCTCGGGAGGGGACCAGTCGGCTACGACCACCACCGCTTCGTCGAGGGGCGGTGTCATCGACGTGGCAAGAGAGGGCTCGCGCTCCCACGTCGTGCACACGATCGCAATCCGTCCCCACGTTCGGGCTTCGGCCGTTCAAGCTCCTGCCGTCGCCCGTAGAACGGAGCCCGCTCGTCCCGCCGTGCCCGTGCCCGCCCTCCAGCCTGCGCGGGCGGTCGAGCATGCTCGGGCCGCCGGCTCGAGCGCGCCGTCGCCCCGCGCTCCCATTCCGGCCCTGGCTTCGGTCTCACCGCCGGACGCCGGCGCGACGCACGCAACAACGTCCCGGCCTGCCGCTCACCACCCTGGCCCCTCTCGCGCGGTTTCCCGTCCGCTTGCTGTGCCTGAATCGGCGGTCCACGCGGTTGCGCAGCTCGTAGGCCGGCCGGCCCACGAGGCGCCTCCCCGGGTGCGCCGCCGCGAATCTCCCGTCTCGGGTGCGCCCGTCATCCGTCACGTGGGCGGCGGCGTCGGGTTCCCTCGATGGCCCGTCGCCGTGCTTCCGGCTCTCGTCGCCCTTGCCCTCCTGCTCGCGCGGCGGCGCCCGGGTCGGCCTGGAACGCTTCGTATGATGGGCGCAGATGAGCTCGTCCCCGAAGAAGATCCTGGTGGCGCCCGCGTGGCCATATGCGGCGGGGCATCGTCACCTTGGCCACGTGGCGGGATTCGGGGTCCCCTCCGACGTGTTCGCCCGCTATCACCGGCTGCGAGGCAACGACGTGCTCATGGTGAGCGGGACGGACGAGCACGGCACTCCCGTGATGGTCGCCGCCGATCGGGAAGGGAAGTCGTCCGGTGAGGTCGCCGACTACTACAACCAATCGTTTCGCGAGGACTTCCAACGGCTCGGGCTTTCGTACGACCTGTTCTCACGCACGACGACGCTCAACCACGAGCGGGTCGTCCAGGACCTGTTTCGCACCCTGTTCGAGCATGGCGCGATCATCGAGCGCGAGATGCTCGTCTCGTTCTCGCCCGCCACGGGGCACACGCTCCCCGACCGGTACATCGAGGGCAAGTGTCCGATCTGCGGTTATCCGGAGGCTCGCGGCGACCAGTGCGACAACTGCGGCAACCAACTCGACCCCACCGACCTGATCGATCCCAGATCGCGCATCGACGGCTCGGTTCCAGAGTTTCGCGAGACAAAGCATCTGTTCCTCGACCTGCCGCAGTTCGCCGACAGGCTGCGGGAATGGATCGGCTCCCACGACGACTGGCGTCCGAACGTTCGCAACTTCTCGCTCGCGTTGCTCGACGAGATCAGGCCGCGGCCGATCACCCGCGACCTCGACTGGGGCGTCCGGATCCCCGTGCCCGGCTACTCGGAGGATGAGAACAAGCGCATCTACGTCTGGTTCGATGCAGTCATCGGCTACCTCTCGGCCTCGATCGAATGGGCGGCCGCGACCGGCGATCCCGACGCCTGGCGAGAGTGGTGGCAGAACCCCGAGTCGGAGCACTACTACTTCCAGGGCAAGGACAACATCGTCTTCCATACCGTGATCTGGCCCGCGATGCTGCTCGGGTACGCCGCGGGCGGGGAGTACGGGGCCGGGCGTGGGCCGCTCGTTCTGCCGCACAACGTCGTCGCCACCGAGTTTCTGACCTATACGGGAAGCAGTTCTCGACGAGCCGTGGCCACTCGATCTTCGTTCGGGACTTTCTCGATCGCTTCGACGCCGACGCGCTTCGCTACTACCTCGTCGCCGCGAGCCCCGAGACCCAGGACACCGACTTCACTTGGGCGGAGTTCATCCGTCGGAACAACGACGAGCTGCTCGCCAACTGGGGGAATCTCGTCAACCGCACGCTCACGAACGCCCACCGGAACTTCGGCTCCGTACCGGCGCCGGGACCGTTGACCGAGCAGGACAGGGCGCTGCTCGCAACGATCGCGGCGGGTTTCGACGAGGTCGGCTCGCTGATCGAGCGTGGGAGGTTCCGTTCCGCGCTCGGCGAGGCGATGCGGCTCTCCTCGGAGGTGAACCAGTACGTCAGCGAGACCGCGCCGTGGGCCCTCGTCAAGACCGACCTCGAGCGGGCAGGAACGGTGCTCTACGTCGCTCTCCGCGCCGTCGACAGCCTCAAGGTCGTCTTCACGCCGTTCCTGCCGCACACATCGCAGACGCTCCATGAGCTGCTGGGGTACGAGGGCTTCATCGCCGGCCCGCTCGAGTTCCGGGAGGTCGACGAGGGTGGCGGACGAACGCACCGTGTCCTCACCGGCGACTACGCCGCGTGGACGGGGGCATGGCAGCCGAGTGAGCTCGCGCCCGGCCAGGCACTGCGGGAGCCGGCTCCACTCTTCCGCAAGCTCGACCCGTCGATCGCCGAGGAGAAGCCCGACGCGGCATGATCGACACGCACGCGCATCTCGATCCGGCCGATGCGCAGGAGGTGCTCGCCCGTGCACGGGAGGTGGGCGTGAACCGCGTGGTCGCCGTTGCCACCTCGATCGCCGGTGCACAGCAGGCGCTCGAGCTGGCGTCGACCCACGAAGGGGTGTACGCCGCGCTCGGCATTCACCCCCACAACGCCGACGGGGATGACGTCACGCGACTCGATGAGCTTCGCGAGCTTCTCGCTCACGAACGCGCGGTCGCGGTGGGGGAGACGGGGCTCGACTATTTTCGCGAGTACGCACCTCACGCCGATCAGCGCGCGCTCTTCGACGGCCAGCTCGCAATCGCCGCCGAGCTCGGGAAGCCGGTCGTGATCCACACCCGCTCGGCAGAGGACGACACGCTTGCGGCGCTCGCCGGCTTCGACGGAACGGTGATCCTGCACTGCTTCTCGTCGCCGGTGCTGCTCGGCCCAGCGCTCGAGCGCGGATGGTATGTATCCTTTGCAGGCAACGTCACCTACCCGAAGGCGCCCGAGCTACGGGAGGCGGCCAAAGCTGTTCCGGCAGATCGGATCCTGGCGGAGACCGACAGCCCGTATCTCGCACCGCAACCCGTCCGTGGAGCGCAAAACGAGCCCGCGTTCGTGATGCATACCCTCGAGGTGCTTGCCGATGTCCGCGGCGATGACGTACGTCGGCTCGAGGCTCAGATCGACGCGAACGCCGCCGCCGCCTTCGGCCTGTGACGGTCGTCCCCAAGAGGGCGCTCGGCCAGCACTTCCTGGTCGACGAGAACATCCTCCGTGTCGCCGGTCGCCTCGCCGAGATCCAACCGAGCGACGTCGTGCTCGAGATCGGGCCGGGCCTCGGCGTCCTCACGCGCTATCTCGCGGCCCGTGCCGCATACGTCCACGCCGTCGAGATCGATCGCTCGCTTGCGCCTGGGCTGCTCGAGATCCCGAACACGACGGTCCACTGGGGCGACGCGCTCTCGCTCGATCTCTCGGTCCTCGTGCCGGTGCCGCAGAAGCTCGTAGCGAACCTTCCGTACAACATCGCGACGCCTCTCGTCGTCGAGAGCATCGATCGCCTTCCGGCCATCTCCCTCTGGTGTGTGATGGTTCAGCGCGAGGTTGCCGACCGGTTTTTTGCGTCGCCCGGCACGAAGGCGTACGGCGCTGTCTCCGTACTGATGCGGCTCGCGACCGAGCGGACGGGCTTCCACCCGGTCTCGCGTGAGGTCTTTCGCCCGCGGCCGAACGTTGAGTCGGCGCTCGTCGCGTTCCGTCGTCTCCGGCCGGCGCTCGATCCGGCGCTCAAGCGACTCGTCGAGTCTGCCTTCGCCCACCGGCGGAAGACGCTCGCGAACTCGCTCGCCCTCTCGGGCCGGGCCGCTCGAGACGAGGCGGCCGCAGCCCTCGCCGCAATCGGACGCGAGCCGGGAATACGCGCAGAGCAACTCGACCCCGACGAGTTCGTGGCGCTGCTCGAGGCGCTCGGATGATCAGTGCCGGCGCGCCGGCGAAGATCAACCTTGCGCTCGTTGTCGGGCCGACCCGAGAAGACGGGCTGCACGAGGTCGCAACGATCCTGCAGAGGCTCGAGCTCCACGACACGATCTCGCTCGAGCCCGCCGCCGCGCTCACGGTCGAAGGCTTCGAGGACGATTCGCTCGTCCGGCGCGCGCTCGAGTCGTTGGCCGCAGCCGCTCGGATCGAGCCGGGGTGGCGGACACGGATCGAGAAGCGGATCCCCGTGGCCGCCGGCCTCGGCGGCGGGAGCTCCGATGCGGCGACGGCGATACGCCTCGCGAACGACCTGCTCGAGGAGCCGCTGCCGCAGGGGACGCTCCGGGCGATCGCGCGCGGTCTCGGCGTCGACGTCGCCTTCTTCCTCGAGCCCGGGCCCCAGCTCGGGCTCGGCGACGGCTCGCAGCTCCAACCGGCCGAGCTGCCCCAGGACTACAGCGTGTTGCTGCTCCGTCCCACGGTATGGCGAAGAGCTCCACGGGCGAGATCTACCGTCGCTTCGGTGGTGAGAGAGGGTTTGACGAAAGGCGTGGACGCGTCGTCGAGATTGCGGCTGCGGGGAGCCGAGCCGACCTGTCGGCTCTCCCCGACAACGATCTCGCCCGGTCATCGCTCGCATCGAAACTGCGCGAGCTCGGAGCATTCCGCGCGGACGTGAGTGGCGCCGGCCCGGTGCTCTACGCGCTGTTTCGCGAACCGGCTGCGGCCGAGGCCGCCGCTACCGCCGTCGGGGCTCTCGGCGAGACCTGGCTCACGGCACCAGCGTGGTAACTTTGAAGCGATGGCTTCGAGTCCAACGGTCGTAGATCACGGAGGCTCCGGGTCTGGGGATTCTGAGAGTCGGGGATACCTTCGCACGCACCGTCTGAGGCTTACCCTCTGGATCGGAGCGATCGAAGGGATCCTGACGTTGATCGGTTGGTTCCCGGAGCTAGCCGTGGTGCTGCTCGCCGTTCTCGCAGTCGGGTTCTACGTCTTCGTCGGGCGAAAGTACGGCTCGAGTCTCGCCCGCCACCTGTCTTGGATCTTTGCGGCCTCGCAACTCGTCGCCTTGCTCATCCCGGCCGTGCTTGCGGTCGCGGAGCGGTTCGTTGCGATCGGGGCCGTCGTCCTGATCGCGATCGCCGCGTTGGTCGTTCTCTTCCTCGAGCGCGACCGTCTCTAGACCGTTCCGGCGCCGGGCTCACCTGCCCTGGCCCGATCTCCGGTAAGTCGTTTTTTCGCCAATCCGTTCGGTGGCGCCGCGGCGCTGATCGAGTAGCCGTAGGCTTCGTGGGCGAGAGCAGCCGCTCCCTCCGGGCCGAGCCGAGACTCGTAGCCAGGTTCAGGCGGGATCGGGTGGATCGTGAACTTGCTCCTGGGCGCTCCGTGCAGGGTCGGTCTCGGCTTCAGCCCGAAGAAAGCCCGCCAGGTGTTCCGCCAGACCTCGTCCATCGTGCGACGGTAGAGTTCCTGGACCTTCTCCGCAATCCCCTTTCCGGTTGTCCGTCTCGGATTCCGACCAGGATGCGATCGTCACGGTGTCAGAGGGAATAGCCACCGAGTGGCCTCCGCACCTTGGACGGGCGGGTCGTCGCTAGGCTCTTTCATCGTGTACGTGCGAGTTACGACGCAGTTGGGAGTTTCGTTTCCCCCGGAGCCCGTAGGAATCTCCTACACCGCATTTGATTTGTCCCGGAAACCGGCCGGTCCCGCCGTTTCGTCTCGGACGTCGAACAGGTCTTTTATTGGGGCGTAGCCAAGCGGTAAGGCAGCGGGTTTTGGTCCCGCGATCCCAGGTTCGAATCCTGGCGCCCCAGCCAACAATTCCACCCACGTGAGCGACACTCCGACCGCAGCAGTCATCATGGCCGCCGGCCTGGGAACGCGGATGCGTTCGGCGGTGCCGAAGCACTTCCACACCCTGCTCGGCCGGCGTCTCGTCGACTGGGTGATCCTCGCGGCGCAGTCCGCCGGTGCAGGCCGGATGGTGGTCGTCTGCTCTCCAGAGGGCGAGAAGGCATTCGCCGGCATGGAGACCGCCGTCCAGCACGAGCCACGCGGGACCGGCGATGCGGTCGCCTCTGCGCGCACGAGCCTCGAGGCCTTCAGCGGCGAGTTGCTCGTCCTCAACGGAGATGTCCCCGGGCTGACCGGCCGGCTGCTCGCCGACCTCCTCGAGACGCACCGCGCCGCAGGCGCCGCCGCAACGCTTCTGTCGTTCGAGCCCCCGAACCCCCGGAGCTACGGTCGCGTCCTTCGTGACGCCTCAGGGTTCGTGACGAAGATCGTCGAGGCCGGGGACGCAAGCAGCGAGGAGCTCGAGCTCACCGAGGTGAACTCCGGGATCTACGTGTTCGACAGCGCGAGGCTTTGGCCGACGCTCGAGCGGCTGGAGCCCCACAACGCCCAGGGCGAGCTCTACATCACAGACACGATCGGCCTTCTCGTGGGTGACGGCGAGCGCGTCGCGGCCCATCTTGCCCCTGACCCGTTCGAGGTCGAAGGCATCAATACCCGGGAGGAGCTTGCTCTCGCCGCTGCCGGTCTGCGTGACCGGATCAACCGCGAGCACATGCTCGCCGGCGTGACGCTCGTCGATCCCGTAACGACCTGGATCGAGCCCGAGGTCGAGATCGAGCCCGACGTGACCATCCATCCCTTCGTCGTGCTTCGTGGTCGAACGACGGTGGAAACGCTGGCGGAGATCCACCCGCATTGCGTGGCCGTCGACGCCCGGATCGGACCGGGCGCGTCGGTGGGGCCGTTCTGTTACCTTCGCCCGGGCACGGTCCTCGAGGGGCAAGCGAAGGCGGGAACGTTCGTGGAGATCAAGAACTCGACCATCGGGCCGAGGACGAAGGTGGCTCACCAGTCGTACATCGGTGACGCCGACATCGGTGCGGACACGAATATCGGCGCGGGGACGATCACCGCGAACTTCGCTCACCAGCCCGGCAAGCCGAAGGGACGGACCCGCATCGGCGAGAACGTCAGGACCGGGATCCAGAATGGCTTCGTCGCCCCTGTCGAGGTTGGAGATGGAGCATGGACAGCAGCCGGATCGACGATCACGAAGGATGTTCCCGCCGACGCGCTCGCTGTCGCGCGCGCACGTCAGGAGAACAAGGAGGGGTATGCCTCTCGGCAGCGGGACGACTGAGCTCGTCCTTCCAGGGCTTGATGACGCGGAGCTCACGGCGGTGACGAACCCTCAGCCCGGCCACTGGATCGAACGGGGTCCGCAGAAGCGGCTGATGGTCTTTGCCGGACGCTCCCATCCGGAGCTCGCCGAGGCGATCGCCGAGCACCTCGGCGTCGAGCTCGGCGCGGTCGAGACAGCCGAGTTCGCAAACGGCGAGACGTACGTGCGGTTCGACGAGTCGATCCGCGGCTCCGACATCTTCCTCGTCCAGACCGGGTGTAGCCCGATCGACCGCAACCTGATGGAGCTACTGCAGATGATCCAGGCCGCGAAGCTCGGCTCCGCGAAGCGCATCACCGCAGTGATCCCGCTCTTCCCCTACGCCCGCCAGGATCGGAAGGCGAAGCCGCGCGAGCCGATCACCGCGAGGCTCGTTGCCGATCTGCTCCAGGTCGCCGGTGCCGACCGGATCCTGACGATGGATCTCCATGCGGGTCAGATCCAGGGCTTCTTCACGATTCCGGTCGACCACATGACCGCGCTGCCGCTCTTCGCACGGCATTTCCGCGATCTCGGCCTGCACGGCGAAGGTGTCGTCTCGGTCTCGCCCGACACGGGCCGGGCAAAGCAGGCCGAGCGTTTCGCCGAGATGATCGAATCCGACTTCGCGATCATGCACAAGACACGCCCGGCGCGGGACGTGGCGCGGGTGACCGAAGTCGCCGGCCGCGTGGGCGGGAAACGCGCGATCATCGGGGACGACGTGATCATGACCGGCCAGACGATGCTCGCGAACGTCCGGGCGCTCGAGGAGCACGGAGCGACCGATGTCTGGCTGTTCGCCACCCACGGCGTCTTCTGCGGCGACATCCTCGAGCAGTTCGCGGCCGACGACGGGATCGAGGGAATCGTCGTCACGGACACCGTGCCGATCGATCCGCTCTCACGCCCCGAGAAGCTGACGGTGCTCCCCGTGTCGAACCTCCTTGCCGAGACGATCATGAACGTGTTCGCCGACGACTCGGTCTCGGCGATCTTCGGCGGCGAGAACCAGCTCTTCTAAGAGCTCCTTTCGGAATGAAGGGACCCGCTCGTTGACGACGAATGCCGTCGGTATCCGTCGTCAAGCTGAGAGGGGTGCCGATGGCAACTGCGCCGTGGATCGTCTCGGACGAGTTGTGGGGGCTGGTTGAGCCGCTGTTGCCGGTGAAGGAGCGGCGCTTTCGCTATCCGGGCCGGAAGCGCTTGCCTGACCGGCAGGCGCTTCAGGGGATCTTGTTCGTGTTGTACACGGGGATCTCGTGGCCCCATCTGCCGCTCGAGCTCGGTTTCGGGTCGGGGGTGACATGTTGGCGGCGGATGGACGAGTGGCAGAAGGCCGGTGTCTGGGAGCGGCTGCACGAGGTGCTGCTCGCGCGTCTGCAGGCAGCGGGTGAGATCGAGTGGTCGCGCGCGGTTGCTGACGGCAGCCATGTGCAGGCGAAAAAGGGGGCTCCGAGACGGGCCCGAGCCCGGTTGATAGAGCCAGAAACGGGTCGAAGCATCATCTCCTCGTCGATGCCACCGGGATCCCGCTCGCCTGGACGCTCACCGGCGGGAACCGCCATGACAGCACCCAGCTGATCCCGCTTGTCGACCGGGTGCCACCGGTCAGGGGCAAGGTCGGCCGGCCCCGCCGTCGCCCCGATCGCGTCTGCGCCGACCGCGGCTACGACTACGAGGACCGCCGCCGCGAGCTCCGCCGGCGCGGCATTCACACCGGAGATCGCACGTCGCAAGACCGAACACGGCTCCGGGCTTGGCCGCCACCGCTGGGTCGTCGAGCGCACCTTCGCCTGGCTCCACCAATTCAAACGACTGCTCGTCCGCTACGACCGCCGCGCTGAGATCCACGAGGCGTTCCTCGCGATCGGCTGCTGCATCGTCTGCTATCGACGCCTCAGGAACACCTCATTGTGAAAGGACTTAGGCAAACGCCCTAACCATCAAGGTTGGGGCGTTTTTCTAACGGAACTTTCTACTGGAACACAGCTGCGACAATCCTCGCGCTATGGTCGTGCCCGGCTCACGTGCATCTCAAGCCTCTGAAGAGGCGTTCGCATGCCTCACTTTGGCGATGCAAGACATGATCGAGGTGGAGCGGGTCTCGCAACTCCTCCTCGACCACGACCCAGATATCAATCCCATGGGCCCGCTCAGTCTTCCGGCTCGGAACATCGTGGCGCACCCTCGGCAGTTCGATGCGATGGCTCGCGTCGCACGATCGTTCTATGTCGCGCTTGGTGATCTGAGCCTGAGAACGGTCATCGAAACGGGGCTGATCGTCACGTACGCACGGCCGTTCACGGAGGGCAGGGGTAGCGGGTTCCCGCTCGACACGAAACTGTTTGTGCCCTCAGCCGGCGTCAGACTTCACCAGCAGATGATGACGCTTCGGAGGAAGGTCCACGCTCACGTCGATGCCGCGGCGCCTCCCGGTTTTAGGAGGAGCGTCGAAACCGAGGTCCGACCTGGCTTCTCGAGCGTGACGTTCCGCGGTCCAAGGCTGTTGACTGCCGATGAGCTAACCAGCGTGGTTGCTCTCGCCGCCGATATCTCAGGGCGTCTGAAGGCCGCCCGCGACAAGCTCTAAGCCTCCAATGATCTTCTGGCTGGACTGTCCGACTCACCACCGCGCTGGCCGGGCTTGCGGTCCTTGCTGACGAGGCCGACAATCCGCGAGGTGATGAGGACGAAGGCCTCGACGAAGTCGCGACCACCCACTACGGTCGCCGCTCTAGGGATCATCGCGCTCGCCTTGCCCGGCGTCGGCGTCGCAGCCGCCCCGCGGCTGTACTCGAGCTGCGCCCACCTCAACGCCCGGTATCCGCACGGAGTCGGGAAGGTCGGTGCCCGCGATCACAGCTCATCGGGCAACCCCGTGACTAGCTTCACGCGGAGCAACGCGATCTTCGCGAGGGCGATGAGCTACAACCGCGGACTGGATCGCGACCACGACAACGTCGCGTGCGAAAAGGCCTGAGGGCCGACCGCAGAACTCGCCCCTCCCTCATCTGCACATCCTCAGCAGGGCTGTTGGCCTCGATGCGTGTCTAGATCCTCGACGCCTGGCCGGCTGATGCGTTGGAGCGTCGGATGCTCGGGCTCGCACCTTCTACTGTTTCCTCTACCGACCTCAGCTGACCTCAGGTACTCACGGGGAACGCAATAGCTCTCCCCATCCCTACAAGCTCCGGCAGGCGGGGTCTCCAGGAACCCGCTCTTCTAGCGCCTGCCGCTCAACTCCTGCGTTGGAGCGGGTTCGGCTGCAGACTGCTGACCGAGCGCTCCCGCCATGATCTCCGCGGCCGCTCATCGGCCTCTGCAATACGTGCGCAGAGCTGGAGAGCGTCACGGATCGGCGATGTCTCACGCGGGCCGGGTTGCGCCGCCGCGCCGACGAGTCTCAAACGCGGCTCGATCCAAGCGTGGCCGGTTTGGACGGATTCGGCCTTGGGCAGTACGGTTCAGGTTGAAGGGCTGCAAACAAGGACGAGGCAATCAGTCGGGGTGTAGATGCGGCACACAGCTCATCGTTCTGAGTCCGGGCAAACGTTGGTCGAGTACGCACTGATCCTGGCGAGCGTCGCCTGTTTGGCCACGGTCATTTACTTATCCGGTGCGATCAACGGGATCTTCAGTTCGACTTCGAGCTTCCAGCACGGTTTCAATCCCTCGGGCGGGCCGCAACCTCTGAGGCCACCGGCTCAGTGGCCGACAACGGTTGAGCAATGCCTGGACGGAGGCTGGCGCAACTATCCACAGTTCGATGATGAAGCGTCGTGTGTCCGGTTCGTCACCGGCGGCGGGTAGCCAACGAGACGCCCAGAGCTCCGCACTCGAGCGGTCCGCGCCGGCCCGTCGAGCTAACGTGAGGGCCGCGGTTTCGATACCAGGCTGCCGTCGGAGCAGCGAGATCTGGGACGCGAGTCGGCGGCGTGCAGCACGGTTCCGGCCGGGCCATCGTCGCGAGCGGCGTCGGCCGAGCCGCGTCGCGCCGGTCAGTCCGAGGTGACGTCTCCGGTCGCGACGATGTGGGCTTCGTAGAGCCGGATGCGACCGCCCAGAGTGCCCATGCAAGGTGCGCACGTCGCCTCTTCGATCTTCCAGGCGCACTCTCCGAAATGCTTGCGGCATTCGCGTTCGACCTGAGCATCGAGCTCGCGAGGCGAGAACCCACGGAGCGTCAAGGAGAATGATTCGGGCGCTGAAGCCGTCATGTAAGGGACACCATACATCGCCGCTGCGCCCCATCGCCGCCCGTGCCTTCTTGCTGTTTAAATCGGGAGACCCACCTCCCGCCCCAATGCCGTGGAGGCTATCGGCGAAAGTGTGACGTGCGGGTACCGGTTTCCCTGCTCCACTTCGTCGCGACGACCAGCGGAGCGGACGCAGAGAGCCGCGCTCCCTCGCCGGTCGAGCGCGGCGCGGCGCTAGCTGGGCCGCTGTCATTGCCTCCGGCCTGTCGTTGCCTGGGGGCCCCACCGGTACTGCCATTTCATCGCCCGGCTTGCGATTGATTCGACGCTCCGATCGTTAGCGGGAATCCGCATTGTCGCCGCGAGAGGAACAACGTATAGTCGATGAAGGACCGGGACAGTCACCAAACGGAGGTTTCGATGGTTCGGATCAAGATCGGGCGGCGGATCGGTGTTGGAATCGCCGGCTTGGCGCTCGTTGCAGCACTCATTGCTCCATCGGCGCTAGGTCACACCGGGGCGACACCCAAGCTCATCGGCAACGCGAAGGCGGGGAAGACATCCTTCATGAGCACGTGCTCGGCGTGTCACACGCTGAAGGCGGCCGGGGCAGTCGGCAGCATCGGCCCAAACCTCGACAAGGTGGCGCCGAAGCTTACGGAGGCAGTGATCATCAAGGCGATCACGAACGGTGGCGCAACCGTCATGACGAAGGCCGCTGCGGCCAAGTTCACGACGATGATGGTCGCCTACAAGGGGAGCCTGACCCCGACGGTGATCAACAACATCGCGGCGTTCGTCTACAGCTCGACGCACAAGTGAGCCCCGCCGGGACGTCCTCGTCCCGGCATCGAATGATCTGGGCGGGCGGCGAAGGCCGCCCGCCTTCGTTCTCGTGCGAAGCAGTTTCCACCGTCCACGTAAGAACGACTCGGGACTGGATGAGTCGGCCACTGGGCTCGTCTCCACCGGGCTGGTCTCCACCGGGCTCGTTCTAGCCCGCCGGTCCGAATAGCCCCGTCCGAAACGGCCATTCCGGCCCGTGGCGCAGCGTCAGTTTTCGGGGACCCACCTCCCGCCCCTGATGCCGTCGAGGCTATCGGGAAAGGTGTGACGTGTCTGTACCGATTCGTCCAGGGCGGCTTCGCCGCGTGAGTTGGCGCGAGGTGATCGTGCGGCTCGAGGCGCGGCTGGTCGGTACACTGGCTCGCCGTGGCTGGAGAGAGGGTCAAGCTAACCGTTTCCGAGCGGATCAAGCTGGGGTCCGCCGAATCGCGCCGGCTGCGGAGGCAGGGGCTGATTCCGGGCGTTCTCTACGGCCGGACGATGCCGGTTGCGATTTCGGTCGGCGAGCGTGACCTTCGCTCGGCGTTGACGGGGGCGGCCGGGTCGCACGTGGTGCTCGACGTCGCGATCGACGGGGGCTCCGAGCACTCGGCGATTCTCAAGGACTTCCAGCGCGACAAGGTTCGCGGCTCGATCACGCATGTCGACCTCCAGGAAGTCAGGCTCGACCAGCCGATCCAGACCGCCGTCGTCGTCACGCTCGTCGGCGAGGCGAAGGGCACCCGGGAAGGCGGCATCCTTCAGCAGGTCACGACAGAGGTGAACGTCGAGGCGCTCCCGCTCGAGATCCCGCAGCACCTCGAGGCGGACGTGTCGGAGCTCGGGATCGGCGACATCCTCCGGCTGGCAGAGGTCGTCGTGCCGGACGGCGTCAAGCTGCTCGACGATCCCGACGAGGTCGTGATCGCGAGCGTTCAGCTGGCGCGCGAGGAGGAGCCCGAGGAGGCCGAGGAAGGCGCCGAGGGGGCCGAGGAGGGCGCGGAGCCCGAGGCCGGTGCCGAGGAGGCCACTGCGGGCGACTCGTCCGACGAGAGCGGCGGCGACTCCGACTCAGAGGAGTAAGTCCACGTGCGCCTGCCCTGGAAACGGGGCGAACGCGCGTCGTCGCTCGATCTGCTCGTCGTCGGTCTGGGCAACCCCGGTCGCGAGTACGCGAAGAACCGCCACAACGTCGGGCAGATGGTCGTGGGAGAGCTCGCGCGCCGCCACGACGGGTCGTGGCGCGGCAAGTTCAACGGGCGGTTCGCGGAGGTCCGGATCGAGGGGCACCGGGTCGGGCTGCTCGCGCCGGAGACCTACATGAACGAGTCGGGCCGGTCGGTCAAGGCGGCATCCGCGTTCTTCAAGCTCGAGCCCGACGCGATCCTCGTCGTCCACGACGAGAGCGACCTCGAGACCGGCCGCCTCCAGGCACGCATGGGAGGCGGGCTCGCCGGGCACAACGGGCTCCGCTCGATCGCGCAGTACCTGGGCACCCAGGAGTTCATCCGTCTCCGGGTCGGGGTCGGCCGGCCCGGCCGTGGCGACCGGCGGCCGCTCGCCGACTACGTGCTTTCCGACTTCGAGCCTGCAGATGACGTCGAAGGGCTCGTCTCGCGGGGCGCCGACGCAGTCGAGGCGCTCGACGCCGAAGGGCTCGAAGCAGCCCAGCGCAAGATCAACCGGGTCGGGAGCTAGCGCTCCGAACGAGCCCGCGGAGTTCCAGGTGAACGGTTCGGAGGAGCCGCACCGGACCGCTCGTAATCCCCCCGAAGAGGTACGCGGCGCTCGGCATCGGTCTGCTTCACTGTGCAGGCCCGACGACTCCCGGCATGCCTCTTTCGCTGCCGGTCGACCCGTGGGAACCCCACCATGACCGCCCGGATCAGACTCATCGTGCTCGCGTCCGTGCTGGCGTTCTCGGTGGTGTTCGGGCCCGGCGAGGCGCTCGGCGAGCTGAACGGAGGCCACTGGGCGTCCGTGGTGGAAGCCGCAGCGGATCTTCCCGCAGAAGCCGAATCGACAGGCCACGCGCCGGATTGCGCCGCCCGAAGCCTCTCGGACTGCGCGCGGTTCACTATGCACGGCGCCTACTCGGCATCCCGTACCGGTGGGGTGGTGACTCCCCGCAGACAGGCTTCGATTGCTCGGGTCTCGTTCGCTTCGTCTATGCCCATTTCGGCCTCGCGCTTCCGCACTCGAGCTATGCGGACTACGACCTCGGCATCCGGGTCGCGCGGCAGTCGCTTCGGCCGGGCGATCTCGTCTTCTTCGACGGCGTCGGGCATGTCGGCATGTACGTCGGCCGTGGGCGGTTCATCCACGCGCCGCACACCGGGACGGACGTGCAGGTGACGAGCCTCAGCGACCCCTGGTACCGGGCGAGCTACGACGGCGCAAGACGCCTCGTCGTACGCCACACGGCCCGGCACGGGCGGCACCTCCGGCGCCTCAAAGGGATGTAGGCCGCGCGGTACGATGACGTCCCCCGGAACGGCGTTCCGGGCCTTCGTCATGGACCGGCCGCTACTCCACAGCCTCGTCAAACGCCTTCGGGCCGACGAGCGCCTGCCCCGCTTCGTGCAGGCGCTGCCTGCCCGTGCCCGGGTTTCGGAGGCTGCCCTGCCGCTCCTGCTCGCAGCGCTGCACGAAGAGCTCGACCGCGGGCTCTGCGTGCTCCTCGCAGACGACGCCGATGCGCGCGATACGGCCGAGGCGGTCGGCTGGTTCCTCGGCGGGGAGAACGTCGGGCTCTTCCCCTCCCGCGGCGTGAGCCTCGACTCTGGGCTCGAGCCTCCGCCTCACCTCGTGGGCGAGCGTGCGCGTGCCCTCGACGTGCTGGGCCGCGGGGGGCTCGTCTGCGCATCCGCGCTCGCCGTCGCAGAGCTGATGCCGCCGCCGAACGCGAGACCGGTGTCGGTTCTCTTCGTCCGCGGCGACGAGCCGGGCATCGACTCCGTGGCAGAGGCGCTCGTCACCTCCGGCTACGACCGGGTCGACCGGGTCGAGGAACGCGGGCAGATCGCGGTGCGCGGCGGGCTCGTCGACGTCTTCCCGACCACAGGCCGGGAGCCCCTCCGGATCGAGTTCTTCGGCGACGAGATCGAGAGCATCCGCGCGTTCTCGCCGTTCACTCAGCGGGCGCTCCGCGAGGTCGAAGAGGCGCGGATCTACCCGGCCGCCGAGCGGAGGGGCGGCACCGAGGAGATCACGCTGCCCGACGATGAGGGCACACGGGCGGCGATCGAGCCTCCCGCCGACCTCGTCGCTCCGTTCGCGACCGCTCCCGACTTCGTCTGGCAGCCCGAAGAGGTTCGAGCAGTCTGGCGCGACGAGGGCTTCGCCGGGATCCCACTCGAAGGAAGCTCGGAGCTCGATCCCTTTCCGCAAGGGCAGCCCCATTCGTTCGAGGCCCAGAGGCCTGCGCTCGTCGCGCGCGGCCTTTCGGAGGCCGAGAACGAGCTCGGCGGGCTACTCCGGCAGGGCCTCGACGTGATCGTCGCCTTCTCACACCGCGGCGAAGCCGAGCGACGGCGCGCGCTCCTGCGCCGCGTCGAGGCCGGAATGCTCGCGCCCGGTGCCGAGCCGGCCGGGCTCACCTTTGCGGTCACTCCGGCCAGGCGGGGATTCGTCTGGCGCGAGCTCGGGATCGCGCTCCTCCCGGACACGCAGGTCTTCCGGCGCCGGCCGCCGAGGCAGACCGCGGCTCCCGGCAGGGCGCTTGCGAGCTTCTCCGACCTCCGGACGAGCGACTACGTCGTCCACGAGGACCACGGGATCTCCCAGCTCCTGGGCTTCGAGACGAGGGAGGTCGCGGGCGTCACCCGCGACTACCTGCTCCTCGGCTTCCGCGGCGAGGACCGCGTCTACGTCCCTCACGAGCAGATCGGCAAGGTGTCCCGCTACATCGGCGCGGACTCGCACACGCCGACGCTCTCCAAGCTCGGCGGCAAAGCGTGGGACAACCTCAAGAACCGCGCCCGCGAGCATCTGAGGGAGATGGCGGGCGAGCTGCTTGCGCTCTACGCCGAGCGCCAGACCCGCGTCGGGGTCGCCTACGACGTCGAGCAGGAATGGGTGGAGCGGCTCGAGGCCGACTTCCCCTACCGCGAGACCGAGGACCAGGCGCGGGCGATCGAAGCGGTGAAGGAGGATCTCGAGGCGCCGAGGCCGATGGACCGCCTCGTCTGCGGCGACGTCGGCTTCGGCAAGACGGAGGTTGCGCTGCGCGCCGCCTTCACGGTGGCGGTCGGTGGGAAGCAGGTGCTGATGCTCGTGCCGACGACGATCCTCGCCCAGCAGCACTGGAACACGTTCCGCGAGCGCTACCGCGACTTTCCGGTGCGCGTCGAGATGGTCTCCCGCTTTCGCAAACCGGCCGAGGTCAAGCGCGTGCTGGCCGAGTTCGGCGAGGGGAAGGTCGACGTTCTGATCGGCACCCACCGGATCCTTTCGCGCGATGCGATCCCGAAGGACCTCGGTCTCGTCGTCGTCGACGAGGAGCAACGGTTCGGCGTGGCTCAGAAGGAGCTGTTGCGGCAGCTACGGCTCGAGGTCGACGTGCTCGCGCTCAGCGCGACGCCGATCCCGCGAACGCTCCACATGTCACTCGCCGGCCTCCGCGACATCTCCGTGATCGAGACGCCTCCCGAGGGACGGCGCCCGATCCGCACCCACGTCGGAGAGTACGACGACGAGCTCATCCTGACGGCACTCACCCGCGAGAAGGAGCGTGGCGGGCAGAGCTTCTTCTTGCACAACCGGGTCGAGACGATCGACGAGGCTGCGAGGAAGCTCGAGCAGCTCGCGCCCGGCCTGCGCGTGATCGTCGCGCACGGTCAGATGGGCGAGCGTGAGCTCGAAGACAGGATGCTGTCGTTCCTCTCGGGGGATGCCGACGTGCTCGTCTCGACCACGATCATCGAATCCGGTCTCGACATCCCGCAGGCGAACACGCTGATCGTCGAGCGTGCAGATGCCCTCGGCCTCGCACAGCTCTACCAGATCCGTGGCCGGGTCGGCCGCCGAGACGTGCCCGCGCACGCCTACCTCCTCTACCCGGACGCCGGCGAGCTGACCCCGGAGGCCAGGGCCCGCCTCGCCACCCTCGCCGACCACACCGAGCTCGGAGCGGGCTTCGCGATCGCGATGCGCGACCTGGAGATCCGCGGAGCCGGCGACCTGCTCGGAGCCGAGCAGTCCGGCCATGTTGCTGCGCTCGGCTTCGAGCTCTACGTCGAGATGCTCCACGAGGTCGTGGCCGAGCTCTCCGGCGAACGGCGGCTCGCGGCGCGCCCGGTGCGGGTCGATGCGAGAGTCGACGCATACGTGCCCGCCGCCTACATCGCGTCGGAGGCGCTCAAGATCGACCTGCACCGCCGCCTGGCCCTCGTCGAGGACGAGGACGAGCTGCGCGAGCTCGAGCGGGCGACCGAGGATCGCTACGGGCCGCTCCCCGAGCCGGTTTCCCACCTCTTCACGATCCAGCTCGCAAAGCTGAAAATCGCCCAGCTCGGCGCGGACTACCTCGTCTTCCGGAACGGGAAGGTCTCGATCGGGCCGGTCGTCCTCGGCTCGGGCGAACTGCGCGCCTTGCGGACGATCGTCGACACCGCCGTCTACTCGACCGGGCAGCGCGAGGTGACGCTTCGGGATAATGAGCTGGACGGCGCGCTGCGGCTCGCAGACGCGATGCTGACGGCTCGCTCGGCGGCATGACCGGCGCGCGTGCTACTCAGTAATTGGCTCGCATGAAGTTCTTCCGCTCTCTCCTTCCCTTCGTCCTCTTCGGCGTCCTCGTCGCCGGCTGCGGCGGCTCGAGCAGCCCCAAGCCGGCCGCCGACGACGTTGTCGTCGTCTCGGGGGACCACGTCACCCAGGCGATGTTCGCGGCGGCGCTCGCCGAGGAGCGGGCAAGCCTGAAAAACCAGGGGCAGGCGGTTCCGAGCGCCGGCTCCACCGGCTATGCGGCACTCAGGTCCGATGTGGTCAACCTGCTCGTCGAGCAGGCCGAGCTCGGGATCGCGGCCAAGAAGTTCGGGATCACCGTCTCGCAGGCCGAGGTCGCGAAACAGCTCGCGCAGCTCAAGAAGACCCAGTTCGGCGGCAGCGAGAAGGCCTACCTCGCCGGGATCAAGCAGCAGGGATTCACCGACGCGATGGTTCGCGGCTTCCTGAAGGAGAACGTGCTCGAGTCGAAGCTCTTCAAGAAGATCACGAAGGGCGCCAACGCGACCAAGGCCGACATCGACGCCTACTACGCCCAGAACCTGAACCAGTATCAAACGCCGGCAACGCGCGCCGTGCAGGAGATCCTCGTGAAGAACAACGAGAAGCTCGCGAACCAGATCTACACCCAGCTTCAGGGCGGTGCGAGCTTCGCGACGCTCGCGAAGAAGTACTCGAAGGATCCCGGCTCGGCCGACAAGGGCGGCAACTTCACCGCCACGCAGGGCAGCGACGTCCCCGAGTTCGACGCGGCGGTCTTCGCCCCGACTGCGAAGACGGGCGTCCTCCTGAAGCCGGTGAAGACAAAGCAGTACGGCTGGTTCGTGATCAAGCCGATCGCGGCGATCACGCCCGCGAAGACGACGCCCGAGGCGAAGGCCGCGGCGTCGATCAAGAGCCAGCTCGAGTCGCAGAAGCAACAGCAGGTCGCAGCCGACTGGGCGAAGAGCCTGGCCAAGTCCTACTGCTCCGGCGGGAAGATCGTCTACCAGACGGGTTACGCGCCGTCCACCGATCCGTGTGCGACGCTGAAGACCCCCGACCAGACGACCACGTAGCCCGTTTCGGGTGGGTCTCGCCGAAGCGCTTGTCGAGCTCCAGCAGCTGACGGAGCGCCTCCGGCGCGAGTGCCCGTGGGATCGCGAGCAGACCGAGCGGACGATCGTGCCGCACACGATCGAGGAGGCCTACGAGGTCGCCGACGCCGCCCTCGCCGGTGACGACGCGAAGCTGCTCGACGAGCTCGGTGACCTGCTCTTCCAGTCCTACTTCCTGGCGCTGCTCCTCTCCGAGCGAGGCGCCGGCGACCTCGAGGCCGTGGCGCGAGCCGTCACCGAGAAGCTGATCGCACGCCACCCACACGTCTTCGGCGACGCGGAGGCCGACACGGCCGGGCGCGTCCGCGAGAACTGGGAGCGGCTGAAGGTCGAGCACGAGGGCCGGGAGGGCGTCTTCCACGACGTTCCGCAGAACCTGCCCGCGCTCCTCCAGGCGCGGAAGGTACAGCGCCGCGCGGCCGCCGTCGGCTTCGACTGGCTCGACCTCGCGGGGCCGCTCGCGAAGCTCGACGAGGAGCTCGCCGAGCTTCGCGCCGAGCTCGCACGCTCGGGAGCGCCCGCTCCGGAAACGGAGCCCGATCCGGCGGTCATGGCGGAGATCGGCGATGTGCTCTTCACGGTCGTGAACGCAGCACGGCGCCTGAACGTCGATCCCGAGCTAGCGTTGCGAGGCACCTCGAGCCGGTTCGTCGAGCGGGTCGAGCGGGCGGAGCAGCTTGCAGCCGCCGACGGCAAGGCGTGGCGGAGCCTCGAGCTCGAGGCACAGGACGGCTACTACCAGAGGGCGAAGGAGGAGGCTCGATGACGAAGGTTGTCGCGGTGCACGGCAGACAGGTGCTCGACTCGCGCGGCAACCCTACCGTCGAGGTCGACGTGCGTCTCGAATCCGGCGCGACCGGGTCCGCAGCGGTTCCCTCGGGCGCCTCGACCGGAGCCCACGAGGCAGTCGAGCTGCGCGACGGCGGGGAGGAGTGGGGTGGCAAGGGCGTGACCGCGGCGGTCGGGAACGTGAACGGCGACCTCCGCGACGCCGTCGTCGGGCTGGAGGCAGGCGACCAGGCGGCGCTCGACCGGACGCTCATCGACGCCGACGGCACGCCCAACAAAGGCCGCCTCGGCGCGAACGCGATCCTCGGCGTGTCGCTCGCCGCCGCGAAGGCCGCTGCGGCCGAGGAAGGTATCCCTCTCTACCGCCACCTCGGCGGCGAAACCGCGCGGACGCTGCCCGTGCCGATGCTGAACGTGATCAACGGCGGCGCGCACGCCCAGAACTCGATCGATCTGCAGGAGTTCATGCTCGTACCGGCGGGAGCCGAGCGGTTCGCCGATGCGATGCGGATCGGCTCCGAGGTCTACCACGCGCTCAGAGGCGTCCTGCACGAGCGCGGGCTCGCAACAGGGGTCGGGGACGAGGGAGGCTTTGCTCCCGATCTCCCCTCCAGCGAGGCCGCGATCGAGGTGATCCTCGAGGCGGCCGGCCGCGCCGGACACACGGAAGCGGTCGCGATCGCGCTCGATCCGGCAACCAGTGAGGTCTACCGGGAGGGCGCCTACCGGTTCGAGGGGAAGACACTCGACGGCACGGCGCTCACCGCGTTCTGGGCCGATCTCGCGGCGCGGTTCCCGGTCGTCTCGATCGAGGATCCGGCCGCCGAGGACGACTGGGAGACCTGGAAGAGCCTCACCGGCGAGCTCGGCGACCGCGTTCAGCTCGTCGGCGACGACCTCTTCGTCACGAACCCCGAGCGCCTGATCCGCGGAATCGCGGAAGGGGCGGGCAACTCGATCCTGATCAAGGTGAACCAGATCGGGACGCTCACCGAGACGCTCGAAGCGATCCGGCTCGCCCACGATGCCGGCTTCACCACCGTGATCTCGCACCGCTCCGGTGAGACCGAGGACACCACCATCGCCGACCTCGCCGTCGCGACCGGAGCAGGCCAGCTCAAGACCGGCGCTCCCGCGCG
The DNA here is from genome assembly GCA_963758125.1 of uncultured Actinomycetes bacterium. Lineage (GTDB taxonomy): Bacteria > Actinomycetota > Thermoleophilia > Gaiellales > Gaiellaceae > PALSA-600. The sequence goes on from CAVWUL010000008.1 coordinate 197,298, forward strand.
GTCGGAGCGGGTCGCCAAGTACAACCGCCTGCTCCGGATCGAGGAAGAGCTCGGCGAGGCCGGCGAATATCCCGGCTGGAGTGCCTTCCCGCGGTACGCGCGCTGAGCGCCCGGCCGGCGTCGTTACGCTGGGCCGCATGATCGAAGACTTCCGGCGAACGAAGATCGTGGCAACGATCGGGCCCAGCTCCGGCTCGCGCGAGATGCTCCGCACGCTTGCCGAGGCCGGGATGAACGCCGTTCGTCTCAACTTCTCGCACGGGACGCATGACGAGCACGGCGGCTGGGCGCGCCGTTCGCGGGAGGTCCAGGCCGAGCTCGGGAGGCCGCTTGCGCTGATCGCGGACCTCCAGGGGCCGAAGTTCCGCGTCGAGGATCTGTCCCGCCCGCGCATGCTGACGACCGGGACCACGGTGTACGTCGCGTCCGACGTCACCGCGCAGGAGGGCGACCTCGTCGTCGCGCCTGCGCCGATCGCGCAGGTGCTCGAGCCGGGGCACGACATCCTGATCGACGACGGCCTGATCCGCCTCTACGTCGAGCAGGTCGACAACGGCCGCGCCCGCTGCCTCGTCGTCGTGGGTGGCGAGGTGAAGGCAAACAAGGGCGTCAACCTGCCCCGCGGCGTCACGATCCCCGTCCCCTCGCTTTCCGAGAAAGACCTCGTCGATCTCGACTTCGCCCTCGGCCTCGAGGTCGACTACGTCGCCCTCTCGTTCGTGCGCACGGCCACCGACGTGCGGGAGTTGAAGGAGATCATCCGCGAGCGGGGCTCGGATGCCCGCGTGATCTCGAAGATCGAGAAGATCGAGGCCGTCGAAGCGCTGGACGAGATCCTCGCCGAGTCCGACGCGCTGATGGTGGCCCGCGGCGACCTCGGGGTCGAGATCGGCGCCGAGATGGTGCCGATGCTGCAGAAGCAGATCATCCTCCGCTGCCTCGAAGCCGGGCGGCCGGTGATCACGGCCACCCAGATGCTCGAGTCGATGGTCGAACATGCGGAGCCGACCCGCGCCGAGGCGAGCGACGTCGCGAACGCCATCCTCGACGGAACCTCGGCCGTGATGATGTCGGCCGAGACCGCAGTAGGCGCTTATCCGATCGAGGCGGTGCGGACGATGGACCGGATCGCGCGCGCGGTCGAGCCGACGATGCGCTACCGCTACCAGGTGCCCGAGGCATCTGACCTGGCCGACGTCCGGCGGGCGATGTCGAACGCCGCGACGGACCTGGCGGAGGCACTCGGCGCCCGTGCGATCCTGGCCGCCACCGCGACCGGACGCACGGCCTCCGAGATCGCCCGCCTGCGCCCGCGGCGCCCGATGGTCGGTCTCTCGCACGTCCAGACCGCCGTCCAGCAAATGGCACTCGAGTGGGGAGTGCTTCCGCTGTTGATGCCGTCGACAGAGGACGTCGAGGATCTCTGGGTTCGCACGATCGAGACCGCACGCATGGCAGGGATCATCGACCCGGGCGATCTGGTCGTCCTGATCGCAGGCACGGCCGTCAACCTCAGCGGCTCGACGAATGTGATCAAGGTCGACATCGCATGACCTGGCGCCGCCCGTTCCGCGTTTGAAGCGCAACCTCCGCGTTCTGTGGCCGCACCAGCTCAGGTCGGTGGGCAGGACCGGCAGGTCCGTGGGCGAAATCGTTTGTTGTGTTTCGGCCTATTCGCCTGCTCGCGCTCGGAGGGCTCGTGCTTGTCGGCGTCCTCTACTGGAAGCCGATCCGCTCCTACGAGCACACACATGCGGCGCTCCAGAGGCGGGAGGCCCAGGTGAGCCGGCTCGAGACCCAGCAGCGCGAGCTGAAGGCGCGGATTGCGACCGTGGGCACGGGGCAGGAGCTCGTCCGGGAGGCGCGCCGGCTCGGCTTCGTGAAGCCGGGCGAGCAGCTCTTCATCGTGCGCGGCATCGGGCTCTGGCGCACGGATCACTAGCCTCTTCGGGTGATGGACGATCTCGCAGTGATCGAGCGGCAGCTCGGAAGGGCGCCGCGCGCCTTCCGGCGGGTGGCGGTGCGGTGCCCGTTCGGATCGCCCGCCGTAGTCGAGCAGGAGCCGTTCGGAGCCGACGGTGCGCCGTTCCCGACGCAGTTCTGGCTGACGTGCTCCCACCTCTCGGCTGCTGTCGCCCGGCTCGAGGCAGGGGGTGGTGTGGAGCGCTGGACGCGGGCGGCCGAGTCGGAACCCGAGCTCCTCGAGAGCCTCGCCCGCGGCCACGCCGAGCAGCGCGAGCTGCGGCCGGAGCTTCCAAGCGGGATCGGCGGAGCGACCCGGCACGGGAGCATCAAGTGCCTCCACGCCCATGCAGCCTTCGCGCTCGCCCGGCCCGGATACCTGCTCGGCGACGGGATCCTCGCCGAGGCGGCGCCGCTCTGGCCGCGGGAGCGCTGCTGCGCCTCTCTATGATCCGCGCCGTCGTGGATCTCGAGCTCGCACGTCACCAGTGGGCCGAAGGCCGCCGCGCCGTCGACCGGAGACGAGCCGACGCGGGTGCGCACCGGCGCCTCGTCGCCCAGGTCGAGGTCGTCACCGCCGAGCTCACGCGGCGGGTCGGGCAGGTCTTCACGCTCGAGGAGCTCGCGACGGCATACGACCACGCCGACCGCTGGACGCTCGAGACGATCGACGAGGCCTTCCCCGACGAGCCTCCGGCGGATGTCTCGACCTCTGCGGACGCCGCGTTCGATCTGTACTCACGCCGAGCATCCGACTACGCACCGTGACGGCCGTCAGACCCCGTCGCGCTCCACGCCGGCGGCGCCGGCGCCGGTGGGGTCGGTGGGTGATCCTGATTCTCGCGCTCGCATGCGCGTTCCTCGTCGGGATCGGCCTCGGGAAGGCGCTCGACGACACCCCTGCGCCGGGGGGCACCCAGACGCTCGTTCGCACCCTCCACCCCCTGCCGCTCGTGCCGGTCGCGCAGAACACGGTCACGCGCACAGTCACGACTCCCTGAGCGGGCCTGCTCCGAGGGGCAAAGCTTTCGGTAGGTTCCGATGTGTGAGCTATCAACGACCGACGGCCCGCCGGGCCGACACCTCCGAGCCCGACTGGTTGACGTTGGGACAGGCCTCGAGGTACCTCGGCGTCGCGCAGTCGACGATGCGCAAGTGGTCCGATCAGGGGCGCGTGCCCGCCTTCTACACGCCGGGAGGGCATCGCCGGTTCCGCCGCGCGGACCTCGCTGCGTTCATCGATCGCTCGGGCCCGAGCGGGCTGCGCGGCGGCCCCGTCGTCCTCGTGGTCGACGACGACGCGCGCCTCCGCGAGTACATGCGGGTCAATCTCGAGCAGGCCGGCTATTCGGTATGGGAGGCCGAGAACGGGGAGCGTGCCCTGAGCGCGATCGAGGATCAGGCACCTGACCTCGTCCTGCTCGATGTCGTGATGCCCGGGATCGACGGCTGGCAGCTCCTCCGCGAGCTCCAGGAGCGCCACGGCTCGATCCCGGTGATCATGTTCAGCGGCCAGACAGACGCTCCTACCGCAACCGAACGTGGCGCGAGTGCGTTCGTCGGCAAGCCGTTCGACCCCGAGGAGCTACTCGCCCGCGCAAAGGCCCTCGTCCCGGTCTAGCTCCTTCCCGCGGTATTCGTCCCTGGGGAAAAGTGCTGCCTTTGATTTCCTGGTCTGGGAGCGGCCGGAAGAGAACGGCCAGGTTCTTTCCCCGAGCAGCTGCTTCCGTCTTCCTCCGAGGTCTCGCCGGGGAAGGACCTACAGATCCTCGGCGGCGCGCAGGAGGCCCCCGGCGATCACGCCCAGAGAGGCCACGAGGGCGATCCAGAGGCCGATGCCGCGGCTGTCCGCCGGAAGCACCGAGTCCGGGACATTGATCACCCGAATCAGGACGAACACCGTCGCGAGCGCGCCGAGGGCGAGCACGAGCAGGCTTTCCGGCACCGAGGCCGGGAGGTCGAAGCCGCGTGAGCGCCACGCGACGAGCGCGATCACCGCGAGCCCGATGAAGAAGACGAGTTTCCCGAGGATGCCGGTGTGCCACCCGATCACAGAGAGCGAGACGCCGAGGCCGGAGCCCGAGTACCAGTCCATGAAGGTCGAGAGCGAGAGCACGAGGCCCGAGATCCACGTGATCGTGTCGCCCATGCCCCAGATCCCTTCGGGCTGAGCCCGCGGGTAGGCGGGAGGCGGCGACCCCGACGGGCCCGGGTCGATGAAAAGGTCGGAACCCTCCACAGTCCGGAAGTATGGTCGAGAAACCGGACGAAAGCCGGGCGAGGGAAAAGTTTCGGTCGTGCGCCGGTCGAGCCGCGTCGCCTCGGCGGGCGATGGCGGGCTTCGATCGCCACCTCGAGACGTAGATCGGGCTATTGAAAGATGCCGAAATTCGTCTGGATCTCGTGCAGCGCCGTAAGGCCGACGACCACCGTGATCAGCGCCAGAATCGCCAGCATCACCCAGAAGCGCGCATTCGAGTTCCGCGCGTACTCGTGATGCTCGACCTTCGCGCGGCGGCGCGCCCGCTCGCGCTGGTAGGCGCGCTCGATCGCCGCGGGGTCGAGAGAGGGGGTGTTCTCGTCGATCCTCGGCATTCTGCTCGCAGGCTCGGCCATACCGGGCAAAAGTTTAGCCCGGATCCGCCGGGCGCGTGATCGCGGCCCGCCGAGCTCAGACGTGCGCAGCGCCGGCGCGAACCGGTGGAACACCGCTTAGTCTGCGCACGTGAGACTGCGTCATCCCGACGGCCGTCCGGGCGTGATCGGCCATCGGGGCGCGGCTGCGCTCGCCCCGGAGAACACGCTCGAGGCGCTCGAGGCAGGCGTGGCCGCAGGCGCGGACCTCTTGGAGTTCGATGTCGGCGAGGGGCTCGCGCTCGGCCACCCGGGCGTCGAGCCGGAAGGCTCCCCGCCCACACTCGACGACGCGCTCGCCTACATCGCCTCGACAGGGGCCGGAGCGCACATCGACCTGAAGCTCGAGGGAGCCGAGCCCGAGGTGGCAGCGACCGTGCGGAGGCACGGCCTCGGGGAGCGCACGCTCGTCTCCTCGACTTCGAGGTCGGTCCTGCGGCGGCTCTTCGGCCAGGCGCCCGAGCTCGCGCTCGCCCTCGGCTACCCCGAGGACAGGCACGGCGTCTCGAGCCTTCCCTGGCCGAAACCGGTCGTCGCCGCATCGATCACCGCGGTCGGGCCACTGCTCCAGGCTCGGCTTCCACGGCTCCTCGCGGGGGCGCATGCCGAGGCGCTTGCCCTGCACCAGGCGCTCGTCACCGATGCTCTCGTCCGCAGGATCCACGACCGCGGGTTCGCCGTGATCGCCTGGACGGTGAACCACCCGGAGGCGGTCGAGCGGCTCGCCGGTCGGCGGGTCGACGCGATCGTCTCCGATGACCCGGGGATGGTCAGGCACGTCCTGGCTACACTGAAAATGCCGTGAACGGGGGCCTTCAGACGAGAGTTACCGGGAGATTCCTCCGGCCGATGCTGCTCGCTGCGACCGGCATCGCCGTGTTTGCCGCGTTCGCAGACCCATCGCTCGCGGCAAAGAGCACGCATACGCTCCCCTCTGGCGTCCGGGTGGCGGGGATCCGGGTCGGAGGCCTGCCACCCACCGCAGCCACCCGCGCCCTGAGAACCGCCTTCGCTGCGCCGCTCCCGCTCGTTCTCGACGGGACGAAGGTCGAGCTGCACCCGGCGAAGCTCGCGAGCGCCTACGTCGACCCGGCCGTCGGCAAGGCGCTCTCCGCCTCGAGCGGCACGAACATCCACCTCGTCGTCGTCGCCCACGGTGCCGCGATCAGGGCCGCCGTTGCGAACCTCGCCCGGAGATTCGACCAGAAGCCGCGGAGCGCCTCGCTCGCCTACGTCGCCGGCCGGCCGCGGGTCAAGCCCGAGCGCGACGGCGCCGCCCTCGACCAGTCCCAGGTGATCCAGCGCGTCGTCCACGCGCTCACGGCCAACTCACGGCGCCCGATCTCGCTGAAGACCAGGAAGACCAAGCCCTCGGTCACGGCGGCCAGCATCGGCCCGATGATCCTGATCAACCGGTCGACGAACCGCCTCACTCTCTTCCACAGCGACAACACGGTCTGGCGCGTGTTCAACGTCGCGACGGGGCAGTCGATCTACCCGACGCCCGCAGGCCACTTCTCGATCGTCGTCAAATGGGTGAACCCCACCTGGTACCCGCCCACTCAGGACGCCTGGGCCGCCGGCCTGAGCCCCGTTCCCCCCGGCCCGGGCAACCCCCTCGGCACCCGCTGGATGGGCCTGTCCGCACCGGGCGTCGGGATTCACGGAACGGACGAGCCCGACTCGATCGGCTCGAACGCGTCGCACGGGTGCATCCGGATGCAGGTGCTGGACTCCGAGTGGCTCTTCAGCCGCGTCCGCGTGGGAACGAGCGTCTTCATCGTCTGATGATGCGCCGCGCCGCCCAAGCCGTCAGCGTCGTCTTCGTCTTGGCGCTGCTCGGCCTGCTCGCCTACAAGGTGTTCCACAACCCGCCGGGGATCGCGAGCAAGCTCGACAAGCAGGAGATCGTCCCCGCCTACCCGTTCTCGCGGCAGCTCGTCGGAGAGCCCGGGACGTTGAGCCTCGCCTCGCTCCGCGGCAAGGTCGTCGTGCTCAACTTCTGGGAGTCCTACTGCGCCCCCTGCACGCACGAGGCGCCGGTCGTCGCCGCCACCGCGAAGGCATGGGCGGGAAAGCCCGTCGTGTTCCTCGGGGTCGACGAACAGGATCTCAGCGGCCCCGCGACGAAGTTCATGAGGAGGTTCGGCATCACCTACCCGGTGATCGCGGACGAGGGGCCCCTGCTCGGCCACTACGGCGTCACCGGGTTCCCCGAGACGTTCTTCATCGACCCCAAGGGCAACGTGATCCCGCTGCCCAAGAACAATCTCGGCGCGGTGGGGCACATCATCGGGCCGGCGACGCGGCAGCTGCTCGACCTCGGGATCCGGAACGCGATGAAGCAGTGAGGCCGACCGCCGGCCGTAGGCTCGACGGAGGCCGACGGCTCGGGATCGCGCGATGAAGGCCTTCGTCGCGGTGCTCGTGATCCTCGCGCTCGTCTTCGGGCTCTCCTTTGCCTTCAGGTCGAGCGGCAACGCACATCCGACGCAGGCCGAGATGGAGGCCGACCTCGTCTGTGTCACCTGTCACGAGCCGCTCGACGAATCGAGCTCGCCGCTCGCGCAGCAGATGAAGGTGGTGATCCGGCAGAAGATCGACGCAGGCTGGACGAAGAAGCAGATCGAGAACTACTTCGTGGTCACCGAGGGGTTCGGGTCTGCCGTGCTCGCAGTGCCGGGCTCGCACGGGTTCGACCTGCTGGCCTGGCTCCTGCCCCTGGCGGCAATCGTCTTCGGTGCGTTGGCAGTCGGGTTCGGCGCCCGCACCTGGCTGAAGAATCGCGACGACGTAGGCCCACCCGACGGGGAACGGATGGCGCCGGCTCTCGAGCGCCGGGTCGACCAGGAGCTTGCGAGCTTCGACACCTAGGCTCCTTCCCCTGAGACAACGTGAGTGGAGATGTGGAATCGTCCCGCGGGGGAAGTAGCTCGATCTAGAATTTGGTTTTGCGGTGGCGGCAGGCCGCGCCCGCTCCAGCGATCGGGTCCCAAGGTGAAGAGCACGATCCAGACATCGGCTATTTCCCCCGCGGGCGATCGCGGGATTCGGCGGACGTGTATCTGGGGAGCCAGCTGATGTTCGAGAAGCTTCCGGTCGCGTTCGTTGCCGGTCTCCTGTCCGTGATCACCCCGTGTGTGCTGCCGCTCGTGCCCGGCTATCTCTCGGCGGTGTCCGCGATCGAGGTGGAGCATCTCGGGGAGAGGGGAAGCGCGCGACGTGTCGTGGTCGCAAGCATCCCGTTCATCGCCGGCTTCAGCGCCGTGTTCGTCGTGCTCGGGGCGGCGGCGGCGGCGGTCGCCGGGCAGGTCGACAAGCAGACCCAGACGGAGATCGCGGGCTTCATCCTTGTCGTGCTCGGGCTCGCATTCGTCGGCCTGCTGCCGTGGCCGGAACGGGTGATGGCGCCGGGTCTCGTTCATCGCGCAAGGCGCAGCGGCTCAGCCGTTCTGCTCGGCGGCGCCTTCGCGGTGGTTGCCGCACCGTGCATCGGGACCGTGCTCGCGTCGATCCTCGTCGTCGCGAGCTCGAGCGGCGGCGTCGCGCGCGGGGCCGTCCTGCTCCTCGCGTACTCGCTCGGGCTGGGCGCTGCCTTCGTGGTCGCGGGGGTCGCGTTCGCGCACGCGATGCGTACGTTTCGCTGGATCCGTTCGCACTACCAGGCGATCCGAATCGCGTCCGGGGTCACCCTGATCACGCTCGGCCTCCTGCTCTTCTTCAATCGCGACTGGTGGCTGCGGATCGGGCTCGACCAGCTCTTCGCGAAGCTCGGCCTCTCGACATCCTGAGCCGGCGGGTGCCGCGCACCCCTGGTTGTTAGCATCCGAGGCAGCATGGCGAGAGTCCTGCTCGTCGGCGTGGATCTTTTCCTTCGGGCGAAGCTCGAGGCGCTGGTCCCGGACCACCGTTTGCTGACGAGCGAGGGCATCGACCCGCCCGATCTCGTGCTCGCAGACGTCGGCCGTGTCGATCCCGACGACGTCGCCGACACGTTCCCCGACGTGCCGCTGCTCGGCTTCACGAACCATAAGGACACCGAGGGGCTGCGCCGGGCGCACGCCGCCGGCTTCGACCGCGTGATCGTGAAATCGGCCCTGTTCGAGCAGCCTGGGGAACTGATCGACAGCCTTTTGACGCCGGTAGAGTAAATCGCAATGACGTACGTGATCGCCGAGCCGTGCATCGACATCAAGGACCGCTCCTGCGTCGATGTCTGCCCCGTGGATTGCATCCACGAGGCGGCCCGCATGCTCGTGATCGATCCGGAGGAATGCATCGACTGCGGCGCCTGCGAGCCCGAATGCCCGGTCGAGGCGATCTTCCCCGAGGACGCGCTGCCCGAGAAGTGGGAGCCGTTCGTGAAGATCAACTACGCGTTCCCCGAGGGATTCGAGGCAGTGAACCCGCTCGTCGACAACTACGCGACCGAGTTCAACGTCTCGAACTAGAGGCGGTCGCCGCACGCAGCCGTTGGGCCACCTGCGCTGTGAGCTGACCTTCCTCGAGCCGCCACTCCCAGTTGCCGCCCTTCGTCCCGGGTGTGTTCAGGCGCGCCTCGTCTCCAAGCCCGAGCACGTCCTGCATCTGCACGATCGCGAGACGCCCCCGCGACGAGAACGCAAGGCGGATCAGCGCCCACTCGGGCTCGGGCTCCTCGATCCCGGCCGCCGCCAGAGCCTCGGTGGCATGGCGCCGGAGCCGGGCGGGTGCCGCGCCCCACCAGCCGGCAAGTGGCCTGTGGTCGTGCGTCCCGGTGTAGACGACGCAGTTCTCGGGATGGTTCGCTAGGGCATTCGGGTTGGCGGCGCGGCCGGTGAAGCCGAACTGGAGCACGCGCATCCCGGGCGCGCCGATCTCCTCGCGCAGCCGGCGAACGGGCGGCGTGATCACGCCCAGGTCCTCGGCGACGATCGGGAGCGCTCCGAGCTCGCTCCCGGCCGCGGCGAACAGCCTGCGGCCCGGGCCCCTCCGCCACCGCCCGGCGGCGGCCGGCGCGCCCGGTGAGATCGCCCAGCCGGCGACGAAACCGCGGAAATGGTCGACGCGGGTCAGGTCGGCAAGCTCGAACGCATGCCGGAAGCGCTCGATCCACCAGCGGTATCCCTCGGCGCGGTGGGCGGGCCAGGCGTAGAGCGGGTTCCCCCAGTGCTGGCCGAGCGGGTTGAAGTAGTCAGGCGGGGCGCCTGCCTCCTCGCCGAGGTCGAAGAGCCGCGGATGCTCGATCGTGTCCGCGCTGCCCGGCGCCACGTAGATCGGGAGATCGCCGAGAATGCGCACGCCCCGCGCGGCCGCGTAGGCGCGAAGCGAGCTCCACTCGCGCTCGAAGCGAACCTGATCCGCGACGGCGCCCGTGCCGGCGAAGCTCTCCCAGCCCGAGATCCAGTAACGATGCCGCTCGCGGAACGCATCGAGCTCCGCCGGCGTCACCTCGGCGTCCGGATCCGCGAGGAGCCCCGACCAGCCGGCGAACGCCGAGGCCGAGGTGTACGGCGATCCATACTCGTCCGGCGGGCCGAGCGGTAGTACCTGCCACCAGCTCTGCCCGGCCGCGACGAGCCAGTCGACGAACCGCTCTGCCTCGGGCCCCAGACGGCCGCCCGGAAGGGACGTCGGGTGGAGCAGCACTCCGGCCGATCTCGACATGAGCCCCGTCGTCACGGGTCGAATCTACGTACCCCGCGTCTGGATGACTTGTTCCACGAGATCGTCTGCTTCGGGGCGCGAGCTGGGCAGTCTGGGGCGCTGCGGCGGTGCCTCTCCAATACTGGTGGTACTGGTGAGGTGCCGCCGCGGTGAAGCGCAGGCCTCACGGGGAGCCAGCCTCAACGGCTTCCCATGAGGCCGGAGCGGCCCAGGCTGTCCAGATCGTGGATCCGGACACGCGAGATCGTGGAACAAGTCATCTAGGCGTGAGTGCCGACCGTGTAGACGCAGCGGCGGAGGTCGCCGGGGAGCGGGGAGGCCCCGACCTTGACGACCTCGAGCCGGTGGTCGTCGTCGTCGAGCTCGGCTCCGACCTCCGGCGGCTCGCCGTGTCGTTCGCGCAGCTCGTAGCCGGACGGAGACCAGGCGAACAGGAGGTACCTGCCGGCGTTGCCGTTCTCCTCGGCCATCGCGCGAAGGCTACCGGCGGGCCGTGTGGGCGGGCAGCGTCACGCGGATCTCCGTCCCGGTCCGCGTGGCCGCAACCTCGAGGGTGCCGTGAAGCTGCCGTGCTCGTTCCTCGATCTGCTCGAGCGAACGCATCCGGCGCTCCGGGTCGGCATCGTCGGAGACGGATGCGACGAGCTCTCCGTCGTCCGACTGCGCGACGGTGACCGTGATCCGTTTCGGCGGCCCGCGCCGCACAGCCTGATCGACGAGCTCGCGCAGGATCGTGTAGAGCGCGATGCTCGCCGTCTCTCCGATCCGGGCTGCGCGTTCGGTGTCAACCTCGCACTCGAGCTCGTGCGAGGCGGCGACCTGATCGGCGAGCGCCCGCAGCGCCGGCCCGAATCCGTGATCGCGCAGCACGACCGGCTCGAGCACGAACGACAGGTCGCGGAGCTCACGGATCGTCGTCCGCTGCTGCGCAAGAGCTGTCTCCAGGATCCCTCGAGCCTCTGCCGCCTCGCCCTTCTCGAGCGAATGCATGGCCCCGTCGAGCATCAACGCGATCCCCGAGAGCTGCTGCACGGCACCGTCGTGCAGGTGGAGCGCCAGCCGCCGCCGCTCGTCCTGCTCCGCCGAGATCAACCGCTCGAGCGCGTCGTGGCTTGCGTCGAATGCGCTCACATCGCGCCGCCGGCCGCTTGCGGCCCCTCCGCGAAGCGGAGCCCGGCGCCCAGCCAACCTAGCCGGCTGCGAAGCGGCCGACCTCCCCTCGTGCGGCCCCTCGGCCCGGCGAGGAGAGGTTCAGACGCCTGTAGGGGCCGCACTAGTCGATCATCGCCTCACGCAGCGCGATTGCGACGGCCTGCGTGCGGGTGTCGGCTTCGAGCTTCGTGAGGATGTGGCGGACGTGGCTCTTGACGGTCTCCTGCGAGATGAAGAGCCGCTCCGCGACGTCGCCGTTCGAAAGGCCGTCGGCGAGAAGCTGCAGGATCTCGCGCTCCCGCGGGGTGAGCATGTCCGTCTGGTCGCGGCCCGAGAGGAACTGCGGCATCAGTGCAGGATCGACGTAGCCCTCGCCGGCGGCGACCTTCTCGATTGCGCGCACGAGCGTTCCGTGCGGCGCCTCCTTGAGGACGTAGCCCTTGGCGCCGGACTCGAAGCCGCGGCCGAGGAGGGAGCGCTCCGAGTACGCCGTGAAGATCAGCACCTTCGTCTCGGGAAGCTGCTCGCAGATCTGCCGCGTCGCTTCGAGCCCGTCCATGCCGGGCATGCGGACATCCATGATCACGACGTCCGGCTTCCGGCGGAGAGCGAGGTCGATTGCGCTTGCCCCGTCGGACGCTTCCCCGACGACGCGGATGTGGGGCGCCCGTGAGAGCGAGAGGCGCAAGCCCTCCCGCACGACTTCGTGGTCGTCGACGATCAGGGTCGTTATCTCCTCTGGCACTTCGGGCCGATTGTAATGCGGCCGTCGGTCGCTACCCGTTGGCCGAAGGGCATTTTTGTCGGAACGGTCAGAGGTCGATCTGGAGCTGGACCGGGGTCGGCGGCGGCTCGAGCCGCACGGTCCTCCGGTCTCGCACGCCGTGGGCCCTCGCGAGGCGGCGTACGGACTCGCGCACCGGGTTCACGTCGGTCGCGCGGAGGTAGGCCCGGGAGCCGTAGAGCCGCTCGTAGTCGGGAAGGAGCTCCGGCCAGGAGTGCGCGAGGCTCTCGAGGAAGTGCTCTCGCGTGCCGGGCCTCAGGTAGAGGACGTTCGCCCAGACCCCGCATGCCCCCGCCTCCCTGGCGGCGCGGACCACGGCGTCGAGCTGCTCCGGTCGGTCGGAGATCCCGGGCAGGATCGGCGCCATCCCGACCGAGGCCCGAATCCCCGCGTCGACGAGCTGGGAGAGCGCCCGCAGCCGCTGCCGGGGCGGGGCGGTCCCCGGCTCGGTCTTCCGCCAGACCTCGTCGTCGAGTGTCGGAATCGAGAACGAGACGGACACCTCGGCCCGGCGTGAGGCCTCGGCGAGGACGTCGATGTCGCGCACGATCATCGGCCCGCGCGTGATCAGCCCGAACGGGTTCGAGGCTGCCGCGAGCACCTCGATGCAGGCCCGCGTGAGCCGGAAGCGACCCTCGGCAGGCTGGTACGGGTCGGTGGCCGCGCCGATCGTGACCCCGCCCCCGGCCCACGAGGGTCGCGCAAGCTCCTGCCGCAGGACCTCGGCGACGTTGCTCTTCACCCTGATCGAGGTCCCGTATCGCCCATCGGCGGGCCGGTCGGCGCGAAGCTCGAACGCCCTCACGTAACAGAACGTGCAGCGGTGCACGCATCCCATGTACGGGTTCAGCGACCAGTCGAAGGGCATGCCCTTGACCCGGTTCAGCGCAACGGTGCACGGTTCGATCCGATACTCGACGGCCACCCCGAGAGCATAGAACATACGTTCGCTCTCCTGTCCGTCGGATACGATCCGTCCGAGCTTGGACGACGACCGACCGGCCAAACTGAGCATGCTGGCAATAGGGGACGTGTCGTTCGCAGCCTGTGAGAGCAGAGCAGGCCGATGACGACCCCTCTCGAGTTACTGGCCCTCCTGGGCCTGATTGCGCTGAACGCCGCGTTCGTGGCCGCCGAGTACGGCCTCGTCACCTCGAGGCGAACCCGGATCCGCGAGCTCGCCGACGCAGGAAACCGCCGCGCGCGGGCCGTCCAGCGGATCACGGCCGACCCGCCGCGCTTCATCGCGGCGATGCAGCTCGGCGTCACGATCACTTCCCTCTCGATCGGTGCTCTCGGCGAGCCGCTCTTCGCTCATCTGTTCGAGCCGGTGGTGGCGACGATCCTCGCCGTCATCCTCTCGCTCTTCATCGTCACCTACCTGCATGTGGTGATCGGCGAGCTCGTGCCGAAGGGGATCGCGCTCGGCCATCCCGAGCGAACCGCGCTCTTCCTCTCTGCGCCGGTCCGCGGCTTCTTCACGATCATGGCGCCGATCGTCTGGCTCCTCCAGCGCTCGACCGAGCTCGTGCTCGGCCTCCTCGGCCAGAAGCCGCCGGGCGCCGACCACTCGGCCCACTCGGAGGCCGAGCTGCGCATGCTCCTGTCCTCGTCGGCGGAGCAGGGCGAGATCGACCTCGGCGAGCAGGAGATGCTCTACAAGGTCTTCGACTTCGCCGACAAGGAGGTTGCAGACGTGATGGTCCCGCGGCCGGAAGTGATCGCGCTCTCTGTCGACCTGCCGCCGACGGACGCGCTCGAGGCGGTGCTCGCCTCCCCGTTCACGCGCTACCCCGTCTACCGCGAGACGCTCGACGACGTCGTCGGCATCCTCCACGTGCGCGATCTCTTCCAGGCGATGCACGACCCGGATGTCGTCCCGATCGACCTCGAAGGGCTCGTCCGGCCCGCGACGATGGTGCCGGAGACGAAGGATCTCGCGGCCCTGCTCACCGAGTTCCGCCGCTCGAGCCAGCATCTCGCCGTCGTGATCGACGAGTACGGCGCTGTCGAGGGGATCGTCACGCTGGAGGATCTGCTCGAGGAGATCGTCGGCGAGATCGAGGATGAGTTCGACCTGCCCGACGAGACCGTCGAGCGGATCGACGACGACACGATCCGAATCGACGGCACCTTCTCGATCGACGACTTCAACGAGGAGTTCGACGTCGACCTGCCGGTCGAGGACTTCCATACGATCGCCGGCTTCGTCCTCGGACAGCTCGGCCGTGGGGCCGAGCCGGGCGACGAGGTGACTCACGACGGCACCGTCTTCAGGGTCGACTCGGTCGAGGGCCAGCGGATCGACAGGCTGACCGTCCGCTTCGGGCCGCGCCGCACCGCCGCGGCGGACCCGGAGCACGACGACTCCTGAGGCACTCGCCGCCGAAGACCTTCCCGGTGAGGTCGGGAGCGTCCCGAGCGGCAAGTCGCGATTAGTCACACCCTCCGTCAGATTTCCCCCCTCGGCAGCGCCGATTTATGTCGGACTCTTGACAAACACTGCTCGAAGTGGTGAAACTGCCGCCCGATGGCGACGGCGGGATCGCTGGAAGCTCTGCGTGAGCTCAACCGGCTTCGGGTAATCGATGCCCTGCGGCAGCAGGGGACCGCGAGCCGGAGCGAGATCGCGCGGCATACCGGGCTCTCGCGGACGACCGTAACCACGCTCGTCAGCGATCTGCAGGCGAGGGGGCTCGTCGTCGAGCAGCCGTTCGGCGAGGCCCACGGAAGCGAGGCGCAGGGAAGGGGGAGGCCTCCCACCCTCCTTCGGCTCGATCCATCCGTCGGCGCCGTCGTCGGGATCCACTTCGATCACCGGCACCTTCGGGTGGCGGTGGCCGACCTCTCGTCGACGGTGCTCGCCGAACGCTGGCAGGGGCTCGACGTCGATCACGCCGCGACGACCGCGCTCGACGCGGCGGCCGACCTGGTCGAGGTCGTGCTCGAGGAGGCCGGGATCGAGCGGTCACGCGTCGTCGGAGCCGGGGTCGCCCTCTCGGGCCCCGTCGACCGTGACGGGACCGTCGGCTCGACGGCGATCCTGCCCGGCTGGAAGGGACTGAACGCGATCGACGAGTTGACACGACGGCTCGAGCTCCAGGTCGTGGTGGACAACGATGCAAATCTCGGCGCGCTCGCCGAGGTGTCGTTCGGAGCAGGGCGAGGCATGTCGGACGTGATCTACGTCATGGTCTCGTCCGGGCTCGGCGCTGGAATCGTCCTCGACGGGCGGCTCCATCGGGGGGTTACAGGCCTCGCCGGTGAGCTCGGACACGTCCGGGTACGGCCGGAGGGTGCCGTGTGCCGGTGTGGGAACCGGGGGTGTCTCGAAACCGTTGCTTCCACGGACGCGATGCTCTCGCTGCTCCGGCCGGCCGACGTCGGGGGGGCGAACATTCGGACGCTCATCGAGATGATCGCCGCCGGCGACATCGGAGCGCAACGTGTTGTCAACGACGCGGGACGTGAGATCGGCCGTGTCGTCGCAGGCCTCTGCAATGTCCTCAGCCCCTCGGGAGTGATCGTCGGCGGCGACCTGGGAATCGTCGCCGAGTCGCTCCTGAACGGGATTCGTGAGGCGCTCGACCGCTACGCCCTTCCGCCTGTCCGGGCGGCGCTCGAGCTGAGGGCAGGCGTGCTGGGCGAACGAGCCGAGATGCTCGGAGCGCTCGCTCTCGTGATCGGAGACACCGATCTACTCCGGTCTGTCGGGCTGGCTGCGCTGCACACGAAGACCGGGGCAACGGTCGCAGCGTGAACGAGTCCACCGTCGAACGTCCGAGTCACGCAAACCAACGGTCGTGTCCTAACGTCGTTATAAGTTGTTTTGTCATACGCTTACAGGCGCACTCGCCCCGCTAGAAACTGGGTCCGCTGCGTGCACTTCAGGTGGATCGGACGAGCACGTTGATGTATCCCCCGAAAAATGCGACACCAAAGGAGAACCAAGTGAGGAGATTCGTTTTCTGGGCGGCATCCCTGCTGCTCGTTTCCGGGGCGGCTGTGGCCGTAGCCGGAGGGGCGGCGGCTTCGCACAAAGCAAGCGTTCAGGTCTGCGTCCTGCTGCCCGACACCAAGTCATCGGTTCGCTGGGTGCAGTTCGACGCACCGGACTTCGCCAAGGCCCTCAAGGCGGCCGGAGTCACCTACTCGATCAACAACGCGCTCAATGACCCGGTGAAGCAGAAGTCACAGGCACAGGCGTGCCTCGCGGCCGGTGCCAAGGTCGTGATCGAGACCGCGCTCGACAACGGCTCCGCCGCCGCGATCGAGAAGCTGTTCACGCAGTCCGGCGGCCACGCGATCGACTACGACCGCCAGGTGATCGGCGGCTCGGCCGACGTCTACGTCACCTTCGACGGCAAGGCAGTCGGAGAGGCACAGGCGAACGGGATCATCGCCGCGATGAAGGCCAACGGCACCTACAACGGCAAGAGCACGGTTGCCGAGCTCTTCGGCGGCCCGACCGATCAGAACGCCTTCTGGTTCAAGAGCGGCAACGACGCCGTGTTCAATCCGCTGTTTGCGAGCGGCAAGCTGAAGAAGGGCCCCGAGCAGTTCGTTCCCGACTGGGATGCCACGAACGCCGCGACGATCTTCTCGCAGATGCTCGTCAAGACGAACAGCAACATCCAGGCCGTGATGGCGGCGAATGACAACATCGCCGGCGCAGTGGTCGCCGACCTCAAGGCCAAGGGCCTGAAGCCGGTTCCGCTGAGCGGCCAGGATGCGACTTCCCAGGGGATCCAGTACATCCTCGCCGGCTGGCAGACGGGCACCGTCTACAAGTTCGTGCCGCTCGAGGCAAATGCCGCTGCAGCTGCTGCGGTTGCCCTGCTGCACGGCACGAAGCCGCACACGAACACGTTCCGACTGAACGGTAAGAAGAGGGAACCGACCGAGACGCTCCCGGTCGAGTGGATCACGAAGAAGAACTACACCCAGCTCTTCACGCAGGGCTTCCTGAAGAAGAGCCAGGTCTGCGTCGGGACCTACAAGCAGTACTGCTAGAAGAAAACAAGCCTGATCACCGGTGGGGGCGTCGTAAGGACGCCTCCACCGGTCTTTGTTGCGCGTTAGGATCGCCTCCGGATGACCGACGAGAAAACCCCACTTCTCCAGCTTCGTAACATCACGAAGACCTTCGGGTCGGTGCAGGCGCTCACCGACGTCGACCTCGAGGTCCGAAGCGGCGAGGTGATGGCTCTCGTCGGCGACAACGGCGCGGGCAAGTCCACGCTCGTGAAGACGATTGCCGGCACGCACACCGCCGACAGCGGCGAGATCCTCTTCGAGGGCGAGCCGGTCAGCATCCACGGGCCGAAGGACGCGTCCCGCCTCGGGATCGAGGTTGTCTATCAGGATCTCGCTCTCTGCGACAACCTCGACGTCGTCCAGAACATGTACCTCGGGCGCGAGTTGAACCGCTGGCAGGTCCTGAACGAGGCGGAGATGGCAGAGCGCACGGCCACGACGCTGAAGACGCTTGCCGTCACGACGATTCCGTCGATCCTGCGGCCGGTCGCAACGCTGTCGGGCGGCCAGCGGCAGTCCGTAGCGGTAGCGAAGGCCGTCCAGTGGAACTCCAAGCTCGTGATCCTCGACGAGCCGACCGCGGCGCTCGGGGTCGCACAGACCGAGCAGGTGCTCGCACTCGTGCGGCGCCTCGGCGAGCAGGGCCTCGCCGTGATCATCATCTCGCACAACCTCCACGACGTCTTCGAGACGGCGAACCGGATCACCGTGCTCCGGCTCGGACGCAATGTCGGCGTGTTCGAGCGCGAGAAGACCTCGCAGCAGGAGATCGTCTCGGCAATCACCGCCGGCGTCCCGACGAAAGTCTCCGGCATCCCGGCCACAGGGGGCTCAGCCGCGTGAGCACGGCCGACGTCGTCGCGCCGCAGACACCTGCGCCGGACAGCGCGGAAGAGGGCACGAGCGGCTTCTTCGAGCGCATCAAGCTGAACGTCCGGACCGGGAACATCGGAATCGTCCCGATCGTCGTGGGCGAGCTCTTCATCGTCGTCTTCTTCGGTTTCACCGCGACGAACTTCTTCACCGCCGTCAACTTCGGCAACATCATCATCCAGATGGCCGGCACGACGATGCTCGCCTACGGCGTCGTCTTCGTGCTGCTGCTCGGCGAGATCGACCTCTCGATCGGCTATGTCGCGGGCATCGGTGCGCTCACCGTGGCGGAGCTGCAGCTTCCGGGCAGCGGGCACCAGATCAGCGGCCTGCTCGCGATCCCGATCGCGATCGCCGTGTGCGCGGTGATCGGCATGGCGCAGGGCTCGATCGTCGCCTACATCGGCGTTCCCTCCTTCGTCGTCACGCTTGCGGGCTATCTGATCTGGCAGGGCGTGATCCTGGGCCGCCTCCAAACTCCCGGCTCGATCATCATCCAGGACCGCTGGATCAACTACACCGCGAACTACTACTTCTCGCCGAACAAAGGGTGGCTGATCGCAGGGATCCTTACCGTGCTGTATGCGTTGAGCGTGCTCTTTCCGCTGCTTACGGCGAAGGGCAGACGCATCGCTTCGAAGAAGTGGATCTCGATCGCTTTGAAGACCGGCGGGGTCGCCGTCGCCTCGTTCGGCGTCGTTGCGATCGCAAACCACGGGGTCGTCCAGGAGCGGCGCCTCGGCCTCCCGCTCGCCGGCCTCCTGATGGTGATCGTCCTGGTCGTGCTGACATTCCTCGCGAAACGGACGACGTTCGGCCGACATGTGTACGCCGTGGGCGGTAACGCCGAGGCGGCGCGGCGCGCCGGGATCAACGTCCCGCGGATCCGCGTGATCGTCTTCATGATCTCGGCGGGAACGGCCGCGCTCGGCGGGATCATCCTCGCCGCGTTCGTGAACTCCGTCGCGCTTACCTTTCCGCCCGGCACGCTGCTCCTGAACTCGATCGCCGCGGCGGTGATCGGCGGCGTCAGCCTCTTCGGCGGCCGGGGCGAGGTGCGCGGGGCCCTGCTGGGCTCGCTCGTGATCGCGACGGTGGCCAACGGCCTCGACACCGCGGGCTACTCGAACGGGACGATCTACATCGTGACCGGCCTCATCCTGCTCTTCGCCGTCACGCTCGACACGGTGGTTCGGCGCCTGCAGGTTCGCTCAGGCCGCTAGGGCCGGTAGAGCTTGGCGATCCCGACCGAGCCGATCGGAAGTATCCCGAGGTCGGAGGAGCTCATCGACGCAATGCAGGCGGCTGCGTCGGGATCGATCTCCAAGGCCGACCTGGATGCGCTTTACGACGAGGCGGTGCGTGACACGATCGCGCGGATGGAGGCGACCGGCTCACCCGTCGTGACCGACGGCGAGCAGCGCAAGCCGAGCTTCGTGACCTATCCAGTGGACGGGCTCGACTCGCTGGCCGGGGGCGGCGTCGTGATTCCGTTCGCCGACGGGCACACCCGGCAGTTGCCGGTGATCACCGAGGGGCCCTTCCGGTATCGAACGCACGCCGATGCCTATCTGCGGGCTGCTCTGGTGGTGGCGACGCGGCCCGTCAAACAGGCCGTGATCTCCGCCTCCGCGCTCAGCCTGCTCTATCCGGCCGACGGAATCGAGGGTTACTCACGTGACGCCTTCATCGCCGATCTGGTGGACGAGGCCGAGGCGGACATCCGCGGCTCGCTCGAGGCAGGGGCGCACTCCGTCCAGATCGATTTCACGGAGGGTCGTCTTTCGCTCAAGCTCGATCCCTCCGGCGGCCTCCTGCGGAGCTTCATCGAGCTGAACAACGCGGTGCTCGATCGTTTCGGCCCCGAGGAGCGGGGCCGGATCGGCGTCCACTCATGTCCGGGCGGCGATCACGACTCGACTCACAGCGCCGATGTCGATTACGCCGGATTCCTGCCTCTGCTCTTCGAGCTCCACGCCGGATCCTTCTATCTGGAGTTGGCGGGGGAGGCAGACCCGGAGGACGTGCTGCAGGCGATCGCCTCGAACCTGCATCCCGGGCAGAGGATCTTCGTCGGGGTGACGGATCCGATCGACCCGCGCATCGAGACGGCCGAGCAGGTGCGCGATCGCGTCCTCCTCGCCGCCGAGTACATTCCGCTCGGCGTTCTCGGGACGACCGACGACTGCGGGTTCTCGCCGTTCGCCGACGACGGGTCGACCGCGCGCGAGACGGCCTTCGAGAAGATCCGCGCCAGGGTCGAGGGCACGGCGCTCGCCGAGCGCGAGCTCGCGTCCTGAGCGACGCCTCGGAACCTACTCGCGGTCGATCTCGGTCCAGGGCGGCGGAACCGTCTCGGAGAGCTGCTCGCTGAGCCGGTCGGGGTCGAGCTCCCGCATCTTCTTCACGTAGGCGTCCTTGAACTGCCCGCCGAATGCCTTCGCATTGATCGGGCAGACCTGCAGGCAGACCGCGCAGGCGAAGTGGTGGCTGAAATACGGCGCGCACTTCTCGGTGTCGACGATCCAGCGCTCGGTCCCGCGGACGACGTCCATCTCGTCGCTGATCGCATCTCCGGGACAGTAGGAGACACACATTCGGCAGCTACGGCAGAAGTCTTGGATCCCGTCCTCTCGCGGGCTGTCGACAGCGAGTGGGAGCCGGGTGGTCACGACACCGATGCGAAACGCGCATCCGAGCTCGCGGTTGATCAGCGAGCCGTGTTTTCCGAGCTCGCCGAGCCCCGCCGTGTAGGCATGCGGAAGCATCGCCAGCTGCTCGTCGCGAAGGGTGTGGGCGCGTGCAACGTAGCCACGATCGCGGATCCATTCCGCGAGCTCGACCCCGAGCCGGCTGAGCATGTCGTAGACACGGATGTACTCCACGTTCGTTTCCGGCCTCGGCAACTTGAGGATCTCGCCCTCGTAGTCCATCGCAATCGCAAACACGATCGCGAACCCGTCCACATCCTCGAACCCGTCGTAGACGTACCTCGGGTCGACCGGCGCGATGCCCACCAGGTCCGCGCCGAGCTCGCGGGCGAGCGACTTGACTGTCGCGCTTGCGGCTTCCGGAGTGCCGAGCTCCTCTCGTTCGGAGGACGGCTCGCCGTCCTGGCGTCGAACGCGGGCCTCGATGCTCGCGAACAGCTCCTCCTCGGCAGCCAGGACGGCTCCTCGCTGCGAGTCCATGACGTAGCCCACTTTGTTCAGCGCTGCCCTCGGGCTCACGTACACGAGCTTCTCACCGCTCCATTCGCGAAAGACGGGCCTACTCATCGAGTGCTCGCTCACGATCCACAGGGCGAGTCTAATCCCTGCAAAACAGGGCGGTCAGACAAAGGCGTCGGCTCCGACCGGCGACGAAGGAGCCTTCGCCGCGGAGCTCAACCCCGGCGAATGCAGCCGTACACGTCCTTCGCCTCGCGAGCCCCCGGTGTCGCAGTCCACAGCGCATCGATCCGGCCGATCCGCACCACCGGCGCCTTCACTGCGCCCCGTCCGAGCTTCGTATTCTCACGGCGCGTCCACGCTGCTGCACGCTCGCCCCGCGCGTACTCTTCGAAAACGTCAGCGCCAGCGCGACTCTCGACGGGTTGAGGAGGTTCCAGACCGTCGTGAACTCGAACCGCGCAGGTGCCGTTTCGACGTCACCGGGCGACTCCGGCGTCACCTGGTAGCCGTTCCGTCCGAGGCACGCCATCAACGACTCGTGGGGTGGCGGTGACGGGGCGGCCGCCGTCGTGGCCGTCGTCCCGTGACCTGACGACCCACAGCCCGCCGCGCTCACGGCGAGCGCGCAGACAAGCCCGAGCGCCGCCGCCCTTCGGCTCATCGACGGAAACAAAGGATCAGCCCGGTCGCCACCAGCTCTCCAAGCGTACAGAGGCTCCTATCCCGACTGTCGTGCCCTGTCACGCATGTAGACCGCCGCCGCCAGGACGGCGGAGACGATCGCGGCTGTTCGATGCCCGAGCCAGGCGTCGACCACGGCGCCGACTGCGAACACGGCGATCAGAACCTTGAGACCGTGCGAGGACGACCAGCGCGCGAACCGCTCCATCACGGGCAACCGTACAGGCTCGAGCTGCGATTCCAAGGGAGAATGAGGTCGTGACGCCTCGGCTGGCCACCTTCTCGGTTTTCGCGATCAACGGAGCGATGATCGGAACGTGGGTCGCGCACATCCCGTGGTTGCAGGATCACCTGGGCATCTCGAAGGCGACCCTCGGGCTCTGTCTGCTCTGCATGGCGGCGGGTGCGCTCGTCTCGATGCCGCTGACCGGCTATGTCCTCGACCGTCGACCAAGCGCCCCCGTGACACGGGCGGCGACGCTTGTCTTCTGCCTGATGCTGCCGCTGCCCCTGTTGGCGACGGGCCCCTACATGCTCGCGGGAGCTCTGTTCGTGTTCGGCGCAAGCAGCGGTGTGATGGATGTCGCGATGAACGCGCACGGGGTGGCAGTTGAGCGCGAGCTGCGCAAGCCGATCATGTCCTCGCTCCACGGCGGGTGGAGCCTCGGCGGCTTCGCCGCTGCGGGAATCGTCGTCATCGTCGCCACGGCAGGTGTGGATCCACGCGTGGAAAGCCTGTTCGTCGGCGTCGCGCTCTGGCTGGCGGCGATCTGGATCACCGGGCGGTTGGGCAACGCCTCGACCCATTCCAAGACGGCGTCCGGGTTCGCGTTGCCGTCGCGCCCGGTGATCTTGATCGGCGGGTTGTGTTTCCTGGCGATGATGATCGAGGGCGGAATCGCGGATTGGAGCGGGATCTACCTGCGCCACAATGTCGGAGCGAGCGCCGCCGCGGCGGCGATGGCGTTCGCCGGCTTTTCCTTCGGGATGGCAGTCGCTCGGCTCAGCGGCGACCTGCTCAACGAGCGCCTCGGTGCGGGCGGGCTGCTGCGAGGCGGGATGGCGCTGGTGGCGCTCGCGCTTGGCGGCGTGTTGCTCGTCGGCGAGACGGGGCCGGCGGTGATCGGCTTCGTCTTCTGCGGGCTCGGGATCGCAAATGCGGTGCCGCTGCTCTTCAGCGCCGCCGGCCGCGTCGAGCCGGCCGGCCCGTCCCTCGCGGCAGCGTTCACAGTCGGCTACGCGGGGTTCATCGTCGGGCCACCCACGATCGGGATCCTGTCCGACCAGATCGGCCTGCCGAGAACGTTCGTGCTGCTCCTACTCGCAGCACTCACCGTGGCCGCACTCGGCGCGCGCGCTGTGGCGCGTAAGCCGTCCGGCCTTTCTTCTGCCGCGACTCAACCCGAGGTCCCGGCTCGAGCAGAGGGTGCCGCGCTCTAGCTGTCCTGCCTCGGGCCGTACCGGCCGCGCGCGCCCCAGGCCGGAGGAGGCTCACGCGGTGCAGGTAGGCTCGACCGGTACGGCAAAGCTCCAACGGAAGGAGATTCCATGTCCAAGGTTCCAGTTCTCATTGTCCTCTGCCTGGCTTTCGGCGCCCTCGCCGCACCCGCGGCGTTGGCGAAACCCGCCCTCCTGACGACGATCAATGTGACCGCAGGAAAGCCGACCGAGTTCCACTTCGTCCTCTCGAAGAGCACTGCGAAGCGCGGGATCATCGTCTTCAAGATTGTCAACGGCGGCCAGATCCCACATGACTTCAAGTTCTGCTCGAAGCGAAGTTCGTCGGCTGTGGCGACCACCTGCACCGGCAGGTCGTCGAAGATGATCAGCCCCGGCCAGTCGACGACGCTCAGGGTGACCGTCCTCCTGAAGGGCAGCTACGAGTACCTCTGTACCGTGCCGGGCCACGCCGCGGGCGGGATGAAGGGGCTCTTCAAGGTCACCTAGGCGCGTTCGGTCTGAGGCCCGACCCAGGCGGGCCCGTGGAAACGGATCGTGATCGTTCATCGAGTTGACTCGTGGGCGGCCGTGTTCGTGCGGCGCGACGGCGCGTGCGTTTCCGGGGGCTCCCTCGGGCGACATGCGCGAATGTGAACGGGAATGCACTCCGACGTCGAGCTAACTCTCCGTTCGCCGTCTCACCCGAGCCACTGGAACCCGTTCTTCGGGAACGCGACCGTGCCGGTCTCACAGCCGCCGGCGGAAGGTCGGCCCTTCGAATCCGCAAATGCGCTGCAGTGAAAGCCCTTCGGGCCGTCCTTGAACGTCAACTTCGCGTCCGGGGTTCCCTTCTCGACGAGGAGCTTCAGGAGCCACGGCTTCGCCTGGCTGCACGTGACGTCGCCGATAACGCTCCACTTGTACTTCAACCCCGATACAGAGACTGCCTTGCAGACGGATCCGGCGGTTGGCGTCGCCCCGGCCGCCCCAGCTCCAAACATCGCCACGGCGAAGATCGCGCCCACCGCAATGCCCGTGCATGTCCGTCGATCCATCAGAACCCCCAACAGTCGCGGATAGGTAGAGCGACGATTGTAAGCAAGCATCCGAACGGACCTCGTCTCGCCGAAGCGCCGCGGCGGGTGACCCCAGCGATCAGTAGGGTGAGATGACTGTCCGCCGTGTCAGCGTTCGCGAGTGGCGCCGAGGAACTCGCGCACGTTCGGCGCCCCAGGGGCCATCGGTGCGCCGGCAGTTAGATCGTCGCCTGGCCTGCCCCAGTCGGAAGATTGCCGAGAGGAGCTTGAACAGAGCAAGTCTGGGCTCAGCGCGTAAGGACGTCTCCGTGCAGCAGCGTCCACGAACTGTTACCTGACGATAGTCGGGGGTGCATTCGGTTCTTCATTTCGTACCTCTGGTATCGTGATATCTTGATACCGAGCAGGGAGTATCTATGACAACAGGTAAGAACATGACACTGAGGTTGTCTGCCGATCAAGCAGAGGAGCTAGACGCGGTCGCGCGTGCCGACGGGATCAGTGTTTCCGACGCTGTGCGCGAGGCAATCACCGAGCACATCGCCCGCAAGCGAGGCGACGAGGATTTTCGCAGCGCCTACGCGTCGTGATGGAACGGGATCGCGAAATTCTCGAGCGGCTCGCCCGCTGAAAGTTGGCGGCTCAGCTCGATCTCGCTGATTACCTACTGATCGCCGAAGCGGTTCTTGGTCGCCGCGGGGCAGGTCTCCGGGAAGAGCTCGCTTCGTGGCTGCGAGCGCAGCTAACTACTGATCGGGGATGAGCGCGATCGGTTGGGCCAGCGTGCGGCTATGCCACCTGAGTGAGCAGCCGCCTGCGACTCCAGCTATGGCGAGGTCAAGGTCGTCGCGCATTTCGCGCACGTCTTGTATCCGCCGGAGTATTTTGCCACGAACACGGCTATGTCCCGGATCTGGCCTGGTGTCATCACCCTCCGGTACCCGACCATGTAAGTCGGAAAGAGAGGAGGGCCTGCGGGGAGCCCACCCGTGATCACCGCGACCGCGACCGGGTAAGGAATGTGATTGCGGTTGAAGTTCATCCCGAGTTGTCCGTCCGCCGTCGGGCCAGCTGCGTGCAACGAGTGACAGTCACCGCAGGAGTACGCTCGAAAGAGCGTGGAGCCGTCGACAGCGCTGCCGGTTGCCGTTACATCGGGGTGCGCGGCTTGATGGGCGAGCGCAGCGGGGGCCCCAAGCGCCATCGCGCAGGCCGCTAAGGCGAGTCCGTGTGCGGCGCGCACATTTCGAAGTGTGCCGGACATGAGGGGGCCCGGCCACAGAGCCGTCGGTTGCGCCAGCGCGCAGCATTGTCCCTGAGCCGGGCTTACGCGTTGTAGGACTCGGACGCCGGTCCTCCGTGGCTGAACCCTGGCTGCTGGTGGCAATTACGGGGCTGTGCGTGTATAGGAGTTGTCACGGTGAGCGTCGGCGATGCACTTCCTACCGGCACGGTGACGATGTTGTTTACTGACATCGAGGGGTCGACGCGGCTCGTGAAGCAGCTCGGGGACAGCTACGGCGAGTTGCTCGCCGAGCATCGCCGGCTGCTGCGTGAGGCGTTCGTCGCCTGCGGTGGGCGTGAGATGGACAGCCAGGGCGATGCGTTCTTCGTCGCGTTTCCGCGGGCGCGGAACGCGGTCGAAGCCGCCGTCCAGGCCCAGCGCTCGCTCGCGGCGCACCAATGGCCCGGCGGCGTCGAGTGCCGCGTGCGGATGGGTCTCCACACGGGCGAGCCGTCGGTGGGCGACGAGGGCTACCACGGGATCGGCCTGCATCGCGGCGCCCGAATCGCCGGAATCGCCGGCGGCGGGCAAATCCTGCTCTCGAGCGCGACCGCGGAGCTGATCCACGACGACCTCCCTGCCGGCGTGAGCCTGCGCGACCTGGGAGAGAAGCAGCTCAAGGACATCGAGCGGCCGGAGCGCGTCTATCAGGTTCTCGCCTCGGGCCTCCCTCCAGAGGCCCCGCGCCCGGCGCCGAAGCGGCGCGGGCGAAGGCTCGGCATCGCCGCGGCCGCCGGAGCGGCTGTCGTCGCTGCGACCGCCGCCGCGGTCGTCCTCGGCACCCAGGGCAGCTCGGGCCCGCCGACCGCCTCCGCTACTCCCGTCTCCGCAGACTCGGTCGGCATCTTCAACCCGAAGACCGGGCGCCTGAGCGGGGATATCCCCGTCGGAGCCTCGCCGGGCGCGATGACGGCGTGCGACGGGTCGATCTGGGTCGCGAACGTGGACGCCCACAGCGTCTCGAGGATCGACCCCGTCAAGCAGGTCGTGATCCAGGCCTTCCAGGTCGGCAACGGCCCTGACGGGATCGCCTGCGGGGGAGGCCTGGTCTGGGTCGCGAACGGCCTCGACGGCACCGTCACCGAGATCAACCCCGAGGCCGACACCATCGTCGCGCCTGCGATCTCGGTTGGAAACGCGCCTGCCGGCGTCGCCGTCGGCGGTCGATACGTCTGGGTCGCGAACGCCGAGGACCGTAGCGTCTCGCGGATCAGGCTCGCAACCGGCAGCGTGCTCACGGCGATCCCGGTCGAGGGCGGCGCGAACGGAATCGCGGTCGGCGACGGCTCGGTCTGGGTCACAGGCCAGGCGACGGGCACCGTAACCCGGATCGACGAGCGAAGCGGCAGCGTCCTCTACCCGATCCGCGCCGGCAACGGCTCCGACTCCGTCGCGATCGGCGCGGGAGCGGTGTGGGTCGCGAACTACCTCGACGGAACGGTCACCAGGATCGACCCGGCGACGAACAGGGTGGCCGCGACGATCCCCGTCGGCGACGGCCCGAACGGTATCGCCGCCTCGGGAATCACCGTCTGGGCGAGCAACGAGCTCGCCGGGACCCTCACCAGAATCGACCCGAAGTCCGATGTGCCCAGCCTGCCGGTGGTGACCGGCAACCGGCCCGAAGGGCTCGTCCTCGACTCGGGGGCGCTCTTCGTCGCCGTCCGAGCCTCGGGCACCGGCCACGGCGGCGGAACGCTCAGCGTGCTGGGGCCGCCCCCGGGGGTCTCCACGTCGACCCGGCCTTCGCCTACAACCTGCCGGAGGGGCAGGTGGTCGTGGTGACGAACGACGGGCTCGTCGGCTACCGGAAGACCGGAGGCAGCGCCGGAGACCAGCCGGTGCCGGACCTCGCGGTGTCGCTTCCGACCCCGACCGACGGCGGCCGCTCATGGAGCTTCCAGGTGCGTCCGGGCATTCGCTACTCCACAGGTGCGGTCGTCCGGCCACAGGACATCCGACGGGGAATCGAGCGGTCGCTCGAGTTGGAAAGTCCCTACGCGCTCTACTACGCCCACATCATCGGCGCGCCGAAGTGCCTCGCCGACAAGAAGCAGCCATGCGACCTCTCGCAGGGCATCGTGAGCGATCCCGACACGAACACGATCACCTTCCACCTCACCTCGCCCGATCCCGACTTTCTCTACGAGCTCGCGCTCCCCTCGTCCGACGCGCTTCCCGTCGGGACGCCTCTTCATCCCCACGGGTTCGTTCCCGCCACCGGCCCGTACCAGGTCGTCTCGAATCGGAAGAACGGCGTCCGGCTGGTGCGCAACCCGAGTTTCCGTGAGTGGTCGCGGGTAGCACAGCCGAGCGGGTTCCCCGACACGATCGTCATGCGCTTCGGCGGCTCGCCGGACGCGCACGTCGCCCGGGTCCTGCGCGGCTCGGCCGATCTGGCCTCGGATGAGCCGAACATCCCATCCCCCGCAGTGCTCGCCGCCTTGCGCAGCCACCATCCCAACGAGCTCGAGATCAATCCGTTCCGCGTCACCAACTACCTCGCTCTCAACACGCGGGTGCCGCCCTTCAACGACGTGCGCGCGCGCCGAGCGTTGAACCTCGCCGTCGACCGAGGGCGCCTGCGCGACCTTGTCCAGGGCCCGGGCCTCGGTCAGGTGACCTGCCAGGTCCTGCCTCCGGACTTCACCGGCTACCGTCGCTACTGCCCGTACACGGCCGAGCCGAGCCCGAGCGGAGCATGGACGGCCCCCAAGCTGCAGCGCGCGCGGCAGCTCGTTCGCTCCTCGGGCACAGCCGGCCAGGCAGTCACGGTCTGGATGGCGAAGGAGATCTACGCCAGCAAGCCGACGGCGAGATACCTCGTCTCGGTGCTCGACAGTCTCGGCTACAAGGCCCGTTTCCGCATCGCCGCCAATCCGTTCAACAACGAGGACAAGCTCCACCTCCAGCTCGGCTTCAGCGGCTGGTACCCGGACTTCGCCAGCGCACCTTCAAGCGTCTTCGGGCCGATCCTGACCTGCGGCTCCTACAACCTGGTGAACTCGCAGAACGCGAACTTCGCCGAGTTCTGCGACCCGACGATCGACCGGGAGATCGCCCGCGCCAAGTCGCTCCAGACGAGCGCCCCCGAGGCCTCGTCACGCATGTGGGCCAAGGTCGACCGCGACATCACCGACCAGGCACCCTGGGTCTCGTTCGCAAACGGCGTCGTGCTCGAGGTGAAGGCCGCCCGGGTCGGCAACTACGAGTTCAACCCCCAGTGGGGAACGCTGCTCGACCAGCTCTGGGTCAGATGACTCATACCCGGCGAGGGGAGACTCACCTGCCGTGGCAGTGCTCAGCGCGCCGGCGGCATGCCACTCG
>CAVWUL010000009.1:0-206768 GCA_963758125.1 uncultured Actinomycetes bacterium
GTCCCTGGCCCGTGGGAGTGGCCGCGTCGGGCGTTTCCTGGCGCTGTTCCTGTATTGGCACAGTTTTCCACCTCCTCGATTGCTGACTCTTCTAGGACATACAGGACAAACGTGCACCGATTGTCTTGATTGTTAGTCAGTCCCTTGTTCCCCTTCTTGACTGCGCGAAACATTGCAATGTCAGCGCAAAGAACTGGGACACTGTTTGTCCGACTTATGCCGCGGGTAGGGTAGACAGATGGTGCAGCACGAGCAGGACCAGACGAGTGACGGTGTGCCTCACCTTCGCGTCGATGCTCGGGAGAGTCGGGCCCGGATCTTGGGCGCGGCTGCAAGGCTCGCCGCCGATCCACGCGCGAGCATGATCGAGATCGCAGCCGCGGCCCGGGTCGCGCGCTCGACGCTGTACCGGCATTTTCCGAGTCGCAGCGCTCTCACCGAGGCCCTGCGGGAGAGTGAGGGCAGCGAGGCGCCCGGCGAGGAGGACGGCGCCGGCTCCTACCGCGCGCCCGGACAGCTCGGCCGCGACCGGCCACTGGCGCTCGAGGTGACCAACATCCTCGACACGGTCCCGCCCCCGCTCGTACCGGACCAGCTCGTCGCGGAAGCCCGGCGCGCAGCCGGTGGCGCCGTCGCGCTCTACGTCGTCGACATCGACGGCTCGCAGCTGATCCGGCTCGCGGGGTCGGACGACTTCCCCGCCGAGCTCGACGGAGCACACGCGCTCGGGCCCGAGATCGCAGCCGAGGAGCTTCCCCGGCTGCAAGCGCACCTGCGTAGCCGATTTCCGCGCTGCGTCGTCGAACCGCTCTGGCTCCGCGGCCGGGTGCTCGGGATTCTCCTCTGCATTGGCAGCCCGATCGCGCCGCTGGGGGACATTGCCAAGCAGGGGGCGGCCGCGCTCGCGCTCGTCAACGACTACACCGACGTGATCGAGATCGCGCGCCGGCGCAAGCCGACCACCGCGGCGGCAGAGATCCAGCAGAACCTCTTCCCGCCGAGGATCACACACATCGCCGGTGCGCAGCTCGCGGGCGGCCTTCTCCCGACCTACGAGGTCGGCGGCGACTGGTTCGACTTCGTCGAGAATCGCGACGGCGCGTGGCTGGCAATCGCCGACTCGGCCGGCACCGGCCCCACCGCCGCCGGGCTCGGCGCCGCAGCGCTCGGCTCGCTCCGCGCCGCCCGTCGCTCAGGAAAACAGCTCGACGACGCGCTACAGGCGATGGATGAAACCGTGCGCCAGCTCGGCAACCCGCAGTTCCACGTCACCGCGCTGATCGCCCGCTGGTATGCCGCGACCAGCACCCTCGTCTGGGTCAACTGCGCCTACCCGCCTGCTTACGTGATCGACATCGAGGGACACTTTCACGAGCTCGGCGGACACGAGCACCCGCCGCTGGGCACCGGCACCAACCACCGAGTCTTCACCAGCTCGCGCCGACGCCTCGAGCCCGGAGAGCGCCTGCTCCTCGTGAGCGACGGCGTCCTCGAGCGACGCGTCGAAGACGGCGGCACGTTCGGGCTGAACGGGATCAAACGGGCCGTCTCGAACCCCCAGACCCTCACGGCGGCGACCACGGCGATGGCGATCCTGCGGGCCGTCAGTGAAAGCTGGCGCGAGCCGCTCGCGGACGACGGCACCGTCGTCGTCCTGCAGGCCACCTGATCACCACGAATGAGCCGGGCTTTCCCGGCCTTTCCGGATGGCCGTTGCGATCCCGTTCACCATCACGCCGTCGAGCAGACGCGTGCGCCAACGCGCGACGAGCTCTTCGGTGAGTTCTCAGTTGTCGCACGAGTCGCAAGCGCCGTACCGTGCGAGCGCCGACGGGGCGCGAGCATCCCATGCTCCGAGCTCCTCGCCGCTCCATTCCTGTTCTCGCCATCGGGCGGCTCGGTTTCAGATGCGCCGTCGGTTGGTATGCGCCCAAGATGCATACCACCGCGCTGCTAGACCTTGACGGCACACTTGTCGACACGAACTACCACCATGCGCTCGCCTGGTACCGGGCCTTCCGCACGCAGGGGATTACGTTGCCGGTTTGGCGTGTCCACCGCCACATCGGCATGGGCGGCGACCAGATCGTCAAGGCCCTCACAGACGACGAAGTCGAGCGCAGGCTCGGAGACGAACTTCGCGAACAGAAGGAGCACGAGTTCAGGACGATCCGCGACGAGTGCGAGCCGCTCCATGGTGCCGCGGAGCTCGTCGAAGAGCTGCACCGCCACGGCATCGCGACGATCCTCGCCTCCTCTGCGGGCCAGAACGATCTCGACCATTTCCTCACGATCCTCGGCGTGCGGGAACTGATCGACGACTGGACGACCTCCGACGACGTCGAGCGCTCGAAGCCGCATCCCGACATCGTCCACGCCGCTCTCGCCAAGGCGGAGCAGCCGGGACACGCCGTCATGATCGGCGACTCGCGCTGGGACATCGAAGCCGCAGCCCGCGCCGGCCTCGAGACGATCTGCGTCCTTACCGGAGGCTGGTCGAGCCAGGAACTCCTCGACGCCGGCGCCGTCGCCGTCTACGACTCCCTGCCGGAGCTCACCCGGGAACTCGGCCGCACCCCGCTCGGCACTGGTCCCTCCCGATAGCCGCCACCACGACTCCCAGAAACGGCGCATATGGTAGGGACGCGTCGACTGGGACTCGGTCGTTCAGGCTCGCAGCGCGCACTCCCGGGAGCCCCGCTCGTGGTCGATTCGACCTTCACGCGCGAGCGAAGTCCTCGGCTGAGCGCCAGCAGGCACCGGTAGAGCGCGACCAGCCCTGGGTCTGCGTCTGCGTCAGGCTCAAGCGAGCCCGCTTACGGAAATGAAAAGATCAACCTCTCGCGAAAGGAATGCCCATGTCGGATGATGCAAAGTCCCTTGCACCAATTCCCGAGCACTTGCGCACCGTGACCCCACGCCTGGTCGTCGCGGACGGCGGGGCGGCGATCGAGTTCTACTGCGAGGCGTTTGGGGCCGAAGAGATCGGCGAGCGCTTCAGTGACCCTGAGGGAAGGGTGATCCACGCCGAGATTCGGATCGAAGACTCGGTCGTGATGATCACCGAGGATGCCGGGGACGCGAGCGCGCCTGCCCGGTCCCCGCGCTCCTTGGGCGGCGCCGTGAGCGCGGTCATGGCGACCTACTGGAACGACGTCGATGCGGTCTGGGAGCGGGCAGTCGCTGCGGGGGCCGAGGTCATCTATCCGCTCGCCGACCAGTTCTACGGGGAACGGGGTGGCCGAGTCCGCGACCCATTCGGCCAGCAGTGGATGCTGAGCCAACACACGGAGGACCTGTCGCGCGAGGAGATGGGGCGACGAGCGGCAGAGTTCTTCAGATCGGAGCGCTGAGCGCTCGCGAGTCGGAGCCGCGACCGCCGTGTTTTGCCTGAGTCTCGAGACTTGACAGACATGCGCTCAGGTTTTATTCTGGCCATGTAATCAAGTTCGGAACGACGAGGAGGTACGAACGATGGCAACGTTGGTTCGCTGGGAGCCTTTCCGCGAGCTCGCCTCGCTCCAGAACGAGATGAGCCGGTTCATGAACGGGCAGCTCGAAGGGAATGGTCGCGCGACGCAGAGCTGGATTCCGACGGCTGACGTCTGGGAAACCGAGAACGAGGTTGTTTACGCGTTCGACTTGCCCGGCATCACCGAGGACAAGATCTCCGTCGAGCTCGACGAAGGCGCGCTCACGATCACCGCCGAGCGCGGGCGCGAGCAGAAGGTCGAGGAGGGCGACCGGTACTACCGGTTCGAGCGCCGCTTCGGCACTTTCACGCGCACGATCGGGCTGCCGCAGGGCGTGACCGAAGCCGACGTTAAAGCAAACTACGAGAACGGCGTGCTCGAAGTGCACGTCACGAAGCCGGAGCAGCCGAGGCCGAGGAAAATCGAGATCGACGGCTCGTCCAGGTCGAAGACGATCCAAAGCACGGCCGCCCAAAACTGAGCAGAACGCTAACTGCGATGGCCTCGACCATGGCGACCGCCTCGAACTCGAGGCGGTCGCTGTTCGAGGCAGCTTTATCGGTGCCCCCACCTCCCCGCGGACGTGAGGCAGTCGACAGATCGAACATCGGATAGGGACCCGCTCCGCAACATCGCCGCGATCCCGAAACGGTGCCGAACCGCAGGATCCGCGGCCTGACCTCGTGATCTCCATGCGCCCTGCTGAGACCCGGCGCCGCACCGTCAGCAAGACCGACCGGTGCATTCGGTCCCCGTCTGGGTCTCTCGGCAGGTCCCCTTACCCGAGGTAGTAGCCCGGTAGATCGATCTGATCTGCCGACGGGGAAGTGGCCGCCGTTTGGCTGCGTCGTGCTGCTTCACGTTTCGGACGTGGCGCGCTCTTCGCTCTGCCGTCGACGCTGGTTTGCGTCGGCGCAGCGTTGCCGGTCTTTTTGCCCGAAGGTGCTGGACTACTCCCCTGTGCTGCCATCCGTGTTTACTCCTTGCCTGGGACGAATCGCTGATCCGGGACTGCCCAGCGCCGACGCGTGGCAAACACCCTTGAACGCTGCTCAACGACGATCGAAAACGCCGCGAGTCAAATCCGTGCCCTCCTCGGGTCGCGGGCGAGCCTGGCGTCAGCTACTAGTCGTTGCGGATCTGGGTCCGGCAGCATCAGCTCGGCCGTGTGGAGCTTGGCGACGGCCTGAGGAGCGATCAGGTCGACGAGCTGCGGCGGTCGCGGAAGCAGGTGCGAGAGCTCGAGTAGGAGTGCGAGATCGTGAAGAGGGGGCTCTGGCTTTCTTCGGGCGGGATACCGATCGCCGATGAGCTGCCCCGGCCGGCCGAGGAACAGATTCAGCCGCCTGCGCAACTTCAAACGCGGGCGGCTCCCGGTCGAGCCTCCGGGTCGCCCGCTCACTAGAAGTCCAGCATCTGGCCCCGTACCCCGTTATTGACTGCGCGAAGCAGGCCTCAGCCAACGCATGTGGCAGGACTACAAGAGTCGAGTTCGACGTCGACTGGTCAGCATCCACACCCCTGAGACGAGGGCGAGGACGAGTCCGATCATCAGGACGAATCTTCGGGCGCGGTGCTTCGGTTTCTCGTGCGTGAGCTCGGCCACGGAGTTGGCGGCGTGGTCGAGCGTCCGGTTGAGCAGGACGGCGATCTTTTCGTCCGTGATCGCGCTTGCAATGCCGATCCTCCGTGCTCGCGCCACAGCTTGGCCGAGGCTGACCGAGGCAGACCGGGCCTCCTTGCGTACCCCCGGTCGGCGGACGGCTGCGGCGGCGCGTGAGGCCTCGCGGCTCAGCCGGGCCGCTCGGATGAGCGCGCCACGGTAGCGGGCCGTGTAGACGGCGACCGCGAGCGCGCGATGCGGACTCCGGCCGACCCTTGCGGCGCCGCGCCTCGCAGCCTTTCTCTTGTGCCGCGCGTTAGGCATGGCGCTGGAGATACCCGATCCCCTCGAACATTTTTCCTCCTCCTAACCGGGTCAACCCTGAAACCACCGGGCCCGACAGACGTCGTCTACCCAGAGACGCTTCCGCTCAAGCGGCCGAGCCTGCCCGCCTCGCTGCGAGCAGGGAACGCGTGAGCGCTCATCGGCCTCGACGTAGTCCCGACCGGCCGCTCATCACACGACTCGCTTGACTCAGCCGGCATGAGATGTTGCGAGTTCGGCCCACACCGTGCGGCAGTTGTCTTCGGCGCGCATCGTTCCCCATCGAGTCGAAACCCTCGCAACGATCCGCAAGCCCATGCCAGCCTGTCCATCGACCCGGTGCAGCCTCAGCCTGGGCGTGCTCCGAGAAACACCAAGGTCTGTGACCGCCACCTCCAGAACTCCGTCTCGGAGGCGGGCGAGCACCTGAATGAGGTCGCTTGCCGCGCAGCCTGAGTGCCGCACAGCGTTCGATACGAGCTCGGTTACCACCAACCGAGCATCCTCCCGCACATCATCGATCCCCGCGACAGCATCCAAGGCTTTCCGAGCCAACCCCGGTGCGTCTACATCACAGTTGACGGCGAACCTCATCACCTCTACCCCAGTTGCCGCCGTACCCGAGAAATCACTCGAATCTTCAAAGCTAGGTTCCATCACCACCTCCCCATAAGCAGCCGATGCTCGGATAGCCTCCGAACCGAGTACCCACGCTGCTGAGGGCAAAGAGGGAAACCTCGAGGCCAGTTTTTTAGGCCTCATCAACAACCGTTGTAGCCCGCTGAACAAAGTTCGAAACGACCCCGGCTAACCCTCCACCGGGCTCCGTGTTGAAGAATAGAACGTTGAAAGTCAACGAGACAGGACTCGACAAGGCGTCCAACACCCCTCGACCGACGGTACAGGGCGCACAACCTGCTCATTCGGATTCCAGCGCGGAGCGGGTCGATCACCTTCTCGGAAGGTACTGGTGCCTACACTGGCATCAGCCGAACCTTCACTACGGGGATGTCCAGATCTGGGGCCCCTTAGCGCGCACGGCGTCTCACGGGTCCAGTGCCTGTTGGATCAGGGCTCGACGGAAAAGGCTTGGCCGGCATGGCTTCTTTGTTGACGGACGAGGCGACAATGCGATGGGGTCTAGATGGGGTGGGACGCGCCGGAAACCCCGTGGAAGCGCATGGCCGGAATCCTCGGTGAAGCATACGAACTCGCTGCTAATCGGGCTCTTCCGTGTCGTCGCATGAAGGATCGTTGGAACCGTTTCGCTGCCTGTCACGCCGGAGGTCGCGGGTTCGAGTCCCGTCGCTCCCGCTCTCGAAGTCCCCGCTCATGGGGACTTTTCTTTCGGCGCACCGCCCAGCCGCTTTTCGATGGGGCGTGGAAGGGGGTCGTGAGCTGGTCGAGGGTATCCAGAACACCCGGGTTCGCGTCCGGGAAGAGATGGCCGTAGAGACCGAGCGTCACCTGGATCGAGGATTGAGCGATCGGCGCCCGCAGAACGCCATATCGGCGCCGAGCAACACACGGCGACAACCCAGACGCGTACCGGGGTCGTCGACGCAAGCTGACGTAGATCCTGCCGCGTGCCGAGTTGCGCGCCGGCCGCTCCGCGGCTCTACCACATGCCTTGAAGAGCCGCACGCTCGCGGCGCCTGCTTCGACACGGCGTTTACCGGTGGACGTGCAGGCGGTGCGTTACCGTTGCCTGGACGATGACGGCGCCGCTTTTCTCTGCCGAACCGTCCTCGCCGTGGCTCTGGGAGAGCATGGTGGGGATCACGCTCGCGCTGGTGTTGCTGAACGTGCTGCTGATCGTTTTGGTGCACGGCGGCCGGCTACGCCAGTATCTGCGCGGGGCACGGGAACGGCGTTTCCGGGGGAAGCTCAACGAGGTAATGGGGACACTCGACCGCCCGACGGGCTTCCGCGACCGGGTCTGGCTGCGCCGGCAGCTTGCCGGCTTCGACGAGCTCGAGCGGCCGCTGGCTGCGGTCGCCCTGATCGAGCGTTTCCGTCCGGCCTCACAGGAGGAACGCCGGCACATGCTGGAGGTGCTGCGCGAGGTCGGGGCGGTCGAGTTGCTCGTCGACTCGACCGCGAGCCGGGTCCCCTGGCGGCGCGCGCTCGCGATCAGAACTCTTGGCTGGGCCGGCGCGGAGGAGGCGGTTCCGCTGCTGATCGAACGGGCCGGCGACCGTAGCAGCTACGTGCGGGAGGCGGCGGTGCGGGCGCTCGGCCGGGTCGGCGACCCCCAGGCGCTGCCGCTGCTCGGCGAGCTGTTCCGGGTTCCCGGCCGTGTTCCGCCGGGCGCCGTTTACGACGCGCTCGTCTCGTTCGGCGCCGCCGCCGAGCCGACGTTCGCGGGCGCGCTCCGCTCCGAGTACGACTCCGTGCGGGTCGCCTCCTGCTACGGGGTCGCGGCGGTCTCCGAGCTCGAACAGGCGCGCGCCGAGCTGACGCCGCTGCTCGCAGACCCGCAGGCCCCGGTGCGCGCCGCTGCCGCCGAAGCACTCGGGCAGGTCGGCGGTGGGCGCCTGCCCGACGGTCTCGCACGAGCTTCCCGTGACGAGGTCGCGACTGTGCGGGTCGCGGCAACGCGCGCACTCGCCGTCTACGACGATCCGCTGGCGGTCGAGCTCGCGCTGAACGCGCTGCTCGACCCCGATCGGGACACCGCGGTCACGGCCGGGGAGTCGCTCGTCAGGCTCGCCCGCCGTCCCGCGACCGCTCCGGCCGCCGAAGACGCCATTGCGCGTTCCGCGCAGGCATGGCCGGTCGAACGGGCGCTGGTCATGGACTCGGTCGGGGCTGTCTGAATGGTCGAGGAGACATTCTTCTGGCTGTCGTTCGCGGTCTTCGTCTACTTCGTCTTCTACGCGGTGACGACGTTCGGCCTGATCTGCCGGTCTCTGTACGAGACGGCGCTCACCGGGCTCGAGCGCGGCCGGTCGTTCACCCCACCGGAGCGTCGGTACCGGCCGGGGATCAGCCTGATCGCCCCGGCGTACAACATGGCGCCGATCATCGCGGCGAGCGCGCGGGCATTGCTTTCCGCCGACTACGACCCGCTAGAGGTCGTGATCGTCGACGACGGATCGGACGACGGGACAACGGAGGCGCTCGACGCCGCCTTCGATCTCGTGGAGATGCCCGTCGGTGACCGGATGAAGATCCCGACCCAGCCGATCCTTCGCTACTTCGTCAGCCGCAGCGACCCGCGGCTGCGGGTGCTGCAGAAAGCCAACGGTGGTCGCTCAGACGCGGTCAACGCCGGCTTGAACCTCTCCCACAAGGAGCTGGTCGCGATCGTCGACGCGGACACCCTGCTGGAACGGGACGCGCTGAAACGGATCGTCGAGGTGTTCGCCGCCGATCCGGACAACGTGGTGGCGGCCGGCGGCAGCATCAGGGTCGCGAACGGGGCGCTGATCGAGAACAACGCGGTCGCCGTCCCGCATGTCGCGCACGGCGGCACGGAGGCGAGCCAGACCGCCGAGTATCTGCGCAGTTTCCTTGGCGCCCGGATCGCCTGGTCGGCGATGAACGGGCTGGCGATCATCTCAGGGGCGTTCGGGGTCTTCCGGCGCGACCTGATCCGGGACAGTGGCGGGTTATCGCTGCAGACGCTCGGTGAGGACATGGAGCTGGTAATGCGCCTGCACCATCAGCTGCGCCCGAGGCGGCCGGGCACCCGGATCGTCCACGCCGCCGATGCGAACGCGTGGACGGAGATCCCGGTCGCGCTCGGCCCGCTGCGCGGGCAGCGGATCCGCTGGCATGTGGGCCTCTGCGACAACCTGCGCATCCACTGGCGGATGATCGGCCGCCGGCGCTTCGGCGCGGTCGGGCTCTGGTCGCTGCCGTACGCGCTCCTCTTCGAGGCCGCCGGCCCGCTGATCCAGGCGGCAGGGATGGTGATCGTGGTCGTGCTGGTCGGCCTGGGCGCGATCACCTGGCCGTACGGGGTCGCGCTGTTCGTAGTCATGCTGCTGGTCGGGCAGCTGCAGACCGCCGGCGCGATCCTGATCGAGGAGGTCGGGTTCCGCCGCTACACGGTGCGCGACCTGATGGTGCTCGCCGGCTGGAGTCTCGTCGAGCTTCTCTGGTACCGGCCGCTGAACGCGCTCTGGCGTCTCTGGGCAACCGGGCTCGTGCTGTTCGGCCGGCGCCCGGGCTGGGGCACGATCCCGCGCGGTGCCGCGTTCACCGAGACGCCAGAGACCGAGCTGCCGGCCGCGCCCTTACCGCGCTAGGCGTTCTGATCGTCGAGCGCCAACACTCTTCGGTACCGGCTTTCGTCTGCCTTCTCATCCGCAGCGGGCGACGACCTGATCACTGACCCGTTGCCGGAGCGCCTCGTCCTTCGCCGCCTCGGCTTCGGCCTGCTGCAGCTCGTCCGCCGTCAGCTTCGTTGACTGCAGAGCATGCTGGTATGCGGCCTCCTGTTCCTGCTGCGTCGGATACGCCGTCGTCTGCATGAGACAGAGAGCGCGCGCTTGCGCGTCAACGTACGAACTCGCGACCTGCGAGTCGAGAGAGCCCGACTGCGAGCTGGAGCCACAGCCCGAGACCACGGCTGCGAGCGCGCCGATGACGAGCAGCCGCCGCATCAACTCACGGTCAAGGTGACGGTTCCGCGGAGATGCTGCCGGTTGCCGTAGGAGAGGTCGAGCTTGACCTCGTAGCTCCCCGGCGCGAGCGTGCCGGTGTCGATCTTGAAGCTCGCGTGGTCGGTTTCGCCGACGGAGAGTGTCGAGTCGGCGGCGAGCCCGCTGTAGGTGCCGTCGTTCGGATAGCTGACCGTCGCGCCGGCAGGCGGGGTCGCGGTCAGCTTGGCATTGGTCACTCCCGGCTTGTTTGCCTTGTAGCTGACATCGACGAAGGAGGCGGAACCGGCCGGGATCGGACCGACGGCGCTCGTAACCTGTTCGACCGTCGGCCCGGTCGCCGCGACTACAGGCAGCGTCACCTCCACCCGCTCCTTCTGCTTTTTCCCGGCGAGCTCGTATTCGACGCTCAGCTTGACCGGATAGTTTCCGAGCGAGCTGTCGTCACCGACGTGCACCTTGATCGACGAGTAGTCGGTGTCGCCCGCGAGCAGCGTGGACTGCTTGTAGAGGGACGAGAAGCTGCCAGTGTTCTCCGGGTAGCTGAAGCTCATCCCGGTCGGGAGCGGCTCAACAACGGTCAGCTCGAACGAGGTCGCGTCAGTCGACGAGCCGCGCCAAAGCGTCGATACCCACGCGCTCTGGCCAGGGTTGAGCGCCGGCAGTGTTGTCGTCACCAGGGTGATCTCGTCCGCGGGCGGCTTCGCGGCGGCGGCCCCGCCGACGCCAAAGAGCAGCGCGAGCGCAACAATCACTGGAATGGTGCGACGGGTCAACAACTCCCTCCTCCGGCCGGCACGCGGCGACTCCGGCACGCCTGCTCATCAGGCTATCCGTCGATCGCTGCCTCCGTCGAACCCTGGGTCAGACGGCAGCGCAGATGCCGCGCGAGAGACTTGTCGTGGACGTCGCTACCGACGACTACACCGCGTCGTCGGAGGCACACCGCCCGACGCATCCACGTCGGTGTCCGGTGACGGCACTCCGGTTGTGATCGTGCCGCGCCGGCTCGAGGGCTGTGGCGCGCGGGCACACAACGAGCGCCGCACATTCACTCGATTCGAGCGGGGCGTCTCCGGATCAGCCACACTTCCAGCGATGGTCACTGGCCTGAAAGTCGGCGGCGACATCGAGCAGGCTCTGGACAGCGTTGCCGTCCCGAGCTACGTCCTCGACACAACGGGAATCGTCCGCTGGATCAATCCGGCAGCCGAGCGGCTCCTCGGCGACATTCGTGGTAAGCATTACACCTCCGTCATCGCGCCTGAGGAGCGGCCCGGCGCCCGCGAGCGATTCGCTCAGAAGATGCTCGGCACCTCCCCGAGCAGCGAAGCGACCGGAGACCTCGTATCGACCGCCGGGACCCGGGTGCCCGTGGAGGTCAGCTCCGTGCGGCTGATGAACGGTGAACAGGTGGTCGGCATCTTCGGACTGATCGAGGACCACCTCGACCAAAACCCCACAGTGCCGCACCCCCATCTCACCCCTCGTCAAGTCGAGGTGCTTCGTCTTCTGGAGCAGGGCCGCTCGACAAAGCAGATCGCCGCCGAGCTCCACCTGAGCACTGAGACCGTCAGGAACCACGTCCGCCATCTCCTTCGAGCCCTCGGCGTCAACTCCCGACTCGAAGCCGTCGCCGCCGCGCGGGCCGCATCACCCTCCTAATCGAAGCACAAGCCCCAAGGGTCATCTGCTCGTACGCGTCCTGTAGGTCGACGATCGCTTCACGGATGTCGATCGCTTTGGCGGCGAGTAGTCGCCCGCTTGTCGACTTCTGTGTGGACTCCCTGCGGGCTGCGCGTCTCTAGGCCGACCCTGCCCGGAGGCTCCGTCCGGTGCAGGCCCGACGGCGTCCCAGCGCCCTCGGGCCAAATTGCTCGGCACGTCCTAGCACCGGCCTCCGTCCAACGCGGAAGCTCGCGACACGCGCTGCGGACTGGCTGCCGAGCTTGAGCGTCGGGCAGAGGATCGATCTGACCGACGGCTTCGGGATCAGCGAGGTCTCAGTCGGCCAGCTCGACCTGCGCGATGACACGATCGGGTCGCACCCGCACCAGCATCTCGCTCGGAGCTGCGTTTCGACGACCAAACTCTTCCGCGCGATCGTCACCCATATAGCGTGCGGCGATCCTGATCGTCCAAGACAGCAGCTCGTCCTGATCATCGGATAGTTCGGCGATCCCGTCGACACGAACGAACCCGAACGGAGGCTCGTCGTCTTCGACGCAGATCGACACCCGCGGATCGCGGGACAGGGCGCGGCCCTTCACCGAGCTCCGACCCGTCTCGAACATGATCGAGCCGTCCTCGTCGAGGAGGAACCACACTGGCGTCACGAGAGGTGACCCGTCCCCACGCACAACCGCGACCTTCGCAGTCCGTGTGCCCGCGAGCAGGAAGGCTCTCAGCTCCGCTGCTTCGAGCGCGCGCATCGTTCCGCCAACCTTAGCCATACTCATCGCTCCTCCCCACGCGACCGCTGTGGGACGCGAAGGGAACACCTTGATTGCGCGACCGACCTCACGCCGGGCGGGAGTGTTCGCCCGTCGTTGGAGCCGATTTGTCAACCAGCACCCGCAACCAACCACAACTCGACCAGCACTCCGGGAGCGGGATTCGGCTTGAACACGCCAAAACGGAACTACCCGGGACTCACCGCATCCTTGAGGGAGAACACTCCCAGCGGGTGGATCGTCAGCTCATCGGGAAGCTCGCCGTCAACCAGGTCCGTCGTCCGCTCCGAGAGCAGGATCTGGCCTCCGGAGGCGACGCTCATCACCCTCGCCGCTCGGTGAACGTCGAGACCTGCGTAGAAGTCCTCCTCGGTGACCATCGGCTCGCCCGTGTGGATGCCCATGCGCACGGGGACGGGCTCGTCTGGCCACTCATGCGTTGCGAGCAGGCGCTGAGCGTCTGTCGCAGCCGCGACGGCGTCCCGGGCGTACGGGAACGCGTAGAAGAAGCTGTCGCCCTGCATCTCCACCTCGACGCCGCCTCGGCGGGCGAACGCATCCCGAAGGAACCTGCGGTGAATACCGAGCGACTGGACGTACCGCTCGCGCCCGAGCCGCCGCAGGAGCTCTGTCGAGCCCTGGATGTCGGTAAAGACCAACGTCACGGTGCCCCGCGGCAGCCTGCTCATTGCGTCGAACTATGGCGGCGGCGGTCGGCGCTCGCCGAAGGCGCCGTGAGAGACCGTCCGCGCCGCGGCTTCCGCGCCGACTCACCGGGCACTTCAGGGGCCTCGGGCGCAGGCGGAAGCCATCGTCCGCTACGCAGCACTCCGTGTGACCCTGAAGGGCGAACCCGACCTGAGGGTTGTCGGCGAGGCCGGTGCACTG
Source organism: uncultured Actinomycetes bacterium (assembly GCA_963758125.1). GTDB lineage: Bacteria > Actinomycetota > Thermoleophilia > Gaiellales > Gaiellaceae > PALSA-600. The sequence goes on from CAVWUL010000009.1 coordinate 13,352, forward strand.
CCCCCGAGGCCTGCCCTCGGACACCGATCGACCTTATCCGTTACCAGTGAAGACTACTATTCGACGGCGAAAATGAGATTGCGCATTCCGCACACCGCCTCGATCTCGGTCCTCGCGGCCCTCACCGTGGGGATCGTGGCGACGAGCTCCTCACTCGCTGCCGGCCGCGAGCGGGCCGACGCTGCCCCCCACGGAGCCCAGCAGCTGCTTGTCCTCGATCGGAAGGTGATCGCCCGCGCGGGCCCATCCCCCACCTCGGCAGCGCTCGACGCGGTAGCTCTCCGGACACCTCTGACCGGATCACAGATGACGCTGCCGATCGTCGGCACCTCGACCGGCCCGGCCGGCGGACGCTGGCTGCGAGTCAGGCTTCCCAGGCGGCCGAACGGCGTGACCGGCTGGGTCCCCGCAGACTCCGGAACGATCTCGGAAACGGCCTGGCGGGTCGTCATTCACAGGGCCCGACGCAGCGCCGTCGTCCTCCGCGGCGCCGAACAGCGCGCGGTGTTCCCGGTGGTGCTCGGGAAGCCCTCGACTCCGACGCCTCTCGGCACCTTCTTCATCGTCGAGAAGCTCCATCTCGCCCGCGGCGTCTCCGAAGGGCCATGGGCGCTCGCGACCTCCGCCTACTCCGATGTTCTCCAGGAATTCGCGGGCGGGCCCGGCCAGATCGCACTCCACGGCATCGTCGGGCTCACGGCCCCGCTCGGCACCTTCGCCTCACACGGATGCATCCGCTTCTCCAGCACCGCGATCAACTGGCTCGCAGCCCACGTTGGCGACGGCACTCCGGTCGTGATCTTGCCGCGGTAGCTCGAAGGCTGTCGCGCGTTTCTGCAACATTCGGTGAGGGCCGGGCTCGCGAAGACTGCGTTGGCGGGTTGCCTCAATCGCCTCCAACCCGATGGGACCGGGATGAGGGAGGACAGCCGGGGGCTCCCGTAATGGTTCGACGAAGATCGGGGCGAAGGGTGTGGATCTCGTCGATGTACCTGGTTGCCTCGACGCACCGGTAGAAGCCGAGTGCTCGGCCGAGCTGCTCGTCCGCCTCGGTGATGCGGTTCTCCTCGATGAGCCGTCGTCCGGCCGCCAGGCGTGCGTAGGCTTCCTCGGTGAGAGCGCCGATCTCGCCCATGATCTCGGCCGCTGACGAGGGTTGGCCGGACGCGTATGCGCTCGCGGCCCGGGACCAGGGGCCGCGGCGGTTCGCAAGGGCGTCGACGAGCTCATCGCCGGATCCGAGCGCTGTGAGTGTCCACGCAAGCTCGTGTAGCGAGCTGGTCTCGAAGCCAAGCCGGCCTCGTTTGACCACTTCGAGGAAGCTCTCGGCGGCCTCGCGTGCGCCTTCGCGGTTCCCGAGCCCGAGTTGGATGTGCGCGACGCGGGCGAGGGTCGGCAGGAGGGCCTGGTTGTCGCCCGCGCGCGCACCCGCCGCGAGTGCGAGCTCGCCGTCGGCACGCGCTCCGTCATCATCGCCGCGGGCGAATCGGACGATCGCACGGCTCGAATAGGCTTGCGAGGCGAGGTAGTGCGGGCGGCCCGCCTCGACGTCGGCGAGAAACGCTTCCGCTCCCTCAGTCAGGTCGTCCCAGCGGCCGAAGATGTAATACGGGACGAGCAGCGCGCCGGGCACCCAACGCTCGAATGAGCGCTGTCCGTAGCTGGTGGCCTCCGCCAGTGCCTCTTCCCAGCTTTCCACGGCCTCGCGGAGCTCTCCGGAGACCCAGAGTTGCGCCGCGAAGTTCCCTTTCGCGCGGCAGAGCTCGAACGGAGCGTTGGCGGCGCCGGCGACGCGGACCGCTTCCGCCAGATCATCGAGACCTCCACGGTCACCGAGGGCAAACCGCGAACTGCCGATGTTGTTGAGGGCCGCCGCCCTCACGTCGTCGAGGCCGAGCTCTTCCGCCATCGCGAGAGCATCCAACCCGACCTGGATCGCTCGCTCATCGTCCCCGGCAAGCATCCGAAAGCGGGACGCGGTGCTGATCGCGTGGGCTTTCACGGGCGAGGCAGAGAGCGGCTCGAGGAGCTCGAGTGCCTGACCGAGATGGCTGAAGGCGGCCTGTTGGTCTCCGTCGAGCCACGCGTGCTCGGCAAGGCGAGCCTCGGCCTCGGCCGCGCCTTCTGGGTCTCCATTCGCGCGCATTCCGTCGGCGGCCTCCGTCAGCATCTCGGCCGAGGGCTCGTCGATCAGCCAGAGGCTATAGCCGAGCTTGAGCAGAAGCCTGTGGCGGCTCGGGTCGTCGCCGGGCAACAGCTCGAGTGCGGCCCGAAAATAACGTGCCGCAGCGCCGGGCGCGTTGAGCGCCGAGGCACGGTCGCCGGCGTCGGAGAGAGCGGAGCTGGCGACACCCGCAAACGACTTGATGTCCGTGCCGGTCGTGGCGCTCAGCTCGATCGCGCTCAGGTAGTGATGGGCGAGCATCTCCGCCTGGTCCTCGGGTCGTTCGAGCCGTTCGATCCATTCTGCGGCCCTCAGGTGTTTCCCGGCCCGTTCGCCGCGTGGGATTTGGCCGTAGGCGACGTCTCGCACGAGCACGTGTCGAAACGAATACTCAGCACCCTCGGCGATCGACGACGAACGCTCTCGCCGAACGAACTCTTTCCGCTCGAGCGCATGCAACCGCTGCTCGAGCACGCCCTCATCGAGAGCATCGAGCGCCGCGAGCGGACTGAGCCAGAACGTCTTTCCGACGACAGCTGCGTTTTGGACGGTGGTCTTCTGGTCGGCATCGAGCAGGTCGAGCCGCGCGGCGATCAGGCCCTGGATCGTCTCCGGAACCCGTTCGATTCGGCCGCCTTCGCGCAGCATTCTCACGAACTCCTCGGCATAGAGCGGATTGCCGCCGGCACGCGCGAGCAGCTCGGCGTGCTGCTCGGGCGACTGGTGCTTGTGATCGAGGAGCTCAGCGAGGAGCCGGTCGGTCTCGCCGTCCGAGAGCGGAGTAAGCGACACGGTCAGGGCATTCGGCTTGCCTCCACCCCAGCCAGGCCTGCGTGTGAGCAGCTCGGGACGAGCGGTGCAAACGACGAGCAAGGGGACGCCGGTTGCCCAATCGATCAGGTAGTCGATGAAATCCAGGAGGTCGTCGTCGGCCCAGTGCAGGTCCTCGAAGACGAGCAAGAGCGGCCGGCTCTCCGCGAGCTGCTCGAGAAACCGACGCCACGCAGTGAAGGCCTCATCCCGACGAGCACCACCACCCGCTTCGACGGCAGCGAGGCCGACCAGGGGCCGGAGATGGCTCGCGATCCACGGCTCAGCGCCGATCGCCGCGAGCTTCCGCTCGCACTCCTCCACGCTGTCGCCTTCGAGGATCCCGGCCTCTGATTTGACCATCTCCCCAAGAGCCCAGAACGTGACCCCATCCCCGTAGGCCAAGCAACGGCCGCTTCGCCACGAAGTCAGCTCGGGGTCTTGCTCGATCCGGCCATAGAGCTCCAGCAGAAGGCGGCTCTTGCCGATCCCCGGCACGCCGATCAAGGTCACGAGTTCCGGCGAGCGCTCCTGACGGGCGCGCTCGAAAGCGCCGGTCAGGAGATCGATCTCCCGTTGCCGGCCCACGAGGGCCGAGCCGTGGACGCGCTCGACATGCGGACGAGCGCGCGCCCGTACCACCGGCCACGCCCGGACAGGTCTCGCCTTGCCCTTCGCCTCGACAGCGATCTCGTCTCCAAGTTCCATCACCGAGCCGACAGCGCTCGCTGTCTGTTCGCCGATCAGGACCCCGCCGAGCGGCGCCGAGGACTGCAGTCGCGCGGCCGTGTTCACGACATCGCCGGCTGCCATCGCCTGACCGTCCGCCGGTTGCGCCCCGAGGGTGACAAGCGCCTCACCCGTGTTGATTCCGACCCGGAGCTCGATCTCGGTCTCAGCCGCCCAGTCGCGAATCGCCAATGCCGCCCGCACCGCCCGTTCCGGGTCGTCCTCGTGTGTGACCGGTGCCCCGAAGACCGCCATCACGGCATCACCGATGAACTTCTCGACCGTCCCTCCGAACCGCTCCAACTCGCCCTTCAAGGCAGCGTGATACGGATCGAGCAACGCCGCCACGTCCTCCGGATCCATCGTCTCCGCCTGGGAGGTGAACCCGGCAAGATCCGCGAACACCACCGTGATCACCTTCCGCTCCCGGCGTCCAGGCACGAGTCGAGTCTAGACCCCAACTGCTCCGGGCAGCACCCGGGCGGCAAACGTCGGAAAACCGCTTCGGCTCAGGCGGTCGACCTTCGAGCCACTCGCGGGGAAACCCCGCTCGTCTCGACGCTCCTGTGGACTTCGATGGGATCGGTCGAACGGGAGATCGACGTGCTCACCCCGGGCACCGTTCGTCACATGCGGCCGATGCGTGGGGCGGGGAGCTCGGCTCCCTCGCCCCACGCTCCGGTCATCTTCGCTAGCTCGCCAGAAGTGCCCGGATGCTCCCGGACAGCATTGGCAGCCGCCGGGGCTGCTTGCCGGTCGCGTCGAAGACGGCACCTGCGATCGCCGCCGCGACGAACCCGTTCGGGCCCTCGCCGCCCCCGCCCATTGCACCGACACTCGGGTTGCTGATGATCTTGACCGTGATCTCCGGCACGTCCATGATCCGAAGGATCGGGAAGGTCACCCAGTCGTGGTTCGTGATCGCACCCGTGGTGAAGGTGACCTGCTCGAGGAGCGCCTCGCTGACGCCCATCGTCGCTCCTCCTTCGGCCATCCGCGTAAGCTGGAGCGGATTGACGACGACACCAGGATCGACGACCGTAGTGAGGTGTGTCACCGAGATCTTTCCGGTCTTCGGGACAACCGACACCTTGACAGCGCAGGCCCAGTACGCGCCCGACCGCAGCATCTGACTGCAGCCCTGGCCGGTGATCGCCTTCGAGCCCGTGGTTGCCGCCTTCGAGCTCGGCGACGGCCGAGTCTCCCAGCCGGAAGCCGCCTTCAACTCGTTGAGAACCGCGATCAGCCGCGGAGCGCTCGTGTTGTTGAGCCGGAACTGGATAGGGTCGACCTTGGCTGCGGCGGCGAGCTCGTTGATCATCGACTCTTGCGCGAAGTTCTGCTGCCGCTGCCCCGGCGTGCGCATGCTGTGGCCGCGCAGGCCGATCTCCTGGTTGTAGTTCGGATCCGAGGGCTTGCCGCCGCCGATGTTGAAGGTCCCGTGCCCTGCCTGCAGCACGTTCGGCACCTGGTCGTACACCCATGGATCCGAGATCCCGTTCGCGGTGCCCGAGAAGCTCCCCGCAGGCGGGACGATTGCCGGGGCCGCCATCGTCGGTAGCCCGGCGAGCAGCGCGCCGACCGGACGGTCGTCCTGGCCGGCCGGCTCGTAGAAGTTGGCGTTGAACGCGACCAGCTTTCCGGTTGCATCCAGTCCTGCCTGAACATCCGAGAGGACAGGAGGATGCTGCGTCGACCATTGCATGTCGTCCCACCGCATCCACTGCACCCGGACCGGCTTCCCGACGATCGAGGACAGAATCACGGCCTGTTCCTCGGCGCCGGAGTTGCCCCCGTTCGAGCGACCGTAGTGTCCTGAGCCGTCGTACCAACGGACGATCACGTTGTCGAGCGGTACACCCATCATCAGCGCGATCTCACCTCGAAGGGCGCCCGGGTTCTGGCCGTGCATGTGCACCCAGATCGTCCCGTCCTTACGGACATCGCCGACCGCGGCCGTCGGACCGATCGGAGCGTGCTTCTCGGTCGGATACTCGTAGGTCGCGGACAGCTTCGTCGCTGCGCTCGCGAGCGCAGCGCTCGGGTTGCCGACGTTCGCCCCGAGCGACACAGGCGTTGACGTCCAGTCGAGGTTACGCATCGCCCCAAACAGGTTGCCGCTTGCGGGCAGACCCGCCCAGGACGTCCACTTCGTCGTGTGTGCGAGCAGCGATGCCGCTTCGATCGCGGTGTACTCCGCTGGGTCGATGACCGCGACGAGATTGCCCTTGACGACGATCTGGGTATTCGGGAACTGCTTCTTGTCGAGCGTCCCCACGGAGATCAGGTTCGCGCCCAGCGCAGTCGGGTGCACGATGCGGGCGTGCAACATGCCGGGCAACCGGACGTCACCGACATAAGTAGCCGAACCGGTGACGATGCCCGGGATCGTCCGCATCGGAATCGACTGGCCGACCACCTGATACGCGCTGATCGCCTTGACCGGCGGGTTCGCGGTAACGGTCGCTCCGAGGAAGCTCGTCGGATCGCCGCTGACCGGAATCGTGAGACTCAGCCCCTTTCCTGCTACGAGCTGTCCGTACGTGACCTGCTTGCCGGCTCCGGAGATCACGCCGTTTGTGACCGTCAAGCCCGTGACGGGCACACCGAGCTGTGTGGAGGCCATGCTGAGCAGCGACTGGTAGATGAGAGCGGCGACCTTACGGATGTTCGGCGCCCCGAGCGCCATGTAGCCGGCCCCGATTCCGCCGCCGACCGTCCGGTCGGTGTCGCCGATGATCACCTGGGTCATCGCCGAGTAGGGAACGTACAGCTCGTCGGCTGCGATCTGGGCGAACGCCGTGCTCGCTGAACCCTGACCCATCTCCGGGATTCCCGTCCGCATCACGATCGTGTTGTCGGCGTTGATCGTGAACCACGAGCCGGGATTGCTGGGATCGAGCGAATGCGCCATGCCGGGCAGCAACGGCACGGACTCGGACCCTGTGGAGGCTCCGAACACATCGGCTTTCGCCGCCTTCGCACCGACGCCGACGAAGCTCAGGCCGACGACCATCGCGCCGGCGCCCTTGACGAGCCTCGAGCGAGTGAGCGTCGCACCGTAAATGTCGATCGTGGTCTCTTCGGTTTCTTCGATAGCGCTCATCGTCATGCTCCCTTCGCCATCATCTTGGCGGCGGTCTGGATCGCCTCGATGATCGCGGTGTAGGTGCCACAACGGCACAGATGCCCGTTCAACGCCTCCTTGATCACCGCGACCGACGGGCTCTTCGTCGTTCCAAGCAGATCGGCAGCCTGGATCAACATCCCGTTCTGGCAGTACCCGCACTGCGGAACCTGAACATCGATCCACGCCTGCTGCAACGGATGAAGCGCCGGCGCGGCATCGGTCGTGCCACGCTGCGACGCCCACAAGGCCGGCAGGCCCTCGAGCGTCGTGATGCTCTTCCCGCTCACCGCCGCGACCGGCGTCACGCACGAGCGGATCTCCTTCCCGTCCAGCAGCACCGAGCAGGCACCACACTGCGCAAGACCGCAGCCGAAGCGCGGGCCATGCAGGTGGAGCTCGTTGTGCAGGACGTAGAGAAGCGGAGTATCAAGGCTCGCACTCACGCCATGCGTGAGCCCGTTCACCTTGATCTTCAGACTATTCGCCATTTCGTCTCCTCACGATTGAACTCGCCACGAGCGGTCGAAATCACGGCGCACCCCCCAGAGCCCGCAACGCAGCAACGCCGAGCCACGCATCAAACCGCGACGCTATCAGGCTGAAGAGGCTGATGCAATAGTCACTCCAGATCTAGAGTCGCGCCGAAAACAGCGCCCGGACGGAGCCCGAGCGGCCGGTGAACGGTCGTTGACGAAGACCTCGGATCGCTGTTATATTGTTGTTGGCATGGCACGGAATCTGGAGTGAGTCCAGAGTCGTAGTCAGTGGTTTGGTGGACGGTGCTTCGAAACCATTGCCTCGATGGAGCGTGCAGCCCAAAGAGGAGGGAACGATGAAGTCGAACCTGCTCCGTGTCGTGATTCCCATCGCGGCGGTTGCCCTCGCTCTGACGAGCACAGCGCTCGCAGGCACCGCCGGTCACACGGCGGCCACGCAGGTGAAGGTGACGTTCACCGACAGGACGTTCCGACTCTCGACCGACAACCTCCAATCCGGGGCTACGACGTTCGTCGTCGTCAACAACGGCAAGAAGCATCACGTCTTTACGATCAAAGGCCCGGGCGTGAACGGGATGCATACTGCAACGCTCGCGGCCGGCAAGACCGCGAAGCTCACCGTTCAGCTGCGGGCGGGCGCGTATGTGCTCTCCGACCCGGTCGGCCTGGGCGCCTACAACGTGCAGTTCCTCGACGTGGTTCGAAGCGCGGTTCTCACCGGCACCGGCGGCACGAACGTCGTGGCGCCACCGGTCACGCCCCCTCCGATGTGCGGGGCGACCTATACCCCGTGAGCTCGCCCGGGTGGAGGCTCTCTTCGAGCCGGCCGGCCCCACACAGGTGATGGCACGGCAACGGCGGAGATTGCCGCGGGCGAGGAGAAGCCCGACGATCCCGGCCATAAGCAACGCCACCCATAACCCGGTTCCCGCACTCTCGACCGACGGCTAGCCGGTCGGGCGCCGGTTCGGTGAGCTGACTGATGGTCCCCACGCATCGCCCGGCAAAAAGACCGCTCGAGCGGTTTCGGCGCGCCGTCCACGTCTTTGTCTTCGCCGGCGCGGTCATGTGCGTACTCACTGCGTCCGCCGCGGTCGCCGCCTCCTCCGAGCGCGACCGGACCGCGTTGAAGGTCGTTGCCACGAACCTGAGCAATCCGCGCAAGCTCTTCGTGGCCGCAGACGGCTCGATCTACGTCGTCGAGGCCGGGACGGGAGGGCGCGACACCTGCCTGGGCAAGGGCGCCAATGAGGTGTGCGTCGGCCTGACCGGCTCGATCACGAGGATCGCAGGAGGCCCTCGAAAGCGGGTCGTGACGGGCCTGTGGTCGGCTGCAAATCTCAAGAGCGAGCAGGCCCAGGGGCCCGCCGACGTCGTGGTGCGCGGTGACACGTACTACGTCCTCCTTCAGGATGGCTCCATCAACGCGAAAGGCTTCAACGCCCTCGGTCCTGACGCGGTGACCGCCGGCGACCTCATCTCCACGCCGGCGGGCAGAGTGCGGCCGGCAGTGATCCTGAACTTCGCCGCGTTCGAGGCAGCGAACAATCCCGATCACGGGGCCGGACCAGGCGCGAAGCTCGGAGATCCACCAATCGACAGCGACCCCTACGCGTTCACGCCGTACCGCGGCGGCTTCGCGGTCGTCGACGCGGCCGGCAACGATCTTCTCTGGATCAGCCCCAAAGGGGCGGTGTCGGTCCTTGCCGTGTTCCCGACCCAGACCGAGAAGCTCACCAAGTCCGTCGCCCGAAAGATCGGCGCCCCCGCGACGACGACCTCGATCCACGTGCAGTCCGTCCCGAGCAGCGTCGCCGTCGGCCCGGACGGCGCGCTCTACGTCGGCGAGCTGACGGGGGCGCCCTTCACGCCGGGCACGGCACGCATCTGGAGGATCTCGCCTGACAAGTCCCTTTCCGTCTATGCCCGGGGGTTCACGAACATCTCCGACCTCGCCTTCGACGGCAAGAACCTGCTCGTCCTCGAGATCGACTCGATAGGACTGCTGCATCCGAAAGGCTCGGGCGCCCTGATCCGACTTGCCCCGAACGGCGCCCGGACCGTGATTGCAAGCAAAGGCCTTGTCGATCCGACGGGCGTAGCGGTCGGCTCCGGCTCGATCTATATCTCGAACAACGGCCTCTTCCCTGCCACGGGAACCGGCCCTCACGGAGAGGTCGTGAGCCTCCCGGCCTCAGCGGGCGCGTGATCGGCGCTTGCGTGCTGTACCGCGGCGAGGCGACGTTGGGGGAATCTGCGCGTTCGGGCGTGTGTACGTCGTTCAGGTGGGTTCCCGGCTGACGAAGCCGGTTTCGTAGGCGAGTACGACTGCCTGGACGCGGTCTCGCAGCTGGAGCTTCATGAGAACTCGGCTGACGTGCGTCTTGACCGTGTTCTCTTCGATCACGAGCTCCTTGGCGATCTCGGCGTTGGAGAGCCCTCGGGCGACGTGGCGAAGCACGTCGCGTTCGCGGGGCGTCAGCCGGTCGAGCTCGGGCGGCGTGAGCTCCGATGAACGCGCAGCGAGGGCGAACCGGGAGATGAGGCGGCGGGTGATCGAGGGGTCGATGAGCGCGTCGCCGGCTGCGAGTGTGCGGACGGCGGCGACGAGTTGGTCGGGGGGAGCGTCCTTCAGCAGGAAGCCGCTGGCTCCGCCGCGGAGTGCTTCGTAGACGTATTCATCCGCATCGAAGGTGGTCAGGATCAGGACGCGTGTGCCCAGATCGAGCGCGACGACCCTTCGAGCCGCCTCGAGCCCGTCCATGTTGGGCATGCGGATGTCGAGGACGGCGATCGTCGGTAGGTGCTCGCGGACGCGTTCGATCGCGTCGCGACCGTCTTCTGCTTCGGCGACGACGTCGATGTCGGGCTCCGACTCGAGGATGACCCGGAGGCCGTGGCGGATCATGCTCTGATCGTCGGCGAGCACGACCGTGATCGGCCGGCGTGCCGATTGGCTCACGGACACCGAGGGTCACTCATCCCTGGGACGTAGTCCTTCTGAGGGAGGCGCACCGCGAAGATCCGTACTGGGCGTGACGACAGCCGCGCTTGCGCGCCGTAGCGTCGCGGGGGTCAGCAAAGAGTGCGGGCCGTGTGGCCCCGCCGACGCGGTGGAGGTGTGTAATGACTGGGACCGTTGGGATCTTTCTCGCAGTGATCGCCGGCTGGTTCGTCGCCGAGCGGAAGCAGGTAGTGAAGGTGGTCGTATTGCCGTTCCTCGCGATTCTTGCAGTCCAGACGTGGAGCATCGCCTCGGGTCGAGGCGTCAGCCCGCCGAGTACCGTCACGGCCTTCCCCGGCTTGATCGGGTACTACGTCGTCCAGGCAATCATCCTTGCCTTGGCACTCGGGATCGCCCTTCAGATCAGCGCTCTCCGCTTCCGTGCCGGGCCCTCGGAACAGGGGTCGTCCGCGGCGCACAGCCAGACCACGCTCGCGCTCGTCGCGAACAGCTTCGTGTGCGCGCTCGTCGTTGCGGCGTTCGCGCTCGACCGGCCGGTCTTCGATCCGGGCTCGGTGACCCACCATTCGTCGTCGGGCTCACCGCCAGTGCTCGGCGTCGCCGGCATCGGACTGTCGGTTGTGCTCTGTCTCGGACTCGGCTGCGTGACCGGATGGCGCCGCCGGGCGAGACTCACACGGAGCCCGAAGGCGGCGTAGGCGACACGACTTTCGCCCGAGGTACATCATGTGTCTCCGGGAGATGCTCGGTTGAAGCGGACAGTCTCGAAGCGCGTCAAGCAGTTGACGGTTGCGAAGGTCGGCGGCCTGCCGGCGGTCGACCTCGCGGTGGCGATCTTCCTCAGTGTCTACGCCGCCGTTCTGACGAGCGGCGCGGTCGATACCGGGCATCCGACCGGAGGGCCCGGCGCTGCCGTCGCGGTGCTCGCCATGACACTTCCCGTTGCCTGGTGCCGCCGGGCACCCGTCACGGCGGCAGCCGTCCTGGCCGTGGGCGCTCTATTCAACGGGATTGCCTTCGGATCGATCGTTCGCTGCGGCCCGGCGCTGCCGGCGGTCTTCATCGTCGCGTTCTTCGTCGCAGCGAGAAACAATCGAAGGCGCGCCGCCGTTGGCGTTGCCTTCTGCGCGATCAATGTCACCGCACAGGCGTTCTACGACCCTCAGCTCGGCGGTCCGGTCGTCGTGCTGCTGCTCCCGATTCTGGGCTTGTTCGTCGCGATCGGAAGGATCGTCCGCGCCCGCACAGCGGCAATCGAGATCCTGCGTCTCCGTACCGACGAGCTTCGCAACCGGCGCGAGCAGACCGCGCGGCTCAGTGTTCTGGCCGACCGGGCTCGAGTATCCGCGAATCTCGACCTCGAGCTGCGTGACCGGATCGAACGCATCGCCGCTGTCGCGACCGGCGCGCGTGACGCGCTCGAGACCGCTCCCTCAGAGGCCCTCGAGGCCCTCGCCTCGATCGAGGCGGAGGGCCGCCACGTGCTCCGGCAGATGCGGGAGATCGTCGGATCGCTCGACCAGGACCCGCCGAGCGCACCCCAGCCCTCACTGTCCGAGTTGCCTGCACTGCTCGCGCGCATCACGAGTGCGGATGCGCGGCTCAGCATCGAAGGAGAGCATCGGCGGCTGCCGGCCGGAATCGAGCTCACCGGCTACCGCATCGCCGAGCACCTGGTGACCGCACTCGAAGATGAACCGGGCGCCACAGTCGAGGTATGCCTCCGCTTCGCTCCCGACGCACTCGAGGTACGCGTATCCGGCCCGCCGGCGACTGACCGCGAGCTCGCCGCCGTGCTTGCCGCGACCAGGGAACGCGTCGCACTCCACAACGGCACGGTCGACGAACACACGAGCGCGGGTAGACGTCACGCGACGGCGCGCATCCCACTCATCTCGAGCTATGCCTGAAGCCAGAGTGGTCATACGCCGAATCAGATCCTCGGAGCGAACCGACGCTCTCGTCGCGCTGGTTCTGGCGGCCGGGGTGCTCGCCTATCAGGCAGCAACCGGAGCGCTACCCGGAAACGGCTGGACGATCCCCATCTGCGTCCTTCTCTCCTGCGGCGCGCTCGCCGCACGGCGCCGCCGGCCCTTCGCAGCATCCACGGCGATGACTGCCGGCCTGGTCCTCGTCTGGGCGTCCGGGCAAGAGCAGGCCCTGACCGGCGCGACAAACCTGCTCCTCGTCGTCCCGCCCCTGCTCACCTACACCCTCGGCACCAACGCCGGGCTGGGGACGGGACTGGCAGGCGCCACCCTCCTCGCCGTGGGTCTCCAGCTCGGCGGCCCCTTCAACCCCCTGATCGAGATGATCACCTTTGGGCCCTTGCTGGCGGGCCGCGTGGTCCGATCCCGGAGGCAACTCATCGAGCAGATCGAGATCCGAAACCGGGAGCTCGACGCCGAACGCGCGCTCTTCGCGCAGGAATCCGTCCGCTACGAGCGGGCCCGAATCGCACGCGAGCTTCACGACATCGTCGGACATTCCATCAGCGTCGTCGTCCTTCAGGCCGCCGCAGCGCAACGCTACGCGAGCTCGGGTCCTAACCGGACGAACGACGCGCTGGACACGATCGTCGAGGCCGCGCACGAAGCTCTGGCGGAGATCGGCCTCCTCGACCGTGGGCCCGACCCTCGACACTCAGCGGGGTTACGCCGAATCGACGAGCTCACCCGTCGCGCCGCCGCCAACGGGCTGCCGGTGCGCTACCGGCCCTTCGGTGAGCTTCACGACCTCGGCGCGTCCGCGTCAGACGTCGCCTACCGCGTCGTCCAGGAAAGCCTCACGAACGCGATCAAGCACGCACCAGGCGCAACGATCGACATCACCGTGCACGAACGGAACACCCACATCGAGATCGAGGTGACCACCGAGGCATCGCAAGCACCACCGTCCGGGCTCGAGCACGCGGGCGCCGGGCGTGGGCTCTCGGGCATGCGCGAACGCGTCGCTGCTTGCGGTGGAACACTCACAACCGGCCCGACCCCCGGCGGCGGCTGGTGTGTAACCGCTCGACTCCCGAAGAGCACGGCGCAAAGCGAAGCAGCGTGGATTCTCGCCGAGGAGGTCACGGCCTGACCCTCGGTGGCGCCGGCTTTCCGGAGTGGTGTCGCAGACGTCAGGAGCGCCGTCGGGTGGAACGTCCACAGGGCGACCTATGTTGAATGCCACTATGGCCCAGCCGCCGCCGGGCTCGGAGCACACCGACCCCGCAGACGAAGTGCCTCCAGTTATGACGTCACCGTCTGATCTCGATCAGATGCGGCGTACGTCGATGGCTGCGGAGCGTACCTGGCTGGCGTGGTGGCGCACGGCGCTCGGCGCCACCGCGGGGGCGCTCGCAGTGGGCCGGTTCGCCCCGCAACTACTCAATGTCGCGCCATGGCCGTACATCCTGCTCGGCTGCGGCTACGCCTCTCTCGCGATCGGGCTGTCAATCGTCGGCGCACAACGCCAGCGCAAGCTGGAGCACGCGATGCAGTCCGGCGGTCACGTGCCGCTGCGGTTTCGCACCGTCGGGCTGTTCACCCTCGGCGGCGTCGCCCTCGCCGTCATGACCGTCGTACTCGTGATCGCGCAGACCTGACGCGTCCCGGCGGGCGATTGAAGTGCCAGAGCGCACTATCGTTCGGCGCATGGACGCCAAGGGCGCTCTGACCGAGCTGGCGTTGTCCCTTGTCGCGGCGGAGTCCGTGAATCCGGGGCTCGCAACCGACGGATCGGGAGAGCGCGAAGTGGCCGAGGTCGTGGCGGAATGGTCTCGGGCGGCGGGGTTGCAGGTCGAGGTCGATGACGTTCTGCCCGGCCGGCCGAACGTAGTCGTAACTGCGCGTGGCACGGGAGGCGGCCGGACGCTATTGCTGAACGGGCACCTCGACACGGTGGGCGTCTCCGGGATGGAGCACCCGTTCGCTGCGGATGTTCGCGAGGGGCGGCTGTACGGGCGCGGGGCCTACGACATGAAGGGAGCGCTGGCCGCCGCGCTTGTCGCCGCAGCGCAGTCGCGAGAGGAGAAGCTCGCAGGCGACGTGGTGGTCGCGTGCGTCATCGATGAAGAGCTTGGCTCTGCCGGAACCGAGTGGCTGGTGGCATCGCGAACCGCTGACGCCGCGATCGTCTGCGAGCCGACCGACGAGCGTATCTGCGTCGCGCACAAGGGGTTCGTGGGCTTCGAGATCGAGACACGGGGCCGCGCCGCTCACGGTTCGCGGCCGGATCTCGGTGTCGACGCGATCGCAGCGATGGGGCCGGTGCTGTCCCGGCTGCGTCAGCTGGCCGACTCGCTCGAACGGGGGCCGCGCCACGAGCTGCTCGGTGCCGGGTCGATCCACGCGTCGCTGATCGAGGGCGGCCAGGAGTACTCGAGCTACCCGGAGCGATGCCTGTTGACCGGGGAGCGACGCACCGTGCCGGGAGAGTCGACGGCCGACATCGAGGAGGAGTTGCGTGGCTTGGTCGGCCAGACGGATGCGGACGTCCGGGTCACGCTTGCCCGCCGCCCGTTCGAGATCGACCCTGCCGGAGAACTGCCGCGAGAGGTCGCCCGCTGCGCCGGAAGCGACCGTTTTCACGGGATCGCGTTCTGGACGGACGCCGCGCTCCTGGCCCAGTCGGGTATTCCCACCGTTCTCTATGGGCCGCTCGGCGCGGGAGCACACGCGACCGAGGAATGGGTTGAGCTCGCCAGCCTGGAACGATGTGCCCGCGTCTACCTCGAGACCGCCCGCGCACTCTGCGCCCCGTAGATCACCCCCCGTTCACGAACGGCCCCAGGCGAACCGATCGGCCGCGGCGAGCGGACTCTCGCCTGCGTCCTACGACCGAAGGGCTCCCTGCCCGCCTGCACCCGTAGGCGGGCAGGGAAACCCGCTAGTCGATCAGGGCAGGAAGTACATCGGGTTCGGGAGCTTGAACGTCTTGTCCGCAAAGCCGCCGTTCAGGTCGCTGAACTGGTCGCCGAAGTTGGCGACGATGTCATAGCCCAGGGACTCGATGTGCTGTCGGGTGAGCGACTTGTACTGGGTCGTCGAGCAGGCCGGAGTCGTGGTCGCGCAACTGGAGAGCCACGGCTCGGAGAGATCCTTCAGGTACAGGTGGTCGTTCGCGACCGTGCCGTAGCCGGCGGTGGCCAGGTTTGCGACGGTGGCTGCGCGCTGGCTCTCCGGCCGGCCGGTCAGGAAGAACACCTGGTAGCCGTCGGCCTTCGCCCGTGCCGCAAGCGCCGGCATCCCCGGAACTGCCGGGAAGATGTCGGCGTTCACGAACGCGGCGTTGCTCGTCGGGCTGTAGACGAAGTTGCTGTAGATCTCGTACATATAGGTGTTCAACGTCGTGTCGTCGACGTCGAGCACGATCGCCGGAGTGCCCGAGGCTGCCGGTGGGCCCGGCGGCGACGGCGGACCATGGTGAGGCAGCGGGCCGTAGTGAGGCGGCGGGCCCTTCGGACCCGTCACGGCGTCGTCGAGATAGTGATCGGCCTGCGCTTCGAGGCCCGCCATCTCGTTGGCGTATGCGCCCGTCGGCGAGAACGTGTGGAGCGTCGTCGTGGTCGACGGATTGACAGGATCCGGTGCGGTGAACGTCGTATCGCCGTAGTAGGCCATGATCGCGGTCTTGACCTGGTCGATGTTCTGGATCTGGTCGGCGCTCGTCGGGTTTGCCGGCGGGGCCGGAACTGCGGGAGCCCAGGGAAATGCCGATCCGGGGAGCGCGATGATGAGTGTCGCGAGAACGGCAACCACTACGCCAGCGGCGGAACGTGCCAAACGCCGGTGACGCAATGACGCGGACGTGCGGGTCATTGAATACACCTCCGGTAGCGGTGACAGTCGAACTACCCGCTCATACCCGCCGGGCGCCGATCGCAACCCGCGCAGAGCGCCTTCGGCACACGCCGTTCGTGCGACGTCCAGCTCGCTCGGTCGGCAAGAAGTTTCGTCGACGCCACCTGTGTCGGCGTCGACCCGTTCCGCCCCGCGGCGCGCCTACCCGGCGCGCCGCGGGGGAAGCGCTTCCTACACGAGAGCCGGCGCGAGCAGGTCGTCGATCTGGCCGATCGCGGCGGCCATCCCCTCCTGCATGCCCATCCCGAGCATCTTCTCCATCTGCTTGGCATCCACGAAGTGGGTGACCGCAGTCATTCTCGTGCCGCCGTCGATCCCCTCGAAGGTGACGTGGCCGGCCATCGGCTCGATACCGGGGGCGGGCTCGCCGTCCTCGCCGGCGAGGCCGTTTGCGAACTCGAGGCGATGCGGCCTGTCGATCGCGTCGATGCGCCACCAGCCGCGCGGCGTCTCGCCGCCCGGGCCTGTCATGTGGTAGCGGGACTCGCCTCCGACGACGAAGTCGTGCCGGGTGAAGGTGGCCGGGTAGGTCGGTGGCCCCCACCAGCGCTCGAGCTTTCGCGCGTCCTCCCACACCTCCCAGACACGGTCCGGGCTCGCATCGAACTCGGCGACGAGCGTCAGGCTCAGCGTCGCTGCATCCTTGGTGCTGCTGATCACGGTCATTTCGTTTCTCCCTCCTCGTCGGCGAGCACGCCGGCGATCCGATTTGCACGTTCGATCCAGAGTCCTTCGTATGCGTCGAGCAGGGCGGCGGCCGAACGCAGCGTCTCCGCGTTCCCGCGCACGATCTGTTCGCGGCCGCTTCGCCGCTTCGTGACGAGCGTCGCCCGCTCGAGCACCGCCACGTGCTTCTGCACCGCGGCGAAGCTCATCTCGTAATGGCGCGCAAGCGCCGAAACCGACTGTTCGTGCTGGATCGCGCGCGTGAGGATGTCGCGGCGAGTCGCATCCGCCAGTGCATGGAAGACGAGGTCTGCCTCGCCGACGGTCAGATGATCTACAACCATATGGTTGTATGTTAGGGAGAGAATCCTCGCGTGTCAACCGTTTCACGGACACCGGCGCTTGACGGGTCGGCTTACCGTCGGCGCGGTCTGGGTAGGAGAGGGGCATGAGCCTCGAGGCCCCCGAGGCGGGGCTCGCGGATTTCGTGATCGCGAGCAACCGTCTTCCGTTCACGCTCACGATCGGCGACGACGGCCTCGAGGTCGAGCAGAGCGCGGGGGGGCTTGTCACGGCGCTTCAGGGAGCGAGGCAGGACAGCGTATGGGTCGGGTGGCCCGGGCTTGCCGTTCCGGAGGAACACCAGGAGGAGGCCGCCCGGCTCGCCCGGGAGCTCCGCTGCGAGCCCGTGTTCGTCTCGGACGTCGAGCAGGAGGCCTTCTACGGCCGGATCTGCAACGAGACCCTGTGGCCGCTCTTCCATTACTTCGTCGATCGAATGCACTTCACGCGTGAGGCGTGGGAGATCTACGAGCAGGTGAACGAGCGATTCGCCGAGACGATCGCGACGCTCGCAGCTTCCCACGCACGCGTCTGGGTCCACGACTTCCATCTCGCGCTCGTGCCGCAGGCGCTCCGGCGGCGGCGCCCCGATCTTGCGATCGGCTTCTTCCTGCACATCCCGTTCCCGTCCTCGGAGGTCTACCGCCTCCTCCCCACGAGGGCCGAGCTTCTCCGTGGCATTCTCGGCTCGGATTACGTGGCCTTTCACACCGGTGACTACGCCCGCCACTTCCGGTCGTCGTGTCTGCGCGTGCTCGGGATCGAGCCGGGCCCCGATACGGTCGAGCAGGACGACCGCACGGTCGGGGTCGGCGTGCATCCGATCGGGATCGACGTCGAGAGCTTCCGCTCGGCCCTGCGCGATCCGGAGACGGCCCGCGTCGCCGGCGAGCTCGACGAGCGCTATGCAGGCCGAAAGCTCGTGCTGGGGATCGAGCGGCTCGACTACACGAAAGGGATCCCGCAGAAGCTCGACGCATTCGAGCGCCTGCTCGAGCAGGAACCGACCCGCGCGGACGAGGTGACGATGCTCCAGGTGCTCGTCCCTTCGCGGCTCGAGACCACCGACTACCTCGCGATGCGGGACGAGATCGAGATGCGGATCGCGCACATCAACGGCCGCTTCTCCCGACTCGGCAACGCCCCCGTGGCCTACGTCCACCAGTCGGTCTCACGCGCCGAGCTCGTCGCGCTCTACCGCCGGGCCGACGTGATGATGGTGACGCCGCTCCGGGACGGGATGAACCTCGTGGCCCAGGAGTTCGTCCTCTGCCAGGCGGAGGACTCCGGGCCCGGTCCGGGCGGGCGGGGAGCGCTGCTCCTCAGCGAGTTCGCGGGCGCGGCCAACGTCCTCCCGGGAGCGGTCCTCGTCAATCCGTGGGACGCAGACGACCTTGCCTCGAAGCTGGCAGAGGCTCTCTCGCTCGACCCGACCGAGCGGAGCCGGCGGCTCGAGCTGATGGCGAGCCGGATCGAGGAGCTCGACAGCGCCCGCTGGTCGCAGGGGTTCCTGGCGCGGCTCGACCGCTACGCAACCGCGGTCGCCCGCTCCGCGCGGCCGCTCGATGCCGGTGCGCGCGAAACCGTCGCCGCCGCACTCGCCGGCGCCCCGAGGAGGGCGATCCTGCTCGACTACGACGGGACGCTTCGGGAGCTCGTCGGGCACCCCGACCTCGCGGCCCCGACTCCCGAGATCAGGGAGCTGCTGCGCGACCTCGCCGCCCTGCCCGAGACGAGCGTGCACGTCGTCAGCGGGCGCAGCAGGGAGTCACTCGACAAGTGGCTCGGCGACCTGCCTATTCACCTGTGTGCGGAGCACGGCTACTTCGTGCGCGAGCCTGGCGGCGACTGGGAGATCCCGGTCGAGGCGGACCTCTCCTGGCTCGCGCGCGTCGAGCGGCTCTTCCAGCGGGTGTCTGCCGACGTTCCCGGGACGATGGTCGAGCGCAAGACGGCGAGCGTCTCCTGGCACTACCGGCAGGCGGAGCCGGAGTACGGGAGCTGGCGGGCCCGCGAGCTGCTCGTCGCGCTCGAGAACGTCCTCGCCGGGATCTCCGCCGAGGTGCTTCCGGGACGGCGCGTGATCGAAGTGCGCGCCCGCGGTATCAACAAGGGATCGTGCGTGCGAAGGCTGCTGGAGGCCGAAAACGGCGCGCGCGAGCTCTTCCTCGCCGCGGGGGATGACGTGACCGATATCGACCTCTTCCGCGCGCTGCCCGACGACGCGATCGCGATCCACGTCGGAGTCCGGCGTAAGGGCCGGCGGGTTCCGCTCGAGCACGAGTACGTCGTCGGCTCGCCCAGGGCGCTGCGGGCAGCGCTTCGCGGCTTCGCCGACGAGCTGCGCGAGGCGCTCGGCGCCACAGCGACCGTGCCGGGTTCGTAGAGCCGGTTCGGGGCCCTTCGGCTGCCCGGCTCAGCCGCCCGCTGCGGCAGGCGCGATCGCAGCGGGTTTGGCCCGCGCTTCGACCGGAGATAACCGATGAGCCGCGCCGACCACCTCGGGCGGGCGGCGAACGGAAGGAGAACTCATGGGCATCACATTCTCGTTGCTTCTGAGCGCCGCAGGGGCGATCCTGATCTGGGCGGTGAACACGACCTCGTCCGGTTTCAACATCCATACGGCGGGCGTGATCCTGCTTGTCGTCGGGATCATCGGTTTCGTCCTCTCGCTCGCTTTCTGGTCGACGTGGGGCGGCTTCGGCGGCCCGCGGCGCGAAGCCGGCGACACGCACACGACGGTCGTCCGCTAGCCGCCGTTTCGAGTCCGAGCGGCCGGGCTCGCGATCGGAGCCCGGCCGGACGGACCTGTTCTACGGGGCGCTAACGTGTAGTGATCGTGTCGGTTCGGCAACCTTCCGCGGTCGTCGTGGTCGCGCTCCTCGCCGTCGCGCTCACGGTTTTCTCGACGAGCTCGCTGGGCGCGGTAAAGCCCTCCGCTCCGACGGCGCAGAGCTCGACGGCGGCGGGGATGGTGCTCTACCGGAAGTACTGCGGCTCATGCCACGCGCTCGCAAAGGCGCTCGCGGCCGGTTTCGGGAACAACAGCAAGGGCATCGCCGCGAACGGCGGCCCGAGCTTCAACAACATGCGCATCCCGTTCGCGCTCAGCGTGTCGGTCGTCGAGGAGCCGACCGGCGGCCATGAGGCGGTGAAGCCGAAGATCGCCTGGGCGCAGCTGAAGACGGTCGCGACCTACCTTGCCCGGGCGACGAGCCGAAACCCGCTCCCGGCGCTTCCGACGGACGGGTAGCCGTGCGGCTCGGGGTGCTTCAGCCCTGAGCGAGTGTCGCGAGACGTGCCTGCCGGTAGGCAACCCGCGCCCCTCCCTTCACGAGCGTCGAGCGCTTCAGGGTCACCCGATCGAGTCACGTGGTGGCCGCGCGAGCGCGGATCGGGCGTCAGGCGGCCGGGCTCGCGAGGGGGGTTTCCGACTGCGCGCGGCCGCGGCGCTCGAGGGTGACAGTGGTGCCGTTGCCGTTGGATTCGATCTCGACCCTGTCCATCAGGCTGTTCATCAGCAGGATCCCACGCCCGCGCTCGTCGTTCGGCTCCGACTCGGACCAGTGCCCGTGATCGGAGACCTGGATCCTCAGCAGCGCCCCCTCGGCGGCGACGCGGAGGCGGATCGTCCCGTCGACCTCGCGATAGGCGTGCTCGATCGCGTTGTTCAGCGCCTCGCTGACGGCGAGCACGACATCGGCTGACGCAGCCTCGAAACCCTGCCGCGAGAGCCAGGCGCGCAGGCGCCGGCGGAGGCCGGGCAGCACGTCGGGGCGCCCTGCAAGCTCGATCTCGAACGTCGAGGCCGGCTCGATCGACGCAAGCAGCAGGGCGACGTCGTCGGCCGGCCTGCCGATCGCGTCGGAGATCGCCGACATCAGCGCCCTCGCGGAGATGCCCGGACGCGCGGCCATCGTCCGCCCCAGAACGCCGATCCCCTCCTCGATGCTCTCGCCACGCCGCTCCACGAGCCCGTCGGTGTACATCGCGAGCGCGGCCCGCACAGGGAGGGGCTGGCTCCGCTCGATGACGTCGGCGGCCTCCGCGACCCCGAGCGGCGGGGCACTCGCCTGCTCGAGCCGCACGACCTCGCCCGAGTCCCGGTCGAGCAGGAGCGGCGGGGGATGCCCCGCGCTCGAGTACACGAGCACCGCCTCGAGCGGATCGATGCTGATACAGGCGACCGTGGTCATCTCGTCGTCATCCACATGGCGGATCATCCGGCGAAGGATCTCGGCCGGAGAGTCGTAGTCGAAGGCATAGGCGCGGAACGTGCTCCGCTGGCGGCCCATCACGGTGGCGGCCGCCGCACCGCGGCCGCTCACATCGCCGACGCAGAGCACGATCGAGCCGTCGGGACGGAGGACGGCGTCGTACCAGTCGCCGCCGACATCGACACCGGTGCCTC
Source organism: uncultured Actinomycetes bacterium (assembly GCA_963758125.1). GTDB lineage: Bacteria > Actinomycetota > Thermoleophilia > Gaiellales > Gaiellaceae > PALSA-600. The sequence goes on from CAVWUL010000009.1 coordinate 34,912, forward strand.
CGGCGGCGTATTCCCCGGCGAGGGTGAGCCCCGGCGCCGTTGGAAGCTCGGACGGGAGGAGGCTCTGCTGCAGCCGGAAGGCGACCTCGTGCTCGTGCTCGAACGCGAGCGCCCGCTCGAGCGGCTGCGCGGCCTGGGCCGCAAACGCACCGAGGAGCTCCCATTCGCTCGGTGCGAGCCGGCTGCGCTCGGTGAGCAGGCCGATCCCACCGGCGGGCCGGCCGGCCGGGTCCGGGATCGGCACGCCGTGCAGCGCCTTCAAGCCGCGGCCGAACGCGAGGTACAGGTCGCGGAGTGATCGCTGGCGCTCGAGCGACCAGCTGCGCGGGCCATCGTGGATCAGGTCCGCGATCGCCGCGAATCGCTCGTCGTCGCCCGGGACTCGCCGCCATCCCGGAAGACTCGACGCAGCCCGGAGCTCGTCGCCCGTCTCCGAGTGGACGCTGACCACGATCACCGCGTCCGGGAACACCTCCTGAACCGTTTCGAGCATCGCGTCCGCGACCTCGGCCGGGGTGGAAGCGGCGGCGAGCGTGCGTGTGAGCCGCGTCCACGACTGCGCCTGCTGGCCCTGCTCACGGATCTGGCGGCCCGACCGCCGGACGGCGAGCGCGAGGATCGCGAACACGACCAGGACGGCGACGCCGATGGACGCGAGATCGAGGAGGAGCGAGTGCCGGGCGCCGGCATAGACCGCGGACTCGGGCTGGTCGACGGCAATCGTCCAGTCCGGCAACGCTGCCGTCGAGAATGCGACGACGTGACCGCTACCGCCCTCCAGACCCGCGGTTCCGTTGATGATGCCTGCCTTTGCAGCCTGCATGCGAGACAGAAGCGCCGTGTTCGAGATATGTCCAAGGCCCTGCTGAAGGATGAGTTGCCCGTTTCGATCGACCACGGTCAGACCGCTGAGCCCGAGCTCTTCGGTCTGCCCGCTCTTACCGAACGAGCCGAGCCTGATCCCGCCCGTGAGCACCCCGGTCAGACGGCCTGCGGCGTCGAAGGTCGGGATCGCGACGACGACCACCGGTTTGCGCGACTGCTTGCCGATGAGCCCGCCACTCACATATGGCCTTCGGGTGGCGAGCGTCTGCTGGAAGTACTCCCGATCCGAGATGTTCGCGGTGGTGCCGCTGCTGCTCGCCATGATGTTGCCGACGGTGTTGCTCCACGAGATCCCGCCGTTGAACAGCTTCCCGCCGGTCGCATCGACCCGCTTGAAGTACGGGCCCATCTCGGGAATGTCCGTGCTCCGCACCGCCGGCGCCTGGGTGACGGACTCGAGCGTCGAGAGCCCGCTCGAGAAGAACGTGTTCGCGATGATGCCCGTAAGCGCGACGCGCGAGCTCAGGTCTTTCACGGCCTGGTGCTGGTCGGCGCGGTACTGCCGCCACGCGAGCGAGCCGGAGACAGTTGCGAGCACGATCGCCCCGATCGCCGCCCCGCCGATGAGCCTCCGTCGTACGGCACTCGGAGTGCGCAGCACCAGCCGCTCGACCGGGCCGCCTCCGCTCAGCCCGCGTTCGGCGTGGCGAGCCCGAAACGGCCAGCGAAGGCGCCCTCGGGTGCTTTCTCAGCTCATCGGGGCCGGGGCTTGCCACAGTCCCTCCTTCGACGATCGTTCGCAGACACCGTTGCCTGGCCGAGAGTAGCCCGGTTTGCGGGAGAGTGGCGGAGGGTAGAAACTAGATGCCTATGGACTTCGGCGTGCAGAGTGCGGACCTCGGCGATGGTGTCGCGGCGGTCGAGGTCACTGGAGAGGTCGATCTCTACACCGCGCCGAGGCTGAAGCAGGCACTCGTGAAGACGATCGAGGGCGGCTCGCGGAAGGTGCTCGTCGACCTGTCGAATGCGACCTTCATCGACTCGACGACCCTCGGCGTGCTGATGGGAGCGGTGAAGCGTCTTCGCCCTGCCGGCGGGGAGCTCGCGATCGCCTGCAACGATGCGAACATCCGCAGGATCTTCGAGATCACGCTGCTCGATCGGATCTTCGCGATCTACGGCACCTCCGACGAGGCGATCCGGTACCTGCGAAACGGCGCTACTTCCTCGCCATAGGCGCAGAGCGCGCCCGACGACGATCCCTCGGGGGGAAACAGCCGCAGCCTGAGCCTCCCCCTTGGCTACGACCTGAACCTCGTGGCGGAGCAGCTCGAGGGCTTGGAAACGAGGGGCCGAGATCGAGCCATTTTCCCCCGACAGCCGCTCCGATCGCACTGGGGACGCCCGCCCGGGGAAACGGCTAGACCGACAGCAGCTTCGTAAAAGAGATCCGGCTTCCGCTCGCGTCGCTCTCGATTTCGAGCTCATCGGTCGTCGAGCGAATGATCAGCAAACCCATTCCCTGCCCCTCGGCAGTTTGCTCCTGCGCTCCCGGGTCATCGGGATCGAAGCCGGCGCCGTCGTCTTCAACCTCGATCTCGAGGCGACCGGTGGCAAGGCGGTAGCGCACGACGAGCTCCCCGGGAGCGCCACTCGCATAACCGTGGAGGATCGCATTCGTGCAGGCCTCGGTCACCGCGAGCTTCAGATCGGCGAGCGCGGGCTCCGAGACGCCCGCCACACCGGCGACGCCCGTCAGCGCAAGCCGCGCCAGCGCGAGGTTCTCGGGATGTGGCGGCAGTCTGAGCTCGATGGTGTCGCGATCACCCGCGCGGATGCGGCCTGCGCTCCTCATGGCTTCTCGATCTCTTCCCCGAGCTGCTCGAGTGCCTGACGGAGCAGGCGGGAGACGTGCATCTGCGAGACGCCGACCGCCGCCGCGATCTCGGACTGGGTCAATCCGTCGACGAACCGCATCCTTACGATCGTTCGTCCACGCTCGTCGAGCGCCCGGAGGCCGTTCGCGAGGAGCTCCCGGTTCTCGGCGGCCTCGTATCCCATCTCCTCCACCTCGAGCAGGTCGATCGGCTCGACCTCCGAGTCCTCGCGGGAGTCCGGCGCCGTGAGCGAGCGCGCGGCGTAGGCGCGGCCCGCCTCGAGTGCCTCGACGACTTCTTCCTCGGTGGCGCCGGCGGCTTCCGCGAGCTCGGCGATCGTGGGCGAGCGGCCGTTCGCGGCCGTCAGCTCGTCGAGGAGGCGCGACACGAGCAGGTAGAGCTCCTTCAGCCGGCGCGGCACGGTCACCGACCAGACCCTGTCCCTGAAGTGGCGCTTGAGCTCGCCGACGACGGTCGGGAAGATATAGGTGATCAGGTCGACCTCGCGGTCGAGGTCGAAGCGGTCGATCGCCTTCACGAGGCCGAGCGATGCGACCTGCTCGAGGTCGTCGAGCTGTTCGCCGCGCCCCGCGTATCTCCGGGCCAGCGAGGAGACGAGCGGCATGAAGTCCATCACGAGCCGCTCGCGAGCCGCGAGGTCGCCGTGCTCACGGTAGGCGCGCAGTAGGGCGCGGCGATCAGCCTCGGAGCTCTGCACCATGGCCCTCGGGCCGCTCACGCGGCCGGTGAGGGGAGCGTCTTCGAGAGGACGACCGACGGCTCCGGATCCCTCCGGAGCTCCACATGGTCAACGAGCCGGGCGAGAGAGGCGCCGAGCTCGACACCGGCACCGTCCAGAGGATGAAGGGGCTGCTCGAGCGAGAGCGCGCCCACCCCGCCGATCTCGATCGTAAGCTCGCCGCCTTCGCTCGCCAGCCGCAGCATCACCGCGTCATCTTCGCGGGTGACCGCGTGGAGCACGAGCTCGACCGCGAGCTGGACATCGTCGACGGTCTCGTAGCCGAAGCCGAGCCGCGACACGACGCCCGCGGCGACAAGCCGAGCGACCTTTTCGTATCCCTCTCTCGGCATCACGATCGTGATCGGTTCCGCAGTCATCGAGTTGTCCCGTGGAGTTTGACTCAGGGTAGGCGTGAGCTTGGTGGAAACCACGCAGATTCGTATACCCGAAGGGCCGTTCCACAAACCGGGCGCGGGCGGCCGGCGCTCAGCGCGAGGTCTCGTACGAGGAGACGAGCTTGCCGTGGCGCTCGGCGAGGAGGCCCGGAACGGCACGCATGCCCCCGACCTTCACGTACGCCACCCAGCGACCGTCACCGAGCAGATCCGGCGCAACGTATCCATCAAGTGTCACGCCGGCGATGTCCGAGTACCGCGTGAGCCTGCTTCCCCCGTTCCGGCCCGGCTGGAGTGCGCCGCCGGCAAGGCCGGCGACCGCCGTTTTCAGCCCGGCGGCGGTGAGCGACATGGCCTCGGCCTCGTGGAGCGTGTACGAGGCGAGCCTGTAGGTCTCCGCGGCGGAGAGCTCTCCATTCGCGCCCGCAGGCGGTGTCGGAGCACTACCGAGCGGTGTCATGAAGAGTGGGAGGCGCGGACAGGCGGCGTGGTTACGGCCGCGGAGCCAGCTCGCGACGATCGCGTCGGCGCAGCGCGAGTTGCCCGTCACGGCGTGCCCGGCGCCGGGAATCACGACGACCTTGCTGCGCGGGAACCTCGCCGCGAGCTTCCGTGCCCCGGCAGTCGGCGTGCGGACGTCGCGGCTCCCGGAGAGAATCAGCACCGGAACGTTCGGGTAGGGGCCGGCCGGAAGCGACGAGTCGGCGGTTGCCTGCGGCCAGTTCACACATTCCTGGGCCGCCCCGCCGAGTGCCGCCCAACTCCCGAACGGGCCTGTCGCCCCCGGCGGGAGCGTTGCGAGCGCCTTCTGCAACAGGGCGGCCCGCGTGCGGACCGCGCTCGCCGGCCGCCAGAAGAACCGGCCGTCGGTGCACTCCGTCGCCACGTTCACCGCGAGGTCGATCCCGAGTGCGCCGACGCCGGAGGCCTGGTCGTCGAGCGCGACGAGGCGCTCGAGCGGCGCCGGATCGCCTCCGAGGGCCGCTCTGACGCCGGCGGGAAGCTGAACCGCGAGCCCCGGCTCGAGGTCGGTGTCGAGCCCGAGCTCGAGCAGGGCGAAACCGTCGAGCCGGACGCGGGTCGGCCGGGCGCCCGGACGGGGAACCTCCGCGACGACGGGCCTTGCGGCGAGCTCGTTCGCGAGCTTCACGAAGTTGGCGCCGGGCGTGCCCGTGAGACCGCGGCAGCCTGCACGGCAGAGCTGATCGAGCCCCTTCGGCAACCCGTCGAGCACGTCGCTGTAGTAGTCGCCGGGCCAGGACGGCGAGACCACCGAATCGAGAACGAGGCGCTCCACGTGCGACGGATAGCGGAGGGCGTAGCCGAGCGCCTGCTTGGTGCCGTAGGAGACACCGAAGATCGAGATCTGACCGGCTCCGAGCGCCCGGCGGATCGCCTCCATGTCCGAGGCGTTCGTGCGGGTCGAGTAGAGCGAGCTCTTCCCACCCAGGCTGCGGCCGCATCTGCCCACGATCGCCGTACTCTTCTCGGGGCTCGCGGTGGCGACCGCGGCGAGCCCGGGACAGGAGAGGTGCCCGGAGCTCCCGGTTCCGCGATCGTCGTAGGCAAGGAGCGTGTACCCGGGGAAGAGCCCCCGCCAGAACGCAGCGTCATCCCTCAGATCGAACGCCTCCACCGAGCCCTGCCCGGGGCCGCCCGCGATCATGAACATCGGCTTCGGCGGGGTCGAGGCTTTCGCGGCATCGAGCGAGGGAAGCTCCTGGACGTTCAACCTGATCGAGCCGGGGTGGTGACCGGATGGATCGAGCGGAACGACGACCGAGCCGCACAGGACGGGCGTATCGCTACCGCAGGACCGGAAGTCCGGCGCGGCCCCGGTGGCCGGCTGCGCACCGCCTGCCACAGAGAGCCCGAGGGTCGCCAGGCAGACCAGGACGAGCCCCCGCGTCACGTTTTGACAGTAGCAGCGGGACAGCGGCCGACTATCGTCCCCGGCGATGGCCCGAACGCCCGCGATAGCCGCAGCGGAACGGGCCGGAATCGCCTTCACCGTCCACGAGTACGAGCATGTGGAGGGGGTCGAGTCCTACGGTCTCGAGGCGGCCGAACGCCTCGGGGTCGAACCGGGCCGGGTCTTCAAGACGCTCGTCGTCGACCTCGACGGATCCCTGGCGGTCGCAATCGTGCCGGCGGCGGCGCAGCTCGACCTGAAGCGGCTCGGGGGAAAGCGCGGTGCGCTCGCCGACCCCGGGCGGGTGGAGCGCGCGACGGGGTATGTGCTCGGCGGTGTCTCGCCGGTCGGGCAGCGGAAGGCCCTCCCGACGACCATCGACGACTCCGCGCTCGCACATCCGACGATCTACGTGAGCGCCGGGCGCCGCGGGCTGGAGCTCGAGCTCGACGCGCGCGACCTCGTCAGGTTGACCGGCGCGGAGATCCGCGCGATCGCCCGCCCCCGCTGACGGCGCACGGTCCGAGAGCGACGTCTCGGACAGGAGCGCACGCCGGATTCTTCGTCATGCGACACGGTGCCGACCCGGTCGAGATCGCGAGCGTGCCGTTCGAGGCAACCGCACGCGCCTTGTGGCCCTCGCGGCCGGCCGGTGGAGCTTGTACTCGAAGGCCGGGAAGGCGGCGTCGTTCATCGTCGTGAACGCCTGAGCGGGGAGAGCGCGCACCCGCACGCTCTCCCCGCAGCGATTCTCAGCTCGGTTGGGGCACGATCCGGATGTAGGGCTTCGGCTCTTCCCACTCGCCGAAGATCTCCTTGGCCTCGTCGTTCGAGACCGAGCCGGCGATGATCACGTCCTCGCCGTCCTTCCAGTTCACCGGCGTCGAGACGCGGTGCTTCGCGGTGAGCTGGAGCGAGTCGATCACGCGCAGCACCTCGTCGAAGTTGCGGCCGGTGGTCATCGGGTAGACGAGCACGAGCTTGATCTTCTTGTCGGGCCCGATCACGAAGACGTTGCGGACTGCCTGGTTGTCGGCCGCAGTGCGGTCGTGCGGGTCGCCGGAGACATCTGCTCCGAGCATGCCGTAGGCCTTGGAGATCGCAAAGTCGGCGTCGCCGATGATCGGGTAGTTCGGCCTCGTGCCCTGCGTCTCCTCGATGTCCGAGGCCCAGCGGTCGTGATCCGCAGCCGGGTCGACCGAAAGCCCGATGATCTTGACGCCCCTCCGGTCGAACTCCGGCTTGATCTTCGCCATGTAGCCGAGCTCGGTCGTGCAGACCGGGGTGAAGTCCTTGGGGTGCGAGAACAGCACCGCCCAGGAGTCGCCGAGCCACTCGTGGAAGTGGATCGGGCCTTCCGATGTCTCCGCCTCGAAATCAGGGGCGGTGTCGCCAATAGTGAGCGCCAACGTTTTCTCCTCTCGTGTGCTCGCAGCGGGACCAGTCGCCGCTCGCGGGCTTTGTGCCCTCCCTCGCAGCAACAAGCATATTCCGTGGGCTCTGGCCTGTGAAGGACGTGGCCCCGGCGTGTGGAAAACCTGAGTAAGAGACCGAGTTCGCCGCCCGGCCCGTAGCGCGAAAATACCTGCTCACGGGCTGGTTCGAGTCGCGAGCGCCGGTGTCGGACACCGGGTCTTCGGAGCGGCGTGCACTGTGGACGATTCCTGGATGCGGAGGGGCGCCTCGACGCTTCGGGCGGCCGGAGCGAGAGCCTTCGCGCGGTCAGTCTGCGGCGTAGCTGTCGAGCCGGGCGAGGTAGGACGCGCGTTCGTCCTCCTCGAGCCAGGCGGTCTCGAACGAGTTCCGGGCGAGTTGGATCACCTCCTCGCGCGTCATCCCGGCTTCCGCCTGCGCGGCCACGAGGTTCTCGTTCACGTAGCCGGGGAAGTAGGCCGGATCGTCCGAGTTGACGGTGGCGCGCATCCCGTGGTCGAGCATCGTCTTCAGCTCGTGCGCCTTGAGGCCTCCGGCCACGTAGCCGTTCGAGATCGGGCAGACGGTCAGGCCGAGCCCGCGAGCCTCGATCTCCCGGACGAGCGCGGGATCCTCGAGCGAGTTGACCCCGTGATCGATCCGCTCGACGCCGATCTCGTCGAGGCACTGCCAGATGTGGCCGACCGAGTCCTCCTGGTCGACGTCGCAGTGCATCGTCAGCCGGTAACCCTCGTCGCGGGCCCGCGCGAAGACGTCGCGAAACTTGACGGGCGGGTTGTCCTTCTCGTCGGAGTCGAGCCCGACGCCTACGATCCAGCCCGAGTAGGGAAGCGACTCCTCGAGCGCCGCACGCGCCGACTCGGCACTCAGGTCGCGCAGGAAGCACATGATCAGCCGGCTCTGGAGACCGAGCTCCGCGGCGGCGTCCACCTGGGCCCGGTGGAAGCCCTCGATCGCGGTTGCGAATGGGATCCCCCGCGACGTATGCGCCTGCGGGTCGAAGAAACACTCGGCATAGACGACGTTCTGCAAGGCGGCCTTGCGGAAATAGGCCGTCGCGAGGTCGTAGAAGTCCTGCTCCACCGCGAGGACGCTCATACCCTCGTAGTAGACGGCGAGAAACGACGGCAGGTCGTCGAAGCCGTACGCCGTGCGCATCTCCTCGACCGAGCGGTAGGGAAGCTCGATCCCGTTCCGGGCTGCGAGCTCGAACTTCAGCTCCGGCTCGAGCGTCCCCTCGAGGTGGAGGTGCAGCTCTGCCTTCGGCATCCCCGCGATGAAGTCGGTCAGCTCGCCACCGGTCATCGGGCAAGCCTACGTTGCTCGGTCTCCGGCCCTTCGCGACTTCGAGGCGCTCTTGGCCTTGCTCCGGGGCGGCTTTCCATCCTCGAGCATGTGATCGATGAAGCGCACCGTCGTCTGAGCGGTCTCGAGCCGGAAGTAGAGCACGGTCGCCTCGGTCGGCTCCAGGGCTGGGTCTACATCATCGAGACGCGCCTCGAGCCAGGCGACGAAGGGCGTCATCAGCTCGCGCTGGGCGGTCAGCAAAGGTTTCGTGTCGAGATCGAGGCGCTGGGCGAGAACGACCTTCAACAGGAAGAGCGAGCGAACCTCGCGGACGTGCTCGACCGGCTGCAGAAGCCATCTGCGGACTGCCTTTCGGCCCGCGGGGGTCGGTCCGTAGATCACCCGATGCGGACCGCGCTGGCCGCGTTCGAGCCCGGTGGTGACGATCATCCCCTCCGCCTCGAGTCGCCGCAGCCCTGTGTAGACGAGCGGGCGCGCGATCGACCAGATCGCTCCGATCTCCCCGCCACGCGACAGCGTGGTCGCGAGGCTCCAGCCGTGGCTCTGATGCTCGCAGAGGAGCGCGAGAAGGCAATACTCGCCCGGCGAAAGCTCTTCTTGCTGAGGCACGGCCATCACGTTACTCGTATCGGTGGTCAGCACCGCGACTATTCTCCCTACGCAGAAGATCTTCTGCGAACTACGCGAAGGGGCTCACCGTCCAGGGACCCGGGAAAGGGACGAGGCCGGGCTCCCGTTCACGCTCCACCGCGATGGGGGCCCGGCCTCGGAAGGACGACGTAGCGCCTGAAAGTTCTCAAGGCCCGCCGGCGAGACGAACCATAGCGTCGATCCTCCTAGTAGTCAAGCGTCTTACTACTCCGAGCGCTCGAGCGCAGGTCCGTCGTTCGCCGCGAGCGTCAGCTGACGGCTTTCGCGGCCACGGCGCAGCCCTCGCGAAGCGGAGGCGCATCGCGGAGCCGGTAGATCAGCGCGCCGCCTGACGGCCTGCGGATGCCCGAACGGGTGCAGCACCGGCCCCCAGAGCGAAGCCTCGTTCGCATCGAGGACGATCGACGTGACGTGCTTCAGGCGTACGAGCTCCAGTACGTCGGCGGTCGAGACGTCGGGCGGAATGTCCTCTGTCGCGACGCGTCCCATCCCCTCGACCATGGTGTAACCCCCGGGCGGGTAGGGAGAGATGTAGCCGCCTGCATTCTCGAACCAGAACCCGGATCTCGCCTGCCAGATCATCGAGTCGCCACGGGTCCCGAAGGGCAGGAGCAGCACGTTCTCCTTGGGGCCGAGACAGGCCCGGTAGAGGCTCGTCGTGAAGAGGCGCGGCACCTCGGGCGTTCGCGCCCATTCTCCCCACGCAAGGTTCGGCAGGATCGCGACGGCCGCGAGTGCGGGAAGGGCGATCCGCAGCCAGCGCGGCCGCGCCGTGGACGCGGCCCAGAGCGCGGTCATCACCGACGCGGCGAGCGCGGCGTAGACCATCAGACGGACCGGCATCACGTTCCGGAAGAACGGGCGCTCGGCGAGATGCATCCACGGCAGCGTCACGGCTCGATGGCCGTCGACGGTGAGCCAGGCCCCGAGCGAGCAGAGCACGGCGAGCGGCGAACCCCACGACGAGGAAACGGCCGGCAGCGGAGCGCCGCCACCGCCACGCGAAGAGGCAGACGATCGCGAGCAGCGGCACTCCGAGGTAGGTGCCGCGCTCGGCATCGTTCGCGGGGAAGGCCGTCGCGACGTGCCGCCCCCACCAGCCGCCGAGCGAGGCCTCCGTCGGAACGACCAGATTGAGGAGGTCGCCGGAGAACGCCTCGGCGCCCGAGGGTGGACGGGAGCCCGTCCCGCTCGCCGCGTAGTAGACGAACGGCAGTGTGAGCAGCGCGGCGAGCGCGTAGGCGCCTGCGAGCGGCAGGAGCGACTGGGCGATTCGCCTGCGCCGGGGCGGCACGAGCGCGAAACCGAGCACGAGCGAGGTCGCGATCGCGAGCGTCAGCGTGAAGAGGATCTCCGTCGAGAGGAGCATCTGGCCGGCGAGCACGAGCCCCATGCGCAGCGCGAATCCGCGCCTGCCGAGCTCGCCCTGCACGAACCGGACCGCGAGGAGCGCCGCGACCGGGAGCAGGAACACGGCGGCGCTGAAGATATGGGTCAGCTCCGCCGAGAGCACGTAGGTCGAGAAGCCGAAGAGGTAGCCCCCGGCGAGCGACGGCCAGACCTTCCCGGTCAGATGCCGGCAGAGCAGGAACGCCGTCCAGGCAGCGAGTGCCGGCATCAGGATGCTCGCGACGTTGTAGGCGAGGATCGGCCCGAAGAGGAGCGTGACCGGGGCGAAGGCGATCGCGAGCCCGGGGACGCTCGTCGCCCAGGTCAGGTTGAAGCCGTCGGGCTCCCAGATCGCGTGCGTGAAGAACGGGTTCTGGCCGTGGAGGATCGCGTGAGGCCACCAGGCGAACGACCAGATGAAGATCTGCGGATCGGTGAAGAGCCCGCCGACCATCCGCCGCTCGGGGTGCTCGACCACGCGGGCGCCGAGGAACGCGAACGCGGCAATGAGATAGAGCGCGAAGGCCGTCCCCCCGCGCCGGCCGCCGAGCGCTCGACTGACGCGCGAGGCCACGGCAGCCAGTCTACGCATGGCTCGGGAGGCCTCGGGTGGTGCTCCGGCCGGTTTGGCTAGGGTCCGGCGTGCCGGTGGGACGCAAGCGGATCGGAGAGGTGGGGGGTTTCGTTGCGCTCGGGCTTTTCTGCGCGACCCTTGCCTCCGCCGCGCCCTCGCCGGTCGCCCTGCCGCGGCTGACGGTCTGGCAGCAGGTGCAGCACCGCTGCCGCTACCTCGCGCGCGACCGGCTCGCCGCCTACCCATGGCCGGTCAAGCCGTTCCATCGCATGCATCCCGGTACGCGGCAACTTCGGTGACCCGCGCACGGTATTCACCGGCCCGGGCGAAGGGGCGTTCTCCTTCCACAACGGGATCGACATCTCCGCCTGGCCCGGCAACCCGTGTACCCGGTGAAGTCCGGGATCGCGCGTGCGCGTGACCGGCGACCTCGTCTCCGTCGAAACGCCCGGCGGGCGCCGTTTCCAGTACATCCACCTCGCCCCACGCGTGCACGCCGGCGAGGAGGTGACGGCGCTTCGGACCGTCCTCGGGCTCGTCCGGCCTCGCTGGAACCACATCCACCTGACCGAGCTACGCGAGGATTGCGCCGTCAACCCCCTGATGCCGCACCATCTCGAGCCGTACCGGGACACGACGAGGCCGACGGTACGAGCGATCCTCTTCCAGGCGCCGTCGGGTCAGCCGCTGCGCCCCGAGCGATCTGACGCGGGAAGTCCGCATCCTCGCCGACGCCTTCGACACGCCGGAGCTCGCGAGCCCGTATCCGTGGAGCTCGCTGCCGGTCGCCCCGGTCCACGTGGCGTGGCGCCTCACCACCCTCGGAGGGCGCATCGTCGCGAAGAACACCGCCGCCGACTTCCGCTACGGCGAGCCGCCGCGCCAGGAGTTCTGCACCGTCTACGCGCCCGGTACCGAGCAGAACTTCGCGGCGGTCGACGGCGTCTACCACTACGGGAAGGCCGGGCGCTACCTGTTCGACCTCACTCCACGTCTGCTCGACACCTCGAGGCTCCCGCACGGGGAGTACCGGATCACGGTCTCCGCCTCAGATACAGGCGGCAACGTGGGCGTACAGAGTGCGGTCATCGACCTGCGCGCGGGTTCCACCGGAGGTGGCCCGTCTGCGTCTGACTCGAGGTGCGAGCCGCCGACCGGCCGCTCGACGCTCGCCGCCGGGTAAGACCTGGGCCGCAGCGCTTGCTCCGAGCGCCGGCTGAGCTCCGACTGTCGTGGCGAGCTCGTGACCGGGAGCAACAGCGAGGCCCGCTTTCGCGGGCCTCGCGCCTTCCGGGATCGGGGATCAACGGAAGCCGACGCGCAAGACGGTGTGCTCGCGCGGGAAAATTTTGGCCGCCCGTCACGGCGATTCGCCTCGAGGCGAGCGTATTCCTCCTCTCCCGAGACGAATCCCGAGGGAGTGAGGAAGACGCTCGAGAGGATCGCTTGCCCTCGAGTCAGGCACGGAGGGCAAACAGAGCGTTGATCCCCAACCCGCGTACACGCTCGACAAATCCTCGCAGTCTGCATTTAACGGCAAGTTGGGCTGGCCTCGCTCCCCATCGGTCTAAGTTTTCCCCCTCGTTCGTCTAGCGGGCGGTCGCGCTTGGGTGCAGCCGACCCGTCAGTCCCATTGTGAACCATTCTCGGATGATGCTCGCATGTCGAGGCGATTCAGACGGCGCTCGTCAGGCTGGCGATCCGCCATCGGTCCGGCCGCGCAAGCGGTCCGGCGATCTCCGCGGGCGTGACCTCCGGGTGCTCGACCACGGCTCCGGCGAGCGCTCGAAGAGACATCCGGCTCGCCCGCGCAGAGTAACGGAGGAGGCCGAAGGCCTCGTCGATCGGTAGCTGAAACCGCTCGGCGAGAATGCCCTTCGCCTGCTCGATCACCACTCGTGTGTCGAGTGCGGTCTGAAGTTGACGGATCCTTTCCTGCGGATCCTGAGCGCGGCCGGTTTCGGCCCTGTCGATCAAATGGGTGTCCGCAGTGACGCGGCTCGCTTCACCGGGCAAATCAAATCCCGCCACATGACCCAGCATCTACGTCTCCTCCCCTTCCCCGTTTAGTCGACGAGCGGGTGGGACGGCCGTACGGCCGTCCCACCCGCTCACCGGTATTACCTGTCGCGCTTACTTCACAAGCAGTTCGATCTCGGCCGAAACCTTGGCCTCGCGAGCCTTGACGCTCGCGATCTGCTTGGCGATGTGCTTGTGCTTGGTGCTGTGCTTCAGCGTGGACGACAGCTTCACGTTGAGCTTGTGGGCACTCAACTTCAGTGTCTTCAGCTCCTTGCGAAGCTTCGACAGCTTGAGCGCCTTCGTCAGCACGGCACTCGTCGTTGTCGACTTCGTCGTCAGCGGGGCCGTCACCGAGGTGATGCCACCGACTCCGACACCCGCGGCGGTCGCAACGACCGTCGGAGTGACGTTGCTGGAGCCACCCGAGCCACCCGAGCTACCCGAGCCGCCCGAACTGCTCGAGCCACCCGAGCCACCCGAGCCACCCGAGCTGCTCGTGCCACCCGTCGAGCTGGTAACGACCGGCGGAGTGGTAACGACCGGCGGGGTGGTAACGACCGGCGGGGTAGTTCCACCCGTGGTGGGCGGAGCGGCCGGCGGATCGACGTTCGTGAACGTGAGCTCAGTCGTCACGCACTCACTGATCGTCACCTGCGCGGAGCGGGCGGCGAGGTTCACGTTGTTCAGCGTCGCCTGGTTCGTGCTCGTTGCGCCGCTTGGGCAGCTCCCCTCGAGGACCTGAACCGACGCCGGGCTCGCGGTGACGCTCTGGACGGTGGTGGTGATTCCGGCCACCGTGCCCTCGACCACTGTCCAGGTCGAGTCGAACGCCTGCTGGCCGAGATCCGCACATCCGCCTGTCGGGACGGACACGCTGATCGGAGAGCCGCCAGTGGTCGGCGTCAGGGTGAACGGGAACATCGTCCCGGCCGGGATGGTCGGGTCACCGTTTACACCAGCCTGCTTGCAGAGCTTGAAGTCGCCCGTCTGAGCAGGATCGTCCAGGTAGGTCACGACGGTCTCGCCGGAGCCAAGAACCACCGTCACCGTACGGTTCGGGAGGCTCAGGGAGCCGGGAACGATAGTCGTGCCCGCGCTTGGATTCCCACCGATCTGGGTCGGGGTCACCGTGATGGCGCCGACCTTCTGACCAGCGGTGATGCCCTCGACGATCTGCACCGTCGTCCCGGCACGGTACGTGCCGATCACCTGACAGACTGCATTCGCGAGGGAGTTCCCGGAGGCCAGCGTAACGGGGGCGATCGGGCCCACAGGACCCGGGTTGCCCGTGACCGACGGGAACGAGAACGAGTACTGCTGGCCGGCGGTGAGGCCCTGCTCGTACTTGCAGAGCTTCAGCCGGACGCTGTCGTTCGTCATCTTGATGATCGTCTGCTGGGATACATCGCCCGGGTTGACGCTCGCGACGACGGTCGCATTCGGGAGATCAGCCTGGGACCCTGCAAGCGGGCCGACGATCGCGTTCGAGTTACCTGGCGATGTTGCGGTGATTGCCGTCACGTTCTCCGCGGCATCACCTGTCTCGGTCACCTTGACGCGTCCCGCCGGAACGGTGATCGCAGAGCTGCAATCTCCGGAGGGAACGGTCACGGTCTGGGAGAAGGCATTCGCGCCGGTGATCGTGAACTGCCAGTTGCCTGTCAGGTTCGATCCAGGTGCGAGCACCTTGCAGACCTCGACAACACCGGGGTCGAGGGTGTTGGCGAAGGTCACGGTCACGACACTCTGCGGACCACCCGCAGGCACGTTGACATTGAACGTCCAATGTCCATCGAACGTCCCGACGGACGTGGAGTTCTGGCCTACGCCCGTGGCCGTCGTCGTGAAGTACGAGTTGTCGTTCTCGGTCTGGCCGTTGGCACCGATCCCCAACGTCCCGCCCGTCTCAGTCACGGCAACGGCCCCCGGGTACACCGCAATCGGCTCGGTGCAAGTGCCGGGTGCGATGCTGATGGTGTCCGTCACCACGTGCGTAGGAGTTGCCGCCTCGGTGAAAGAGTCCATCACCGTGAAGTTGAAGTTCCCGTGCAGGGTGGCATTCGCGGCCTTGCAGACCTCGATATACCCCCCGCCCGGGTCCGAAGCTACCGCCAGCGCCGAATTGGCGAAAATTGCGGCCACAGCAAAAGTCAAGAAGATGACTATCCCTCTTCTCATTGATCCCCTTCCCGTCACATGTTTTGAACACTCCGTGGTGAGAGTCAAAGCCACAGGTAAACGGACTCACACCACGGGGACGACGGCTATCGCACGGGGTCTGGGGGCGATCGACCACCTGCACATTCAGCAGGCAGTCTGATCCTTTCAGACAACGCCGTCCGAGTCAAGCAATTCGCACCGCTATTTCCAACTCTTTACCCGGCATCAACCTACGCGGCGTCAACCCTCGTACATGCAGCATCAACCGACTGACGCTAGCCTGCCGGGCTGGAGATGGCTGAATTGCGCGACAGGTCTGAGCCCCAACCTCCGGACAGGCTTCACGGGGCCGAAGGGAGGCAGCCGACGAGCAACGAGACCGGGTCACAGGCCTCGCGGATCGAGACGGCTCGTGCGCTGACGGCCGAGGCGTTCGAGCTCGAGGAGCTCGATCGAACCGACGAGGCGCTCACGGTGTTCCGCAAGGTGATCGTCGAGTTCGGGCGGGCGACCGAGCCCGAGATCCGGCAGGAGGTTGCCTTCGCGCTTCTGCGAACCGGGCTGATCCTCGGTTTCGTCCACCGGCGGGCCGAGGCCCGCGCGGCCCTCGGGGCTCTCCTGAAGTCGTTCGAGCGGGGCGAGAGCACCGCAATCGACGAGTACCTCGAGCTCGGTCACAATCGCTATCAGAAGCTGGTGTACGGCTCCAGCCGTTGACACGGTCGGTGCCGCCGGGAGCGAGACCCCGTGCCTCGTGGTCGCGGGAGTGGCAGCGCGGGGCGGCCGCGGTCAACGACACGCCGCAGCCGCGGCGCTGACCGCATCACCGAGGCGTGCGATCTGGTCCGCCTGACGGCCCAGAGAATCGCCGAGCACCTGAGTCTTGTTGCTGATCTTCGCCATCTTGGCCGAGTCGTGGGCCAGGGCCGCTGGAATCGCCTCGCTGGCGAGCTTGGCATAGGCGGAGAACTCGCTGAAGCCGGTCACGGCGAGCAGCGCCACGTTCTGGGCGTTCGCGATTGCGGTCGCGCACGCCGCCGGCACGACAGGTTTGGTGATGATCCTGGGGGCGGCAGGAGTCGGAGTCGGGGTTGGAGTGCGGGCGGGGGCGGGCGTGGTCACGGTAACGGTCGAGACATCGGTAACGGTCGAGACATCGGCAACGGTCTTCGTGTGGTCGACGACCTTCGTCCGCGGGACGAGCCGGGTCACGGTTGTCGCCGGCGGCGTCGCCGTGTGGGTGATGACCCTCTCCCGGGTGATCGTCGTCCGAACTGCGGCCGGAGTACCGCCGCCGCCCATCGAGCCGAGCGCGAAGCCGCCAAGTGCCAGCGCGACCAACCCGCAGCCAACGGCCAGGGCCACCACGATCGAGTTGCGGGAGAATCGGGAGTGCCGCCCGGCTCGTTCGACCGGTAGGCGGCCGAGCGAGAGTTGGTCTGCGTATCGTTGCGCCTCGCCGAGGGCCACTGCCAGCTTGAGGAGGTCGACGAACAGGAGTGACTCCTCGGCCGCAGCAGGGAGCTCGTGTGAACTGCCCGACACGTGTATCAGCACGTCGTTCACCCGTTCGGCCGCATGCGAGGAGCCCGGCTCGACGGCTGTCGGCAAGCTCTCGATCAGCAGCGCATAGGCGATCGCCGGTACCGCGTCTGTGCTGAGGCCGCGCACGTCGGCTCCGGCGCTCATCGAGTCGACCACGATCTGCTTGAGCTCGCGCTGGATCTGTTGCTTGTGCTGGTTTCTGAGCAGTCCGAGAATCAGCTTTCCCTCCAGCGCCCTGCTCTGCTCGTAACCGTCGAGGAGCGGCTGCCCCCAGCGGACGACGGACGGAGGAAGCTCGACGCGCAAGGCCCCGCCTTCGTCGGCCTCGTCGTCTCGGACGACGAGCTCGCGGACCGCAACCTCTCCGGTCTTCGGCGGATCTGGACTTCCGGCCAGCAGTCTCACGAGATCCACAATTCGCTCGAACAAGAGCTCTTCCCCGGGCGCGAGCCGCGGGGATGACCGACGAGTCGGCCTATCTTCGGTGGGTCGGGCGCTCGGATCGTCCGCCCCTGCAGCGGCAGGAGCGATCAGGTGTCGGTCGAGCTCGGGTGCGGGAGTCCGGGGCGTCTCCGTCGGGACGAGCGTTGGTGGTGCCGCGACGCCGTTCGGGCCGGAGACTGTCGATCCGCTCGCCGCTCCATTCGAGCCGTTCGCATGCGCGGCCGCGGCGGATGTCGAGTCGGCGACGGGATCCCGAACCTCGGTCGGGGGAGACGCGACGGGCTCCTCGGCCGGCGCGCCGACCTCGGGCAGCACGACGAGCCGGAGGCCGTCCTCTGGAACGTCGAGGCTGTCCTCTGGAACGTAACTGTCTTGCTCGACTAGAGCTTCAGTGTTTGGTGTGACAGGCACGTCGTCGTGGCGGCGATCGGCAGAGGACAAGCCGGCTGGTGTCCACGCATCGCGCCGGGCGGTGGCAGCGCGTGCTCCCTCGTCGAGCTTCGTGCCGGCGGCACCGGCCTTCTTGACTATTCGAATGGCCTTCCGGCGTACGGCACCGTCGGATGTCGTCGCAACGGCCTGGGCGAGAGCCTGGGCCCGAAGCAGCCCGTTCAAGTCGGCGGACTCCCGCAGCTTCGGTAGCGCCTCGTCCAGCATCGCGAGGGTTGCAGCGTTTACGCGCTCACGCTTCGTCTGCATGGACTTCCGGACGGGGTTCATCCGCGCCACCGCGGCGCCCGGCCTGGGCCGTTGACGACATGGTCGAGCCCCGACGTGGGCTGCACGTCGCGTTCAACGCCATCCCGAACTCTCGACGAACGAGAATCCGAACCCCGACAGGTCGAGCCCTGTCGCCCCAATCCCCACGCCTCCCTCGATAAGACCCGCAAGACTGCCCGTTCTGAGTTCATATCCTAGGCGACCAGAGCGGCAGATGGGGTGATTTGAGCTCGACACCCAACACCGAGCATCCCTCGAGATCCCGGCTCAGGCGCGACCCGCCCGATAGGCGATCGTGATGTACGGAAGGTGGAAGGGCTCCGGAAACCCCTCGACGACCGCCTCGGCGGCGGCGAGCAACTCCCGCCGCTCGGCCTCGCCGGCGACGAGGTACTTCGACCTACTCCGCACGAGGTCGAGCAGTGAAGCAACCGTGTGCTCGGCGCTGAAACGAAACTCGGCCCGATCCCGATCGCCGAATCCCGGGCCGAAGTCCTCCTCGTACGAGCCGGAGAACGACGACGACCCGTCCCCCTGAAGCACGGCGCGCGTGAGCTCGGCCACCCAGGCCACCGAGTCGTCGCGAACGTTCCAGATCGTGCCGAACACCCCGCCGGGCCGAACCACCCGCGCGATCTCGGCCCGGGCCAGGTCGTTCGCGAACCAGTGGAAGGACTGCGCAGCGACGACCGCGTCGACGTTCTCGCTCCGAAGCGGGATCGATTCCGCCGAGCCGGCGAGCACCGTCACGCCCGGCGACCCCTGCTCGAGCACCGCACGCATCCCCGCGTCCGGCTCGACGGCGATCACCTCGTGGCCGAGCGCGGCGAGCACGCGGCTGAACTTCCCCGTCCCCGCGCCGAGATCGACCACCCGGACCGGCTCGTCTCCGAGGATCCAGCGGGCCGCCTCGGGTGGATACGACGGCCGGATCTCGTCATACAGCGAGGCGGCCGGGCCGAACGAGAGGCGTCGCTGATCGAACCGCGACGGCGTCATGCCCGCATCGCCGCCCGCGCCGCGTGAAAACCGCACATGCCGTGAACGCCTCCGCCGGGCGGCGTGGAGGCGGAGCACAGGAAGACGCCGGGTAGCGGGCTTGCGTACGGCGAAGCCCGCAGCGCGGGACGCGCGAGCGTCTGCCGGAGATCCGCCGCACCGCCGTTGATGTCTCCGCCGACGTAGTTCGCGTCGTGCGCCTCCATCTCCGCCGGCCCCATCGCCGAGCGGCCGATCACGAGCTCCCGGAACCCGGGCGCAAAGCGTTCCACCTGCGCCTCGATCCGCTCGGTCATGTCGACCCGGGAACCATTCGGAACGTGGCAGTAGGCCCAAGCCGTGTGCTTCCCCCGCGGCGCCCGGGAAGGATCGAAGAGGGTCTGCTGGGCGAGCAGCACGAAGGGCCGCCCGGAGATCCTGCCCCGCCACGGCTCCCGCTCGGAGGCGACGATCTCCTCGAGGGTGGCCCCGAGGTGCACCGTCGCCGCGCTCGCGCACTCCGCCGCGCGCCACGGAATCGGCCCAGCGAGCGCCCAGTCCAGCTTGAACACACCCGGGCCGTACCGGAAGCGCTCGAGCTGCCGCCGGTAGCCGGAGGGAAACGCGCCGCCCCCGATCGCCAGCAACGAGCGCGGCGAGACGTCGAAGAGCACCGGCCTGAGCGCACCGAGCTCGGCCAGCGCGCCCACACGCCGGCCCACCTCGGCGCCGCCGCCGAGCGACTCGAGGTAGGAGACGAGCCCGTCCGCGATCCGCTGCGATCCTCCCAGGGCAAACGGCCAGCCGACCGAATGAGCGAGCACCCCGAGCACGAGCCCGAAGGCCGCCGACGGCAGCCGGGTGAGCGGCAGCATCGAATGCGCGGCGAGCCCGGCGAAGAGCCCGCGGGCCTTCTCACCGCGAAACGCCCGCCGCGCGAGCATGCTTGCCGGTAGCGCGGCCCGCGCCGAGAAGCGCGCCATGGCCGCAGGGTCATGTGGCAGCCGGATCGGCGCGAGTAGATCGGCGAGCAGCGGGTCGGCCCGCTCGACGAGCGGGGCCATCAGTCGCCGGTACCGCGCTGCGTCCTCGCCGAGACCCGCGGCGGTTCCGTCCACCGAGCGGAGAAGCAGCGCCGCCGTCCCGTCGTCGAACGGATGTGCGAGCGCCGCCGGCGAGTGAACCCACTTCACTCCGTGCCGCTCGAGCGGGACAGAGCGCATGAACGGGGAGGCCGCTGCGAGCGGATGCACCGCCGCGCAGACGTCGTGCACGAACCCCGGCAGCGTCAGCTCGGCGGAGCGGCAGCCGCCGCCGAACGGTCTGCTCGGCCTCGAGCAGCCCGACCGAGATCCCGGCGCGTGCCAGCACGATCGCCGCGGCGAGCCCGTTCGGCCCCGAACCGACGACGATCGCATCCGGCATCAGGCGGAGAAGCTACCCGCCGGGCTGTTGGGGAAGGTCGAGTTGACGCTCGACGTCGAACCGCAGGGCCGGCGCCGTCGAGCTCAGTTGAAGATCGCGACCACGAGCAGGCCGATGAGGGTGACGAGCACCGCCGCAGGCACGAGGAAGATCCCCCACCAGACGACCGAGGCGACCGTCCAGGCCAGCCGTCCGCTTGTTCGAGTCGTCGCGACTCGCAACCCGAGGAGCGCAGCGATCACCGGGGCGAGCACCCACCAGGTCCCCGTCCAGGCAAAGCCGAGCACGACCGTCAGCACGGCGAGCACGAACAGGATCACGAGCAGCTCGAGCAGCTCCGGTCTCGAAAGATGTGGCAGCTGGGCGACCTTCCCGCCGACCCGTGGCTGTCCAGGCACGGCATCGTCGATGACGACCGGAGAGCCGAGGGCGTCGCGCAGGCCGGTCGCCTCGTTCGTGTCGAGGCCGACCATCAGGCGCAGGACGCAGTAGGTGGCATCGGCTGCTCCGCCCTCCAGGTGGAGCGGCTTGGTGCTCCTGTCGACAAGTGTCGCCTCGATCGACTCGGCGACCGACTTCGCGCCCTCACGCCAGTCGTCGTCCGCTCCGAGCAGGGCTGCCGGCTGTGATGCGGTCGCGAACTCGGCCTTCGAGAGGATCCGGAGGTTCTCGGCGAGAATCGTCGCCTGCGGCTCGGCGACTGAATACGTCTCGCCTCCGACCTCGAACGTCACGTCCACAGCTCGAGTGTAAACGAGTCGGCCACGGCACCGGCCGCACTCGAGACGAGAAAACGACGGATGTGCCTCGGAATGGTGAACTCGCTTGACACGGGACCCCTTGCATGGAATCGTGCGCACCGCTGCGGGTCCTAGTACGGGGAAAGAGTATGGGGAAGGAGTAACGTGGCTCTGGGGCAGGCCCGAGGCGTTTTGCAATGAGGGTTTTTCTCGTGGACCCCCACTCGATCTACCGTCGTGGGCTCGTCGCCTGTCTGGACGGCGCCGACGGGATCGACTCGGTCTTCGACTCGGCGACCGCCGAGGCTGCCTGGGCGCAGCCGGAGCTGTTCGACGCCGACGTCGTTCTGGTCGATCACGATCTGCCCGGGGCGCATGAGTTCATCAGGGAGCTCCGTGTGCGGACAGCCGTGAGCGTTCTCGTCTGTTCGGGCCGTTCGGAGCAGCGCGAGTTGCTCGCAGCCGTGCAGGCGGGCGCGGTCGGCTACCTGTGGAAGGAGACGCTCACTCCTGACGCGCTCGTTGCAAGCCTTCGGACCGCGGCAACCGGGTCGGGCGTGATCGCCCCGGACATGCTCGGCGATCTCCTCCGGACGATCGCCCGCGCCTCGAACGAGACGCTCGAGCCGCGCGGCCTGTCCCTTTCGCCGCTGACGGTGCGTGAGCAGGAGGTACTCCGCCTCGTCGCCGACGGCCACCCCACACGCGAGGTGGCGAAGAGGCTCAGCTACAGCGAACGCACCGTGAAGAACGTGATCCACGACGTGGTCACGAAGTTCAACGCCCGCAGCCGCTCCCAGGCCGTCGCCGCTGCGGTTCGCGAAGGCCTGATCTAGGTCTAGAGATCGAAGCCACCACCTCCGCGGCGGGAGCGAAACGACCTACGGTCGCTCGTTCTCCGGGGGAAGGAGAAAGCCGAGCTCGATCAGCCGCCGCACGACGGGCAGCGCCCGGGCGACGAACTCCTCCGTCGTGAGGCCCGTGCCGTCTGCCGCCTGCGTCAGTACCGCCGCGAGCGGCTGTTCGCCGTCGAGGAGGGAGAGCACCCGCTCGGTCGACTGGCCGAGCGCCACCTCGAAGCGAAGGCCCGCCTCGAGTCGGAGGACGTTGCGGTCGACGAGCTGGAGGCCGTCTTTGATCCGAAAGGTCTGCTCGACCCGATGCTCGTCGGAGAGCGAGTACACCGCGTTCAGCATCTTCTCGTCCCCGGTCGCAGCCAGGTAGTCCTGTGCGGCCATGAGCCGCAGGATCTGCTCGCTCGCGCCCGTGATCCGCTCGGTCGTCGAGGTGTACGGGAGAAACCAGTTCGCCCCCTCCCGCCGGCGCAGGATCAGCGCACCCCACGAGATCTCCTCGACGCCGATCTGCTCGAAGTAGTCCAGCCAACGGTCGATCTTCTCGCCGTAGAGCTCCGGATTCGTCCGGAACGGACGGTTCCAGGCGGCTGCGTAGTCGAGCGGCTGATGCGCCGCATAGCGGATCAGGAGCGCATCGCAGCCGCTGCCCTCGACCCACCGCCGGACCGGTTCGGTCCAGTCGCTGTCCAGCGGATGCAGCCAGCTCACGAGTACCTCGCCGATCCCGCCCGGCTCGAGGTAGGCCGGCAGCTCGCGCACGATCTTCTCGGAGAACGAGTCGCCCGGCAGGCCGCCGTCGCGGTAGACGATGTCCGTCTCCGGCGAGATCACGTAGGGCGGGTTGCAGACGATCAGGCCGAACTGCTCGCCGGCGACCGGCTCGAAGAGGTTCCCCTCCCGGAAGTCGATCCCGTCGGCACCGTTCAGCACCTCGTTGAAGGCGGCGAATCTCAACGCGCGCGGGTTGAGGTCGATCGCCGTCACGCTGCCTGCGTGCCGGGCGGCGAGAAGCGCATGATGCCCGCTTCCCGTGCCGAGATCGAGAGCCCGCCCGACCGGCGAGCGAACCGTCAGCCAGGCCAGCACCCGTGCCGGCGAGGAGACGCCGAGCACATGATCCGTCGTCGCGAGCTCCTTCTGGAATGCATCGCATGCGATCAGCAGGTCTTCGTACGGGACGAGCTCGAGCGCCGAGGTCACCTGGTCGCCGAGAAGCCGGAGTACGCCCATCGCCTCGAGCCGCTCGAGCGAAAGGCCCGGAAGCGCCGCCTCCGCATCCGCCGACGGCACGTCGACGTCGAGCAGGAACAGCTTGATCAGCGTCGCGAGTGCGCCGCCGCCCTCGAGCATCCGGAGATAGAGCGGCGTCTCGGCCGAGTCTCGGCCCGCAGCCACCTCGGTCGCGATCGCATCGTGCACGCCGCCGGGCGTATACCCCGCGTCGCGGAAGACGGAGCGCAGGCGCGCGATCCCCTCGCGGTCGTCGGTCCTCGGCCCCTCGTCCCCTCCCGGCGGCATTGCGCGAGCATGGTACGGCACGTACCATGCCGCGAATGAAGAGCGGGCACGCGCCGGTCGGCGCACGGCTTGCCGGGGCGATTCTGGTGATCGCCCTGCTGCCGCTCCCGGCAACGGCATCGGCCGCACCGGCCGCCTCGGTCGGTCTCTCGAAGGTCCACCTGAGTGCAGTCTGGAACCAGGGCTGGCTGACCGGAAACCTCCGCTTCTCGATCACGGTCAGCGGCCCCGCAAGCGTTCAGGCCTCGGTCCGCCCCGTTTCGCCCGGTCCGGTCGCTGCAGTTAAGCAGTACAGGTTCACGAAATCGGGGACGAGCACCGAGACGATCAAGCTTCCGGCCCGCCTCGCCCCGCGTGCCTACCTCCTGAGGGTCGGGAACGAGACGGCGAAGTTCACCGTGCCCACGCCGTCCGAGGGCGTCGTCGACAGCGCCGTCGTGAGCACGACGCAGGGCGGGAAGCCTGCGGCGGCCGTTCCGAGCAGCACGCGTGTCCTGTGGGCACGGTTCCACTTCCTCGTCCCGCCGCCGGGCACGAAGACCGTGAAGATCGAGTGGCGGACGCCCAGCTTCACGTTCATCGGCGCGGTGACCAAGCCGTATTCCACGACGATCGACTCCGATCTGAAGTCGAACGCAGCACTCCCGAAAGGCACGTGGTACGCGACCCTCGTCGTGGACGGCAAGGTCGCCAAGCGCCAGGATGTCCGGGTCACCTGATGTCGAGCTACGAACGTGAGGCCGAGCAGGCCCAGAGCGAGAAGCGGCCCGCCGCGCAGGCCCCCGAGATCCCCGAGGCCCAGCGGCTCGCCTCGACGATGGGCAATCAGGCGTTCTCCGCATTGGCCAGGCAGGGCGCAGGGATCCTGCCCGACGGCCGCGCTCATCCCGACGTCGAGTCGGCGATCGCGCAGACCCGCGGCGGCGGCCAGAAGCTCGACGACTCGACGCGCGAGAAGGTCGGCGGCGGTCTCGGCGACTCGCTCCACGACGTCCGCGTGCACACAGACGACAACGCGAACTCGCTCGCGCAATCCGTGTCCGCACGGGCCTTCACCACGGGCAGCGACGTCTACTTCGCAAAGGGCGAGCACAACCCGGGCTCGAGCGAGGGCCAGCAGCTCCTCGCGCACGAGCTGACGCACGTCGTGCAGCAGCGCGGCGCGGCGACGAGCGGCCCGCTCCAGGTCTCGCAGCCGGGTGACGCACTCGAGAACGAGGCGGAGGCGGCGGCCGGTGACCTCGTCGGCTGACCCGGCCCGCGCCCTCCATACCTTCGACGCACTCGACGGCCGCATCCGCTCCGCTGTCGAGTCGGTCGCGGCGACCGACCCGAACCCGGCCGACCCGTTTCGTGGCCTCTACATCTCCGACGAGCTCGCGGTCGAGCTCTCGCGCGAGGGCCCCGGGCAGGACCTCGACGACCGGATCGCGCTCGCAGCGCGTCTGCTCGGGCTGAGCGAGATCGAGGCGGCGGCGATGGCGCTCTGCGCCGCACCGGAGCTCGGCCCCCACTACGGCCGCCTCTTCGCCTACCTGCACGACGACGTGACGCGGAAGCTCGCGAGCCCGAGGCTCGTTGCTCGCCTCCTCTCCGACTCGGGCATCTCTGCGGCGCAGGCGCTCGACTGCTTCGACCACGAGGCGCCGCTGCGCCGTACCGGTGCGGTCCGGCTGCTCGAGCCCGGCAGCCAGCTCCCGGTTGCCGACCGCCTTCTGAAGGTGTCGGACCGGCTCGCCGCGCATCTGCTCGCGAGCGGGCTGGACGAACCGGCGCGCGACGGGCGGCTCCGGCCTGTCCCGGTCCCGGAATACGACCCCGGCCGCGCGGCAACCATCGCCGAGCTCGGCCCGCTGATCGCGGCGGAGAGCCGCCTTCCGATCCTCGTCGTGGGCCCCGACGCCGA
The DNA here is from genome assembly GCA_963758125.1 of uncultured Actinomycetes bacterium. GTDB lineage: Bacteria > Actinomycetota > Thermoleophilia > Gaiellales > Gaiellaceae > PALSA-600. Next base: position 60,334 of record CAVWUL010000009.1, read on the forward strand.
GGCGCTGCTGGCCGCCACCCTCGGCCGGCCGCTGCTCCTCGTCGACTCGATCGACGCCGGCGACGCCGAGCTGATGCGCGACGCCACGGTCAGCGCGCTCCTCGAGGGCCGGCAGGTCTGCTTCGACGGCCTCGACGATCTCGAGCCCGACAAGCACCTCCGGATCCAGCGGGCCTTTGCTGCACGCGGCGAGCGAATCCTGATCTGCGCTGCCTCGGCGCAGGCGGTCGTCACGCTCGGCGAGGCGACGGCGATCGTGGTCGAGGCGCCCCAGCCGAGCTTCTCGGAGCGTCGTTCGGCCTGGATGAGCGCGACCGGAAGCGAAGAGATCGACGATGTGGCCGCGAAGTTCCGGCTCTCGATCGGGCAGATCAACGACGCAGCGAAGGTGGCGAAGCTGTCCGCGGCCACCCGCGGCGAGACCGTGCCGCTTCGCTCCGACCTCGACCTCGGCGCCCGGCGTGCATCGAGCACCCGCCTCGCCGAGCTCGCCACGCGACTCGAGTCACCGTACGGCTGGGGGGATCTCGTGATCGCCGAGCGCCAACTCGACGTGCTCCACTCGATCTCGGCCTACCTCCGCCACCGCGACCTCGTGCTCTCCGACTGGGGCTACGAGAAGACGGTCGCCCGCACCCAGGGGATCAAGGTGCTGTTCGCCGGCGAGTCCGGGACCGGAAAGACGATGGCGGGCCAGGTGCTCGCGCGGGACCTCGGCCTCGACCTCTTCCGGCTCGACCTCGCGACGGTCGTCTCGAAGTACATCGGCGAGACCGAGAAAAACCTCGATCGCGTCTTCGGTGCCGCCGAGGGCTCGAACGCGATCCTCTTCTTCGACGAGGCCGATGCGCTCTTCGGCAAGCGCTCCGAGGTCCGCGATGCGCACGACCGATACGCGAACATCGAGGTCGCCTACCTGCTCCAGAAGATGGAGGGCTATCCGGGCGCCGTGATCCTCGCCACGAACTTCCGCCAGAACATGGACGACGCCTTCCTGCGCCGCCTCGACGTCGTCGTCGACTTCCCGTTCCCCGAGCCCGAGGACCGCGAGCGGATCTGGAGGCTGGTGCTCCCCGACGCCGCCCCGCAGGCCGGTGACATCGACGTCCACTTCCTCGCCGAGCGCTTCCGCCTCTCCGGCGGCAGCATCCGCAACTGCTCCCTCTCAGGCGCGTTCATGGCCGCCGACGCCGGCAGCCCGATCGGGATGGAGCACCTCGTCCGCGCCGTCGCCCTCGAGTACAACAAGCTCGGCCGCCTGACGATCGAGGCCGACTTCGAGCACTTCCTCGAGGTGATCAAGCCGACGACGGGCACGTTTCCCGCGGTTCCGTAGCTCTCTGCGAACCGAGTGCCTGGTGCGGCCGGCCATCCCGCCGAGTTCCCGGTGAAACATTTGGGGAGGCCGCACTAGAAGTGCTTCATGAACCCGATCACCTCGGTCGAGCTCAGTCCGAGCCCGTCGGGGCCCGGTGTCGGGGTGAACGTCGCCGTGAAGGTCAGGGACGTCGTCGCGTCGAGGTGCAACTCTGCCGTCCCCTGACCGCTGACCGTGGCCGAGGAGCCGTCGAAGCCGAGCGAGGGGCCGACCCCCAGGTCGAGGAAGCTGTCGCCGTTCTGCTTCACGTGGACGAGGAAGATGTTCACCGCCGCGCCGCCCGCAGCGGCATGCGGCTCGTCGAGGCCGACCGAGATGCTGGCGGACGGGTCGGCAAGGAAGTCCACGTCGAGTAGCCGCGAGCGCGAGCGCCAGAGGTGCAGGTCGGCGATCGTGTATGTGAGCGTCACGTTGAACGGGTCGCGCGTGAGCGTCCAGTCGCTGTGGGGCGTGCTCGTGTCGCCGGCCGGCTCGGGCGTGGTCGCGGGTGTCTGCGCCGGGGCCTGAGCCGGATCGGGGGCCGGAGCCGGCGCGGCCGAGGGGGCCGCGGGAGTCGCCGGCGCGGTGCCCGGGGCCGCACCGGTCGCGGCAGGAGGGCCGGTATAGGTGACGGTCGGCGGCGGCGACCCCCGCCGGAAGCGAGGTCGGCCGCAGGAACCTGCGTCGGAGGCGGCTGTCCGATCGGCACATCGTGCAGCTCCTGCGGCGCCTGCTGCCCGTCCGGCTGCCGCAGGAGCAGCGACCGCGCAAGGCCCGCCACGGCGCGGTTCCCGATCGAGTGCTGGAGGACGAGCATCGGGTGCTCGAGCTCCTCCCGGATCGGCTGCGGCGCGCCCTTCGAGTCGCGTTGGCGAGGGGGCCGGCGCTCGCGCTCTGCATACCTGGCCACGAGGCGTCGATCATACCGCGGGCCTCCGCGGTTGCCACCTCTGGCAAAACCTCCTACTGGATCCGTCCACGGACGGGCACCCGGCGGAGCCGGCCCGAAACCCGACCGCCTCGGGCAGAGCCTCTGCCCGATCGGATGCCCTTTCAGGCAACTATCGCTACCCGACCCGCCCCTTACGGTTCGCGGCCGATCTGACAGACTCCAGGCATGGCGATGCCGATGAAGATCGCGGTTCCGATCAACACGATGCTCGCCGACCTGGACGAGTCGCTGAAGACCCTGCTCAAGCGAGATCTCGAACGGCACGGGTTCGACGGGGTCGAGATCGAGTTCGACGCCCCCGACAAGGAGTGGGCGGCCTCCCTCTCGAGCCCCGCGGTGAACCTCTTCCTCTACGACATCCGCGAGGCAAAGGAGCTCCGTCCAATCGAATGGCAGGAGCAGGTGCGCGAGGGCCGCACGATCGACCTTCGCCCCCCGCTCCGCATCGATGCTTCCTATGCCGTGACCGCCTGGACGCGCGACGTTCAGGACGAGCACCGCCTGCTCTCGCAGACGATGGCGATCTTCTACGCCTTCCCCACCCTGCCGGCCGAGATCCTCACCGCGTCGCTCGCAAACGGTTCGCAGCGTTACCCGTTGAAGACGGCCACCGCACAGGAGCGCCACGAGGACGCATCCGACTTCTGGACCGCGGTCGGCGGCCAGTACAAGGCGTCGTTCAACTACGTCGTCACGCTCTCGTGCGAGGCCGGCGTCTCGCTCGAGCGCGGCCCCGAAGTGAAGACGGCGACGACGCGGCTCTTCGACCGCGACGCACGGAACGCAACGCTGCTCGAGATGCATCGAAGCGGCGGCACCGTCGTCGACGGCGGCGGCGACGCCGTCAGGAACGTCTGGGTGCTCCTGCAGGAGACCGGGCAGCTCGCGGTCACCGACGGCGACGGCCGGTTCCGCTTCGACCGGCTCCACTCGGGCAGCTACACGGTTGTCGCGCGCGGGCCCGACGGCAAGGAGACGAAGGCCTCCCTGACCATCCCGGGCCAGGGCGCGGAGATCGTTCTCGGCGGCGCTGCGAAGACCGCCGCCAAGAGCGGCTGACGAAACCTCGAGGGGCTCCTGCCCGAATGGGGCGCCAATGCTGCCCTCTTCGGTGCACCGGCGCTTCTGGCGCACTGCGCCGGGAAAAACCACAGTTCACGCCATGTCTCGACGGGCCCTGATTGGGAACCTCGAGCCCGTGGCAAGGCTCGGGATGACACGGGTTCTCGAGGATGAAGGTCTCGAAGTCGTCGGCGACGACGAGCTTCCGGACGCCTTCGTCGAGCAGGCACGGATCCTTCAACCCGACGCGATCGTCCTCGGCCTCGAGCGAAGCAGCTTGACCGATCTCGGCGACCGCGTCCGGATTGCCGCACCCGGGGCAAAGCTGATCCTCTGGCCGCGCGACGAGGCGGAAATGCAGGTGTTCGACCCCGGCAGCACCTCACCAAGACGCATACCAGCTTCAGCTTCCGAGGCACTGATTCGGGAGCTCCATACCGGTCGATCGACCTAAGAAGGAAGGAGTGAGATGGCGACAAGTTATTTGACCCCGGGCGTGTACGTCGAGGAGGTTCCCTCGGCGAACAAGCCGATCGAAGGGGTGGGAACGTCGATCGCCGCGTTCGTCGGCCTGGCCCCGGGCGGGCCCGTGAACCGGCCGACCCGGATCGCGAACTGGACCCAGTTCGCGACGATCTTCGGCGACGCCCAGAACCCGGAGAACGGCCCGTTCATGGACGGTGGGTATCTCGCCCACAGCGTCTACGGCTGGTTCCAGAACGGCGGTGGGCTCTGCTGGATCGTCCGCGTCGGGAGCTCCGACGGCGGCGTCCGCCAGGCGGCGCTGCCCGCGGCCGGGGACGGCAGCTCCGAGGCCTTCCGGGCGGTCGCACAGAAGGGCGTCGACACCGACGTCAAGCTCGACCTGACCACCGAGGGAACAGGCGGCGGCGACGGCGACGACTCGCCGGCGACCTACAAGCTCACGGTCACCGCCGGCTCCGAGTCGGAGGAGTTCGACGGCCTGAGTGTCAAGAAGGGCCGCGCCTACATCGTCACGAAGGTGAACGCTGCCTCGAAGCTGATCAAGCTCGAGGAGACCGGCGGCAGCCTCCCGGACGTCACGCTCGCGACCGGCAGCTTCACGCTCTCGATGCCGAAGCAGTCGAGCGACGCGATCACGCCGTCGCAGTTCGAGGGCGACGTCGCCAAGCGCGAGGGCATGGGCGGGCTCGCCGCGGTCGACGAGGTCACGATGGTGATCTGCCCGGACGCAGTGACGTTCGCCGGGAACGGCGACGACACCGGCTTCCGCGATCTCCAGGGGAAGATGATCGCCCACTGCGAGAACATGGGCGACCGGATGGCGATCCTCGATCCGCCGCCGAACCTGAACCCGCAGGACGCGCTCGACTGGCGGATGAACGCCGCCGGGTACGACTCGAAGTTCGCGACGCTCTACTACCCGTGGCTCGAGGTCATGGACCCGATCTCGAAGCGCCCGCTGCTCGTCCCGCCGTCCGGCCATGTCGCCGGCGTCTGGGCGCGCACCGACGGGACACGCGGCGTGCACAAGGCACCCGCGAACGAGGTCACCCTCGGCGTCAACGGGGTCGCGTTCCAGATCACGGGCGAGGAGCAGGGCGGCCTGAACCAGCGCGGGATCAACTGCATCCGGGCGTTCCCCGGCCGCGGCATCCGCATCTGGGGCGCGCGCACGCTCTCGAGCGATCCCGAGTGGCGCTACGTCAACGTCCGCCGGCTCTTCAACTACGTCTCCGAGTCGATCATGGAGGGGACGCAGTGGGCCGTGTTCGAGCCGAACGACGAGCGCCTCTGGAGCTCGCTGCGGATCTCGGCCTCGAACTTCCTGAACCGAACCTGGAGACAGGGCGCGCTCTTCGGGGCCTCGCCGAGCGATGCCTACTACGTGAAGTGCGATGCGGAGACGAACCCGCAGGACGTGATCGAGGCGGGCCAGGTCGTGGTGGAGATCGGGATCTGCCCGACGAAGCCGGCCGAGTTCGTGATCTTCCGGATCAGCCAGTTCGCTGCAGGCGCGAGCGAAATCGCCTAGGGAATAAGAGAGGAGGAGCTAAATGCCGACAAGAGAGCCACGCCCAGCCTCATTCTTCCGCCTGACGCTCGGCGGCAAGGAGGCAGTGGGTGTCTTCAAGGAGGCCTCGGGGTTCGATTCCGAGACCGAGGTGGTCGAGCACAAGTCGATCGACGCGAACGGCCGTCCCTTCACCCGCAAGGTCGCAGGCGGGATCAAGTGGGCCAACATCGTCCTCAAGCGCGGCGTCGACGAGAGCATGGACATCTGGCAGTGGCGTGACGACGTGATCAACAAGGGCGCCGACGCCGCGAGAGTCGACGGGAAGGTCGAGCTGCTCGACATCGACGGCGGCACGATCGCCACCTACCAGTTCAAGCAGGGTTGGGCGATCAAGTACGTCGCCGCGACACTCGACGCCTCGACGAACAACGTGGCGCTCGAAGAGCTGCACATCTGTCACGAAGGGTTCACGAGGGAGTAACGGGCAACGAGTGGGCTGAGGAGGTCAGTTGATGCAAACAGAGTTCCCGTTCACGCTGCCGCGCGGGTACGTGGACGCGGCAGGCAACGTCCATCGTCAGGGCGCGATGCGCCTTGCCACGGCGCGCGACGAGATCGAACCGCTCCGTTCCGCCGAGGTGCGGCAGAACGAGGCGTACCTGTCGGTGCTTCTGCTGTCGCGCGTCGTGACGAAGCTCGGGGATGTCTCCGAGGTGACGCCGGACGTCGTCGAGGGGCTGTTCGCGGCCGACTTCGACCATCTCCAACGGCTCTACGAACGACTGAACACCGACGGCGAGTCGGTCGGGGCGGTGACGTGTCCTTCCTGCTCGCAGTCCTTCGAAGTGGACCTCACAGAGGTCGAGGACAGGCGCCTGGGGGAATGAACAGGCCGTCTCCGCATGAGCTGATCGCGGAGGCGGCCGAGCTCGCCTACCACTTCCACTGGCCGCTCGACACCATCCTCGACCTGGAGCATCAGGACCGCCGGCGATTCCTCGAAGAGGCCGACGCGATCTCGGCCCGCTTCAACGGAGCGTACTAGCCCGTGGCGGGAAGGCTCAGACTGCTCGGGCAGAGGGTCCTCGCGCGGCATACGGCCGCCCCGCGGGTCGGCGGGCTGCGCCTGGCCCAGAGCGTGGTCGCGGCCCGGACACCGGAAAAGATCGTGGAGAGCTCGACGCGGCTTGCACGCGGCCGCTCGATCGAGGCGCCGAGCCTGGCGCGTACCGAAGAAGCTCCGGTTCCGCGCCCCCCGGGGATGAGCGACTTCGCGGCACGCTGGCTCTTCGGCGACGGTCCGCCCGAGGGAATCCCGATCGCGGGCGAGGCCGCACTGAAGGACATGGCTCCCGCAAACAGGGAGCGCCCGGCGTTCCTCGTCGAACGTGACCAGCGGGAAGCGCGTGAGGCGGAGGCGGCGCAGGCCGAGACCGAACGGCGGTCACAGCCCGTGCAGCGGGGGCGGGTTGAAGAGGTGACCTCGTTCAAGCTTTCACGCAGGCCGGCGCCTTCGCCGCCGGTCGCTGCGGCCGAGGCCGCGGCGCCACCCGAGGAGCCCGTGGCGCCGGCCGGGCCTGAGACCCCGGCCGGTCTCTGTCGAGCCGACGGCGACCACGCCTCCACCGCCTCCACCGCCTCCACGGAATGTCCTTTCGACCCGTCCGCCCGTGGCGCGGGCGCCCGTACCGCCGGCGCCGCCGCGGATCGAGGCTCCAGGACCGGTTGGCGAACCGTCGACCCCGGAGCCCGTCAGCGCGCAACCTGCCGTCTCCGAGCCGACGCGGTCGGGGCCCTCACCCGTGATCGAGGCCACGTCAACGACTCCGGCTGAGCCCCCGGCGGCGCCCGCAGCCCCTGTGGCGCGGGCCAAGCTCAGCCTCGCGCCGGTTCCGCGCGAAAGCGTTCAGCGGCCGGCGCTCGAGCTACGCCGGCGACCTGCCGAGGCGCAGCCGGAGCCGGAGCCGGTGACCGCTCCGCCGGCCGCAGTTCCTCTCGAGGCGGCGCCCGCGCGCAGTCTGATCGGGCGCGTGGTCGACGCCGTTCTCCGCCGTGAGCCGCAGGCCCCGGCACCGCTCCACGCCGCTCCGATCGCCGCGGCTGCAACGCAGCCTGCCCGCACGATCGCACGCGATGCCCGCGACCCCTGGACAGACGGTGCGCAACCGGCCCCCGCCGCGGCGACGAGCCCGTCCCCGCCGGGCCCCGCTCCTGCAGGCCCCGCTCCGGCAGGTTCAGCGCAGCCCGTAACCGGCCCAGCCGCCGTCCCAGCAGCGGCGGCACCAGGCGGAGCCGCCGGAGGCCCGGATGTGACACCGCCGCCGCCCGCCGGGCCGGTTCCGGCGCCGTACCCGAACGAGGCCGAGGCAAGCGAACCGGCAGGCGCAGCGGAGGGCCCGGCTTCGGGTGGGGAGCCGCCGGTGCCTGCGGGCCCCGAGAGCTCGGCCCCTGCGCCTGCGCCGGTTCCGCTGGAGCTCGTGGAGCCAACCGCTTCGGAGTCCACCGATCCAGGTCAGGGGCCGGAAACCTCGGCGCCGAGCACCCCGGCCCCCGTTACCGACGAGTGGTGGTCCGAGCCGTCTCCGTCCCCGGCCGCGACGCCGCCAGCGGGCGGCGGAGACACCGCCGCGGAGGGAGGAGCCGCCGCGACTCCGCCGGAGCCAACTTCCGCGATGCCGTCACCCGCGAGCGGCGGCGGGGCCGAAGAGAAAGAGGCAGGAGCGGGAAGCAACAAGGTTGCTCGCGCGGTCATGCGCCCCTTCCGTGCGCTCGAGCCGCTCGGCGGCACCGGAGAGGTCGAAGGCCGGTGCGGCCCCCCCGGCCTCCCCGCCGGCGGCGTCGCGGGCCGAGATCCCGGCAGCTGGGCCGCCCCCGGCTCTCGTGCAGCGGGTCGCGCAGCCCACGGTCTCCGGCTCCGGGCAGCCACCCCTTGCTGCCCCGACTCGAGAAGCACCGCCTGGCGCAATCCCCGAGGTGGAGAGCGGCGAGCTCGCGCCGTCGCCGGGAGAAGGACCGAACGAGCTGCCGTTGGCCCCCTCCACGGTCGAGAGGCTCGCTGAGGGAGTCTCGACCGGCAGCTCCGAGGCGCGCGCTCGGCTCGCGCGCTCCTCCACTGCCCCGACGAGGCCTGCCGCGACCACGATTGCCTCGCGTGTGGGCTCGACCCGCGCTCCGCCTCGTCGCGGCGCACGAGCCGGTGGGCGGGACGGCAACGCTCGCCCGCTCGGAGACACCGCAGACGCAGCAGGCGGGGGCGGCCGCCGGCTCCAGGCGGTCGCCGACGAGCGGCGCCAGGCTCGCCGACGCGACGGGCGCGAGGCTCACGCAGGGCGAAGGAGGGTACGAGACCGTCGTCTTCCCCCGCCCTTCGGGACTCGCCTTCGCTCCCGCGGTCTCGTTGATGCGCGCCGCAGACGGCGCGCCGGAGCCCGCGGCGCAACCTGCAGGCGATGCTCCGGCAGCCCCCCAGGAGGCCCCGGCTCCCGCTCCCGCCCCGGGCGGCGGCGGTGGTGGCGGCGGGGAGATCGAGGAGATCTACACCCAGGTGATCGAACGGCTCCGCCGCGATCTCCTGGCAGACCGCGAACGCATGGGAGACCTGCTCGGCGACCTGCCGTAGCAGCCAAGGAGAGACGATGTCCGACGCCGCAGATCCATCCGACCGCTCGAGCGCCCAAAGCGACTCGGCAAGCCTGCCCGATCCAGTCGGCGAGCTCAGGTTCCAGGTCCTGCTCGACGACGCGGTGATCGGCGCGTTCGCCGAGTGCAGCGGGCTCAGCGTCGAGTACGACATCTTCGAGTACCAGGAAGGAGGCGAGATGCGATACATCCACAAGTTCCGCGGCGCGCTCAAGTACCCGAACCTCGTGCTCAAGCGCGGAGTCACCTACGAGGACGCGCTGCTCAAGTGGTTCTACGACCAGGACTCGGACCGCGACGATCGCGGCAACGTCACCCTCAACCTCCTCGGCGACGACGGCCAGCAGGTGCGCACGTGGTCGTTCGCAGCCGCATTCCCCGTGAAGTGGTCCGGGCCGTCCTTCAGCGCCAAGTCCACGAACATCGCCACCGAGACCCTCGAGATCGCCCACCAGGGCCTCATGCCTCCGAGCTGACCATGCCGCTACCACCACTCACCGGATTCGAACTGGCGAGCCTCGAGATCGAGGGCGGCGGCGACCCGATCGACTGCTGGTTCAACCCCAAGGAGTACACGATCGCCAAGCAGAACCAGTGGAAGGTCGACCCGGTCGTCGGCACCGCCCTCCCGAGCGCCCAGTTCGGCGGCGGCCAGCCCCGGAAGCTGACGCTCCAGCTTCTCTTCGACTCGACCGACTCCCAGAGCCTCGACGTGAGCGACGTGACCCAGCAGCTCTTCAACATGATGGAGGTGCAGGCCTCGCTCGGCTCCGGGTCCAGCCGAAACAGCGGCCGGCCGCCGATGGTCACGTTCGTCTGGGGCAGCATCGTCTCGTTCAAGGCCGTCGCCGACAGCCTGAGCATCCAGTACACGCTCTTCCGCGCCGACGGCACGCCCGTGCGCGCGCAGGCCCAGCTCTCGCTGATCCAGGCCGAGCGCGCGATGGACAAGTCGAGCCAGCACGGCTCCGCGGCGCCACAGAACCCGACGACGCGAGCCCAGCCCGGCCTCGGCTCGCACACCGTCCGGGACGGCGACAGCCTCGCCTCGATCGCCTTCCAGCACTACCGCGACCCGACGCGCTGGCGCTCGATCGCCGAGGCGAACGGAATCGACGACCCGCTCCACCTGAAGCGCGGCTCCATCCTCTCGATCCCGAGGATCGAAGAATGAGCCCCGCGCGTGCTGACGCACGCCGGCACCTCCGGCGACCGCCCCGAGACGACAACGGTGGCAGGCAAGGGGATCCGCGCATGAGCGGCGTCTCCGGGAGCAGAGGTTCGCGTCGGCGGGACGAAGCTCGACGACTCGGTCGGGCAGCGGCTCGTCGAGGCGCGGATCCAGGAGAACCTGCGGCTGCCGGATGCGTGCCTGCTCCGGTTCTCCGACCCGAACCTCGCAACGATCGACCAGTTCCCGATCCAGATCGGAAGCGACATCGAGGTGCTCCTCTCGGGAACCGACGCGACCTCGCTGACGAGCGTCTTCAAGGGCAAGGTCGTCTCGCTCGAGCCCGAGTTCGCGACAGGGGACGACGCTCGGCTTCCGGGCCTACGACGGCTCGCACCTGCTGCACCAGACGAAGATCGCCGCGACCTACCAGAACATGACCGCCGCAGACATCGCGCGCAAGGTGGGCCAGCGCGCCGGGATCGACGAGGGCACGATCGACAGCAGCGGCCCGGCCTACGACTTCATCCAGCAGAACAACGAGACCGACTGGGAGTTCCTCTGGAAGCTCGCGGCACGGATCGACTTCGAGGTGCTCGTGATCGACCACAAGCTCTACTTCCGAAAGGCCGGCCCCCCGTCGGGCACGCAGGACATCAACCTCAAGTGGGGCGACAACCTGATCAGCTTCAAGCCGAGAATCAGCGGCGTCCAGCAGGTCGACCAGGTGACCGTGCGAGCGCGGAACGGGCAGCAGTCGGCGCCGTACGAATCGACGACGAGCCTCCAGGAGCCCGCGTCCGCGATCGGGATCAGCCGAGCCACGGCCGCGGCGGCGCTGAGCGGCGGCACGATGGTCGTTGCCGACCGGCCGGTGCACTCCCAGCAGGAGGCAGACGACCTCGCGACCGCCTACGCCTCGCACATGGGCGCCGGCTACCTGGAGGCCGAGGGTGTCGCGAAGGGCAACCCGTCGATCAAGGCCGGGTCGAAGGTGAAGATGGATGGGATCGGCACGAGCTTCGGCGGCACCTACGTCGTCTCGTCCTGCACCCACCTCTTCCAGGGCTCGCACGGCTACCGGACGATCTTCTCCACCTCGGGCCGCTCGGCGCGAAGCCTCGTCGACCTGATGACCCCGAAGGGCAAGCGCGGCTGGGGCAACTCCGTCGTGATGGGGATCGTCACGAACAACAACGACCCTGACAACACGGGCCGCGTCCGTGTGAAGTATCCGGCGCTCGGCGACCAGACCGAGGGCTGGTGGGCACCCGTCGTCGCCCCGAACGCAGGCTCCTCGAGAGGCCTCCTGATGCTGCCCCAGGTCGGCGACGAGGTCGTGATCGGGTTCGAGCACGACGACGTCCAGCATCCCTACGTGCTCGGCTCGATCTGGAACGGAGCGGCGACGCCGGGCAGCGACCTCGCACTCCAGGACGGCTCGTTCTCGCTCCAGTCCGACCAGAAGATCCAGATGCACGCGAAGGACGTGATCACGATCAAGTCCGACAAGGACTTCAGCCTCGAGACGACCGGGAAGATCGACCAGAAGCCACAGCAGGACATGACGCTCGACGGCGCCCAGTCGGTGACGATCAAGGGCGGCACCACGATCTCGATCGAAGGCACGACACAGCTCGAGATCAAGTGCGGAAGCTCCTCGCTCACGATGAACTCGATGGGCGTGATTTCCATCTCAGGCACCCAAATCAGTCTGGGTTAGCAAGCTCAGTCTGGGCTGACCGAAACCAGGAAGGGGTAGATGTCCGACATCATTGGCACCGGAATTGCGTTTCCACTTCGAGTCGACCGGCTCGGAGGGCTTGCGCTGAGCTCCGGCGACAGCGACGTTCAGGAGGCGATCGACGTCATCCTCGGCACCGCCCCGGGCGAGCGCCCGATGCGGCCCGAGTTCGGCTGCGGGATCCACAACCACGTCTTCGGGATCGATCGACGCCTCGACCCTCGCGAAGATCGAGTACGACATCCGCTCCGCGCTCGACCGCTGGGAGCCCCGGATCGACGTGCTCGAGCGTCGACCCCGACCTCTCCCAGATGGACGAGGGCGTGCTGACGATCGAGATCACCTACCGGCTTCGCGCGACGAACGACATCCGCAACCTCGTCTACCCGTTCTACGTGATCCCGTCGGAGCCCGAATGAGCCGTATCCCCGAGGTCACCCTCGACGACCGCGCCTTCCAGGATCTCGTCAACGAGGCCCGCCTGCGGCTCTCGCAGCGCTGCCCGGAGTGGTCCGAGCACAACGTCTCCGACCCGGGGATCACGCTCGTCGAGCTGTTCGCGTGGATGACCGAGGCGATCATCTACAGGCTGAACCGCGTCCCGGAGAAGCTCCACGTGACACTGCTCAACCTGCTCGGGATCGAGATGGAGCCGCCCGTCGCCGCGACTACGCACCTGCGCTTCAGGCTCACGGCTCCGCCGACCGAGGCCTGTCGAGATCCCCGCCGGGCGAGACCGAGGTCGGCACGATCCGGACCGCGAACGAGGAGGCGATCGTCTTCCAGACCGCCGAGGACTTCACGATCCCGCCGGCGCGGCCGGGCTTCTACGCGGTCAAGCGGGGCGGCGCGGTCAAGGACATCGGCGTCGCCTCCGGGGTCGCGAAGCCGAAGGGGCCCGACCAGAACGCCTTCGGCACGCCGCCCAAAGCCGGAGATGCCCTCTACCTCGGCTTCGACGTCCCGCTCGCGAACATCCTGCTCGAGGTCGACGTCGACTGCTCGCAGGCCCGCGGCGCCGGCGTCGACCCGGAGGACCCGCCGCTTCGCTGGGAGGTCTCCGACGCCGAGGAGGAGACGGGCTGGCTCGAGGCCGAGGTGGTCGAGGACCTGACCGGAGGCTTCAACTACGGCTCCGGGAAGGTGACGATCCAGCTTCCCGCCCGGCACACTGCGGTCCCGATCGCCGGCCACCGCGCCTACTGGGTCTGCTGCCGGCTCGACACGAAGACACGCTCGGGCGCGAGCGGCGGGGCGACCTACTCCCACCCGCCGGAGATCCACGGGATCACGGCGGCGCCGATCGGGGCGATCGTCCCGGCCGCGCATTCCGAGCGCGTGAACGACGAGATCGTCGGCACGAGCGACGGCACGCCCGGGCAGGTCTTCGAGCTCCGCTATTACCCGATCCTCGACCCGACGCCCGAGGAGTACCTCGAGGTGCTCGACCCCGACTCGGGGACCTGGGAGCGCTGGGATCAGGTGGAGTCGTTCGTCGAGAGCAAGCCGACCGCGCGGCACTACGTCCTGAATGCCGCCGCGGGGCAGCTCGAGTTCGGCCCCGCGATCCGCACGCCCGACGGAAACTGGAGACAGTACGGCGGCGTCCCGAAGAAGGGCGGGACGCTTCGCTTCAGCCGCTATCGCCACGGCGGCGGCCGCCAGGGCAACGTCTCAACCGGAACGCTGACCGTGCTGAAGAGCGCGATCCCCGGCGTGGACACGGTGACGAACCTCAGGCCGGCATTCGGGGGCGTCGATCCCGAGTCGCTCGAGAGCGCCCGCAACAGGGCCGCGCTCGAGATCAGGACGCGCTACCGCGCGGTCACGCCGGACGACTTCGAGTTCCTCTGCGGCGAGGCCTCGCCCCGGGTCGCACGCGCCGTCTGCATGCCTCCGGGCGAGGACGGGATGGTGCGCGTGCACATCCTGCCGATGGTGGCCCCGGCCGACCGTCAGCTCACGGTCGAGGAGCTGTCCCCCGACGAGCCGCTCCTGACCGAGGTCGCCGAGTACCTCGACGAACGGCGGGTGATCGGGATGAGCCTCGAGCTGCTGCCCGTGAAGCTCCACGGCGTCAGCGTCGTCGTGAACCTCCAGGCGTCGATCAACGCCGACCTCGAGCGCGTCGAGCAGGACGTCGCCTACACGCTCTACAGCTACCTGAACCCGCTCGTCGGCGGCTCGACCGACGGCCTCGGCGAGGGCTGGGAGTTCGGGCGCGCACTGAACCAGGGCGAGCTGTACGGGATCGTGCGCAAGATCGAAGGTGTGGAGTTCATCAAGATCCTCCGCGTCTACGAGACCGACCTCGCGACCGGCAAGCAGGATCCGAAGCCCGCGGGCAGCTACATCGAGATCGGCGAGGACGAGGTGATCGCCTCGGGCACGCACATCATCAAGGCCGAGCGAGCGGAGATCTAGTGCCGTCGACCGTTCAGGGCACCTCGCTCGCACACGGGGTCACCACGCGACGGGGCTTCTCGACGACCAATCTCCGGGCGCGGCTCTCGGCCAACGAGGCGCCGGGCGTCGTCTCCGAGCGCGGCTACCTGCGCCACAACATGCCGAGCATCTACCAGGACGGTGACTTCGGCCTCCGCTTCCTGGGGGCGCTCGAGACGACCCTCGATCCGATCGTCGGCACGCTCGACGTGCTCTCGCGCTACTTCCATCCCACGCTCGCCCCGCGCGACGTGCTCGACCTGCTCGCCTCCTGGCTCGGCCTGAACGTCGAGGAGGGCTGGCCCGACGACCGGCTCCGCGAGGCGTTGAGCCGCGAGGGCGAGCTCGTCACGGCAGCGGGGCACGAAGGCGGGGCTCACGCTCGCGCTCTCGATCGCGTTCCCGAAAATCCCGCTGCGGGTCGAGGACGGCGGCGGAGTCTCATGGTCGACGAATCCCGAAACGCGAACGAAGGCCCCCCCGCCGAGCTTTGTGGTCTACTGCGACACTCCGATTCCCGAGAAGACCCAGCTCGCGATCGCGCGGGTGATCGAGGAGACAAAACCGGTGCATGTGACCTACAGACTGCGCGTCAAAGCTGCGAAGAAACCGCCGCCGCCCGCTGACTGATGGCCCACTGCTGACTCATGGCCCCTTGCCCGAAGTGCTCGCACGACAACGACGACGTCGATTTCTGCGCCAACTGCGGCACCTACCTGCGCTGGGATCCCGACGCGGATCCAGCCCGCCGTCAAGCCGCCGGAGCCCGCACCGGAGGCTCCCGCCGCACCCGTTGAGACTGCACCCGCCGCGCCGGCCCCGCCACAGGCAGCTTCGGCACGAGGCAGTGCCCACAGACGCTGCCGCCGCGGCTGGTGCAGCCGCCGCGGCCGCTCCACCGGCCCCCGCGGCACCGGCCGAGGAGCAGCATGCAGTGGAGATTCCCGTACCGGTGATGCGCACGATGGACATGCCGGTGATCCGTGCGGGCGACCCGAACGCCGCGAACATCCCGGGCGTCGCGCCGCTCCTCGACACCGAGGCGGTGCAGATCACCCTCAACTACCCGGAGCTTCCCGGCAACGAGCAGAAGCTCGTGGTCGAGGCCGGCGGCCACGTGCCGCTGCCGGCGCTCGTCCGCAACCAGAGCGGCATCGTCGACAACTACGAGATCCAGGTCAGGGGAATGCCCGAGGAGTGGTGGAACGTGACGCCGCCGTCGGTCTACCTCGTCCCGTTCGGCGCCCCGAGCGGCACCTACGAGCAGGACGTCCACATCAACTTCAGCCCGCCGCGAAGCGCCGAGGCCGAGGCGCGGATCTGGGAGATCGAGGTGATCGCGCTCTCGCGCGCCCAGAACGAGGTGACCGGCCGCACGCAGGGCAAGGTCGAGATCACACCGTACGAGCAGATCGAGAGCGAGCTTCGCCCCGAGATCGTCACCGGCCGGCGGCGCGGCGAGTACGCGATGATGGTGCGGAACAGGGCAAACGCGCCGCTCGACACCGAGGTCACCGCGGTCGACAGCCAGAACGCGCTCAACTTCAAGTTCGAGAAGGGGCGCTTCATCGCCGAGCCGGGCAGGCGCGACGGAACGAAGTTCACCGTCAAGCCGAAGCACAACCACTGGGTCGGCCGCGTCATCGACCGGCGCTTCGAGGTCACGGCCAAGGGCGTCGTCGGCGAGTCGACCGCGCGGCCGCTCCAGGGCACTTTCCGGCAGAAGCCGTGGATCCCGTTCTGGGTGCCGATCGTGATCCCGGCGCTCGTCGCGGGCGCCGTACTGCTCTATTCGCTGATCCCGCACAAGACGACGGTTCCGGATCTCCACGGAATGTCGATCACGGCCGCCCAGCTTGCGATCCAGAAGGCGAACCTGAAGGCGCCGACGCAGCCGCCGGGCGAGGTGCCCTCGACGACGGTCGCCTACCTCCACGTGGTCAGGCAGAGCCCGAGCTGGCACAAGGGGCCGGTCCAGAACGGCCACTTCACTCCGAACAAGGTCAAGACCGGGAAGACCGTCACGTTCTTCGTCGCCGAGCCCCGGGTCCCGAACCTCGTGGGCGCCACTCAGGCTCAGGCGCAGAAGGTGCTGCCGGGCCTGAAGCTCGTGCTCGGCCCGGCCAAGACCCAGCTCGCGTCGCGGGCGAAGGCGAAGATCGGCACGATCATCACGCAGAGCCCCGTCGCAAAGACGCCCGTCGCCGAAGGGACGACGATCACGATCGTGGTCGCGGTCGGGAGCGGGCTGCGCACGGTGCCGAACGTCGTCGGCCAGGGCATCGCGCAGGCATCGGCCCAGATCAAGGGCGCCGGGCTGGCGCCGGTGCTCAACCCCATCCCGTCGACCGTGAACCCGACGACCGCGAAGATCTCGCTCCAGGTCCCGACCGCGCAGTCGAGGGAGAAGGCCGGCTCGGCGGTGACGATCTACGTGAACCCGCCGAAGGCGCCGCCGACCACGACGACGGCGCAACTACGACGACGCCGACTCCTGTCGCCGGAGGCGCGCTCGCCGGGCTGAGTGGTGCCGCTGCGGCCGCAGCGGTGAAGGCCGCGGGCGCGACGCCGGTCACGAGCCAGCAGTTCGACGCCGCGAAGCCCGGGACGGTCGTCGGCACGAACCCGGCGACGGTGACCGAAGGGCGCGACCGTCCAGCTGATCGTCTCCGCCGGACTGCCGCCCGTCGCCTTCTCCGACGGCAACGTCGATCTACACGATGAGCGCAGCCGACGGCAGCGGCGCGAAGAAGATCGCGGCGTCCGGTGACGCCGAGGACGAGCCGAGCTGGCAGCCGAACGGCCATCTCGTCGCCTTCCGGCGCGGCCCGTCGGGGAACCCGAACGCAGGGAAGATCTGGATGGTCGACACCTCGAAGGGCGCGACGAGCGCGCACGCGATCACCGCCGGCCCGAACGACCGCAGGCCGGCCTTCTCGCCCGACGGCAAGGTGATCGCCTTCATCCGCAAGACCTCGACCGGCACCGACGGCGACCTCTGCTTCGTCCGCACCGCCTCGACCCTGCATCAGGGAGCCTGTATCAAGGACCCGGCCTTCGACGTCGACCGCCCGACCTGGTCGCCCGACGGCCGCGCGATCCTCGTGGTCGCGAACGACCCGAAGGACACGAACCAGATCGAGCTCGGCGAGTACACCACCGCCCGACCGTTCTCCTCGAGCCCGAGCGACTGGGTCTGGCAGGGGCTGATCACCGACAAGATGCACGGCTCGAAGGGCAGCGACGCTGTGATCTATGCCGCGTTCTCGCCCGACGGGACGCAGGTCGCGCTCGTCGCCAACTGGACGAACAACCAGGTGTTCCGGCTCTACACGGCGCCGTGGTCGAACGGGCAGCTCGGCACCCCGAAGCCGGTGACGCCGACCGTTCGCGCCTGCGAGGTCACCTGGCGGGCCGACGGCGGCGAGGTGATCGTGACCCAGGCCGACAACGCCTGCTCGAACGCGCTCGGTGCGCTCGCCCGGCTGAGCCTCACCTCGGCGGCAACGGTCACCCAGCTCCGCGCGTCCGGGGCCCAGAACCCATCCTGGCAGTACGTCACACCCCCGTGAGATGCTCTGCCGTAGCTGCCGCCGCCAGATCGCCCGCGCAGACGATGTCTGCACCGTCTGCGGCACGCCCGTCAAGGGCCGGGCACCGCTCGAGCTCGTCGTCGGCGACGGCGCGACGGATCCCGCTCGTCTACGGCCCGCTGACGCTCGGCCGCGGCAGCGAGAACCTGATCCGGATCACGGGCGAGACCGTCTCGCGCAATCACGCGCGGATCGTGATCGACGAGGCCGGGCCCGCGGTCGAGGACGCCGGCTCGACCTACGGCACGTTCGTCGACGGACAGCAGATCACGGGCCGGACGCTGCTTCGCGACGGCTCGGCGCTCGGGCTCGGCGACGTGAAGCTGACGGTCGAGGCGAAGCGGCACGAGTCCGAAAGCGGCCGAACGGTCGTGTTCGGGGCGATCCCCGGCCTGCCCGACGAGGACGGCGCAGCGCTCCGCTTCCCGCGCCTCCGTGCCGGCTCGAAGCTGAAGCGGCTCGCCGCGGACGAAGGCGATCTCCGCTTCGTGCTGCGCGGCCCGGACGGCCGGTTCGTGCGGCTGAGCGCCGCCGACGCCGAGCTGCTCGAACTGCTGAACGGCGAGAACTCGCTCTCGAGCCTGATCGCCGCCGCCACCGGGCGCTTCGGCGTCGACGGCCCGAGCAAGCTCGCCTCGATGCTCGCCGACCTCGGCGAGCGGGGCCTGCTCGAGGGCGTCGAGGAGGCGAAGGCGCCGCCCTCGAAGAAGAGGATCGCGCGGATCTTCCGGATGCGCCAGTGGGACTTCACCTGGCTCGGGCCCGATCTTCACGCGGGTCTACCGGAGCCGGCGGCTTCCTGCTCTTCACCCGCCCGCCGCTGATCGCGATCTCGCTCTGATCTCGTCGGCCGGGATCGTTGCGTTCGCCGATCTGATCGGCAGCGGCACGGTGGCTCCGTTCGTCGTCGCGAGCAAGGTCGGGGTCGGCGGGCTCGTCTTCCTCGTCGGGCGCTTCCTCGTCGTGATCGTGCACGAGTTCGCGCACGGGCTCACCGTCGAGTCGTTCGGGCGGAAGGTGCCGAAGGCGGGGATCAAGCTGATGCTCATCTTCCCGTACGCCTACGTGGACACCTCGGAGGCGTGGTTCGAGCCGGCCCGGCGGCGGATCGCGATCAGCGCCGCGGGCCCGATCAGCGACCTGACGATCGGCGGCGGGGCGGCGCTCCTCGCGATCTTCTCGCCGGCGGGGACACTGCAGGACGTCTGGTTCCAGCTCGCCCTCGCCGCCTACACGGGCGCGATCTTCAACCTGAACCCGCTGCTCGACCGCGACGGCTACCACATCCTCGTCGACCTGATGCGCGAGCCCGGGCTACGCCGCCGCTCGCGCGAGTGGCTCTCGAACCGGCTCTCCGGACGGGAGGCGGAGCCCGACGACGCGGGCGTGCTCGCCACCTACGCGGTCACCGCCCTCGTCTGGTCGCTCGCGACCGCGGCGTTCACCGTCGTGATGTCGCAGCGCTACTACGGCTACATGACCGCGATCGCCCCGGCGAGCCTCGTCTGGACGGTGCTGATCGCGTTCTACGTCCTGATGCTCCTCCCGATCCTGGCTGTATTCTGGAAGGCCTACTCGGCCCGCCGGAGCGATCGAGAGACAGGAGTCGAAGGTGCAGTCGTCTGACAATTGAAGGGTCGAGACGCGCGCTGCGGAGCTGCTCGAGAGGCTCCTGACCGACGACGAGTTCCGCGCGAGCTTCCGGCGCGACCCGGCGAGCGCATGCGAGCAGTTCGACCTGCCGGAGCTCGCGACCGAGTTCGGCGGCGGAGCGGGCGGCAGCATGTTCCACACGCTCGAGATCCGCGAGTCGCGCTCGAGCCTCGCCGGCGCGTTCATGGCCGCCGCCTCCGAGGGAACGGGCGCCGTCGACCACCTCAAGAACCTCCACGACAACCACCTCCACGGCGAGGCGCACCGGGTCGTCCATCACGCGCTCACGAGCCCGAAGCTGCAGGCGATCGATCCCGACCACCTGCACGGCGCCGGCCTCACCGATCACCTCGCCGGCTCGGGCTCGAGCGCGCACCTCGCGAGCTCGACGGAGATCACGACCCTGCTCTCACAACCCGCACCTGACCTTCTCGCCGGAGGCGCATGCGGCCCTGGCGCGCGGGCGGCGCCGACGCGCGGCTCGTGTCGGTGCTCGACGACCTGACGAAGGAGCATCAGCTCCGGATCGGCACGCTCCAGGTGAGCCACGGGGCGGGCGGCGACTCGTTCGACATCCTCTCGGTCGACGGCGAGCGCGTGTCGCAGTCGAACATCTACGCGCGCGACCTGGCCAACGAGCTCGCCTCGCTCGACCCGTCGCTGCGGCCGGCGCAGGTCGTGACCCCCTGGCCGATCGAGGCACGACGGCTTCACGCAGGGCGGGGGCACGACGACCGGATCCACATCAGCTTCGACGCCCCGTCGTCATCGTCGCGCGCCCGCGACGCACATGGTCGCCGGGACGAACGACCCCGTCGACACCTCGACGAGCCCGGAACCGGCACCTCCCCGCCGGAGCCGAGCGCCACGACACCGCCCCGCCGATCCGACGCCGCCACCGGACCCACGACCCGCCGCCTCGCCGACGACGCCGCCGCCGGATCCGACCACCACCCCGCCCGCCGCGCCGACGACACCGCCGCCCGATCCAGACCACCCCCTCGGGCGGAGGCGCGCCGCCACCGGAGCCCAGCACCACCCCGCCGGCCGCGCCGACGACGCCGCCGCCCGATCCCACGACCACCCCGTCGGGCGGCTCGTCGCGCCGCCGCCGCCGGAGCCCACCACCACACCGCCGGCCGCGCCGACGACACCTCCGCCGACGCCCGTGCAGCCGCCCGAGCCGCAGGGCAGCTCGACGCCGCCCGACCGACACGACCACTCCTCCGGCCGGGGGAACGTCTCCGTCCGGCGGCACGCCTCCCGATCCGACGACCACGCCGGCCGCCGGAGCCCCGACGCCGCCGCCGGAGCCGAGCACCACCCCGCCCGCGGCGCCGACCACCCCGCCGCCGTCACCGGCGAGCCCACCGGGCGGTGTCGCATCGGCCGGGAGGGACGCCGCCCGAGCCGGCGACCACGCCGCCCTGCCGCGCCGACCACCCCTCCGCCCGAGCCGGTGTCCCCGGTCGCGACGCCGGCCGCCCCGCCGCCTCCGCCGACACATCAGAGCGTCGTGCTCGGCGCGGTCCAGGGCCGCGAGGGCCACTCGACCTTCCAGTTCGAGGTGCCCGCCGCCGGCCACGGCGGCGCCGCGGCGGAGTCGGCGCTCCAGGGCATCGACCCGAATGCGGCGGGCGGGCTACCCGGACGCGAGCGACACGTATCCCGGGCGACAATGCCTCCCAGCAGGCGATCGCCGCGTGGATGGCGCGGCAGGCGCACAAGGCGGGCCTGCCTGCCGAGCTGCCGATCATGGCGGCGCTGACCGAGTCCGGCCTGAAGAACGACAACTACGGCGACCGCGACTCGCTCGGCTTCTTCCAGATGCGGACGAGCATCTGGAACCAGGGCGAGTACAAGGGCTTCCCGGACCACCCGGAGCTCCAGCTCAAGTGGTTCATCAACCAGGCACTCGAGGTACGGCGCGAGCGCCTCTCGCAGGGCGATGCGAGCTACGGGCAGGACAAGAGCAAGTGGGGCGACTGGGTCGCCGACGTCGAGCAGCCGGCCGCCGAGTACCGCGGCCGGTACCAGACCCACCTCGACCAGGCCGACAGCCTGCTCTCGGCCGGGCGGGCCGGGCGCGGCAGGCGCCGGCGGGACGGCGGGGCCCGACGCGGCGGCCGCGGCAGAGGCCCTCCAGGGCGCGACCGGCGGCGCCGCGCGGCTCGACCGCGGGCGTCCAGGCGCTCACGATCGCCGAGCGCTACATCGGCACGCCGTATCACTGGGGCGGCGACACGCCGCAGACGGGATTCGACTGCTCGGGGCTCGTCGAGTACAGCTACGCCCAGCTCGGGATCCATGTCCCCCGCGTCGCGGCCGACCAGTTCAACGTCGGCGTCCACATCTCGAACATGAACGACCTGAAGCCCGGCGACATCGTCTTCTTCAAGGACTCGACGGGCTACGTCCACCACGAGGGCCTCTACATCGGCAACCACATGTTCCTCCACGCCCCGCACACCGGTGACGTGGTCAAGATCTCGAGCCTCGACGAGCCCTACTACAAGGAGCAGTTCGCAGGCGGAAGCGACGTCACCGGCCTCGCGAGCGGCGCCCCCGAGCCGGCGGGCGCGGGCGCGGCGCCTCCGGTCGAGCCGTCGGCAGCCCCGGCGCTCACCGACCCCGGAACCGGCGGCGGCACCGGCGCTGCAGGCGCAGACGGCAGCAGCGGCAACAGCGGGCTCTTCGGCGCGGTTCAGGGCGGTGGATCGGGCACGCCGGCACCGGCTCCAGGAGGCGGCACCGGAAGCACGGTTCAGGTGCTTCCGGCGGTTCCCGGACCCGAACGCTCCAGGCAGTTAGCGCTGCGATCGAGATAGACTTCCGGCTCTAGCCGACCGTGAAGGTCTGGGTCGTCGTGTGGGTCGGCGGGCGGCGGCGTGGTCGTCTGCGTCGGAGGCGGGCGTGTCGTGCGTCGGGGTCGGCGGCGGGCGTGCGTGGTCGTCGTGGGTCGGCGGCGGGGTGCTCGTCGTCTGGGTCGGCGGCGGGCGTGCTCGTCGTCTGGGTCGGCGGCGGGCGTGGTCGTCGTCTGCGTGAACTGCTCGGTCGAGGTCGCGGCCGTCGAGGTCGGCGGCGGGGGCGGAGGCGGTTCGGTGAGGGTGAAGATCACCGCGCTGCCGTCACCGGCGCGCGCCACGACCACCTTCTCGAAATCGCCGGCGCGGGTGTGCAGGGCGACATCGACGCGGCCGGGATGGCCGGCCGTCGTGACCGAGACGCCGTGGGCGCTCTTCGTGCCGCCCTTCGTCTTGATCCCGCCCTGCCAGAGCGTGGCCGCGGCGCTGGCCGCCCGAGATCTCCGTGCTCGAGACGACGAGGCCCGAGGGCGGCAGGGCTCCGCCGTGGAGCGGGACGGTGACGGTGACCGTACGCCCGTTCGCAACGATCTTCGGCGCCTGGGCGGTGATCGGCGGGGTGTTCGAGCCGAGAGACGGGCAGCTTCGAGACGGTCGTCACCGCGAGCGTCGCCGGGTTGATCTTCTGCGCGCTGTCGGTCGCACCGTTGACGACGTAGATGGAGCCTCCGGAGCTCGCGAGCGCGACCGGCCCCTTCTGCACGCCGATGAGCTTGATCGTCGGGGTCGCGCCCGGCTTCGAGAGTGTCAGCGCGGCGACCTGGTTCGTGGAGAAGAGCGCTGCGAAGAGCTGCTTCTTGCCGTTGGCGACGAGGGAGAGCGGTGAGACGGGAAGGGCGATCGTCGAGAGGACCTTGCCCGTGTCCGTGTCGATCACGGCGATCCCGCGGCGAACGGGAACGTAGAGCGTGCTGCCGATCGCGACCGGGTCGCCCTGCGGCTGCTGGGGGAGCTTGATCGGCGTGCCCGCGGTGACGGTCGTCTTCGTCGCGGTGTACGGCACGACGCTCGCCGAGGCGCGATCGGTGACGTACACGACGCTCTTGCCCGAGCTGATCCGGTGGACGCCGCCGCCCGACGGGGCGAACGGAAGGGCGGCGCACGGCGAGACCGCCTGCGGCGTGACGGCGCAGAGCCGGCCGCTGTCGACGCTGCCTCGCGAGAGCGCGTAGAGCGGGAGGTTGGCGCCGCCTCCGGCGAGCGCGTAGGCGCCCGGGAAGCTGACCGCGTCGATCGGGCTCAGGTCGTTCAGCTTGTAGGTCGCGATCGTGCCGTTGTCGGTGACGAACACGCGGCCGTAGCTCTGGCTGATCGAGGTGGGCCCGCCCGGGTCGGTGGTCGATCGCGATCGGCTTGAGCGTCGCACCCGAGAGGCGCTCGATCGCGCCGCCCGGGGAGGCGACGACGAGCGAATCGCCTCCGGCGCCCGCGATCGACTGCTGCTGGATCGCCGTCGGCGGGACCTCGGCGATGACCGGAGGCGCGACCGTCGTGGTCGTCGTCGTCGGGCGGTGGTGCTCGGCGTCGTCGCGGTCGTTTGCGTGGTCGCCGCCTTCTTGCTGCTGCCCCCGCCTGCGAGCACGATCACTCCGACGACCACGACCGCCACGATGCCGAGGGCGACAAGGATCCAGAGCGGCTTGATCTTCGCCTTCGTCTCCTTCTCCTGGTCGAGCGCCTTGACGGCGTCCGTGAGGACGAAGCTCGGATGCTCGACCGCCTTCGGCGCCTTGTCCGGCGGCACGGTGACGCGGAGGTCCGGGGCGAGCGGCGTCGAGGACGGCGGCTTGCTCCTCGGGCGGCCCTGCGGCCGGCGGCTCGGCCGTCGGCGGCGACGGCGGCGGCGCGGCGGGCGGCGAAGCTGCAGGCGGGGCGCTGCCGAGGCGGACGCGGCCGGCACCGGTGGCGGCCGCTGCGGCCCCGGCCGCTGCTGCGCCCGCCGCGGCTCCGGCGACCTGCGCGGCTCGCCTCTTCTTCTCGTGCACTTCGGGGGCAGGGCGCTTCCGGCGTGCGCCGCGGCGGCCGCTGCCGGCGCGATCGGTTCCCGCGTGTGCGAGACGTGCGGCTTCGGAATGCTCGGCGCCCCGGGGTGTCGCCGACGACCGCCTGCGCCTCGCCGACGTGCTCGGCGACGCTCCGGCATCGCCTGGTCGAACTCCTGGCCCGCCGAGGGGAGACGCGCAGCCTGCGGTACCGCGGCAACCTCCGCATTCGCCTGGCCGATCTCGCCGGCGACGCCCGGTGCGAACTGCTGGACCTCCGGCGGCAGGTTCGGGATCTGCGGCAGCTCCGGCAGCTTCGGGATGTTCGGCTTCTTCAGCCGTCCGAGCCCGCGCTTGGGCTTCGGGGCCGCGGCGGCTGCAGCGGCGGCACCGCGACTGCGCCCGGTCGCAGCAGCGGCGGCCGCGTGGTCGTGCTCCGGTTCGGGCTCCGGCTCGGCCTCCGCCGCGACCGGCTCCGGCTCGGCGGAGCGGCGACGGAGGCGCGGCCGGTGGCGCCGGCGGCGACGGGAACCGGTGGAGCAGGCGGCGGCGGCGGGAACCGGCGCCTCGGCCGGCGCCGGAGCTGCCGGCGGCGGGCCGAACCGCCGGTGCGAGCCGGCTCCGGGGCGGGTGCGGGCGCCGGTGCGAGGGGCCGGGGCTGCGGGCGCGCTCGGCGGACCGGGGCCGGTGCGGGCGGCGGGGGAGCGACGGCCTTCTTCGCCCCGGGCGCGAAGGTGAGGTACATGTCCTCCTCCTCGTCGCCGAGGTCGAGCGAGCCTGCCGGCGTCTCTGGCTCCTCGGCGGCCGGGCGGCGGCTCCTCGGCCACGGGCTCGGCCGCCTCGGGGGCAGCGGGCTCCTCTGCTCGGGCGCAACCGCCGCGGCCTCGCCGGCGGGCGACGGCGCGGCAGGCTCCTCGGCAACCGGCTCGGTCGGCCCGGCGGCGGCGGGCTCAGGCGCCACCTGCGGCGCCTCGGCCCGCGGGGCGGCCGACGCGGCGGCGGCAACACCCGCGGCGGCAGCCGCCGCCGCCGCCTCGGATGCCGCCGGGTCGACGGTTATGTACTCGGGCTGAGGCGTCTCGAGCGAGACCTTCGAGCGCTCCTCCGAGAACGGCGCCGGCGTGAGCGGCTTTGCGTCCTCGTCGGCGTGCGGCTCGCCCTCGCCGTCCCCGAGCCGAGCCTCGCGCCGCCAGCGCGGGCCGAGCAGGTGGATGACGATCTCCTCGAGCTTGTCCCAGGCCTCACCGGCGCTCGGCGGCCGGTCTTTCGGATCCTTCTTCAGGAGCCACTCGAGCCATTCGCCGAGCTGCGGGTCGATCGACGGGTTGATCGTCGACGGCGCCGGGATGGTCTCGCTGACGTGGCGCACGAGCATCGACATCGGCGTCTCCGAGTCGCTGAACGGCACCTCGCCGAGCACCATCTCGTAGGCCATGATCCCGAGCGAGTAGAGGTCGGTCCAGGGCCCCACCTCCTTCGCCATCGCCTGCTCGGGCGCCATGTAGGCCGGCGTGCCGATCGCGGTCCCGGTCGCGGTCAGGAACTTCGAGGCGTTCCCGGCCTGGTTCAGCGCCCGGCCGATCCCGAAGTCGGAGATCTTGACGCCGCCCTCGGCGGTGACCATCACGTTCTCGGGCTTCATGTCGCGGTGGACGATCCCGCGGCTCGCCGCGTGCTGGAGGCCGGCGAGCAGCCCCTCGAGCACGCCCGCGATCTGCGCGAGCGTCAGGTGGCCGACGAGCGGTCGCAGCGACCCGCGCTCGATGTACTCCATCGAGATGTACGGCGTCCCCTCGTGCTCGAAGTAGTCGTGGACGGTGACGATGTTCGGATGGCTGAGCGAGCCGGCCATCCGCGACTCGCGCAGGAAGCGCTCCGCGAAGGCCTCGTCGGCCGAATGCAGGCTCGCGAGCTCCTTCAGCGCGACGTGCCGGTCGAGGTCGGTCTGGCGCGCCAGGTAGACGGTCGCCATCCCGCCGCGCCCGACCTCCTTCAGCAGCTCGTAGCGCCCGACGCGCTTGAGGATCAGCGCCAAAGTGGCGTGTCTCGCTCGTTCGCCTGGGATGAGCCCACTGCCTCGAGCCATTACGCCCGAGCTTAGCCCGATTTCGGCGAATCGCGCGACTCGAGGCTTAACTCGCACCCTGACACGATCATTACGTGGCGCACGCGCATTTTGGGTAACCCATATCCTCCGCACGGATACGCCCATGAAGGGAGGCGATGGAATGACACCTAGCACGGCTTTTCGGCCGCAGGTGGACTACGGCGCGCTCCTTGCCCTCGCAGCGATCGCGATCGGCGCTGTGTTCGGCACGCTTCGCACAGGGAGCGCCGCGATCGCGGTGAAACCCACGAACCAGTCCCCGCCCACGATCTCGGGAACTGCGCAGGAAGGCTCGACCCTGACCGCCGGCAACGGCACCTGGTCGGGGACGACGCCGATCACGTTCACCTACCAGTGGCAGCGCTGTGACGCGACCGGCAAGAACTGCGCCGCGATCACGGGTCAGACCACGAACACCTACACGGTGCAGCACGCCGACGTCGGGAGCACGCTGTTGATCAACGTCGTGCGGAACGAACTCCGACGGCAACGACTCGGAGAGCTCGAGCGCGACCTCCGTCGTCACCGCCGCACCCGCGGCTACCGGCTGCCCGAGCGGGACCGGCGTGATCCAGATCGCCGATCTCACCTCGCCGGCCCATCTCCTGATCGGGACCGGGAGCGTCACCCCGAGCCCGATCACGAGGACGTCCGGGACGATCCAGCTGCACTTCATGGTCACCGCCTGTGGCGGACGCCCGGTTCAGGGTGCGCTCGTGTACGTGACCGCAACTCCCTACAACCAGTTCTCGATTCCGCCCGAGGCGACAACCGGCGCCGACGGCTCCGCTGTCCTCTCGATGAACGAGCTCCGCGGGTTCCCGGCCTCGGCCCACCAGCAGCTGCTCGTCGTGTTCGTCCGGGCACGCAAGAGCGGCGAAGACCTGCTCGGCGGCATTTCGGCCCGCCGGCTCGTCTCGTTCAGAGTCAACCTGCACGCGTAATCGCCTTCCCTCGAACCGCCCCGTCGGCCGCCCCCGAAGCGGCGGCCGACGGGACAGCGAGGGCCCCGACCCGGAAGCCTCGGCAGAGAGCGGTGAAGGTACCTCGACCGCCCTGCCCTGCCCTCTCGTTGTAGGCGACGCGCCCTCGGATGCAGCCACCCGAGGGTCTGGACCGCCCGCCCGGAATCCCACACCCCTCGATCGAGGGGACCGGGGTCGGGCTCGGGAGAGAAGGAGCACTCGTGCGGGTCCGAGGGCCACCGGCGCCGCTTCGGGACGGGCTCGAGCCGCGGCGTCCACCTGGGGAAATCGCGGTTGCAGCGGAAAATGGCAGCGCCGGTCTGACAGAATCGCGCGGGGCCATGCTGCGGAATCCCGATCCGGTCGTCTGGGCTGTTGCCGGGTCAGCCGCGCTCGTCGGGGCGCTCGGTGTGATCGGGACGGATGCGCTTTGGCTCGTGCCGCTCGGTCACGAGATCGCTCACGGGCACCTGCCCTCGTCGATCCCCTTCGCGACGGCGCCCACCTCGGGGTGGCACAACGTGCCGGCTGCGGCAGAGCTCGCGTTCTGGAGCCTCTACCGGGTGCTCGGCGGGGCCCGCGGGCTCGTCGTGGCCCAAGCCGCAGCTGCGGCAGTCGGGTTTGGCGCACTCGCGTCCGGGGTCCGCCGCGAGGGGTCGAGCGGGACGACCCTCGCGGTCTGCGGGGTTGTGCTCGCCGGGTCGCTCCCCGCGGTCGCGGTGACCGGTATCTCGCTGTTCTCGCTTGCCCTCTTCCCCGTGCTGCTTGCCCTGCTCGAGGCCGAGACGCGCGCGCCGAGTCGCCGGATCTGGCTCGCCGTGCCGCTGCTCGCGGTGTGGGGCAACCTGCACGGAGCCGCCTCGCGGGGTTGGGGCTCCTCGCGTGCTACCTCGTCCTCGACCGGGCACGGCAATCGTGGAAGCTCGCGGTGGGAGTGCTCCTGTCGGGGACGCTGGCGCTGTTCCTGACGCCCGCGCTCTGGAATACGCCCGCCTACTACCGAGGCGTGTTCCGGAGCGAGCCGGCCAGGGCCGGCGAGGGTCTGTGGGCTCCGCTCGGGCTCGGCGGATTCGGCGTGGTTCTCATCGTCACCGCCGTTGTCCTCGCGGCCTGCGCCGTGCGTGGCGGACGGCGGGTGGTCCGGCTCTGGGAAGCGCTGGCGCTCGCCGGGCTCGTCGTCGGAACCATCGAGGTGGCGCGCAACGGGACGTGGCTGCTCTTCGTCCTCGCCTACCCGGCTGCGCGCGCCCTCGATCTTCGCGGGCTACCCCGACGGCTGCTCGTCGGGATCGCCGTGGTCAGCGGCATCGTCGCGCTTTCGCTGCTCGTCGGTGGGCCGCGCGACCCTGGCTCGGAGACGCTCGCACGCCTTGCGGCTCATGAGGGCCGGCCCGTGCTCGCCCAGGCGGTACTCGGCCAGCAGGTGGCGCTGCTCCACGGGAAGGTGTGGGTGGACAACCCGATCGACGCGTTCCGAAGGCCGGATCAACGGCTCTACCTCGACTGGGCCGACGGGCGGCCGAGCGGGGCCGCCGCCGTCTCGAACGCGGGGCTCGTGCTCGTGACGGCGGGCTCGAAAGCAGCGGAGGTCGCGGCCTCGGATCCCCGGCTTGCGCTCGTTGCCCACGACTCGAAGGCCGCCCTGTACGAGCGACGGCCGAAGCAGAACTGAGGAGGGCGCCCGCGTGGCCGCCCTCCTCGGCGGTTGGGTCAGGTCGGGGCTATCCGGTCAGTGGTGCCGCCCGTGACCGTGACCATGGCCATGGTCGTGGCCGCGCCCGTGGTCATCGAGCTTCTGCTTCGGCGGCCCGTTGTTGTCACCGGGGCGCGGATGCGGCGGGTTGGGAGCGCAACCCGCGCCGCCGGTGACGACCGCAGTGTTGGTGGTGCTGCCGGCACCGATCGTCGCCTGCGTTCCCGACGAGCTGAAGCCGCCGGTCGCCGAGAACGTGGCGCTGAAGCTTCCGAGGAACCGTGCTCCGCCTCCGAGACCTCCGACGAGGAAGCCCTGGACGTTGCCGTTCACGTCGACTGCGCCGAGTGTCGCCTGGAAATGGCCCGGCGTCGGCGGAGTTGCCGAGCCGGCGATCTGGAGGTCACCCGTGAGGGAGCCCGCATTCGTCGTCGAATCGTAGACGCTCCTGACGCTGATCGACACCGGCCCGGCGAGCCGCGTGTCGGTGCTCGTGGCCGTGCCGGTGAACGTCGCGTCGGTGATCGTGACCGCATCGTTGTTCGTCGCGGTGCAGGTCTGCGTGTGACTCCGAACGAGCGTGTTCGCGTAGAAGCTCGCCGCGACGAGGCTCGTGCTGCCGCTCGGGCCCTGGCCCGCGATTGCGATCCCGGCGCAGGCAAGCGCGGTGACGGTCGCGACCCCGAGCAGCAGTCGCCGGCGAGGGGCGCGCAACTTGGGCGTTTTCATCGAGTCCTCCTCCGATAGGGGTCAAACACGCCTCGTGGTGTAACCGGGCCCCGTCATCCGAGGATCTTCGTGCTGTTTTCCGGTTGTAAAAAAATTCAGCGCCGCGGGCAGCAAGAGTCGTTTACGTTTCGTTTACAGGTGGAGAATCGTCCGGTAATCGCGTGCAGGGATGATGCTCGAGATGAGCTTTCCGAGAGTCGTTCGACGTGCGGCGCCCGCCGGGATTGCAGCGCTCGCGCTCGGATTCGCGGCGCCCGCGCTTGCAAGCCATGGAGCCCCGTCGCACAGCCCGTCCTCGGGCAAGAGCCCGACAACGACCACACCGGCACCCTTCCCGACCCAGAGCTCGGGGACGGTGAGCGTCCAGGGCGTCGTGCAGTCGGTCTCGGACTCCGCGGTCTCGGTCAAGCTCCTCGACGGAACCCCGTCATCTGTGCCGTATGACAGGAAGACCCAAGTTCTCGTCAACGGAAAGTCCGCTCGGATCACGGACGTACGCCCGGGATTCGTCCTCGCCGCCTCATGGAAGGCCGGGAAGCCGGCCACGATCCTCCGGTTCGTGAGGCCGAGTTAGTTGAGGCGCAGCTAGTTGAGCTCCGGCAGCGTCCTCCTGGTCGAAGACGAGGAGAGCCTCGCCTCGCTCGTCGAGGCCTACCTCGCGCAGGAGGGCTTCACGGTGAAATCGGTCGGAACGGGTGAGGCGGCGCTCGAGCAGATCGAGCTCGGCCCCGTGCGACTCGTCGTGCTCGACCTGAATCTTCCGGACATGGACGGGCTCGACGTCTGCCGCAGGATCCGCGTGCGTTCCACCGTCCCCGTCGTGATGCTGACCGCCCGCGACGAGGAGAACGACCTGCTCGTCGGGCTCGCGGCGGGAGCCGACGACTACATCGGCAAGCCGTTCTCCCCGAGGGAGCTCGTCGCCCGGATGAAGGCGGTGCTCCGGCGTTCCGAGAACGGCTCGGACGAGCAGCTCCTTTCCCTCGGCGATGTGGTCGTGAACCGACCGGGACACGAGGTGAGCGTCGCCGGAGCGGCTGTGGAGCTGCGCCCGAAGGAGTTCGAGCTGCTCGCCTATCTGATCTCGAATCGCGGCGCGGTGGTCTCCCGCGATCTGCTGCTCGAGCGCGTCTGGGGCTATGACTACGCCGGTGGGACGCGAACGGTCGACGTTCACGTCGCCCAGCTCCGGCGAAAGCTCGGCCGGCCCGACCTGATCCGCACGGTCCGCGGAGCCGGGTACAAAGCAGTCCAGTCCTGACCCGGCCGCTGTGGAACACTCCCGGTTTGGACGCCGTCTGTGCCCGTGGAGTCAGGAGACCTAGCCGGGCTTCCGGCCCTCCCGGCAACGTCTCGGACGGAGGGTCGTGAACTCGCTGCGGGCGCGCGAGTTCGCGGCGATCTCGGTGGCGGTCGTGGCCGCGGTCGGCGTCACGCTCGTCGTCGCAGCGATGCTCGTGCGGAGCTCCGCCCGGCACGAGGCGTTGAAGTCGCTCGCGCGGCAGGCCTCGCTGATCGCGACGCAGCAAGGCGCTGCCCGGGCAAGCGGCACGAAGCTCACCGACCTCGGAGCCTTCTTCGACACCCAGCAGGAGCGGCTCGCGATCCTCTCGCTTCCGCAGGCCGCACTGCTCCTTCCCCCGGAGGGCGGAGCTGCCCTTCGCGCCGACCGGGCCGCTCAGGGCTCGGTGGTCGTCGGTGGGCAGCGCTACCTCTACGCGGCTCATCCGGAGGGCGGGCAGGCCGTGGTGCTGCTCCGGCCTGCGAAGCTCGCGTCCTCGGACCTGCGGCCGTTCACGATCGCATTCGGGATCGCCGCCGCGGTGGGCGCTGCGATCGCGGCGATCGCCGCCTTCTGGCTCGCCCGCGCGGTCTCGCGGCCGATCGAGCGGGTATCCGAGGCAAGCCTTGCGCTTGCGGCCGGCGAGCGCCCCGGCCCGCTGCCGGTCGAAGGCTCGACGGAGGTGGCCGCACTCGCCTCGTCGTTCAACCGGCTCGCCGACGACCTCGACCGCGCGCAGGACGCCGAGCGCTCGTTCCTGCTCTCGGTGAGTCACGAGCTGAAGACGCCGCTGGCCGCGATCCGCGGGCACGGCGAGGCACTGATCGACGGCGTGATGAGCGTCCCGCAGGCCGCCGGCGTGATCGTGCAGGAGTCGAAGCGGCTCGAGCGGCTCGTCCGCGACCTGCTCGACCTCGCCCGCCTGAACCAGCGCTCGTTCTCCGTCCATCCGCGTGAGATCGACCTCGCGGGCGTCGTGGCGCAGGCCGTGAGCCGGCACGGCGCCGAGTCGACCCGCGTCGGCGTCTCGCTGACCGGGGAGACAAACGGCCGCGCTGCGGCGGTCGCGGATCCGGACCGGCTGCTGCAAGTGCTTTCGAACCTGATCGAGAACGCGCTCCGCTCGACGCCGGCCGGCGGCTCGGTGGTCGTCGCCGTAGGCCCGGGCGTCGTCACCGTTGCGGATACCGGTCCCGGGCTCGAGCCCGAAGAGCTCCCGCACGCATTCGAGCGGTTCTACCTCTACAGCCGGCGCGTGCGGAACGGCTCCGTCAGCACGGGCCTCGGGCTGGCGCTCGTGAAGGAGCTCACCGAGGCGATGGGCGGCACGGTCTCGGTACAGAGCGAGTCGGGGCGCGGAACGACGTTCACGCTGAACCTTCCGACACGACCATCGCTTGCTCCACTCGAGAGGTAGGCGAGCCGGCCCGCCCTGGCCCGATCTCGTCGCTTCTGTCGTTCGCACTGCCCCGTTCGAGCGATGCTTTTGTAAATCTTCTGCCCCGATCGCTTGAGCGCGGCGGCGCGGATGCCGACGAGATGAGAAACCAACCGGCGGCAGACTTGGGAGGCAGAGATGAAACAGCCGCACATCCTTGTCGTCGATGACGACATCGCCCTTTGCGAGCTCGTGCGGGCGGCACTCGAGCTCGAGGGGATCTCAGTAGACGAAGCACACCACGTTGTGGAGGCCGACAGGCTGCTCCACGAGCGCATTCCCGACGCGGTCGTGCTGGACATCGGACTGCCCGGCATCGACGGGCTCTTCTTCTGTGCGCGTCTGCGGGAGAATCCGCAGACGGCCCGGATTCCGATCGTCGCGATCAGTGGATCGGAGACGAACGGCGAGTCGGCCCTCGCTGCGGGCGCGACCGCGTTCTTCCAGAAGCCCTTCGACCCGCTCGAGCTGTTGACGCTGCTCGAGAAGACGATCGGCGTCACCCCGCTCACGCACGCTTTCGGCCCCGGCGTCTCGGACGAGGCCGCGAAGGTGAACGCGGCGGAGCTCCGCCGGCTGATCGAGTTCGGCCGACGGCGCCACGAGCAGATCGACAGCGCCTACCGGCAGACGCTCGCAGCGATCGCGGGCTCGCTCGAGATTCGCGGGCTCGACACAGGCTCCCACACGCGGCGGGTCACCGCCTACGCAATGCGGCTGACCGTCGAGGTCGCCCCGTCGCTCTCGGACGATCCCGGCCTCGAATGGGGCTTCATGTTCCACGACATCGGCAACATCGGCATCCCCGACCGGATCCTCCTCAAGCGCAGCTCGCTGAGAGCGGAGGATTGGAAGGTCCTCCAGCAGCACACGACGATCGGAGAGCAACTGCTGGAGCACGTGCCGCTGCTCGGCGGCGAGGCGTTGAAGGTCGTCCGCTCCCATCACGAACGCTGGGACGGAAGCGGGTACCCCGACGGGCTCGTCGGACACGAGATCCCGCTCGCATCACGGATCTTCTCGGTCGCCGACGCCCTCGACGCGATGACGGACCGGCGCCCGTACCGCCGCCCGCTCCGGTGGGAGGCGGCACTTTCGCGGATCCGCAAGAGCTCGGGGAGCCAGTTCGACCCCGACGTCGTCGACGGGCTCGTCGCCTGCGAGCCCGACCTGATCGAGATCAGAAACCGCTTCCTCGAACAGGAGCGAGACGCGACGGCAGCCTCGATCCGCCAGGCAGCAGAGGCCGTCGCCCTCGCCCTCCCGGCGGCCGCGCCGACAAACGCCTCGGACGCCTGAGCCGAGCAGACACGCCTCCGCGAGCCATGGCCGGGGACAGTCCCCCGGCCATGGCCGAAGAAGGGACGGCGGCTCCCGCTGAGGGCCTGTCCGAGGCTAGCCGTTCGCGGAGACGCCCTTTCGTGCCTACCCTATCGGGGTGGCACTGAAGGTGGTGCTCGGGGTCTTCGCTCTCGTCGTCGCGGTCACGGTGCTCGCCGGGGCTGCCACGGCGCGGCGGCCGCTGCCTGCGGCGAAGGTCGTTCTCGCCGCGATCGACCGTCAGGCGGCGAAGGGGCATCTCACTTCAGGAGAGGCGGCCCGATACACGGCGACCGTCAACCGCACGGCGCTGCTCGCCCGGCGGCTGCCACCCTCGCGGGCCGCGCTCCTTCAGTCCCAGCTCGAGCAGGCCGCCGGGATCGCGTCGATCCTGACTGCACCGCGCGCGCTCGCGATCTTCACGCAACTCGACGCAAACGACAACTGGTTCGCCCGCCACGGCTCACCGGCACCGCAGTCGGACATCACCGACGCGGACGGCGTCGTCTACCGCTACTTCCCGGGGGAGGGGTTCGAGTTCCACCCGCTCGGGAACTTCGCCGCCCTGAACGCCGCGGTCGCGAGCAAGAGCGTCCCGGCGACCGCGAGGCTCGCGACGGCACTCGCCGCCCGCGGCGTTCCCGACGCGGGCGGCGGCCTGAGCTGGGAGTACTACTTCGACTACTCGGGCGGGCGCGCCCCGTGGCGCTCCGGCTTCGCACAGGCGGTCGCCGCACAGTCGTTCGCGCGGGCCGCCGCGCTGGACAAGGCAGACGCCCCAGAGTTCCTCGCAGCCGCTCACGCCGCATACCGCACCCTTCCCGGCCGGCTCGTCGAGCAGACGCGGTTCGGCCCCTGGATCCGCCTGTACAGCTTCAACCACGTCGTCGTCCTGAACGCCCAGCTCCAGACGGCGATCTCCCTCGCCGACTATGCGAAGTCCACCTCGGACGCCGACGCAGCGGCGCTCGCGGCGAGCATGCAGACGGCCGCCGCCCACGCCCTCCCGAGCTTCTCGACCGGCTACTGGTCGTACTACGCCCTCCCCTACGACCTCTCGCCGCTCAGCTACCAGAGCTACGTCGTCCAGCTCCTCCAGACGCTCGCACGGAAGGACGACCGCTTCGCCACCGCGGCCACGACGTTTGCGAGCTTCGACTCGGACGCGCCCTCGTTCAAGCTCGCGGACGCAGGCGTCGGGGCCGTCACCTTCTGGATCTCCAAGCCCGCCTCGGTCAACGTCTCGGCGCTCGGCGGCGTCCGCAGCCTCTCGCTCGGCGGAGGATGGCACACCGTCTCGTTCGCGCTTCCCTCGCGCCCGGGCGTCTTCCCCGTGTCGATCCATGCCACCGACTGGGCCGGAAACAGCGCGCGAGTCGACACGCTTCCGATCGTGCATGTCACGAGCCCGCCGAAGCCCAGGCACAAGAAGAAGCCCGCGCGCAAGCTGACCGCTGCTCGGTCCAGCCTGCCTCCGCTCCTCGTCGGAGCCGGGCTCGATCAGCCCTCCCAGGCGGCGCTCGCGCTCCAGCAGGGCTTCGGAGCCGTGCGGATGACGCTCGTCTGGCCCGCCGGCTCCTCGACTCCCGATCCGGGCGCAATCGCGGCACTCGGAAAGCTGCCCGCCACCGCGAACCTGACCCTCGAGCTCTACGCCACTTCGCCGCCGACCGACGACGCAGGTCGGGCGTCACTCGCGGCCTACGCCGCCGCCGTCGCCCAGCAGGTGCCGACGCTGCGCGACCTCGTCGTCGTGCCCGGTCCCACAGCGGCAGCGGCAGCCGCCGGGTACGAAGCGGCCCTGGCAGCCGTCTACGACGCGGTCAAGGCGGCAGCCCCTTCCGTGCGCATCGCCGGGGCTCTCGACGGCGGCGCCGCGCCCAAGGCCTCCCTCGCGGCGATCGCCAACGCCTACCGGGCGAGCGGCCGGCTCGGCCCCGTCATGGACGAGCTCGCCTTCACGCCGGCGCCGGCGGCCGGCAAGAACCTCTGGCCGCTCGCGAGCGTCCCGACCCTGATCTCCGCGCTCGGCTCGGACTTCGAAGGCACGGGCCAGGCCGGCTCGGCCCTTCCGCTGATCATCGACGGCATCTCGTTCTCATCGGCGATCCCCGAGACGGAGCTACCGCTCTACTCTTCGCCGACGCCCGGCACATCGGGGCTTGACGAGGCGAGCCAGGCCGCCGCTTACACTGCCGCGTTGCAAGCGGTCGCCTGCCGTTCGAGCGTCGTCGAGATGCTCTTCGCCCGGCTCGTCGACAGCTCCTCGCCCGGCGCACAGTCGGGACTCTTCTATCCGGACGGGACGCCGAAGACGAGCCTCTCCGCGGTCGCCCCGGCGATCGCGGCCGCGCAAAGCCAGACGCGCGGCTGCGCCACCGCCTCGACCCCGAGCCCCACCCCGCCGGCCGTCTCGACCCCCACCCCGGCGCCAAAACCCACGCCAAAACCCTCACCGACGCCCAAGCCGACCGTCACTCCCCCGGCACCGGCGGTAGCCGAGAAGGCCACCGCGGTCGATGCGAGCGACCAGCTCGTCTTCCCCACGCACATCTCGCGCTCGACCCCGCCGGCCGTCCATCTGGGCTGCACGGCGGCCTGTCTCTACCTCGTCACGCTCCAGCGGGCGCGCGACGGCGCCCCTGTCCTCGCGAGTCGCGGAGCAATGTCCGGCGCCGGTGCGAGAACGGTCAGCCTCCCGAAGGCGTCGTTCCCGGCCGGCAGCTACCGCTTCTCCGTCTGGATCGTCGGTGCGGCGAACCCGGGGCCGGTCACCGTCGAACGCAGCCAGGTCGTCAGCGCGCGCTGACGGCGGAATCGGTGTAGGCGCGGATCCGCGCCAGGAGCGCGGACGCGCGGCTGCCCTCGCCCTGCACCGGGGGAAGGGCGACGACCGCAACCTGCTCGAGCTCGGGCCGGCCGGCGGCGACTGCGGGCAGCTCCATCGTGTCGAGCCGGTCGGCCGGCCGCGGCGCCTGCCGGAGCTCGGGCTTGATCACCGACCCGGCGAGTGCCTGCTGCACGAGCTTCCGGCGCGTGCGCGCCCCGGCTCGGCGCGAGCTCCACATGCGGATCGGGTGCCCGTGCCCTCCCCGAAACTCAGCGCGAAACTCGACCGTCCGCGCGGCGGAGCCGAGCTCCAGCAACCACCAGCTCGGCCCGAGGCTCGTGTCCCGAGCTTCGGTCGGATGACAGGAGGCCCCTGCGGCAACAGGCTCGTCGTGCGAGGCATTTGACACGGCCCGGATAGTTTCCACACGCCCCCGGCGCTGTCAAGCGCCGGAAAAGGCTCCCCGCTCAGCCAATCAGAGCCCGTTCGACGATCTCGTCCGTCTCCCACCACCCGTCGATCAGCCGCTTGCTGAGAGATCTCGTCACAAGCTCGATCCTGCCACCTCGGGGCTCCAGGCGGCGGTGTGCCCGGTAGCAGCGTAGGGCACCGCGGAAGCTCTCGAGCGCATGCCCATCGGGATCGATCGCAGGCTGGCGCCCTTTCTGGACAGCGTGAGCCTGCCGCCAGTTCTCCTGCTCGGCCAGCCGCTGCCTGAGTACTTCCGCCCCAGCGCAATCCATGAGCTCCCGTGTTTTCTACCCAGACGCGAGAATCCCTTCCACGCTCCTCGGAGCTGTGGCGAATCGTGGGTGCCACGGGCTCTCCGGTCGCCGGCCCGGAGCCCGGCGGCGCAGACGGAGGCCCTTCAGCTCATCGTCGTCGTAGCCTTCGGCACCGTCGTGCGGAAGACCGCGCGCTGGCCGTTCAGGGTGACGGTCACGGTGATGTGGTGACCCGTGGTCAACTCCACGTTGTTGCCGTAGTGGAAGTCCGAGACACCTTCGCCGATGCCTTTCATCGTCGCGACCGGAACCATCATCATCGGAGCCTTCGAGCTCGCGTCGTCGATCGTGATCGTGGGATGGCCTTTGGTGTAGACGGCCCCGCCGCTCGTGCAGACGTGCACCTCGAGCTGGCGCAGCCCTGACGCGGACGTCGTCATCTCGGCCATGCCGCTCGTCGTCGAGCCGGAGAGCATGACCTCGCCGCTCGTCGGATGCTCCGCCTTCACCTCGGCAGGCGTGTACATCGTCTCGACCGGGCCGAGGTCGAGAGCGAAGACGTAGGCGTGCGTCTTCACAACCTGCCCGCTCGCGCACGGCCCGACCTTGGCCTCGGCGCCGCCGACGGCAACCGCCGCCAGGGCGAGCGCGGCCGCCAGCGAGATACCCAGGGGAATACAGATCCGGATCACGGCCTCCCGACGTTCGATTCCGGCGCATCAAGAGTTGCTGAACGAAGTGACCCGCCGCAGGCTCCACCGCCCGGGTTCCCGCCGGAAGGGACCCGGGCGTGGACGAGGGCTCGAAACCCGGGGTCAGGTATAGCCTGAAAACGATGGGGCCGAAAAGCCCGAATTCGGCCGCCCAGCAGGCAAGAAGGCCGGGTCGGGTGCTGGAACGGGAGTGTGACAAATGCACCTGCGCACGGCTCGAACCGACCCGTCTGAAAACGGCCGACTCGTGGGAGCACGGGCGCGCGCAAGCGCGAGCGACTATTCTGAGACGGTGCCGGAGGGGGCCTTCGAGCTGAAGCGGCTTTGCTGCGAGGAGTGCGGGAGCGAGGCGACCGTCGGGGCGTGGGGTTGGCGCGGGTACCGGATCGACGATCCGGATGACGGCGATATCCCCGAGGTCGGCTTTTTCTGCCCCGACTGCGCGGAACGCGAGTTCGGGCGGCGCGCCGACCGCTACGACTGGGGCGACTCGAGCCAGTCCGAGAGCTTCTAGATGAGCGGCTTCACGAGATCGTCTCTTTTGGGGCGCGGGCATCCAACCGCGAGGCAGCGAGCTGAGGAGTGGTCTGGGGCGCCGCGGTGTTGTGCCTCTCCACCACATGACACACCGGTGAGGTGCAGCCTCACCAGGGGCTCCGGTTCTTACACCGTTTTCACGAGTCTCTAAGGTGGGTCTGGTGAACTGGGCCTCGTGAGTCTCCGTCGGGCCCTCACAACAATCGCCGTGGCCGCGTTGGCGCTCGCCGCGGTCGCGGGCGCGAACGCAAGCGCTGCGGCCCGGAAAGCCACGTCGCACTTTCCCGGGATCGTCGACATCGACACGAACCTCGGCTACCAGGACGCCGCCGCGGCAGGGACGGGAATCGTCCTCACGAGCTCGGGCGTGATCCTCACGAACAACCACGTGATCCGCGGTGCGACCACGATCCGCGTCACGGACATCGACAACGGCCGCACCTACAAGGCCAAGGTCATCGGTTACGCGCTGAACGGCGATATCGCCGTGATCCAGTGCTTGAACGCCTCGGGCCTCCAGACCGCCCAGCTCGGGCATTCGAGCGGGGTGAAGGTCGGCGACGCCCGTCACGGCCTACGGGAACGCGGGCGGCGTCGGCGGCACCCCGACGCAGCGCGCCGGGAAAGATCGTCGGCCTCGGACACGTCGATCGTGGCCCACGACGACTCGAACGGCTCCGAGAAGCTCACCGGACTACTCGCGACGAACGCCGCTCTCCAGCCCGGCGACTCCGGCGGCCCGCTCGTCGACTCCTCGGGCTCCGTGATCGGGATGGACACCGCCGCCGGCGGTTCCTACACCTACTCCGACTCGGTCAACCGCGGCTTCGCGATCCCGATCGACAAGGCGCGCGCGGTGGCCGACCAGATCGTCGCCCGGCACGGCACGGCCACGATCCACATCGGAGAGACGGGCTTCCTCGGCTTCACCCCGGGCGAGAGCGCCGACGACCCGATCTCGCCGGTCTACGGCCTCGCCGTCAACACCGTCGTTCCCGGCTCCCCGATCGACCGCATCGGGATCGTCCCCGGCGATGTCCTCACCCGCTTCGACGGGAAACCGGTGAACACCGTCGCACGGCTGATGGCGCTCGTCGTGACGAAGCACCCCGGCGACGCCGTCCAGGTCCGCTGGGTCGATCGAGTACGGGACAGGCCACACGGCCGTCCTGCACCTCGCCTCCGGCCCACCCCAGTAGCGCAGCCGCCGCGAGCCAGGCTCCGCGATGTTTAGGTTTTCGCGCTAGGGTCAATAGAGAACTGAACCGGCCTTTCAGCCGGTCTGTGGACGTTGATCGAAAGGGGACTTGCGGTGTCCAAAATGCTCGCGCTGCTGATCGGGTTTGCGGCCCTCCAGGTGGTAGCCGCAGCTCAGGCAGGCACCTCGCCCTCGTTGACCCTGGTCGCCTCCTCGCCCAGGGTCCTCTACGGGCACGGAGTCACGCTCTCAGGCCGGCTCACCGGTGGGAGCGTGGCCGGAAAGACCGTCATCATCGACGCCCGCCCCTACGGCGCCTCCGCGCCGCATCCGGTGGCAGCGATCAGTACCGGGCCCACGGGCCGTTGGTCGTACAGGGTCAATCCAACGATCCAGACCAGCTACCAAACGCATGTCGGGCGCACGCGGAGCCCGGGCGCAACAGTCGGGGTCGCGCCGCGGGTCACCGTGACCGAGCTTCAGAATGGCCGCCTCCGCGCCGAGGTCAGCGCGATGAGCCCGTTCACCAACAGGCTGATCCAGCTGCAGCAGAAGACCGGCAACGGCACCTGGAAGACCATCGACCGCAGGCGCCTGAGCTCCGCCTCGATCGCGGTGTTCTCGCCGAAGATCGGAACCTCGACGATCCGGATCGCGATGAGCATCAACCAGGCAGGCGCCGGCTATCTTGGCGCTGCGAGCCACGCTCTGACCTACCGGGCCGAGCTGCTGACGATGAAGCCGTCTGCTTTCCGGGTCGAGTACGGTCACGGCCTCACGCTTTCGGGACGGCTCGTCAACGGTCAGCCCGGTACGCGGGTCACGATCTTCGCGAGGCGCTACGGCAGCTCCGTTCCCGCGAAGCTCGCCACACTGCGGACGGGGAGCAACGGCGGCTTCAGCGTGACAGTGCATCCGACGGTCCGGACCGTCTATCGGGCGGCAGTCGCCGGACTGCGCTCGCCGGCAAACGTGATCATCGGCGTCCAGCCGATGCTCACGCTCCACCAGCTGAGCGGCGGGAAGCTCATGGCGACAGCCTCGGCCGCAAAGAGTTTCGTCGGAAGGTCCATCCAGCTTCAGCGCATGAAGGGCAACGTCTGGACGACGGTTGCCAAGCGCCAGCTCGGTAAGGGCTCGACAACCGTATTCACGCTCCACCTTCCGGACTCAATGGTCCGGGTGGCGATGAGCGTGAATCAGGCGGGGGCCGGCTACCTCGGTAGCACGAGCCACCCGCTGTCATACCGCGCGGTCTGACCGCGCTCCCCGCGGGCTCGGAGCGTGCCGCAGCGCTCCGGGCCCGCTCCCCTGCTCGGTCGTTCAGGTCGTGCGGCTCGCGAGCCGCGCGACGGTCGAGCAGCAGGCCCTCGCCCAGGTTCACGACCCAGATCACGAACACCGTCCCCACGTAGTCCCAGAACCCGTGAACCGAGAAGTTCGGCGTCACCCAGGCGGTGAACGCGACCATCGCGATGTTGATCAGCAGGTAGAAGAGCCCAAGCGTGAGCACGACGAGCGGAAGCGTGAGGATCGTGAGCAGCGGCTTGAAGATCGAGTTCGCGATCCCGAGCACGATCGAGCCGATGAAGTAGGCCCAGAAGCCCGCGATCTCGACGCCGTTGAAGAGCTTGCTCGAGATCCAGAGCGCCAGCGCATTGGTCGCAAGTGCGACGACGAGACGGAGGAGGCAGCCCACCGGCGGCAGTTTACGCAAGCCCCGAACCGCGCAACCACTCTCCGAATCGTCTACAAAAGGAAGGGGCGTCGACCCCCGATCGACGCCCCCTTGCGTCCGGACTGAACCGGACGCAGTCTCCGCCCGAATCGCGACGTGAACAAATCGTTCCCCGCGCGCGGAGTTTCGAAACCAGGGCCTCCCGTTCAGCTGTTGATGTTGCCGCCGCGAAGCAACGACACGCTGTCGGAGTCCACCCACACGCCGTGCTTGCCGGCGTCGTAAATCCAACCCCACTTCGAGAACGCATTGGCTTTTGGGTTCTTGAAGTAGCTGAGCCACGTCGGGTAGTGGCCGGTGCACGTGAATGTCGGGTCGCACTTTGCGTCGAACGAGCCGAGGTTGCCTGTCCTGGGGAAGGCTGGAGCGAACCTGCCGACGATGTCCGACGTGATGTACCCGCCGTTGAACGTCCCGGTGACCCCGGACTGGACGAAGCCGTCCCCGGTCGGGCTCGGGCCGGCGCGGGTGACGAACGTGCTGCCGTCATCGGCGATCTGGGCGCAATAGGTTCCGTCGGAGTGCCGCCAGATCCGGAGGTGGCGATGAACGGTGTCGATCGCCCACTCGTCCGCGTAGCCCGAGTCGGCGTAGTCGTCCAGGATGAACGTGACGTCGACGACGATCTCCGCTCCGCTTCCGACCGGCGTGCACTGGGCAGAGCTGAGCTCTCGCAGGTTCAGGTGCGGCGGCGTGGTCGCCGCGAACGCTGCGCCCGCCAAGACGAGACCGAGGATCGCAGCTGCGAGGAATTGGGAGTCGTCTCATGGGTCGAGCTGGAGCGGGACAAGCCGATGTTGCCGGAAAGAGATGATCCCAAAGCGCTCGGCGCGAAGTCAAGCGCCAGCGGTCAAGGCTCTCAACCACGTCCAAACCGGTGCATGGCGAGGCGTGCCAAGTCGTCGTCCGGCAATCGCCGGAGCGTCCACAGCACCGACGTCGGACGCGAGCTCGAGAGCAAAGTACACTGGGAGGCCTGAGCAGCCTTTCGGTCCCGGATCCCGCAGACGCCTCGTTCCCTGCCAAGCCTCTCCTTCGCGGAGTCCTCCACGAGATCGGCCTTGCTGTTGCGCTCGTCGTCGGGACGCTCCTGATCGCCGAGGCCGGCGGCGGACGCGCATCGGTCGCGGCCGCCGCGTTCGCCGGATCGGTGGCGGTGATGCTCGGCCGCGAGCACGCTCTACCACCGGGTCAACTGGCCCGGTGGCGCGAGGCTCTGGATGCGCCGGGTCGACCACGCCGGGATCTACGTCCTGATCGCCGGCACCTACACCGCGGTCGGGCTGCTCGCGCTGCACGGCACGCTCCAGGCGACGGTGCTCCTGATCGTCTGGATCGGCGCCGGGTTCGCCGCGCTGATGAAGTTCTGCTGGGTTCGCGCCCCGAAATGGGTGTCGGTCGTCACGGCGCTCGCGCTCGGCTGGGTCGGGAATCGCCGCGCTGCCGCAGCTCGAGGCGAGCGCCGGGCCGGCCGCGGTCGTCCTCCTGCTCGTCGGCGGGCTCGCCTACTCGGTCGGCGCGATCGTCTACGCGCGGCGCAGGCCCGATCCGGTGCCGACGATCTTCGGGTACCACGAGGTCTTCCACGCGCTGACGCTCGTCGCGATCGCCTGCCAGTACGTGGCGATCGCGTTCTTCATCGTGCGCCCCGCCTGAAGCTCAACACGGCGTACGTGAATCCGGCGGGCGATTCGTTTACGATGTCGGAGTGGAACAGCTGTCGCGTTCGGAGGTGCGGCGCGCTTCGCCACCTATGTTCGACTCGCGGCTCGACGTCGTCACTCGATGCCGCCCGGTGGTGCCTGCGCTGATCTTCGCCCCGACGATCGTGCTTCTGAGCGCGATCGCCCTCGAGCGGCTGCCGTTCTGGAAATACGCGATCACCTTCGCCCTCGCTTACGGCTTCTGGACGTTCACCGAGTACTGGATCCACCGGGCGATCTTCCACCTCGAGCCGCGTAGCGAGATCGGGGCGCGCCTGCACTGGATGATCCACGGCGTCCACCACGACCATCCGAGCGATCCGATGCGGCTCGTGATGCCGCCGATCGTGACGGTGCCGCTCGGTCTGCTGTTCCTCGGGGCGTTCCTCGGCGATCTTCGGCGTCGCGTACGGCTCTGCAGCCGCGGCCGGGTTCTTCTTCGGCTACCTGCTCTACGACATGACGCACTACACGCTCCATCACCACAAGCCGAAGAGCCGGCTCGGCCGCTGGCTCCACGAGCTGCACATGCGCCACCATTTCGAGGACGACGAGCGCTGCTTCGGCGTCAGCGCTCCGTGGTGGGA
This sequence comes from uncultured Actinomycetes bacterium, assembly GCA_963758125.1. Taxonomy (GTDB): domain Bacteria; phylum Actinomycetota; class Thermoleophilia; order Gaiellales; family Gaiellaceae; genus PALSA-600. Next base: position 104,360 of record CAVWUL010000009.1, read on the forward strand.
CACGGTGTTCGGCACCGCCGTCCGCCGCGGGCAGCGCGCGAAGAGCTGAGCGCACCGCCCGAGTCGGCGTTTTCAGCCATGCCACTCGGGGCCGTGTGCGGCTCCTTCCTGTCACAGGTTCGTTCCAGAACCTGTCCCCGCCTTTTCGCCTGCTGGGTGCGGGAATCTGCGGCTCTCGAGACCTGTCGTTTTCAGGCGTTACCTGACCCCGCATCTCGACCCGGCATCTCGCGCCCCTCATGGCGGCGCCGTCGAGCGTGCGGCAAGGCCTCTGGGATCAGGCGGCGGGAGCGGCCGGATCGGCGGGGGCGGCCGGGGAGGCTGTCACTCCCAGAGCCTCCTTGATCTTCTCGATCGCCGCCGTCTCGGCGTCGGAGACGCCGTGCTTCGCGCCCGCGACCTTGTTCGCCACGGCCAGCACGAGCTGCCGGTAGGCCTCGGCGTCGGCGGGGTCCTTCGCCTTCAGGGTCGCGACCGACGAGCTCAGCGCCGCGAGGGTGTCCTTCTCGAGATCGGCCTTCGACGCGGTGAGCCCGAACCCGGTGCCGTGGGTGCCGGCGAGCTCACGGACGAGCTCGTTGTCGCTCGAGCTGTGCTCGGCGCCGAGCCCCTTCGCGAGCGCGCTCGCCTCGCCGAAGGTGTCCATGAAGCCCGGGTCGCTCGCCGAGACGTAGAGCCCCGCGCCGGTGACGCCCTTCTCCAGTGCCTTCCATTCGTCCTCGGTGAAGTCGGCCTTCGTCGCCATCGTGCCTCCGTTTCGTTCGGGGTCGCCTGCGCTCGAACCGCTCGACAGCTTAATTACGCGCCGCCAGGCTGCGGCGACGAGGCCGAGCTGCGGAGCGGTCGTCACCCTGGGGCGCCGGCGCGGACGAGCTCGAGGTGCGATTCGAGCGAGTCCGTCGACGGGAGAAAGCGGAGCACGACCTCGTCGACGGCGCCGTCCCACGGCTCGAGCGCTCGAGCCACGTCGGCCGGCTCGTTCGCCGCGATCCCGGTCTCGAGCAGGGGCGACGCCCATCCGCTCGAAGTGCGAGCCGTAGGCCGGGACACCGCGCATACCGGGCGCCCTCGTCCTCGATCAGCTTCCGCGCGCCCGGCCCGAGCGCGACACGAACGTAGGCGTAGAGTCCGGGGCCGGGGCCGACCGGCGGCCGCCGCGCCCTCGGCGACCCAGCCTGCGGAGCGCCGAGCGTGCTCCGGGGTGAGCCAGTTGAAGAGGACGCCGTCGGCGATCTCGCCGGCGAGACGGCACGTGCGCTCGGCGAGCGCGGCCATCACGATCCGGCAGCCGAGCTCGTCGCGCAGCCGATCCGACGCCCTCGCGTGCAAGCGCGAAGGCGCCCTTGCCCGAGGTTCCGATCCCGAGCAGGAGCCGTTCGGGCGGAAGCTCCGCCGCGCGCACGCCGTCGACTGACGCTCGCGGCGTCGCGATGCTGAAGCGGCACGACGCCGACGCCGAGATCGATCGCTTCGGTCGCCTCGGCCGCCGCCCCGAGCCGGGCGACCCCGTCGATCGAGCCGGGATGGTTCAGCCAGAACGAGGAGTAGCCGAGTGCCTCGGCCGACTGCGCCGTCTCGGCGACGACCTCGAGCGCCGTCCCTGCGAACAGCGCGATCCCCCGCCCGTGCATCTCATCAAGGATGGCAGATGCACCGCTCCGGGTTTCATGCTTCCGCTATCCCGGTCTCGGGACCCATTCGTGCCTCCTGAGACGCAGAATCCCCCCGAGACGCACGAGAGCGCCTGAGATGGCGTCTACCGACCCCGGTGGCCGGCGGTCCGAGGCCAGACTCCGTGGTCAGAGCCAAGGAGTTCCCTCGGCGTCGATCAGCGCGTGCGCAGCGTACGGCTCGATCCCGACTGCGCCGCCGAGGCCTGGCGGAGCTCCGACCACGCGCGACCATCCCGGAGGGCGGTTTTACCGGATCCTGTGGGAGCCGCCACACAGGCCGAAGGCGTCGAACAGGACTGAGCGAGACTCGTCCCGCGCTTGAGGCGGGGGCCGCGAGAGCGCAATGGGCGCCCCAGCTCCCTCCGTGGCAGCGAAAAGATACGACCGCAACGGTCGATCGCGAAGCGCCCGTTCGAAGACGGGTAGAAACGACAGCGATCCCAAGGTCGCGAGCAGGCTCACGGTCAGCTCGTGACCGCGAGAGGTGATCCGCGCTCAGAATCTCCCGCCCGCAGTCGTGCGGCCCTCAGGGAGGAGGTACGGCTCCGCCACCGCATAGAGACTGTCTGTCTGGCGACGTGCGCTCGGGTCTCCGTTCAGGTCATGGCTCGCTCCGGGCTCAAGCGAGATGCAGCCAGATCGCCGACCGTCACCGGCACGCCGACCACCGAAGTTAAACCCCGAGGCGGTCACGGTCGATGAAAGACGTGTCGTTACCCCTCACCCGAGCCGCTTCCCGGAGAAACGGACCGCCGCGATGAATCTCACGTCCCTTTCCCGGGCCCGAAAGAACCAATCACTGCTGCCGAAGGAGCGAGAGCTCCTCGCGGCGACCGTCGGAATCGCGCGTTACCGGGTGCTCACCCGGTGGCCGCTGACAGTCGCCTTCGGACCGCAGGCGTGGCTTCCCGGCGTTCTCGGCGCCGTCGTCGCGATGGTCATCGCCTTCAAGCATGGCGTCCTTTTCGCGCTGACCGCCGCGGTGGTCGCGGGGGCCGCACTGACGTTGAGCGTGGCCGCCCACGAGGTCGGGCACCTTCTCACGAGCCGCCACGCGCGCGGTGTCTCGCCGCGGATGCTGCTGATGCGTTCGAGTGGAGGCGCCTCGATCGTCGAAGGCCGCTTCGAGGAAGCCCGCGGAGCTGCGATCTTCGCTGCCGGCGGCCCGCTCGCAACCTTCTTCGTGACGATCGCCGTCGTCGACGTTGCACGGCTCCTCCCGTTCGGTGCGGTGGCGATCGGCCTGTACGCCACGGCGCTCGTGAACCTCCCAATGCTGCTCGTGAACCTTCTGCCGATCGCGCCGATGGACGGCTACGCCCTCCTCCGTTCGGCGATCTGGGCCGGAACAGGAAGCCGGGCGGAGGCAGAACGCCGGGCGATCGAGTGGAGCCGCGTCGTCCTCGTGTCAGGCCTGTCGGTCGCGGTTCTGATCCTCTCGGTCGACAGGCTGTCCGCCGTGCTCGCGGTCGTCCTCCTCACCACGCTCACGGCTCAGCACCATGTCGCGGCCCGGCCGGCCGCCGAGAAACCGGCCGAGAACGCCCGAGCCCGGGCACCCGAGACCGCTCTGCTCTGGGCGGACACGGGCTGAGAAGGGTCTTGCAAGGATCCGACTTCACGGCAGTAGTCAGAAGAGGGATACTCTCGGGGTCGCAGTCGGTTAGCCATAAAGCATCTCCGGGAAGGAAGAGGTCATGTCCCGGTTCCCCCGCACATTCAACGCTTTGGATTCGACGCTTTCGGCGAAGGAGCAGGCCCTGCTCGCCGACACGGTGGGCGCGGGCCGGTATCGCGTAGTGACGCGTTGGCCGCTCACGGTCGCGTTCGGGCCGTATGCGTGGTTGCCGGCGCTCGGGGGTGCGGTCTGCGGCTTCGCCTTGTCCTACCGGCATGGGCTCTGGTTCGGGCTGATCGCGGCCGCAGTTGCCGGAGTTGCCCAGATGGTGAGCCTGGCGGCTCACGAGGCAGGCCATCTGCTCTCGAGTCGCGGCGCACGCGGAGTGAGCCCGCGGATGCTGGTCATGCGCTCGAGCGGCGGGGTGGCGATCGTCGAGGGCCGGTTCATGGAGCCGCGCGGAGCTGCAGCGTTTGCGGCGGGCGGCCCGATCGCGACGGTCGTCTTCACGATCGTCCTCGTCCTCGCGGCTGTGTTCGTCTCGCCGGGCTCTGTGAGCATCGGCCTGCTCGTCGCGGCGTTTCTCAACACTCTGATCCTGGCTGTCAACCTCCTGCCCGTGGCCCCGACCGACGGCTATGCCCTGTTCCGCTCGGCAGTCTGGGCCGAAACGGGTAGCCGCGCGGAGGCGGAACGGCGCGCGCTCGCGTGGAGCCGCGTCGTCCTTGCGTCGGGGCTTTTCGTTGCCGTCCTCGTCCTCGGAATCGACAAGCTGTACGGCGTTCTGGCAGTCGTGATCCTGGTCACGCTGACGGTCCAGCACCACGTGGTGGCCCGCCGGGCCGCCGAGAACCCGGCCTGAGACGACGAGGCCTGTGCGCCGCGGACGGCGAGCCCGCGAGCGAAGCAGGCACTCCGCCCGAATGGATGAACATCCGCGTCAGCTTCGTGCCCGAGGCCGCATTCTTGCCGGCCGACGCCGCCTCCGAAGAGGCTCTCCCGCTCGGTCATTTCCGCAGGGCCGAGCAAGTTGCCGCAACCGGCCTGGTCGTTCGCCCTTGCGGGGGGTACGATAAGCGCGATGGTCGCCGGTCAGTTCTCACTGGCGCGTCTCGTTGTCCTGCTCGCGCCGCTCGTGCTCGTCGCAGCGCCTTCGCCGGTTGCCTCGGCGGCAGGGCAAGGCCAGGCGTTGTCCGTCGCCAGCGCGGTCGCGAACGCCCACTGGAGAGAGGGCTGGCTGCTCCCCGGCGCCACGGTGCGCTTCTCGGGCAGCGTGCAGGCAGCGTCGAACCTGACCGCCGCGCTCCGGCCGGAGGGCCGCGCGGGAGTCGTGACTGCGAGGGCGTCCTTCGCGGTCCCCGCCGCCGGGCCGTTCACCGAGCAGATCCACCTTCCTCCGAGGCCGCTACCCGGCAAGTACAGCCTCCGCATCGGCGGAACGAGTGGCGGGGTACCGCTCGAGCCGGTCGAGGTGAAGGTGACGATCCCGGCTCCGCCCGAGGGAGTGCTCGACCAAGCCGAGGTCGGACCTCGCCAAACGGGCCGTGGCACGTCTACGCGAACGGGTCGGCGCCGGTGATCACCGGCGCCCACAAGGAGATCTGGATGCGCTTCCGTTTCCTCTACCCGCCGACCGGGCAGAAGGTGGAGCTCATCTGGAAGATGCGCTGGCACACCGTCGTCGGGAAGGTCTACAAGCTCGTGCAGGGACACGCTGAATACCTCCGTCAGCTCTGCAACGCCGCTTCCGAGCGGCCACTGGGTCGCTGTCCTGAAGTTCAACGGCCGGGTCGCGAAGAAGATGGACGTCATCCTTCGGTAGCTCGAGCCCGGTCTCAGCCCTTACGGCCGCGAACGTCGGCCAGCGTCCCCCGTGAGTGGCCGGCGGCATCCGCCCGCTTTTCATCAGCGGCCGTGACCGGCGAGGCCGGCCTGGTCACAACGCGTCTTCGTCTTCTGAGCAGCTCATGACTGTTCAGGAGCGCGTTGGCGATCTCCTCGAGCTTGCGACTCGTTCGCCGCGAATGGTCGCGGAGCATCACGAACGCGGCATCTCCGGCGATGCCCTGGCTGGCCATCAAGACGCCCTTCGCCCGCTCGATCACCGCGCGCCGCTCGAATGCCTCCTCGAGTCTCCGGAGCTCTGCGAAGCGCTCGCACGCCGCGTACAGGGTCGCAGGCATGCCAGTGAGCTCTGAGCCGACGAGAGCCGCCGAAGCGCCGGATGCCACCGAAGCGGTGAGCCACTCCTCGTCGTCGGACTCGATCGCCGCGACGACCGGCAACCTGCCCTCGTGGCGGACAGAGCCGATCAGACGGAGTGCGGCTGCACGGTCTTGGCCCGCAGTGACCACGACGAGGTCCAGTTCGTCTCGCACGAGCTCCTCGGCAGATCCTGCGGGGCGCAGGTGCCGCGAACGCACATCGTTCCCGAGCGAGGCGAGCGCCGCCGCGAGCTCGTCCCGGTAGCGGCAGCGCTCTCCGGCGACGAGGATCCTGTAGGAGGTTCCGAGGCCAACCTCGGGATTCCCGGGGCTCACCCGTCAGACGTCCTCGCGCGGAAGCAGGAGATAGCTGCTCTCGACGGCTTCGGCAACCGTCGTGAGCTTCAGGTTGAGGCTGCGCGCGTGATTGCGGATCTGCTCGTACGCCTCGCGCTCACTGATCTTCTGCCGCTCCATGAGGATGCCTTTGGCCCGCTCGAGCTGCGCAAGTCGCCCCGTCAGGGTCCGTAACCGCTCGAGCGCCTGAGACTCTTTCAACACGAGCGCGATTGCCTCCTCGAGCGTTTCCCCGTCGACCAGCTGATGAGCGATCCCGAGGGCGGTCGCGCGCTCGACAAGCTGGGAGTCGCCGCCTCCGATCACGACGAGGGTTTGGCCCTCCTCTCGCCGCTCATGACCGTCGGTCTTCGCCGCCGCGGCAAAGACGGCCTTGCCTCCTTTGGCGGCGGCGTCGCCCGGCTGACCCGTGCGCGTGGCTACCCGCTCTGCCTGGCCCCCTCGCGCCGACGCCCCCGCCGGGCTCGAAGCACCCGTCGGCGGGTTGTCGATGGACCCTCGCTTGAGAGGAGGACCCGCGCCGCTCGCAGATCGCGAACTCATTACACCTAGCACCTCCCACGAACCCCGCATCCTGGGCGGACAGCTTAGGTTGGCTTTTCCCAATCCTTGGGGTATCGTAACGCAGTCCGCGTTTTCTGCCCAGGACGGCGGCAAACGCGAGCGCAACCTCAGCACTCAGGTCGCGCGACTCCTGACCCACGCCGGTCGGGGTTGTTGTAGCGACCAGGAGATACGAGTGTTAGGGGGAGTAGTGTCGGGGAGCGGGCCGGTTCGTGACGACCGCGGGTTCGGGGGATGCGACTGCGTCGGTATGCCGGCTCTCAGCGAGCGTGCTGCCCTGACTCCAAGCGAGGCGACGACGCGCGGCCCTCTGCGCCTCGCAGCTCACCCGGAGGGGGTGATGCCGCTGTCGTAACTGCGTTGACGAGATCCCGAAAGACAAGTTCGTACAACAACGACTTCGGACCACTGACGCAGTGGTTGCGAAAGGAGAGATCACGTGAGAAATCTGCGCACGATCATGTTGGCTGGAGCCGCGGTCCTCGCGCTGTCGTTTGTCGCATCCGCATTCGGCGACGACGTCACGCAGGGCAACACCAGCCAATCGAACTCCTCGTCTGCGACGAACTCGGGGAGCAACACGAGTACGAACACAAGCACGTTGACTCAATCGAGCTCGGCCATGAGCTCGTTGTCCGTCAGCCTGACGGGCGGAGCAGGTGGGGCGGGATCGAATTCCAGCTCCACGACCGCCGGTGCAGGCGGCGCGGCCACGAGCACGGCCGATTCGAGCGCGACCGGTGGTGCCTCGACTCCGGCGTCGACGTCGACATCGACGGCGACCACCGGTTCGACGACCCTCGGCGACTCGGGACCCGCCGGTGGCGGTAGCTCGACGGTGCACAACGGTGACAACGGCAACGCCGCATCCGGAGCCCTTTCCGGTGCCGCGTCGGTGGGCGGTTCAGCCGCCGGCAACGGCAACGGAGGCAACGGTGGTAACGGTGCAAGCGCCACCATCACCAACCCGACGTTCGGCGGAGACACCTCATCGGGTAACTCCGCGTCCGTCAGCCAGACGAGTCAGCAGGCGATCGTTGTCGTGCCCGTGTCGGTGCAGCACGCATCGGCCTTGTACAACGCGCTGTCGCACGCGATTCAGATCTAGGGCGTGTGACTCTGCCGCCGGGCTCCCGGCGGCCGGCTTCCCGGGGGTGAGCCGCAATCACCCCCGGCTGACTCGTTCCGCCGACAAAAAAGGGGGTTCCGTGAAGAAGAGTCGCAACATCTTGGTCGTCGCCGGAGCGGCGCTGGCGCTGATGCTCGGGGTTCTCGCCGAGGTCGCGGTGGCCGACGGCGGGAAAAACCACGATCGGCCCAGGACGAAGGCAACAACCACTGGCCCCGCGACGACGACCGACCCGGCGACGACAACCGCCCCCGCAACGACGACCGATCCCGGAACGACGACCGCCCCCGCAACGACGACCGCCCCCGCAACGACGACCGCCCCCGCAACGACAACCGATCCCGGAACGACGACGGCGACCGGGCCGAACGTCACCGCAGGGAACACGCCGCCCGCTTCGACCGACTCCACCACCCAGACCTCGCCGGTCACGACAACGAGCCCGGCTACGACGACGAGCGCGACTCCCCCAACGGCGCCCTGTGACACCACCCAGCTGACCTGCGGAAACAATGCCGCAACGCAGGTTGCGATCGTCTCTCAGACCTGCGTTGCCTCGGCGCAGAACACGTCGCTCAACGTCGAGATCGAGACGCTAGGCGGCACCCCCGTGAACAACGTCACGATCAACCCGACGACCACGTGTCTCAATACCCTCCAGATCACACAGATCGTCGAGCAGTACTGCCTGGGCTGCACCGTGATCGTGATTCCTCCGCCTCCGCCTCCGCCCCCGGTGATCTACGTCCCGGAGCCCGGCACCAATACGATCACCGTCGTCCAGACACCTGCGACGCCCCCGCCCGTCCGTGTGGTGGCCTACTGCCTGCCGCATCCGGTGGTGCGAGCGGACGGCTCGACCGGGAACCTGATCTACCTACCCGTCGGCGAGCCGCAGCGCGATCACACGTACGCGGCTGCCGTTCCCGCGACCTACGTTCCCGGCGTCGGGATGAAGTGCCCGATGGCGACAACCGTGCGCGCAACCGTGCCGGTGTTCACGTTGACCGTCCCGGCCAGCTTCGTCGGGCAGTTCCTTAGGCTCTGCCTCCAGCCGGCGAGAGCGGGCGCCAAGTCGCTCTGTCGTTCGATTCGGATCGATCTTGGAGCGACGATCACCGTTCCCGTCGCCTCAAACGTCGTCGCCAGCGTCGTCAAGTCGAAGGCGAAGAAGGTGAAGACGGCGAAGAAGGCGAAGACGGTCGCAAAAGCCTCGAGCGCCTTCGCGGCGCTGACCTCGTCGGGGAAAGGAAAGAAAGGATGAAGCGGATATTCGTGGTCGTAGCCGCGGTTGCGTTACTGGGGGGAGCGAGCGTCGGGCTCGCCGCCGCGCCTCCCGCTGCGCCGCAGGCGATCGTCCTCCAACCCGGTCAGGCCGTGAGGTTCGCGGGTCTCACCTGCACGGCCTACTCCGGCACGACGCCGACCAACGCCAACCTCGTCTGCGTCCGGAACAACCTGGCCGGATTCGGCGTCGTCGTCAGCCAGCAGTCGATCGTCGTCGCGAAGCGAATGGGCTCGAAGCTGAAGGTCGTCTTCAAGACGAACAACCGCTGACCGTGCCTAAGGGACCAATGCGTCAATGTCACTCAAGGTGAGGTACCAATTGCCGAGGTTGCTGCTAATCGGCTCGACCTGGGCCGAGAAGGCGTTCGTCACGACCACAGTCTCATGACCTCGTGGAAGGAGGCCTGACCGGAGAAGCGCGCGTTTCACCCATGGCCGCCGGTCATGGAGTTGAAGCTCTACACCACTGCAGCCACGCTGGCGGAGTCGTCGGAGGGCGAGACGCACGAGGGCTCGGGTTGCGCCGGCGTCCGCCGCGAGGATGTCGGTGATGAGCCCTCGGGTTGAACACGGATCTTCGCCGAAGATCACCCATCCCCGAAGTCGTCCTCGCCGGTCACGCGCGGCCCAGTATTCCCAGCTGTTGTTCCCCGGCATCTCGCGCCAACGGGATTGCAGGTATGCGGAGTCTCGAACGCGGATGCAGGGTGCGAACGATGCCGACGCTTCGGCAAGAAGATCGATCTCCTCGTCCAGCTTCACGAGCCGCTCGACGCGTACGAACGAGGGCCCAAGCGAAGCGAGCCACGCAGCACATCGCGTCACGCTCCTAAGGACATGCTTGGCGAGGCCGGTACGGAACGCAAACGCGTCCTCGGCTGATCCCCACGTGCGGGTTGTGCCAATCGGGGTACCCAGGCCCAAGTGACGGTAGTGCCTGGCAATCCGGGGACTTGTGAAGCCGATCAAGAGATCGAACTCGTGCGCTGCGCTATCGAGGAATGCGTCGACGAGGCGTTTGAAACCTCCGACTCCCTGATAGCCGCGCTTCACCCAGCCGAAGCCGACGGTCCCGAGACGCAGACGGCTTCCCTCGACCCAGACTTCACCGGAGACACAGCCGAGGTGGCCAACGATCTCACCATCGGCTTCGAGCACGTACCCAGAGGCGGAAGGCCGTGCCCGCCCTCGAACCACCAGGTCCAACCCTCCTCGGTTATTCGTTGCCCCGGGAGCATCTTGCGGGAGCCGTCGACCAGCTTTTCGCGGTCCGAGGGTGCGGTGCGCCGAACTGCCGCTGCTGGCGGCTGAGAGGTCGTGTTGCCGGCGCTCGGCTCTTTCTCACGCGCCGTTTCAGGCGACCTGCTCACACCCGATCCTCGCAGGCCTGCTCGGCCGGCTTCGCGAGCTCGACCGCGACAAAGGGACGTAACCGGCGACAGGACCGACGGACCCGACGAGGAGAAGCCGGCGGCCGCCGCGGCGACGAAGTGGCCGCGAAAACACGCGTAGGTTCGACTGCCGCCCTGACAAAGGGATCAGAGTCATCACCCCCTCTGCGCTCACGGCTGGGACGAACGGCATCGACCCAGGCGACGAGCTCAATCCGAAGGTAACGCGCCGTCGAGAGCTCACGCTTCACCCAAAAGTCTAGGGCGGTCCAATTCCCACCCTGCCCGGAGTTCCTCCCGAGATTTTTCGACCGCAAGCGGCCACAGCTGCCGCTGAGGTCCGAGCCCGTCGCTGCCGATAGAGGAGGTATGAGCGTCGACTACACGCTGCTTCCCGTCTTCGCCGAGAGCCGCCGCCGGCACGAGCAGGCACGGAAAGCGCTGCCCGAGCGGTGGCGCACCGATCCGCGGCCGGAGGTGCAGCTGATCAACGATCTCTGGATCGAAGTGCACGCGCGGGCCCGGCAGCACATCGACGAGCTCCACAACGGCTCGTCGTCAGGCATGACAGTCCTTCTCGACGACAGGTAGCGGCTCGCTTCACCGTCCGATCGGGCGAACGAGCCCCTCTGGTGCTCAGCGAGGGCCGACCAGTCCGCTCACACAGAGAATCGGACGCCTTCCAGCCGGGAGCCGCCCAATAGCCGGAACAGGCACGGACGATCTTCCAGGCCTCGAGCAGCGCGGTCGGAGCCGAGCCACACGGGCCTCCGCCGGTGTTGCCGATGTCACGCAGCCTTTGCCGGGGGACTCGACGAAGCGGCGGCTAGAAGATCCTGAATGCCGGCAACGCTGATGCTCCCCGTTGCGGCGTTGCCTGCGGCATCGGTCAGCGAGGCTGCAGGGCTGAAGACGAACGTTCCGGGACCGCCGGCTCCAACGGTTCCGGTTCCTCCGGCTGTCGTCCCGACTGTCGTGGTCAGTGACTTGTCTCCGTTGCTCAACACGAGGGTCGACCCGGAGAACGATTTACTGGTGTTGTTGTTGAGGATGTAGCCGCCGCTGCCAGAATCGAGCGCGCCGTCAGTCAGGCCTGGAATGGTGATCGTGTCGTTACCGCCGCCAGACGGATCAGTCTCTGTGATCGTGATCGGTGAGGCAATCGCGGATGCGATCGGCTCACTGAATGTGACGACCAGCGTGTCACCGGGTTGCATGAGCCCGTCCGTCGTTCCATTCGTGTCGGTGACCGAGACGGGAACCGGCCCTGCACCGTCAGTGGGCGCGGTCGCGGAGAACGAAGCGAGGTTGCCGGCGGCATCCCGAATACCGGCCGCGTTCGTGACGAGCGCGATCTGGAACGACCCGACTGATGTATCCGCAGCGCCCGCGCCCGGCGTCAACGTCAACGTCGCCGTGCTCGTCGCTACTGCAACCGAGGCAAGCGAGCCACCCGAAGGAACGTTCGTCAGTGTCCACGCGGTTGTCAGCGTCGATGCCGCAAGGGGCTCGGAGAAGGTCGCGACCACGTGGTCGACCTTGCCGTTCGTGTTGGTGTCCTCCATCACCATGCTCACCAGAGCGGGCGCGGCGCCGTCGGCTGGACCGGCAGCGGCGAACGACGCCTGATTCCCGACGGCATCGGTGATTCCGGCGGCGCTCGCGGCCAGCGCCACGGTGAACGTCCCAACCGCCGTATTCGCGGCTCCTGCGCCCTCGGTCAGGTTCAACGTCGCCGTGTTCCCGCTCGTGCTGACGCTCAGGAGTGTGCCTCCGCTCGGGACGTTCGCAAGCGTCCACGGAGCTGTCGCCGTTGATGCCGCCAGGTTCTCGGAGAACGTCACCGTCACCGTGTCGATCTTCCCGTTTCCGTTGCCGTCGAGCATCGTCATCGCCGTGCGCACCGGCGCAGCACCGTCGCTGGGCGCGGTCGCGGCGAACGAAGAGAGGTTGCCCGCGGCGTCCCGGATGCCGCTCGCGTTGCCGGCGAGGGCGACCGTGAACGAGCCGACCGCCGTGTTGGCGGCGCTCGCCCCCTCGGTCAGGGTCAGCGTCGCGGTGCTCCCACTCGTGCTGACGGAGGTGAGCGTTCCGCCGCTGGGGACATTCGCGAGCGCCCATTGCGTAGTCAGCGTCGAAGCCGCGAGGGCCTCGGAAAAGGTGACCAGGACATGATCGACCTTCCCGTTCCCGTTCGTGTCCTGCATCACCATGCTCACGAGCGCGGGCGCGGCACCATCCGCAGGCGCGGCCGCCGCAAAGGAGGACTGATTCCCAGCCGCGTCGCGGATCCCGGACGCGCTCGCCGCAAGCGCAACCTTGAACGACCCAACCGACGTATCAGCAGCGCCGGCCCCCTCCGTCAACGTCAACGTCGCAACAGCACCACTCACAGCCACCGACGACAACGCCCCGCCCGAAGGAACGTTCGTCAACGTCCATGGCGCCGTCGCCGTCGAAGACGCCAACGCCTCCGAGAACGTCGCCTTCACCTGGTCGACCTTCCCGTTCCCGTTCGTGTCCTGCATCACCATGCTCACGAGCGCAGGCGCGGCACCATCCGCAGGCGCGGTCGCCGCAAAGGAGGACTGATTCCCAGCCGCGTCGCGGATCCCGGACGCGCTCGCCGCAAGCGCAACCTTGAACGACCCAACCGACGTATCAGCAGCGCCGGCCCCCTCCGTCAACGTCAACGTCGCAACAGCACCACTCACAGCCACCGACGACAACGCCCCGCCCGAAGGAACGTTCGTCAACGTCCATGGCGCCGTCGCCGTCGAAGACGCCAACGCCTCCGAGAACGTCGCCTTCACCTGGTCGACCTTCCCGTTCCCGTTCGTGTCGAGCATGACGAGCGAGATGAGGGTAGGCGCCGTGGAATCCTCGACGTAGACGGCGCTTGTGGTCGAGCAGGCCGAGGTGTTGCCGGCTGTGTCGGTTGTGGCCGCAAAGAGGGTCGTCGTCGTGTTGTCGCCGACAGAAGCCGTCAGTCCGGGCGAGCCGAACGTGCTCGCAGAGCCTGTGCCCACGACTGCACTCGTGCAGAGACTGTCGGTGTAGATCTTCACAGTCGAGCCGGCCACGGCTGAGCCGATTACGGCCGGTGAATTGTTGTTCGCGGGCGAGAGCGGGCTTGTCGAGGAGACCGTCGGCGCGGCCGGCGCGAGAGTGTCCTTGGTCGTGTTCGCGGCCGCCGCGACCGACACGTTCCCGGCCCGGTCGGTTACGGTCGCGGCCACGCTCACCGTCCCGTCGGTCAGGGTGTGAGCATCGATCCCACTCACCGTCACCGATCCACCAGGATTGCTCGGCAACTTGGTGCCGCTCACCGTCACACCGCTCGTCAACGTCACCGTGACCGTATCCGACGCCTGGTTGGTCGCGCCCGACGGGATCGTCACCGAGTAGCTCACCGCCGTCTGATTCGAAGAGTTGATGAACGCGTTCCCCGTCCCGCCGCCGTTCGCGATCGCAACCGACGTCGGCCCGTCAGGAGCAACGACGTCCTTGCTGTAGTTGGTCGCTGCGGTGGTTGTTCCTGAGGTGTTGTTGGCCTGGTCGGTCTCGGTAGCGCTGATCACGATGTTGTTGAGCCCGTCGTTCAGCGAGGACGCGTTGATGCCCGTCACCGTGACGGAACCGGAAGTTGCGGGCGCTGTGCCGGTCACCTGGTGCGTCCCGTCGGAGATCGTGACCGTGACCGTATCCGCGGGGTCGATCTCCGCGATGCCGCTCACAGTCACCGAGACGACGCCCTTGGTGCTGTTGTTGATGTACGCGGCACCAACCCCTTGGCCGTTGGCGAGCGAAACGCTTCCCGGCGCTGCGGGTGCCTGGCTCTTGATCGAGAACGTCTCGCTCGAGGTGTAGGCGGGCGCGGAGTCGTTACCGAGCGTGTCCTTCGCCTGGACGTGAACGAGGTATGACCCGTCACCGGGCTGCGGCATCGCGATGTCCCAGGCGGTGGCCGTCGCCCCTCCGTTGGTCAGCGAAGCCGTGTTGAAGAGCTCGCTCGGTGAGTTGATGAAGGTGGAGCCGTTCCAGTAGTCGCCGTCGCCGGTGCGCTGGACGGAGACGCGCACCACCGCGACGCCTGACAGGTCGGTCGCGTTGCCGCAGATTCCAACCGGGGAACAGCCGGTGGCATAGGCAGCGGAGCCGTAGGCGCTGCTTCCGGGGAACGTGAACGTCGTGAGAGGCGGGCTCGAGTCGTAGCTGACCGAGTCAGGCGAGCCGGTCGACGCCGTGTTGTTGTTGAGCGCGTCGTCTGTGACGCTGCCCGCGGCGATCGTGAACCCGATCGAGCCGTTGCTCAGGTTGCTCCCCGGGTTCGTGACCGTGATCGTGTAGAGCGGCCCGGTGCCGCTGAGCCCGACGCTGCCGCCGGTCGAGGTGCCCGTCCGCGTCAGGTCGCCGACAGTGAACCCGAGCACCGGCTCGCTGAAGGTGACCGTGAACGTGATCGGCAGCGAGCCCGTCGAGGCCGCCTGCCCGGCCGCGTTGGTGACCGTGACCGCCGGCACAGTGTTGTCGAACGCGACCGCCGCGCTCGGCCCGTAGGTCTGAACATTGCCGACGTTGTCGGCGACCTGGTACTCGTAGGCGTAGCAAGTGCCTGCGCTCAGAGCGCTCGTATCCGTCACAGGCGAGCTGAGCCCGGTCGACCCGACCTGGGTCGGGAACGTCGAGATCGCACCACACGTCGCCGTCGCAGCGTTATAGCCAGACGAACCCCGCAAGAGCCTGCCGCCGGACGCATTCACGCCCGACCCGCCGTCAGTACCCGCACTGAAGCTCACCGGGATCGACGCACTCTTCACCCAACTCATCCCCGCACTCCCGTTCGCCGTCACCGAGCCGCCACTCGGCGGAGACGTATCGTTCGTGAACGTGATCGTCGGCGCCGCGGTGGTGTTTCCGGCCGCGTCTGCTCCGGTCACGACCTCGGTCGCCGAGCCCGTCGTCCCGCTCACCCAGCTGAACCCGGACGAGACATAGGGACCCCCGGCTGGGCTGGAGACGATCGAGCCGGCGAACGTCCAGTTCGCGACAGCGCCGCCGAGCGAGCCGAACTGGCTCGAGGCCGGCCCCGAAGCCGCGTCCCCGACCGTGTTCTGGAGCTGGAACGAGCCGGCGCTCGAGCCCTGGTAGTAGATCGTGTTCCCCGACAGGTAGGAGGCGCCGCCGGTCTGTCCGGTCAAGGCGAGCGAGCTCGTCGGCCCTGCCTTGTCGACCTTGACGACGCTCGCGCTCGTGATCGTCGCGACGTTGCCGGCGTTGTCCGGAACGACGTACTCGTACTCGTAGCAGTTCCCGGTGCTGACGCTGCTGTCGCTGTACGACGAGATCGCACCGGCCGACCCGGCGACAGGTGTAAATGCACCGAAGGAGAGGCAGCTGCCGTTCGAGAGCGTCGCCGAAGCGCGACTCAACTGACCGGCGGCCGTGTTCAAACCGGAGCCGCTGTCGCTCGCGTTGAACGCGACGAGGACAGTCCCGGAGGTATTGTAGCCGTTGCTGTAGCTGATCGAGCCGGTCGGGGCGGTGTTGTCGACGGTCACGGTGACGAAGCGGCGTCGAGGTGAAACTGTTGGTGGCGTTGTCGGTCGTGATCACGCGCAGGTCGTACTGGCCGGCCGTGAGCCCGGTCGTGTTCCAGGGGCTCGAGTACGGGCCGGTCGTGTCGGTGCCGATCGTCGTCCACGTGTTCGCTCCGTGTGGGCTGTACTGGAACTGGGCGGAGGCGACACCCGACCCGGTGTCGGCGGAGCTCGAGCTCACGGTGACGGTGCCGTGAACGGATGCGCCGTTCGCGGGGGCGGTGATCGACCCGGTCGGCGGCGTCGTGTCGGCGGCAGTGGTCGTCTTGAACGCCGCGATCGCCCAGGCGTAACTGTTGCTGCCGGGATTCGGCCACGTGGCCGCGATCGGATTCGTGTTCCCGTCGAACTGGTAGGCGTCGTAACCGCGAAAGAACGAGCCCGTCGCGTTCGTCTGGGCGAGCTGGGTGTACCCGCTGGTCGCGTTCTGTGCCGTGGTGACGCCGGTGGTCTTGTTGTCGACCCAGGCCGAGGAGACGACCAGATCCCCCGTCTGGGTCGGCGTCAGTGAGCTCGTGGTGAAGCTCGTCCCCGACCGAGTCGCCACCGCAAGGCTTGCTGCAGAATCGACCGGGCTGCTGGTCACGATTCCCGACCACTCCGACACGGTCGCCATCTGCACATTCGTCGTTGCGCTCAGCGAGACGGTGACGGCCTCGTTGCCGGCGTTGCATGCTCCCGAGCAATTGACGACTCCGTACCAGATCTCGAGCTCGCCGTTGTTGTTGTTGCCGTTGCCGGGGGCGCCGCTGCCACTTACCGACGTGGCCTTGGCCCATGTCTGCACGCCACCACCCGAGACGCCCGACACCGTCGCCCCGTTGCTGCCGTCGTCGCCGACAAACACGATCAGCGTGTCCCCGTTGGCGGGCGGGCTCGTAAGCGATGGGCTGACGGTGTTGAGCGCGGCTCCTGAGCCGGTGAACGCCGCATCCTGGACGTGAGCCACCGCCGAACCGGCCGCGGTGTAGCTGACCGTCGCCTGTGTCTGCGAGCCGCCGCCGCTCTGCACCGCGGAGCCGCCGATCGTCGCGACGAAGACACCGCTGCCGGCCGCGGTCGGCGAGGTCACGATCGCTGTGTAGGTGCCGGTGCCGTTGTCGGTGACCGAGCTGATCGTGCCCGTGCCGGATGACTTCGTGATCGTGACCGTGGCGCCTCCGCTGGTCAGGTTGTTGCCGTTCGCGTCCTCGGCCTGGACGGTCAGAACCTGCGTCGAGACACCGTTCGCCGCGATCGACGAGCTCGTCGGCGTCAACGTCGACCTGGCCGCGCTGACCGCGCCGGAGAGATACGTGACCGTCGCCTGCGTCTGCGACCCTCCGCCGCTCAACACGTTCGAGCCGCCGAGGGTGGCGACGAAGGTGCCGCTGCCGACCGCGGCCGGCGAGGTCACCGTCGCCGTGTATGTCCCGTTGCTGTGGTCGGTAACCGTCCCGATCGTGCCCGTCCCGGAGGACCTCGTGATCGTGACCGTTGCGCCACCGGTGGTCAGGCTGTTGCCGTTGGCGTCCTTGGCCTGCACCGTCAGTATCTGCGTCGAGGTGCCGTTGGCGACGATCGACGACGTCGTCGGCGTCAATGTCGACTGAGCCGCGCTCGCCGTACCTGCGTTGATCGTGACGTTGCCGGAGATGGCGGTCGTCAAGCCGCTCCGCGTCGCGCTCAGCGTGTAGGTCCCGGCCGCTGCACTACCGGTGATCTGGCAGGCCGTGAAGTGAGCGACCCCCGACAACACCGCCACAGTGAGTCCGCTCGAGCACGCGAGGCTGCCCTGCGTCGTGCCGCCACTACTGCCCGCTGAGTAGCTCGCGATCGCCAGCGTCACGTTGCCGGTGTCGGTCGTCACGACGTTGCCAAACGTGTCCTCGATCGAAACGGCCGGCGAGGCCGAGAAGTTCGTTCCCTCGCTCACGTTCCCGACCGGGGGTGTCGTGAAGACGAGCTTGTTCGCCCCGGCCGGGTTGACAGTCTCCACCTGCGTCGCGGAGGTCAGGACCGCGGCGGCATCGGCGGCCGTGATCGTCGGCCCGCCTGCAACCGTGTCCTTGTACTCGAAGCTGGCGCTCGACGCCCCGGGGCCGATCGTCACGGTGGTGATCGTCGCGGCGTCTGTCGAGTCACGGAAAACGGCACCGGTCGAGCTGGTCGAGAGGTTGACTGTCGTGGTGCCGACCGTGGTCGGCGTTCCGGAGGCATCCTCGCGCTGCACGATGATCGAGCCGCTCGTCACGCCGGCCGTTGAAGTCTGCGGCGCGGTCGTGAAGGCGAGCTTCGTCGCGAGCCCGGTGACCGTCACAGGCCCGCCGGCCGAGCTCGTCGCCGTCCACGAGTTGTAGACCGCGGTCACCGTGTAGGTGTAGGTGCCGGCTGGAACACCCGTGTCAGGACAGGTGATTGCCGACGCCGGCG
This sequence comes from uncultured Actinomycetes bacterium, assembly GCA_963758125.1. Lineage (GTDB taxonomy): Bacteria > Actinomycetota > Thermoleophilia > Gaiellales > Gaiellaceae > PALSA-600. The sequence goes on from CAVWUL010000009.1 coordinate 122,595, forward strand.
TCGTCAGGGCGCTCGGGCTTGTCCCACAGGCAGGGCTCGGCGTCGAGCCGAGATACCGCTGCACGTAATAGCCCTGCGGTGCGACGCCGCCCGACGGCGCCGCCCAGGAGACCGTGACCGTCGAGCCGCTGGGCGAGGCGGTGACGCCGGTGGGCGGATTCAGCGTTCCGACGCTCGCCGAGGCGCTGCCCGTCCCGCTCGAGGTGTAGTAGGCGAACGCGCCGACCGTGGCGATCGCGACTGCGAGGACGGCAGCGATCGGGACGAGAGCCTTCCCGCTGGTCGAGCGGAGCACGGTCAGACGGCCGAGGGCGACGTGTGCGCGGGCGGCGCGGTGTGCGCGACGATCCGGCCTGAGTCGGACGACAGGATCGTTGCCGTGCGTCTCGCGGCGTTCTCGGACGACAGCCCAGACGTGGTGTTCCGCGTCGGCTGCGGGCGGCTGCCAGCGGTGGCGCTTGACGCCGGCGCCGAAGCCGAGGAGCCGCAGGAACCACGCGATCGGTATCCAGGCGAGCCGGAACGGAAGGGTGAGGAGCCGCGTCATCAGTTGTGGTCACTGCCGATGGCAATGGTCACGCGGCGGTTCTTCTGGCGGCCGGCGTCATTGGTGTTCGGGGCAATCGGATCGGCCTCGCCTTTCCAGGCGATACTGAGACGGGCCGACGGAATCCCGTGCCCGCTGAGCCAGGCGGTCACCGTCGTCGCCCGTCGCTGCGAGAGGCCGAGGTTGTAGGCGGCGGTGCCGACGTTGTCGGTGTAGCCGGTAATGGTCACGTGGCCGTGGGCGTAGGTGCGCGTGAGCATCCTCAGCACCGTCGTGAGGGCGCCCGTCGAGTTCGGAGCGAGTGTCGACTGGCCGGACGCGAAGAGCACGTCGGGGATGCTGAGCGTGACCTTGTTCCCGGAGCGGCTCGTCGTGACCGTGACGCCCGACTTGGTCCTCGTGACGGTTTCGCCCGTGAGAGGCTTCACGATGACTTTCACGTGTGCACGGCTGCGGGCGGTGATCCGGTGTCCGGCAGGGTTCCTGCCTCCCGCAACCGCGACGTTGATGAAGCCGGCGCCTACGTGCCTGTCCACGCAATGGTAGGACCGCGAGGCGCCCGGAGCGAGCGCGCCCAGGGTGCGGGCGCAGCTCTTCGCGAGCTTGTCGCCGACTGCAACCCGGCGCAGAGCGACGTTGCCGCGATTCGTGACCTTGATCTTGAACCGGGCGCTTCCGTAGCGCCCGGCAACCGTCGTTGCTCCCGCCGTGTGGCTCGAGGCGTGCGTCGTGAACGCCTGCGTACGCGGGGTGATCGCGATTGCGATCGCCGAGCGCTTCGACGGGGTGAGCGGCGCGAGCTTGACGGTCACGGGCCGGGAGGCGACGGTGATCGTGGAGCCGTTCGGCCCCTTTCCGCTCATCCTTGTCGTGTTCGAGAGCCCGGAATGAATGCCCGTGAGGATGCAGGTGTACCGGTGGGTCCGACCGGCGTTCAACGCTCCCAGGGTTCGTCCGCAGGCCGGAGCTTTGGCGTCGGTGACCGTCACGTGGGTCAGCTTCACGCCGACGCCGTTTCTGACGGTGACGGTGAACCGGGCCGAGGCGCCGGACTTGACGGTCTGGGCCGACGGCGTCAGGACGATCGTGGGATGCCGGGGCACACCGGCGGGGGAAGGTGACCGGGCGCCACCTGAAGCAGCCGGCGGGCTGACCACCGGCACGATCAGGGGCGAAACGGTGACGCTGCCGCTGCTGGTGCCGCTACTCGTGCTGCCGCCGCCGCCACCGCCGCCCCCGCCTCCGCCGCCGCCGGTGGGGGCGGGGGTGCCGGTGTCCGCGGGGCCGTCCTGGCCGGTAGCGGCAAAGTTGAGCTGCACCGCTGCGCCGGCGCAGCCGCTCTGGTCCGAGCTCGTGTCGAGCATCCGCACCGTCGGCCAGCTCGACGAGCCGAACCCGCGTGACTGCAGGGTGCTGGCCCCGGGAGGAATCACGAACGGCAGGTTTCCCGTGAACTGCACTACCGCGAAATCAGCGGTCGTGCACGGCAGCCCCGGAGTTGCGTTCGGCGCGGTCACCGACGCGATCGAGACGGCAAGCGTCGCAACCGACACGCCGTCGTCGTTCGGGTTCGAGAAGCCGAGGTCGATCGGCGCCGCGGCCAGACCGGGCCACAGCACCCCGGAAGCGTTGCCGCTCACCGAGAAGCCCAGGCCTTCACTCGAGTCTGCCCCGAAGGCGCCACCGCCGAGCACGGCGAAGCCGAGAACCGCGGCGAGCCCCATGAGCAGGACCAGAAGACCGCCGCGCGCACGGGGGGGAAACAGACCGGCCACTCTTGAAGACGGGCCGTTCACGTTCCGGCGACAGCCCCTTTCCTGCCAGGGCGATTCGCCCGCGAGGGGCGAGCACACCGTGCAACACCGGCCGAGAACGCCTGGAGCTCCACGCTGGCCTCGCACTGCCTTGCGCTCACAATCGCCTTTCTCATCCGCAGGGCCCTCCGCCTTTCGCTCTCAACTCGATGGGATTCAAGGAACGGCTCTAGGGGGAGCGGAGCGACCCGCTCCCCCAGAGCCGAAAATCGCTAGCTGACCGCCAGATTCAGACCGATCGTCTGGCCTACGCAGGCGCTCTGATCGACGTTGGTGTCGAGCATCTTGATCTGCAGACCGCTCGCGATCTGCGAATCGAGATCCCAGGTCGCCCCGGCAGGAACCTCGGCCAGCGGCGAGCCCGTAACCGTCGCCTTCTGGTTGTTGGCACCCGAGATCACCCAGAGGCCACCGTTGTTCACCAGCTGGAAGTCGTTGTCGTTGCACCCGCCGGTGGCCCCGGTGATCGTGACCACGAGCTTTCCGATCCCGAGCGGGCCCGAGTTCGTGTTACCGAGGTTCGCATCGACACTGTTCGAAGCGCCCGGCCAAAGATTCGAGCCGCCGCTCAGGCTCGTGACGACCCACGGCGTGATGCTGTTCGCCGCAGTCGCACTCCCCGGATTCGTCGGCGACGAGTTCGCGAAGAACGCGTACGCCCCGACCGCAGCCACCGCCGCGACGACCAGCGTCGCCAGCAGCGCCACGCCCTTCTTCGATCTCACAAAACCCTTCATTTCTGCACCCTCCTACTCGAAGTGGGAAACACCTCCGCCCCGGACGCAGCGCCGCGCCTACGACGGCAAACCCGGTGGAGGGGCGGCCGAAGCCGCCCCTCCACCAGAGGCCGCGCTGCTAGCTGGCGCTGAAGTACAGGGGCACGGTCGCCCCTGCGCAGTTGTCCTGATTCAGCCCGTTGTCGATCATCTCGACGGTCACGTTCGCCGACGGAGTCGTGACACCGACCGTTGAGATCAGCCTGGAGCGTCGTGTCCGTATCGGGGCTGACCAACCGCCTGGCCATCGACTGAGAAGTCGGCAGCCGTGCACGCCGGCTTGCCGGTATTGGTCTGAGACGACCATGTCGAGACCGTCGCTGTTGCGCAATCGAGACGACGACCTGGTTCAACGTTCTCGAGCACCGGCGCTCGGATTCGTGACCTTGTACGCGACGGTCTCGAGGTTCGAACCGCCGATCGCGTGGTCCGGATAAAGCGGTCCACCGGTCGGTGCCGAGCGACGCGATCGTGAACGGGGTCGACGAGCCAACCGTAGCCGTCCCCGTACCCGTGCCGGTGCTCGTGAAGAACGCATACGCGCCGACCGCTGCGATGGCGACGACCGCGATCACTGCAAGCAGGGAGATCCCCTTCTTCGTCTTGATGAACTTCATTTGTTTCAACCTCCGTTCGTTACGGCCGCAGAGCCGGAGTGATCCAACCCTTTCGGGCGACCAGATTCGTGTGCGCCCCGGAAGAGGGCGAACCTTGAATGACGCGTGCCTGGCGCCTACTCGCAGCGCCGCATGCTGCGGTTGCGCAACAGGCCGCAATCCGCGATGAACGGGGAGACAGCCGACGGCTCATTACCTGTCGAATCCGACAGCGATTCGGCCCCGCGAAGCGCGCGGGCCGTGGTTGAGCTATCGAGCCTGGTCGAGCTGCCGACTCCCCTATGTCCCTTCTCCGCCGGCCCGAATCGGGCCCGGCGGCTCTCGGTGTTGTAAGCCGGAACGGTGTCGCAGTGATTCCGCACTCTGCGGCCGTCCCCTCGGCCCCAAGCGCAGGTCCCCGCCGCGGCCCGGACAGAGGGATTCTCGTCCGGACGTGAGCATTGGGATGAACCGCAGACGTGCATGGGGCTGCTATCGGCAGGTCTCGCCCGATTTTCAAGCCCCAATCGCATCCGGCTCCGGACTCTCCCGGGGGCCGCTTCGCCGGCAAACCTGCCTCGAGCTCGGGAGGGACGTTCCCGGCCTCAGGCTCAATCTCTACTAGAGGTCGAGCCTAGAGGTGCAAGCGCTGCCGCGAGCTAGGTGACGTTGAGCCGCACGGTGACGGAGTGCGAGACGGAGCCGCTCTTGCCGGTGATCGTGAGCGTGGCGTTCGTCACGCGTCTTGCGTTCCTCGCGGTGACCGTGAGGGTCGAGCTCCAGGACGGCGAGGTGGCCGACGTCGGTGAGAACGCGGCCGTGACCCGTAGGGGCAGGCCGTCGACGCTGAGCGAGACGGGAGCCGAGAGCCCGTTGACCGGCGTGATCGTGACCGTGTAGGTCGCAGAGGCCGAGCCGCCGATCGTCTGCGTGGCCGGCTGGGCCGAGATCGTGAAGTTGGGCGGGGGCGGTGCGGTGACGACGAGCGTTGCGGTTACCGAGTGTGCCGGTGTTGCGCCCGGGCCTGTGCCGGTGATCTGGAAGCTGTAGGACCCCGCACCGACGGTCGACGGCACCGTGAGCGTGAGCGTGGAGCCCGTCGAGGCCGGGTTCGGGGAGAAGGCCGCGGTGGCGGCGCCCGGAAGCCCGCTCGCTCCGAGCGTGACGGGGCCGGCGAACGAGCCGATGTTCGTCACCGTGACGTTGTAGGTGGCGGAGCCGCCGGTGCCGCCGACGACCGTGCCCGACTGCGCCGAGGCGGCCAGGGAGAAGTCCGGGGCGGGCGGGGCGGGCGGCGCAGCCGAGAACGCGGTCGTGCCGTTCGGCGTCCCGAGGCCGGTCGGCCCGTCGAAGCCCGGGCCCGCGGTGCAGAGGTAGCTCGGGCTGCAGCTTCCGTTGCTCCCGCTCGTGACATCGTGCAGGCCGGAGGAGCCCGCGTGCGCGTAGGGGACCGAGCCGCCGTTGACGTTGCTGCCGTTCGCGCCGGCAAGCGCGTAGGTCGAGGCGATCAACGGCGAGGCGAGGCTCGTGCCGCCGACCTGGAACCAGCCGCTCTGGCCGCTGTAAGGGACGGAGTCGTAGACGGCGGCGCCGGTGTTCGGGTCGGCGTCGGCCGCGACGTCGACGACCGTGCGATGCGAACAGGAGTCGGTCTGCCAGGCGGGCTTCGCCTCCGTCGTCGAGCAGCCCGAGCCGCCGCCCGACCAGGCGCTCTCACTCAGATAGCCACCGCCAGAGCTCAGGTTGAGGGTCGTGCCGCCCACGGCGGTGACGGCAGGCGAGGCGGCAGGCCATTCGACCCCGTAGCCGCCGTCGCCCGAAGACGCTGTGATCGCGATCCCCGGATGGTTGAAGTAGCTCGCGTCCGCGCTCGCCTCGCCCGAGAACTCGCTACCGCCCCACGAGTTCGAGATCGCGACCGCACCGAGGCCGGCTGCCTCGTTCTCCGCCGCGCCGAGGTTGGCGTCGGTCGGGCTGTTGGCCTCGACGAGCAGGATGTGACAGCTCTGGCAGATCGAGTGCACGGTCTGGACATCGAGTGAGATCTCGAGCGCCCAGCCCGAGTTGCCCGCGGGGAACCTCGAGCTGCTGCCGGTCTGGCTCACCTTCGTGAAACAGCCGTTGGCGGTCGTGCACGCCGGCAGGCCGTACTGCGCGTCGAAGGTCGCGAGGTCGGACTCGGCGTTCGGGTCGTCGTAGGCATCGACGATCGCAACCGTCGGCGTGGTTCCGGCCGGGGCCGTCGTCGGAAGGTTGTAGCCCGTGTGGAACTGCGCCGGCGTGAGCGCGGTCGCGGGAGGTGAGGAGGTGGCGAGCGGGTCGCCGCTCGAGTCAGATACGACCTGCGCCTGGCACGCAGCGGAGCTACCGAAGGAGACGTCGCACACGCTCCTGAACCAGAAGCCGCGGCCGTGGTCACGGAACACACCCTGCCCACCGGCATCGGCTACGCCCGACCCCACGCCGACGACGAGCACGAACAAGGCCGCAATGAAGGCGGCCAACGCAATCCGGCTGAATGGTCGGCGCGCAGTCATTTGAGCGGGGCGGTGCAGACGCCGGACAAGCGTAACCGTTCCTCGGGCCGGAAACCCGCCTCGATCGAGTGATTCTGGTCGGTGCTCATCAGGCCGTGCCCCGGGTGGCGGGGCATGCCCACTGCCTCCGCGCGACAGGGCGCCGGGAGGAGCAGAACGGACGGGCCGGAAGCGGCGGCCTGGTTGCGAGCGGGGGCGGAGCGGCGGGGCTCCGGCCAAGCCTCATGCACTGGAGCCCGGGAGCGCGGTCGGCTCGGACGCCGGAGGAGAGGCCTGCCGGCACCGCAGCCCGGCAGGCCCTCGTTACCCTCCAGCCCCCAACCCGGAACCGTCTGTTCACTTGCAGTTCCCCCTGCTTCGCCGCAACCGTGTTCCCCCCGCACCATCACACTGCAATCGAGGCCGGAGCGCCGCGCCTGTTCGGATAGATCCGCCTCTCCGATGGTCTAGCTGTCAGCCCGGGCTGCTCTCGTCCCTCGTCAGGGGGACGGAGCGCTTCAAGAGAACACACGCTCGCGTCGATGCAAACCCGAGGAAGCCGACGGAAGGACTCGGAGTGGACGCAGCGGGAGCAGAACAGCTTCGTTGGAGGATCGAACAGCAACAGCACTGGCGTCAGGCCGAGGCGGTCGTCGACGGTAGGCAGCCGACGGTCGATCCCGACATGAACGAGCTCGTCAGCCTCGGCGACGGCCTCCGCATGTACTCGGAGCGCTTCACCTCCGAAGGACGGCTGCGGCTCTGCAAGCGCCTCGTCAACGGGCTCTGGGAGCCGGGCACGATTGCGGATCCCGACGGCCAGGCCACTCCTTCCGCGACACCGCTCGAGCGTGTCGCCCGAGTCGCGTGACCGACAGCAGGTAGGGCCCCGACTCGATGAGCACGGGCCTCCCGGACGCACCTGACACCGAGTCAGTGCTTTCAGGGCAGGCGGTGGCTCCGCCGGCGCCGCAGGAGCCACCACCCGTGACACATGTGGGCGACCCGATTCTCCGGGTTACCGAGAGCTCGAGCCTGCGCATCGACCCGACGCCCTTACCCCTGACGTGTCCACGTTTCAGTCAACACGATGAATGACTCCGCGTCATTCGACCGGTGTCCGGAAGTCACTGGCGGATGGTCCTGACCCGGGGGGCGGGTCGAAGGTCCGGCGCACCCTGGCCCTCGGGTGAGCGCGCACGGAGATCCGAACCACGAGGCTCAGTGCATGCGAGTGCACGCCGAAGACGAAGAGGCAGCGGCTGACCTCGCCGAGTTCCTGCGAGCGCGGGTCGGAGCGATCGTGGAGCGGGCCGGCCAGGGCGAGCTCGAGGTCTCGCTGCTCGGCTCGTACAACTCCGATGCGCTCCGCGGAAAGCTCGAAGAAGCCGTCCGGCGCTGGGCCTTCTCGACCGGCAACCCTGCCGCGCACGTCGAAGGCGGCTGACCGCCCGCGGGCCCACGACTCCACACGCACCGACAGCGGGGGAACACGAAAATTCGCAACTTCCAGGCAGCGCGGCCGGAAGCGGTACGCGGAGAGTCCGCCCTCTCGTGCAGACTTGTGGCGATGTCTGCACTCACGAGGAAACTCCGGCTCCGTGTTCTGCTCGCCGACGACCACCGTCTGATCCTCGAGAGCGTCCGTAACTCGCTCGAGGAGTCGGGTGAGTTCGAGGTGGTCGGTGAGGCGATGAACGGAAGCCAGGTGCTGTCGCTCGTCAAGCGCAGCCAGCCCGACGTCGTCGTGCTCGACATCCGGATGCCTGGCATGGACGGGCTGGTCTGCCTCGACCAGATCAAGAAACGCCACCCGGAGGTCAAGGTGATCGTCCTCTCGGCTTCCACCGACCAGAAGCTGATCGAGAACGTCCTGAAGCGCGGCGCGAGCGCCTACATCGTGAAGAGCGTCAACCCGATCGATCTGCCGTCGGCGATCCGGCAGGCGCTCGAGGAGACGGTCTATACCGCGATCGGGCTCTCCGAGGACACCTCGTCCGCGGCCGCCAAGTCGGCCGGCCTCACCGCCCGCGAGCTCGCGATCCTCACCGCGCTCGCCCAGGGCAAGTCGAACGCGGCGATCGCGAAGGAGCTGTGGGTTGCACCGCAGACCGTCAAGTTCCACCTCACGAACATCTACCGCAAGCTCAACGTCGCAAACCGCACCGAGGCCGCCCGTTACGCCTATCAGCAGGGTCTCGTCGAGAGCCCGCTGTACGAGGCCTAGCCGGCTTCCGTCGCGCGACGGTTGGGCGCTCCGGGACGGTCTCGCAGATCTCGTCGAGGATCGGCCGGCACCCCGGCCACGAGCGTCGTTCGAGCCGGGTTGACGTCGGCGTCCCGAGCCGGTAGCCTCTTTATCTAGGTGACTAGATAACTAATGTCTGGATGATTGGCTGATGATCGAGTTTCACCTCGAGGGACGGTCCGGGGTTCCGGCCTACCTGCAGATCGTGCATCAGGTGCGACAGGCTGTCCGCCTCGGGATCCTCCGGCCCGGCGATCAGCTGCCGACGGTCAAAGAGGTCGTCGCGCAGCTGACGATCAACCCGAACACGGTCCTGCACGCCTACCGGCAGCTCGATCTCGAAGGGATCGTCGAGGGGCGGCGGGGTGTCGGCACGTTCGTGGCGAGCGACGTCCCGCCGATCGAGCCCGGTGACGTGAAGAGTCTCCGCTCGTCGCTGCAGCGATGGATCGAGCAGGCCCGGGCCACCGGCCTGGACGAGGAGAGCATGAGGGCGTTGTTCGCGGACGCGCTTCGGCCGCCGCCGATCTCGCGAGTGGCATGAACGACGCGGCGCTCGTCACGAAGGGCTCTGGGAAGCGGTACGGCTCCGCCTGGGCCCTCCGCGACTGCGACCTCGAGATTCCGCCGGGCACGGTGACGGCGCTCGTCGGCCCGAACGGCGCCGGCAAGACGACGCTCCTCCAGCTCGCGGTCGGCCTGCTCGAGCCGACCGTGGGCAGCATCGCCGTGTTCGGAGACGATCCGCGCGCCGACTCGGAGTCCGTGCTGCCGCACGTCGGGTTCGTCGCGCAGGAGCATCCGCTGCCCCGCCGCTTCACGATCGCGGAGACGCTCAGGCTCGGACGAGAGCTGAATCCGCACTGGGACGACGAGCTCGCCGCGCGACGCATCGACGAGCTCGGTCTTCCGCTCGCACGGCGTGTCGGAACCCTCTCCGGCGGACAGCAGGCCCAGGTTGCGCTGACCCTCGCGCTCGCGAAGCGACCGCAGTTGCTGTTGCTCGACGAGCCCGTCGCCTCGCTCGACCCGCTGGCGCGGCGCGAGTTCCTGAACACCGTCGTGCAGGCGGTCGCCGAGAGCGGCATCGGGGTCGTGCTCTCGTCGCACATCGTCGCCGATCTCGAGCGCATCTGCGACCGGCTGATCATCCTCGCGCACGGGCGGACCCAGCTCGACGGAGCGATCGACGAGATCCTCGCCGGTCATCGTGTGCTGACCGGCCCGCGCACGACCCCGGAGCGGGTCGCGCGCGTACACCACGTGATCCGGGAGCGCCACACCGAGCGGCAGACGACGCTGCTCGTCCGCGCAACCGGGCACGTCTACGACTCCTGCTGGGAGCTTCACGAGGTCGACCTCGAGGAGATCGTCCTCGCCTACCTCGACCAGGGACGCTCCGGCACGCGAGCGCCGGACGAGTCCAGGGAGCTCGTCGCCCGATGATCTGGGTCGGCTGGCGCCAGCAGAGGACGGAGGCGCTGATCGCTGCGGCGGGGCTGGCGCTGCTCGCCGCGGTCGCGATCCCGATCGGGATCCACATGGGCTCCGTCTACACGCATTCCGGTCTCTCTGCCTGCACCGGGAACGCGGCAGCCGGGCTCGGCGTGCGACGTCGAAGTCCCCTCGTTCCTGGTGCGGTTCAACGGCCTCAACATCCTCTTCACCTGCTCGACGCTGCTCGCGCCGCTTGCCGCGCTGCTGCTGGCCGCCCCGTTCGTCCTCGATCTCGAGAGCGGCACCTACCGGCTGTTCTGGACGCAGAGCATCACGCGCCGCCGCTGGATCGTCACGAAGCTCGGGATGGGCATTGCCGGCGTGGTGCTGCTCGGCGCCCTCCTGAGCCTTCTCGGCGCACCTGGTCGCTGAGGCCGCTCGCCCATTTCAACGGCCGGATGGCCACGAACACCTACGACGCCGAGGGCATCGTCCCGGTCGCCTACGCGCTCTTCGTCCTCGGCCTCGCCGTCGCGCTCGGCGCGCTCTGGCGGCGGACGGTCCCGGCCCTGCTGAGCGCGTTCGTCGCTCTACGTCGTCGTGCGTGCGCTCATGGACAGCTGGCTGCGTCGAGCGCCTGGTCGGCGCGCCTGACCACGACCTGGCCGCTCCGCGGCCGGCGGCGGCCCGAAGCGCTCAACCGCGGCCTCGTCGTCGACCAGTTCCTCAGCGACAAGAGCGGACAAGCGCATTCCGGGCGCGACACGAGCTCTGCGTCCGAGCGTCGGCGTCGGATCGTGCACACCCGCATCGTCGGGCTCTGCTCGCCGGCGCGACCCCACGGCTACATGACCGCGATCTACATCCCGCCGAGCCGTTTCTGGGATCTGCAGGCCGTCGAGTTCGGCCTCGTCGCCGGCATCGGCGCGATCCTCATCCTCGCCGCCGGCTGGTGGACACACAGACGATTCTCCTGAGAGCGCCCGACGGCCGGAGGATGCTGCTACGTCTTCAGCGTGTCGACGATCTGGAACATCGCCGGCCCGAGGATGATCACGAACATCGCCGGGAAGATCAGGAAGACGAGCGGGAAGAGGATCTTGACCGGCGCCTTCTGAGCGCGCTCCTCGATCGTCGCCTTCTGCCGGGCACGGATCTCGACGGCCTGGTTGCGGAGGATCATGCCGATCGAGACGCCGAGCTTGTCGCCCTGGACCATCGCCCGGACGAACGCGCGCACCGACAGCGTGTCGCAGCGTTTGAGCCAGTTCTCCAGCGCCTCGAGCGTCGAGAGACCGAGGCTCTGCTCCTGGATCGTCAGCCGGATCTCGTCGCCGAGCGGCCCGGTCAGGCGCTCGGAGGCGAGCCGGAGGGCGCGCGGTGAACGCGACCCCGGCCTCGAGGGTGACGACGAGCAGGTCGATCAGCCCCGGAAGGCCCTCGTCGATCAGCTGGAGCCGCTGCCGCGCCCGCCGGTGGACGACGATGTTCGGCCCGACCCAGCCGAGAAGCGCGGCGAGCACCGCGATCAGGAACAACCCGAGGCCGACGCGCCGATCAGGGCGAAGAGCCAGACGAGACGATCGGGAGCAGCGACCGCGGCAAGCACGCGATAGCCGAGGAACCGGCGCGGGCCGACGTTGAAGAAGCCGGCAGAGATCAACTCGTGCTGGATCTCGGCCTCGCGGGTCCTGAGCATCTGGCCGCCGACGAGGTCCCCGAGCGTCGAGGCGAGCTGGTCGAGCGACTTCGACCGCTGCTCGGCGCGCCGGGGGCCGGCCGCTCCGGGCGCCCGGCGTAGCCGTAGTCCTCGATCTGCGCCAGGTGGTCACTGCGCCGCGCCCGTGGCTCGATCACCGCCGAGGCGATGAGCGCCAGCCGCGGCGGCGAGCATGAGCACCGCGATGACGGCGACGATGACCATCTCAGACCCTGATGTCCACGATCTTGCCGATCGACCAGGAGCCGAGCGCGACCATACGGCCGCAGCCACGAGCAACACCTGGCCGAGCGGCTTGTGGAAGAGCGGGTGCATGTAGGAGCTCGAGATCAGCGTCAGCACGACGGCGATGCCGATCGGAAGCGCCGTCAGGATCCAGCGCGAGAACCGGCCCTGGGCGGTCAGCGTGCGGACGAGACGCCGGAGCTCCATCCGGCCGCGGACCGTCTCGATCACCTTGTCGAGAACCTCGGCCGAGTTCGAGCCCATCTCCCTCTGCAGCCTCGCGACGAGCGCGACCTGATCGAGATCCTGGTTCTGCATCCGCTCGACCGAGACCTTGAAGGCATCCTCGAGCTGCACGCCGAAGGCCTCGTCGGCGAGGACCCGCCGGAACTCGGTCTTCGACGGCTCGGTCGCGTCGGCGGCGACGACCGAGAGCGCCCCGACCAGGCTGTGGCCTGCGCGAAGGGCGGAGGCGAGCACGTCGAGGTTGTCGGGAAGCTGCTCGGCGAACGTGCGCCGCTTCTTCTCCACGCGGCGCAGGACGAGCGCCCTGATGAAGAACGGGGTCGCAAGGCCCGCGAGGAGCCCGAGCGGGCCGAGCAGGGCGAAGAGGAGCAGCATGACGAGGAACGTCGCCGACGGCCGAGAGAAGCACGAAGGTGGACGGGGCCGCGTCGATGTCGGCCAGCTCGAGAGTCTCGGCCAGACGCTCCGACCAGTTCGACTTCGAGGTGCTGGCGGCGACCCGGCTGATCAGGCTCTGCCGGGGCGGCCCCTGTGGGCCGCGCGCGGCGCGTCGGCGGCTCTCCGCCACCGAGACGAAGCCGCCGACGCGCTGCACGAGCGGCGCCTTCTCGGTCGATGCCGCGATCACACCGCGCAGCCGAGCAGGGCGGCGAGCAGCGCGGCGACCCCGAACAAGAGATAGCGAGACTGGATCACCCGCGCGTAGGTCGAAGGCGTGTACGGCGGGGCGGGGAGAATCAACGGCGGCGCCGTGTAGGCGGACAGCGCCACGCCGGGAACACCCTATCACCTTCACCGCGACCGCGACGTGCGAGTTCGGGTTCTGCGTGCGACCGGTACTGGAGCAGGTACTCGCGCGAGAGCTGCTGCCCGATGCGACTCGAAGATCGGCTTGAGCTGCTCGGGTCCAGACGCCTCGACGTATTCGCCCTTACTTGCCGAAGCGATGTCGCCGAGCGTCTTCGGGCTGAAGGTCTTCGAGTCGAGACCGACCGAGAACACGCGGACGTGGGAGGCCCGAAGCTGCTTCAGCACGTCGGCGCGGTGGGCGACGCTCCCGACATCCGTACCGTCCGAGAGCAGGATGATCGAGGCGTTCTGCGAGCCCGTGGTCGCCGATCTCCTGCAGCGCCTGATCGATCGCGTCGTAGATCTTGGTGCCGACTGCGAGCTTCGGAACCGTCGCGAGAGCCTTCGAAATCTGCGTCTTGTCGGTCGTGAACGGCTGGATCACGTGGACGCCGTTGTTGAAGAGCGATGACCGCGACCTGCTCGTCCGGGCTCATCTGAGCCGCAAAAGCGCGGGCAGCGTCGACCGCGTCGGTGATCGGCCGCCCCTGCATGCTGGCCGACGCGTCGATCGCCAGCACGACCGCCGTCGTGCCCGCCGCCCCCCGTGGCCGGCAACTGTCACTCCGGTCACCGCCTCGCCGTTCTCGGTCACCTTCACGTCGGATGACGTCAGGGCCTTCGGGGTGGGCAGCGTCAGGATGTAGGAACGCTGCGGATAGACCGTTCCACCGGTCTCGATGAGCGTGGGTGCAGCGGCTCCGTACGCCGCTCCGACCCAGATCGACTCCCGCAAGCGCGACGAGCCCGAGCCGGGCAGGATCTTCACGGGTTGGCGGCCGCCAGGCCGAGGTGCTGCGACGACTCCTGGAAGAGACCGACCGGAAGCTGGATGCCGCGCTTCTCGAACTTGCCGAGGAAGGTCGGCCGAAGCCCGGTCGAGACGAGGCTGCCGACGACGACCTTGTCGGCCGGTGACCTGCTCGACCTTGTACGTGAAGAGCTCCTGGAGCGTGATGACGTCGACCTCCATCCGCTGCACCTCCGTGATCGAGGTGATACGGCGGTGGCCGTCCTCCATCCGCTCGATCTGGATGACCATGTCGAGCGCCGCCGAGATCTGCTGCCTGACGGCGCGCATCGGGATCTCGTACCCGGCCATCATCACCATGGTCTCGAGGCGGCCGAGGGCGTCGCGGGGGGTGTTCGCGTGGACCGTCGAGAGCGATCCGTCGTGGCCGGTGTTCATCGACTGGAGCATGTCGAGCGCCTCGGCGCCGCGAACCTCCCCGACGATGATCCGGTCGGGGCGCATGCGCAGGCTGTTGCGGACGAGGTCGCGGATCGAGACCTCGCCTTCGCCCTCGATGTTCGGCAGGCCGCGACTTCGAGCCGCAGCGTGTGGCGCTGGTGCAGCTGGAGCTCGGCGGAGTCCTCGATCGTCAGGATCCGGTCGGAGTCCGGAATCGCCTCCGAGAGGACGTTCAGGAGCGTCGTCTTTCCGGCACCGGTACCGCCCGCGACGAGGATGTTGAGGCGCGCCTGGACGCAGCGCTCGAGGAACTCCATCGTCTCGGTCGTGAGCGTGCCGAGCCTGATCATGTCCTGGAAACCCAGGCGTTGGCGGGCGAACTTCCGGATCGTGACGAGCGGGCCGGTGAGCGAGAGCGGTGGGATGATCGCGTTGATCCGGCTTCCGTCGGGAAGCCTCGCGTCGACCATCGCGGAGGACTCGTCGACGCGCCGGCCGACCTGGGCGACGATCTTGTTGAGAATCCGCCGCAGGTGCGAGTCGTCCTGGAATCTGACGCTCGTCTGGTAGAGCTTGCCCTCACGCTCGATCCAGACGTCGTAGGGCCCGTTGACCATGATCTCGCTGACGGTGTCATCCGCGAGCAGCCGCTCGAGCGGTCCGTGCCCGAGGATGTCGTCGGTCAGGTCGGACGTCAGCTGGTCGCGCTCGGAGCGCGAGAGGCCCGTCTCCTGGGTCAGATGGCGCCGGATGTCGGCAACCACGCGCTCGCGCAGCGTGTTCTGGTCGATGCTGACGTTGAAGAGCTGCGGCCCGAGATCGCTGATCACGAGCAGGTGAACGTTGTTTTTCAGCTCTGCGAACGGATCCTCAGCCTGCGCGGGCGTGGCATCCGAATGCAGGCCCGGCGCGAGCCTCTCGTGGAGATCCATCTAGTTCCCCTTTCCGAAGAGCTTGCGGAGGCCGCGAACGCTCGGCTCCGACGTGTCGCCGAGCAGATAGCTCGCAGCCAGCTGCCGGAAGGCAACCGACGCCTCCGCCTGCGGCTTTGCGATCAGGATCGGCTTGCCCTCGTTGACGGCGCGCGGAATGTCGCGGTCGCTCGGCACGAAGATGTCGGGCTCACGCCCCATGATCGCGACCACCTCGTCGTCGGAGATGCCGACACGGCTCCGGGCGCGGTTGAGGACGAGCTTGACGTTCTGCGGTGGAAACCCCATCAGGTCGAGCGTCTCGAGGCCGAGCTTCGTGTTCTTCAGCGAGAGCGCATCGAGCATGCCGACCATCACGATGCTCGTCGCGTTGTCGATGGTCGCGATCACCTCGGGCGTGAAGCCGGGCGGAGTATCGACGACGACGTAGTCGAACATGGCCCGCAGAGTGGCGTAGACCTCGCGGAGGAACTCGACGGAGACCACGGCGGCATGGTCGGGGCGGCTCGGGGCGATCAGCACCCTCACGCCGCTCGAGTGGGTCATCAGGAAGCCGTCGAGCTTGTCTTCGTCGAGCGACCCTCCTGTGCGAACGAGGTCGAAGATGGTCTGCTCGGGCGTCAGGCCCATCGTCAGGCCGACGTCACCGAACTGGAGGTCGAGATCGACGAGGGCGACGGACTTCCCGTACTCGGCCAGCGCGACCGAGAGGCTCGTCGAGGTCAGCGTCTTGCCGGTGCCGCCCTTCGGGCCGAGGATGCAGATCAGAGGAGCGCGGCGAAAGCGAGCCGATCTCGCCGCTACCGGCCTTGCGGGCGAGCGCCTTCTGAAGCGCGAACAGCACCTCGTCGGGCGTCACGGGCAGCATCACCACGTCGTCTGCTCCGGCGGAGAACACCTGGCGGGTGAAGCCGTTCGGCGAGCCGTAGGAGAGCACGACGACCGGGCGCCGCGGGCGCTCCGTGACCGCGTTGTCGATCAGGTTGAGAATCGGCTCGGACTGGCCCGAGCACGCCACGAGCAGGAGATCGTTCGAGGTCTCGTGTAGGCGGACCCAGGCGTCGTCGACGCCGTTGACCATCCCGACGATCTCGACTTCTCCCGTCTTCGGAAGCGCTCGCTCGAGGTCGGCCTGGTTTACGCCGGCATCGAGAACAACGAACGTCTTGATCGCATCCGCCATCGGCTGGTTCTGCTACCGGGCTCCGGCGAGCAGAGTTGCCAGGGTAGCCGTTGAAGGCGGCGTACGTGTGGCGCCGATAGCCGGCCTGAGCACCAGCCACACGGTCGCATTGTCGGATGCGAAGGCGAACTTCGCGGCGTCCTGGGTGTTGATACGGAGAACCGCCGCCCCCTGCGAATCGGCTCCGGGCGCGACGAGGACGTAGACGTCGGGCTCGAGGAGCTTGACGAGCTGCCCGCTCGGAAGCGTCTTGCCGCCGCTCGTAGTGCCGCTCGGACCGCTCGTCCCGACGTAGACGTCGACCGTGTCTCCGGCGGTGACCTGCCCGACGAGCCCGTGGTTGGCGCTCACGTTGATCGCGATCGCTCGCTGCCGGCCCGGTGAGCTGATAGTTGAGCGACTGCGGCGCCTCGGTCGAGAAGTCCTCCTGGGTCAGTTGCTGTCCGGGGAAGATCGATGCCGCGGCAATCCGGCCCGCGAGCGCCGAAGGGTCGGTGATCGCGTTCAGCTGGAGCTGGTCCTTCTGGACGGTCGCGACCGTGTAGAGCCCGTTCTGGGCGATCAGCGTGCCCGACGTTCCGGCCGGGATGTTCCTCGTAGCCACGAGGACACGCACCGGCTGCTTGCCCGAGTTGACGCTCGAGCGGTACGAGCTCAGGTACAGGAGGAGCAGGATGACGGCAACTACCGCGACGATCACTCCGGCGATCACCGCGCCGCTGCGATTCTTGAACAGCTTTCCTAGAGTCTCCTGCATGTCGCTCCTCCTTTCGGTTGTGCTAGAGGGTTACTCGAGTGGCTCTCGTTTCCTCTTATCGACCGCAGCGGCGCCCCGGTTGAGTTCCCTCGCGACCGGGCGCAGTCGGCGTGCGTGTGAGTCCGGCTCAGAATACGGAAAGGGCGGTTGCTCGGATCGACCGGATCCGAGCAACCGCCACGTTCCCATTTCTTCAGGAAATCGCGACGCCTAGATCGACGAGCTCGCGTTGCTGAAGATCGCTGCTGATCGTGTCGCCGAGCGCGACGACGACGACGACGACGACGACGGCGATGAGTGCGAGGATCAGCGCATACTCGGCGAGGGTCTGGCCCTCTTCGCGCTCGAGGCTCACGAGGTTTCCCTGGAGCGCAAGCGCGAGGCGTGCACCGATCAGGTTGCGGAACTTGGTCATGTGGTTTCTCCTTGTGAAGCTGACGTTGTGGCACCGGCGCGGTGTCGCTCCGGCCCGCTGGTGGATGGATCTAGATGTTTGACGAAGCGCTGCTGAACATGCTGCTGATGGTGCTGCCGAGCGTGGACGACGACGACGACGACGACGACGGCGATGAGCGCCAGGATCAACGCGTACTCGGCGAGGGTCTGGCCTTCTTCCTTCTCGAGGCGGAGCTCCGCGAGCCCACTGAGCCACACGGCGTGCCTCGCAATCATCATTCGGAGCTGTGTCATGTTCTCTCCTGCTTCTTGCGCTGTTGGCGATGGTTCGAGACGATCCGTTGGCTCACTGTCGATAAAGTCAGTGATCCCCGACGGCCGACGGCACTTGCCCGCGGCCGAACGGCAGATCGAACCTCAAGGTAAACGGCCGCGGCAACCCCAACCACGCCCGAAAGGCTAGGTCCCGCCAGCCGCGGGGTCGGGTTTGCCTGAAGTCTCCTTCGGCCTAACCTTTCGAGGGTATGCCGCTGAATCCTTCTCGACGTTTGCTGGAGTCGATGCCTTCCGCCACGCAACTCCTCGGTCCAGAGCCAACCGTGGACGAGCCTCGTTCGATCCAGGGGCCGCGCGGGGCTGCAGCGCGGGCGCGCGATGCCGGTAGAGCGGAACGCGTTCGTGATCTTCTCGCTCGCCGCGTGCGCGCGCGCTCGGCGCAGCGCTACTTCGCGGGGAGATCGGACTCGACTCCTGGTACAGCCTCGTCGCCGGACGGCTCATTGCCCGTCACGGCATCCCCCACCACGACTCCTTGACGTCGCTCTCGCTCGGCCGCGTGTGGGTGGATCAGCAGTGGCTCGCCCAGCTCGCGCTCTACGGGCTCTGGGCGGCCGGCGGGTGGGCGGCGGCACTGCTCTCGGTCGTCGTCATCTATACAGCCTCGTTCGCGATCCTCGCCGCGAGCGCCCGCCGCCTCGGTGCTTCCGAGCGAAGCACGGCGATCGTCGCCATTCCCTGCTTCCTTGTCGGACTTTCGAACACGGTCTACCGGGCTCAGATCCCATCGTATCTGCTCTTCGCTCTCGTGCTCGGGATCCTCCTCGCCGATGCGCGCCGCCCCTCTCGGCGCGTCTACCTCGTGCTGCCGTTGCTCGTTCTGTGGGCGAACATCCACGGTTCGGTGGTTCTCGGAGCGGCGCTGGTCGGACTTGGCCGGTGTCGTGTTCGCGATCGGCTCTGCCGGTCGCGGCATGCGTCCGAGAGCCTGGCTCCCTCGTGCGGCGGTGCTCGTCGTTGCCCCATGGCTCTGCGTGCTGGCCTCGCCCTATGGGCTCGCGCTGCCCGGCTATTACCGGAGCGTGCTCGGAAACCACGAGCTCGTGCACGCCTCGAGCGAGTGGGCGGCGAGCACGCTGCCGGCCAGCCGTTCTTCTTCGCACTTCTGCTCGGCGGGGCTCTCGTCGCGGGTGCCGGCCGGCGCGCGCTCGGGGCCTTTGGCGCTCTGGCCCTCGCCCTGACCGCTGTGATGGGCCTCGAGGCGGTGCGCGACATCGTCTGGTTCGCGTTCACGGCAGCGGCCGTGCTCCCGGCGGCGCTCGACATTCTCTGGCCGCCGCAGGCACAGGTACGGAGGCCCCGCCTCAATCTCGCGCTCGTTGCCGCGAGCGCAGCCTGGCGCTCGGCGTGGCGGCCTCGGCCCTGTCGCACGGCAACGGCTGGTTCCTCCACCCGTACCCGAAAGGCGCGCTCGCGGCCGTCGAGACTGCAGCCCGCAACAACCCGAAGGCCCTGATCTTCGCCGACGAGCGCTACGCCGACTGGCTCCTGTTCGAGGATCCGGCGCTTGCAGGACGAATCGCGTACGACACGCGCTATGAGCTCCTCACGGCCCCGCAGCTCGAGCAGATCGTCTCTTTCCGAAAGGAGACGGGTCTCGACTGGCAGTCCGATCGTCCGTCCCTACCGGCTGCTCGTGCTCGACCGGGTGGCGACACGGCGCCGTGCGCTACTTCAAGGGCAGACCCGGCACTGAAGGTGCTGTCCGTCGTGCCGCGCCAACGCCGTGTTGCGAAGCAGGGCGCGTGAGCGCAGTCCGTTCGTGCTCAACTCCGCGCGCGCCCGGCAAGGGAGCGATCGGCAGTAGCGGGCTCTGCGGCCGCACGGCAACTCGTTCCGGTGCTTCTTTCGGTCCTCCGGCCGTCTTCCTGGTAGCTCTGGTCTCTTCGAGCTCGACCAGCCAACGACCCTCGCCTTCTGGGATTCCACGCATTCTGGGGTGCCGGACACGCCGTGCTCCACGGCCAGACGCCGTACCCCCGGCTCGCGCGTCGGTGCTCGCCCACGAGGAGTCGTTCGTCTACCCGGCCCCTGCTGCGATCCCGATGGTCCCGTTCGCGCTGATCCCGTTCAAGGTTCGGCGACGCTGTTCGCCCTCTTCTGGTCGGATCCCATGGTGCTTGCCTTACGTCTGGTCGGCGTCGCGACTCGGCGCTGCTACGGGATAGCGCTTGTCTCGGCCCCATGTGAAAACTCGCTAAGGTCGATGCAATCAGCCCGATCCTCGTGCTCGGCTCGCGCTCGTCTGGCGCTACCGCGACCGGATCGTGCCGGCTGCATGCGCGCTTGCCGCGCTCGTCGTGCTCAAACTGTTCCTCTGGCCCTTTCTCCTCTGGTTCGCGTTTACTCGTAGGCTCGCAACGGCCTCTGGCAGCTGCGTCTTGATCGTAGTGAGCTCGCTCCTCTCATGGGCGGTCATCGGCTTCGACGGGTTCCGCGCCTACCCCGACGTCCTCCGCATCCTCAGCCGGTTACTCGAGGGCAAGGGGTACACGCTGGTCGCACTCGGGCTTTCGCTCGGCGCCGGCGCAGACGGCATCAAGGATCCTGCCGTGGCTCGTCGGTTGTGCCCACTCCTCGCGGTGATCGCCCTTCGTGGCCGCCCGGTCCGGGCGCCGATGGCTGGACCTTCGCGCTGGCGACCGGCGCGACATTCGCGCTTACTCCGATCGCAGTGGCTGCATTACTTTCGTGCTCCTTTTCATTCCGATTGCGATTGTGCCGCCCGCGTCTGTCAGTCGGCTCTGGTGTGCCCCTCTCGTGCTCTGGATCCTGGGCGGTCAGAGCATTCGCCGGCCCGATCTGGGACAAGCAGATCAAGTACACGAGCCTTGCGCTGCTCCACCGCCGCATCGGCCACACCCCTGAGATCATCTTTGCACTGGTAGTCGTCACGGGGATCCTTGCTCGTCGTCGGCCTCGCCACGAAGTTCATCTCGGCAGGACGAAGACCCCAGGCACTTCCGATAAATGCCGGTATTATCCGGTACGTGCCAGGAAGCCCGCAGGCCGTTCTGCTCTCCGTCGCGAGCCTCGCGCAAGGAACAACGTAGATCGAGTCGAAGAGCCGCATCGCCCCGGACGGCGCGGCGCGTGTTCCGCACTCGGCCCTGGTTCCCGGGCCTCGTTCCGGTGCTCGTCTACTCGAAAGGCCTCAGCCGGTCGAACGTTGATTGCACCAGGGGACGGGCTCCCTCCTACTACTTACCGGTGCACGTCTTGACGGCGGAAGCATGGAGCGAATCTCACTCAGTCCGGGATGGAAGCCCCGACACGTTCTCGGGCTCACCGCTGCCTCACGTACCGATGTCGGCCCGCCGCTTTCTATCCACCGAACCTCCTCTTCATCATGTTACCCGCCTTCCATGGCAAACGACCTGCTCGTAGTCCTGGAGAATATCACAATTGCAGGACGCGAGAAAGCCTACATGCTCGAGCCGCAAACTTCTCCGGCGATGATTTCGCAGCAGATCGTCGCAGGCGTCACACATTCGTGTAGTGCAGGCTTCATGTTCGCCCACATCGCGCACCCAGAGCATCGAGGCCAGCGTGGGATCCGATCCCGTGGGCGTTCTTCGCAGTACCTGCGAGTTGCGCGAGCGCCTTTCCGGTGGGCGCTTTCTTTTCAGCCGGCGGTGTCCTTGCGATGTTCCTTCTCGCTCGAGCAGGCCCAGTTCTTCTTCCTGGCGTTACTCGGACTGATCATTCACGGGTTGGTTCTTCGAGGCGCTCGGGCAGACCGACGGACCCCGGCGTGTAGCGATCGGAGTCGGCGATCCTCGCCGGTATCGGCGTGATCGAGGATCTGCGTACCACGCTCCGCGAAAGCAGATGCTGCGTTTCTCGTCATTGATGTGATCGTCATCGTCTGGTGGCTCGTCAACCTTGCACGGCGCGCGTTGCGCACTCCGGAACACACGGTCTCCAAAACGCTTCGAACCTGGGCGGTGCTGGTGGGGATGATCGTGCTTGCGATTGCACTCGGAGCGATTCAACTATTCCCGACCGCCAGCATCCTCGAGCAGACCCTCCGTGCCAAGCTGACTTCGACACGGCGACGACCTACTCGCTCCCGCCATCCCACCTACCGCTGCTCCTGTTCCCTTATCTTTTCGGAACCAGTTCCACGTTGCCCCCTTCGACACGGCGTACCGCGGTGACTGGAACCTGACGGAACTGACAGCGTTCCGGGTCTCGGGTGCATCGTTTTCTTCGCCGCAGGCCTGCCCTCGGCGCTTCGGAACCCTCAGGATCGCGGGGCTGCGGCGTCGTTGCCCTGGTGTTCGTGGGCGTGGCGCTGGGAGCAAGCGCCGGGATCGGGGAGATCGTTTGGCTGTCACCAATCTACGGTCAGGTCAGGGCCTGGGCCCGGTATCTCGTCGTCCTCGATCTCGTGGTTCGGGCACTTCTTGCCGCCCACGGCGTTGCAACTTTGAAACGCGCAAGTCGCCGGGAGCGTCGCCTCAGCACTTCAGCGTGCCTGGATTGCCTTCGCCTTGCTGGTCATGGCGGGAGTCGCGCTTCCGCTGATTCCGCCCGTTGCCCACTATCGCGCCCGTCGAACGCTGCCATTTTGAGCGTGGCGCTTCCGCTTGTCGCAGCACTGTCGGCCGTGTTGTTGTGCGGCTTCACTCGGCACCGGCCATGGCTCGCAGTGGCCGCCTGCTGCGTACTCGTAGCGTTCGACGGGTTGGCTTCATTCGGAGCCTCCTCTGTCTGGCGGACAAGCCCATCGACTGCAGAAGCACACAAGGTCTACTCGCAGAAGACGCCGACCCCATCGGGGTGTTCCACCATCGGATGGTGGTGGGGATCGTGCGGTTCTTGTACGACGGCATCGCCTATGGCCCGGGAACGCCCTACCTGCCGCAACTCACAGACATCAAGGGTCTTCGTTCTCTCAACGGATACGACCCGCTCGCCCCCGCCGCGTACGCGAACGCGATCGGGAAAATGACTGCAGCAGGCATCGTCACCCAAGCCGGGAAGGCGCTCGACGATCCAAGCGGTCTACTCGACGATCTTCGTGTCACGCTTATCATGATCCCGCCGGATGAATTGCCTTCGCACGTCTCGCCGACTATGACGCAGCTCGCCCCGGCCGATGGGCTCGCCCGGTTTGAATACCGTCCTCGGGTTCCAGGACGCGTTCCTCGTCGGAGCAGTTCGGCAGGAGCCCAGCTCCGCCGCTTTCTGGATCGCCTCTCGCAACGGACAACGTTTCCGCTCGACGAGACGGCGCTGGTCGACACCCCCTTCCCCGTCCTGTCAAGGGCTGGCTAGCCCCGGAAACGCCGGCCAAGTCACGAGTGAGCACTGGAGCGACGACGACATCACAATGAGGGTCGATGCCGACCGAAGTCATTGCTTGTCGTCAGTCAGAGTTGGTTGCCCCGGATGGTCGGCGACGATCGATGGAAAACGGCGGCGGTCGTACGGGCCGATGGGCTCGTGATGGGCGTCGTGATCCCACGAGGCACCCACGACGTCTCACTGGCCTATCGGCCGCCAGGTCTTTCCCTCGGGTAGCGACAACGGCAGGCGTGCTGGCGGCGTTCGGAATCGGCGGGTCGTGGGCCGGAGTCGACGGCGCCGCCGCTCTAACGCGTTCGCGTCGTGACAATCACGATGTCGAACAACTTCAACGGAACGCCGACATCCGCCGCATCCTTTCTCGAGGTCGGGCGGCGACACCACCCGTCCACGGCGACCGCGCCAGCTTCCCGAGCTTGTACACCATCCTTGCTTGAGCGCGCCTGTTGGCGGCTGGCATCAGGACGGGCGGCCGAGCTCGAAGGTCAACCGCGAGGGACGTAGAAACCGCGTATCCGATGGCCGTCAATGGATCTGCAACGCCGGCTCTGCCGTCTCGCATGGAACGAGGAGATCTTCACCCCGGCAATATCCGTCTTCACGCTGACAAGGATCGGGATCTGGTGCGTCACGGCGTTCGCGTTCGAAACGTCGCCGCGCCGTGGGGGCGGGCCGTGGGCGGCGGTCTGGGTTCGGCTCGACGCGAACTACTACCTGAGGATTGCCCACCATGGATACGGCGGGGATCCCCGGCATCTCCCGGCGTTCTTCCCTCTCTATCCGGCGCTGCTCGGCGGCTGTGGGCCGGCTCCTGGGGGATTTCCCACTCGCAGGGGTGCTCATCTCCTTGGCCTCGGGAGCCGTCGCGTTCGAGTTTCTCTGGAGGCTGGCACTCCCACGGATCGGGGCCTCGGGCGCGATGCGGACGACGCTTTACCTCGGGCTCTTCCCGATGTCGGTGTTCCTGAGCGCCGTGTACACGGAATCGCTGTTCCTCGCCCTCTGCATCGGCGCCTTCTTCCTGGCCGAGCGAGGGCACTGGACCTGGGCGTCGGTCGCCGCCGGCGGGACAATGCTCACCCGTTCGATCGGGTTGGCGGTTGTGGTGGGGCTCGCCCTGCTCGCGTGGCCGAGCATTCGCAACGTGGCCTGGCTTCTGCTCGCTCCTGCCATCTTCGCGGTTTTTCCGTCGTCCTCCATTTCCAGGCCCACGACTCGTTGGCGTTCCTGCACGCCCAGTCGCACTGGGACAGGCACCTCTCGGCCTTCGGCCCGATCGGCGGGTTATGGGACGGGACCAGCGCACTGTGGAAGAGCCCAGGCAGGTACTCCGAGTCCTACTACCTGTTCGTCAACATCGAGAATCTCGTCTACCCGTTGGTGTTCCTCGCGGTCCTTCCGCTCGTCTGGAAGAGAGTCGGAAAGGCCTACGCGGTCTACGCAGCGCTAGCTCTGACGATTCCGATGAGCGTTCCAGCGGCAGCGACGGGCGTCGTCGCGTACACGAGCCAATTTCCGCTCTTCTCGATGCCGCGGTTCACGTTGCTCGCCTTCCCGTGCTTCGTCGCATTCGCGATCCTCGGCAGGCGTCCCGGCGCGAACCTGGCGATCATCGCGGTCAGCGACCGCCCTTCTCGTCGTCGCGATCTTTCAATGGACGCTCGACACGCTCGCCTGAGCGGGTCGCGTAGCTCGATCAGTCGATGCTTCGAACCTTCGACGCAAGCTCCACCGCCTGGTGAACGACCGCCTCGGCTTGGATGCCGGAGACGATCAAGCGGTGGGCCAGCGCGAACTCGGCCATCTCGGCGACATCCTCGCGGCTGACGCTGACACGGTTTGCGAGCCGCGCGTGGGCCTTGGCGGCCGCAAGCAGATGGACCGCTGCGCGCGGACTTGCCCCGAGGACCACGCCGGGAACGCTGCGCGTGGCGCGGACGATGTCGACGACGTAGGCGACGACATCGTCGGGAGCGGGAGTGGCGTCGAGATCCTCCTGGGCGGTCTGGAGCCGCGTCACGTCGAGCTGCGGCTGGACGTCGCCGAGAACGTCTGGGGCGAGGCCGCGATGCGGCAGCCGGAGGATCGCGCGCTCGACAGCCGCAGACGCGTAGTCGAGGTGGATCTTGAACAGGAAGCGGTCGAGCTGGGACTCGGGGAGCGGGAAGATCCCGGCCTGCTCGTAGGGATTCTGGGTCGCAATGACCATGAAGGGCGACGGCAGCCAGTGGGTGCGTCCCTCGACCGTCACATGCCGCTCCTGCATCGCCTCGAGGAGCGCCGCCTGCGTGCGCGGCGGGGTGCGGTTGATCTCGTCGGCGAGGAGGATGTTCGTGAACGCGGCGCCGGGCTTGAACACCGCCTCCCCGCGGACGTTGACGCTTCGCCCGGTGATCTCCTCGGGCAGCGTGTCGGGCGTGAACTGGACACGCTTGAAACCGACGCCGAGCACGCGGGCGACGGAGCCTGCCATCAGCGTCTTCGCGATTCCGGGCGGGCCCTCGACCAGGACATGACCTCCGCAAACGGCGGCGACGAGCAGCAGCTTGATCGGCTCGTCGTAGCCGACGACGACGCCGTCGAGCTCGCGCCGTACGAGCTCGTGGAGATCGGAGAGCGTATTCCGCGCATCCGTGACCGAGCGCGGGACGTTGATCGACATGTCGCGTGGCCCTATCGGCTCGTCGTCGTACGTGCTCATCGGCGAAGCCGTGGGTCGAGCTCCCGCATCGTTACGGATGATGCCACGAAAGTCGGCCTCCGTCCTTGATCCCGACCCGTGCCGCCTCGCCGGCGGGAAGCTCGAGGACACTCCGCGAGCCCCGCTTCCACGAAGCCCGAAACGGTGCGAGCTCGGGAACGACGGCGCGCACACGGAGTTCCCTGTCGAGGAAGACCGCGTCGATCGGGAACGCCATGAACGCCGTATGGATCGAAGAGGTCTTCGTGATCAACATCCCGTGGCCCGGCTCGAGGCTCTTTCGACCGAGCAGGCCGCGCATCCGAGCGACCACGCTCCGGGCGACCTCGCAGTGCTCGCACACAACCCGGCCCGAGTCGTCGACGAGCGTGCGCGATCGTCGAGACCGCGTCTTCAGACAAGTGGAGGCGGGTTGGAGAGGAGAATCGCAAGCACACCGCCCAGGACGAGGAACGGGCCGTAGGCCATTGTCGAGCGAAGGTCGGCCCGGCGGGTCGCAAGCAGGCAGGCCGACCAGACGCCGCCCGCGAAGATGCCGACGGCGAGCGCTCCGATCACCTGGGCGCCGAGCAGGAGGCCGAGCGTGCCCGCCAGCTTCACGTCCCCCATCCCGAACCCGCCGCGCGTCAGGATCGCGACCCCGAGGAACACCCCGAACGCAGCGCCGCCGGCGACGACGATCTCGAGGAGCGCCGATCGCTCGAAGAGCACACGCAGGATGACGGCCGCAAGGGCCATCGGCACCTGGATCAGGTTCGGGAGGCGTCGCGTCGCGATGTCGATTCGCGCCAACGCGACGAGCAGGATCTGAACGAGCGCCCAGAGTGCAGCGTCCACGCCGCGGCCAAGGTGGACGAAGGTCAAACCGGCGAGCAGGAGCGCCACGCCCCCCGCAAGCCAGGTCACGAGGTCGTCTGCGCGGATCCTGTCGTGGGCAAGCCGCGTCACAGGGCGGACAGTACTCGCGGTCAGGATCTGTGCCGGCCGGGTGATCCGCTTGCCGGAGAGAGCTAGCTCGCCGCGGGGCGCCACGTCTTCAGCGTGGCGGTGATCATGGTCGGGCCGCCCGGACGGCTCTGGATCTCGAACTTGCCCCCCAGCAGTTCGACGCGCTCCTTCATACCGACGAGGCCGAACCGGCCGTTCTTCGGCGGCGCGGTCGAATCGAAGCCCGCACCGTCGTCGGTCACCTGCAGCGTGATCGTCCGAGGCGTACCACGGAGGCTGATCTCGACGTTCGCCGCCGAAGCGTGCTTCGCAATGTTGGCGAGCGCAGCGCGGGTCACCGACTGGATCGCGATCCGCTGCGAGTCGGTCTCGGTTTCGACATTGCCGCTCACGCCGAAGTCGACGCTCGCGTCCGACATCTTCTCGAAATCCGCGATCTCGATCTCGATCGCATCGACTACCGGAACGCTCGAAACATTTCCGTGCTCGAGGGCACTGATCAGTCCGCGCAGCTCGGTCTCGACGCGAACGAGCTCCGCGCTGAGCTGCTCCATGCCGGCATCGAGGCTCGTGTGGTGCTCCTCCGGCACGACGGCGTGCATACGCCGGCGGAGGTCGCCAAGGCTGAACCCGATCACCGCGAGGTTCTGCATCGGACCGTCATGCACGTCGAGCGCGAGCCGCGTCAGCTTCCGCTTCAGCGTCTCGGCCGCGTGGACCGGAGCCCCGGTCTCGTCAACCTTGCGGGGCTTCGCCGTGGCGGACCTGCTCGCATCCGAGATCGCGGGCGACGCCGCAACATTCCACCGCTTCCCCGCCCCCTTTCTTCGTGCAGTAGCGCTCATGCCGCAATCCCTTCAGACATCTTTCCGCGCATAAGAGTACGGTCCCGAAAGTCGCAGCGCAAACGATACTCCTGATCCGCGATCACTGTTGGATCTTCGACAGAACGCAGAGCATGGATGTCCCTCGAACGAGGGATCCCTATGCGTGCAACTCGTGTACGAGCAGCGAATCAGGGACAGTCGGGGGCACGTACGAGAGAAGGTATCGCGGTCAGATTAGAAATCCGTGAAGGATGACGACCCGAGACGTCGCGACAGCCGTTCCGGGCTGGGGCCCGCGGGTCGTTCAGGGTCAGGCGTCGAAACCGAGCTCGTCGAGGGAGCGGTGGAGCTCTGCCGCGTCGGGGTAGACGCGGAAGGCGCCCGCCTGGAGGAGCTCGTCCGAGCCGTAGCCGCCGCTCAGGAGGCCGATCGAGAGCATCCCGGCTCGGCGGGCGGCGAGGAGATCCCAGACCGCGTCGCCGACGACGTAGCAGTGCTCGGGCGCGATGCCCAACGCGGCGGCGCAGGCGAGGAACAGATCCGGCTCGGGCTTCGCGCGAGCGACGTCGCCGCGGTCGATCACCACGATCTCGTCCGGGATCTCGAGCGCAGCGAGGGACTTGTCGATCTCGGGACGGCGACCCGAGGTGGCGATCCCGTGGATGATCCCGGCGGCTCGCAGGCCTGCGAGGAGCGCGACGGCTCCCGGAAGCGGGCGCCGCTCCGGAAGCAGCTCCTGGAAGATCCGGCCGTGCCGTGCCTGGAGCGCCTCGGTCTCCTCGTCGGAGAGCTCGCGCCCCACCTCGCGTGCGACCGCGCGCGTGAACAGGCCGCCGCTCATCCCGATCCTGCGGTGGATCCGCCAGCCGTCGATCGGCATCCCCTCCTCGGCAAGCGCGCGCTGCCACGCGAACACGTGCGCGTAGACCGTGTCGATCAGGGTGCCGTCGAGATCGAAGATCAGAGCGCTCGGCACGGCCGCCTCACGCTAATCGCCGTCGACGAGAGCGCGCTCGAGGATCGTGAGCCCCCGCTCGAGCTGGTCGTCCGAGATCACGAGCGGCACGTGCAGCCGGATCACGTTCCCGTCGAGGCCGCAGGTGAGGAGCAGCAGCCCGGCCGACCGCGCAGTCGCCACGACGGCCGCGGCGCGCGTCGGGCTCCGTTCGGGAAGCTCGATCGCGAGCATTGGGCCGAGCCCGCGAACGTCGGCGCCGGCCGGCGCCATCCGCTCGAGCCCAACCCTGATCAAGTCACCGAGCTCGACCGCGCGCGGCAGCAGCCCCGGGAGCAGCTCGAGGACCGCGTTTGCCGCGGCACACGACGCAGGATTGCCGCCGAACGTCCCGCCGAGCGCGCCCGCGGCGGGCGAGTCCATCAACTCTGCACGGCCTGTGACGGATGAGAGCGGCAGCCCGCCGCCGAGCGATTTGCCGCCGACGACCAGGTCCGGCTCGACGCCGTCGTAGTGCTCGATCGCCCAGTGCCTGCCGGTGCGCCCCGCGCCCGACTGGACCTCGTCGTCGACATAGAGGATCCCGTGGCGATCGAGGAGCTCGCGAAGCCGGCGCAGGTAATCGGGCGGCATTGGGATGAAGCCGCCTTCGCCCTGAACCGGCTCGAGCACCGCACAGGCAACGGAGGCCGGATCGACCTCGGCCTTCAGGAGCCGCTCGAACGCGGCGATCGCATCGTCGCTCGTGATCCCGCGGAACGGATAGGGCGCCGGAACACGGTAGACCTCGGGCGCGAACGGGCCGAAGCCGGCCTTGTAGATCAGCTTCTCGGTCATCGTCATCGTCAGGAGCGTGCGGCCGTGGAAGCCGCGCTCGAAGACGACGACCGCCGGGCGCCCGGTGGCCTGCCGGGCGATCTTGACCGCGTTCTCGATCCCCTCCGCGCCCGAGTTCAGGAGCAGCGACTTCTGCTCGCCGCCGCGACACGGGGAGATCTCCGCGAGCCGGCGGCACAACTCGACGTACGGCTCGTATGTGCCGACCACGAAGGCCTGGTGCAGGTAGCGGTCGACCTGAGCGTGGATCGCCTCGAGGACCGCCGGGTGGCCGTGGCCGAGATTCTGGCTGCCGATCCCGCCTGCGAAATCGATCAGCTCGTTCCCGTCGGCGTCCCAGATCAGCGCTCCGGCCGCATGCGAGACGACGAGGGCCGGGGTCGCAACGCCGCGGGCGACATACCGCTCGCGCGCCTGGGCGATCCGGTCGAGCTCGCTCCGTTCCTGCAGGGCCACGAGGGCCGAAATCTATCGGAGATGAAAAACGGGCCGGGCGCGCCCGGGGGCGCGCCCGGCCCAGAGAATGAGGTTCCTAGAGAACCTGGACGTTACGAGCCTGGGGCCCCTTCGGGCCCTCCTCGGTCTCGAACTCGACGTTCGCTCCCTCAGCGAGGGACTTGAAGCCCTCGGACTGGATCGCGCTGAAGTGAACGAACACGTCCTTGCCGCCGTCGGCCGGGGTGATGAACCCGAAGCCCTTGGCGTCGTTGAACCATTTCACGGTGCCGGTTGCCATTGCTGAAAAACACCTCCTTCTGCCTAACTCAAGAACGGGCAGAGGTGGCGCGGAACTGCGCAACCGATACTCGTCCGTGTACAGCCCGGACGATACCAGCGTCCAGGCCTTTCGTGAAGCGGAGGTTAAGGTTTCCGGGCCGCGCTCTAGCGGATCACGACGGCGGTTGCGGAGCGCTCGGCCACCCGGGGAACGACGTCGAGCACGCTCTCCCGGGCGCACCACGGGATGTCGTCGTCGAGGTTCGCGCGGCGGATGTTCTCGGCGCTCGAGCCGCCGCCGATCCCGTCCTCGGTGGTCGGGAACGCCGAGGCGAGCCGGGCCGCGGCGAACGCTGCGTCGTCGGGGGTGCCGCCGAGCGCCGCGGCGATGCGTCCCGCGACATAGGCGTCGTCGACCGCGAAGGCGCCTTCGACCCCGGCGCAGAAGATCGCGACGTCGCTGTCACCGCGCGCCGCCTCGATTACGGCGGCCAGGTTGAGCAGCGAGGCGACGAGCACCGTCTCGCAGCGGGCGGCCGCGACGAGAAGCGCTCGGGTGCCGTTCGTCGTCGTCAACACGAGCTTGGTCGGCTCGGCGGGGGCGTCGACGAGCTCGCGCGGCGAGTTGCCGAAGTCGAACCCCTCGATCAGCACGTTGTGCCGCTCGCCCGCGAGCTTCACCCCGGGCCCTGCGAGCGCCCGGGCGTCGTCCACCTCCGCGACGCAGGTCACGCTCTCGTACCCGGCGTCGAGCGCCTGGCAGATCGTCGAGGTCGCCCGGAGGACGTCGATCACGATGCCGACGGGCGCGGCGACCTGCTCGCCCGGGGTGAAGCCGACCCTGATCTTCACTACGAGCGGGCGAGCTTCGCGACGAGCTCCTGGACGCGGGCGGCCACGCCGGCCGGGCTGATCCCGAAGTGCTCGAGCACCTTGTCGCCCTTGCCCGAGGCGCCGAAGCTGTCGATCCCGATGGAGGCGTCGACCCACTTCGACCAGCCGAACGTCGTCGCGGCCTCGACCGAGATCTTCGGCATGCCCGGGGGCAGCACCTCGTCGCGGTAGTCGTCGTCCTGTGCCTCGAAGAGCTCCCAGCTCGGCATCGAGACGACGCGGGCCTGGACGCCCTTCTCGGCGAGCAGGTCACGGGCGCCGAGCGCCGTCGTGACCTCGGCGCCGGTGGCCACGAGCACCACGTCGGGCGAGTCGGCATCGGCGAGGACATACGCGCCCTTGCGCAGGCCCGAGGCCGGCGCGACGACCGTGCGGTCGAGCGTCGGGATGTTCTGGCGCGAGAGCACGAGGCAGATCGGGCCGCCGCGATGCTCGAGCGTCAGGCCCCAGGCCTCGGAGGCCTCGTTCGCGTCGGCGGGGCGGATCACGATCAGGTTCGGGATCGCCCGCATCGCCGCGAGGTGCTCGACCGGCTGGTGGGTCGGGCCGTCCTCGCCGACGGCGACCGAGTCGTGGCTGAAGATCCAGACGCACTCGAGCTTCATCAGCGCGGAGAGCCGGATCGGTGGGCGCATGTAGTCGGTGAAGACGAAGAACGTGGAGCAGAAGGGCTTCACGATCCCGCCGTGGAGCGTGAGCCCGTTGACCGCGGCGCCCATCCCGTGCTCCCGGACGCCCCAGGCGACGTTGCGGCCGGAATGCTCCGGCGTGAACCAGGCGTCGTCCTCGAACTCGGTGAAGGTGGAGTGGATCAGGTCGGCGGCGCCGCCGACCATCGTCGGCACGAACGGGCCGAAAGCCTGCATGACCTGGCTCGCCGACTTGCGGGTCGCGAGCGAGGCGCCGGGCTCGAAGACCGGGAGCGCGTCGGCGAAGCCCGCGCTCGCATTGCCGGCCCAGGCGTCCTTCCACTCGGCGGCGAGCTCGTCGTTCTCGTTCGCCCACTCCTCGAAGCGGGCCTCCCACTCTCCCTGGAGCACCTCGCCGCGCTGCCTCACCGGCTCGCGCCAGTGCGTGTACACCTCGGGCGGGACGAGGAAGAGCGCGTCGGGATCCCAGCCGAGCGCCTCCTTCGTCTCGCGCACCATCTCGTCGGGCATCGGGTCGGAGTGCGCATTACGGGTACCGGCGCGCGGCGAGGCGAAGCCGATCACGGTCCTCAGGCTGACCAGGGTCGGCCTGTCCTCCTCGGCCATTCCCTCGCGGATCGCAGCCTCGATCTCCTCGAGGTCGTTGCCGTCGGAGACCTCGAGCGTGTGCCAGCCGTAGGCGCGGAAGCGCTCGGGCACGTTCTCCTGGTCGAACGAGAGGCTCGTGGGGCCGTCGATCGTGATGCTGTTGTCGTCGTAGATGTAGACGAGCTTGCCGAGCCTGAGATGCCCGGCCAGCGAGGCGGCTTCGGAGGCGACGCCCTCCATCATGTCCCCGTCGGAGCAGATCGCGAAGATGTGGTGGTCGCAGACCTCGGGACCGAACTTCTCGCGCAGGAACTTCTCGGCCATCGCCATCCCGACGCCGTTGCCGAAGCCCTGGCCGAGCGGGCCGGTGGTCGTCTCGACACCGGGCGTGTCGCCGTGC
The DNA here is from genome assembly GCA_963758125.1 of uncultured Actinomycetes bacterium. GTDB lineage: Bacteria > Actinomycetota > Thermoleophilia > Gaiellales > Gaiellaceae > PALSA-600. The sequence goes on from CAVWUL010000009.1 coordinate 155,195, forward strand.
TCCGGATGGCCCGGCGTCTCCGAGCCGAGTTGGCGAAACTGCTTGATCTGGTCGAGGCTCAGGTCGTAGCCGGAAAGGTGCAGGCTCGCGTACAGGAGCATCGAGGCATGGCCTGCGGAGAGCACGAGACGGTCCCTGTCCGGCCACGTCGGGTCGGCGGGGTTGTGCTTCATGATCTTCGTGTAGAGGAGATACGCGGTCGGCGCGAGCGCGAGCGGGGCGCCCGGATGGCCCGATTGCGCAGCCTGGACGGCATCGACCGTCAGGGTGCGGATCGTGTTGATGCTGAGTTGGTCGAGGGCTGCGTCAGGCACCGACGGGGCTCCCGGAGTACGTCTTGGCCATCTCCTCGAGCGAGAGCACCGTGTAGTCGCCGGCATGGCCGGCGGAGCCGAACTGGTTCATTCGCTGGAAGACGACCTCCTTCATCGCCTGGCGCGCCGGCTTGAAGAAGGCGCGCGGGTCGAACTCGGAGGGGTGCGCCTGCAGTGACTCCCGGAGCGCGGCGGTGATCGCGAGACGGCCGTCGGTGTCGACGTTCACCTTGCGGACGCCGTGGCGGATGCCCTGCTGGATCTCCTCGACCGGGACGCCGTAGGTCTCCTCGAGCTTGCCGCCGGCCGCGTTGATCCGGTCGACGAGCTCGGGCGGGACGCTGGAGGAGCCGTGCATCACCATGTGTGTTTCCGGCAGCTTGCCGTGGATCTCCTCGATCAGGTGCATGGCGAGAACATCGCCGGTGGGCTTGGCGGTGAACTTGTAGGCACCGTGGCTCGTGCCGATCGCGACGGCGAGCGCGTCGACGCCCGGTCTGCTCGACGAAGTCGACGGCCTGATCGGGGTCGGTGAGATGAACCTCGCCGGAGCCGTGGCCGTCCTCGATCCCGCCGAGGGTTCCGAGCTCGCCTTCGACGGAGACGCCCTTCGCGTGGGCGGCCTCGGCGACCTCGCGGGTGACGGCGACGTTGTAGTCGTAGTCGGACGGCGTCTTGCCGTCGGCGAGGAGCGAGCCGTCCATCATCACGCTCGTGAAGCCGAGCTCGATCGCCATGTGGCAGGTCTCCGGCTTGTCGCCGTGGTCGAGGTGGAGGACGATCGGGATCTCGGGCGCGCTCTCTGCCGCCGCCATGATCAGGTGGCGCAGGTAGTTCGGGCCGGCATAGGCGATCGCGCCGCGCGAGGCCTGCACGATCACGGGCGAGCTCGCCTCGACCGCCGCGTCGACGATTCCCTGCAGCTGCTCCATGTTGTTCACGTTGAAAGCCCCGACGCCGTAGCCGCCCTTGGCAGCTTCGTCGAGCACCTGCCGCAACGTCGCAAGTGGCATTTGCCGTCTCCTCCCGCTCGATCGACTGAATCCGAACGCATTCTCGCCCAGAAGCTCGTGGCCTCGCGAGGGGAGCTGCGTGCTTCGCTAGGCTACCGGCCGCGGGGCATCGTTGCCAATCGAAAAGTCGTACCTTTCTTATAGTCTCTGTACTATGTAGTCCCGGACCATGGCCGTCACCCTGAATCAGCTCAAGAGCTTCCTCGCGGTCGCGCGCGAGGGATCCGTCTCCGGTGCGGCGGAGAAGCTGTACGTATCGCAGCCGTCGATCTCGGCTGCGGTGTCGGCGCTCTCGTCGGAGCTCGGCGTGAACCTGACCGAGCGGGTCGGGCGCGGTGTCGGGCTGACCGCGGCGGGGATGGCGTTTCGTCCGTACGCTGCCGACGTGCTCGGGCTGATCGACCAGGGGCAGAAGGCGGCGCGCGAGGCAGCCGACGTGTCGATGCGGTCGCTGCGGATCGTGGCGGTTGCGACGGCGGCGGAGTTCGTCGTCCCCTCGCTGCTGCGCTCGTTCGCCGTCAGCGAACCCGGAGATCAACCTCACCCTCGAGGTCGCGAACCGCGACTCGCTCTTCGACCGGGTGCTCGAGCACGAGGCCGACGTCGCGATCGCCGGACGCCCGCCCGAGGACGAGCGGATCGCGGGGCATGCGTTCCTGCCGAACGAGCTCGCGCTGATCGCCGCTCCCGGAGACGTCCTCGCAACCGACAAGGCGGTGCGGCCGGAGGAGCTCGCCTCGCGCGTGTGGTTGATGCGCGAGCCCGGGTCGGGAACGCGGCAGCTCGTCGCCGGGTTCCTCGCGGATCACGATCTTCGGCCGCAGACGCTGACGCTCGGGTCGAACGGGGCGATCAAGGAGGCCGTGCGGCTCGGGCTCGGGGTGTCTTTGCAGTCGCGCGTCGCGGTCGAGCACGAGCTTTCGTCGGGGGCGCTGACGGAGATCCGCGTGCGCGGCGGATTGCCTCAACGGGAGTGGTATGCGCTGCACTCGGCGACGGTGCCGCCGCGACCGGCGGTCGAGCAGTTCCTGTCTTTTGCGTACGGGCCCGAGGCGCGCGAGGCATTCGAGGGGCGTGAATGAGCCCGCCGCGCCGGATTCCGCGCGGCGTGATCGCGCCGTCGCTTCTCGCCTGCGATTTCTCCCGGCTCGCCGAGCAGATCGAGCTCGTGATGGACGCCGGCGCACGAGGTGCTGCACTTCGACTCGATGGACGGGCACTTCGTCCCGCCGATCACGATCGGGTCGCTGATCGCGGCGTCGATCTCCGAGCTCGTCCACTCGCGCGGGGGGATCCTCGACTGCCACCTGATGGTCGAGCGGCCCGAGCGCCAGATCGAGGCGTTCGCGAAGGCGGGCGCCGACGTGATCACCGTCCACCCCGAGGCGACGCCGCACATCCACTACGCGCTCCAGATGATCCGCGAACAGGGCTGCGCGGCCGGTGTCGTGATCAATCCGGGAACGCCCGTCGACGTCGTGTTCCCCGTGGCCGAGCTGATCGACCTGTGCCTCGTGATGAGCGTGAACCCCGGCTGGGGCGGACAGAAGTACATCCCCGCCTCGACCGAGCGCCTCGCCGCGCTCCGAGGGGCGCTGCCCCCCGAGGTCGTGCTGGAGGTCGACGGCGGCATCTCGCTCGAGACGATCGACGCCGCCCGCGCCGCCGGCGCGGACGTCCTCGTCGCCGGCTCGAGCGTCTTCGGTGCGGCGGACCCCGCGGCCGCCTTCAAGGCGCTCTCGGCGCGGCTCTAGCCCTTTCGCCTGACCTTCGTGCCCCATCCGGTGAGAGGGGGCCGACCAGACACGGCCGAGCCGCCGTGACCGAAAACGTCTAATCAGGGGACAGGCCCCTGGACACGGCCCGCGAGAGGACAACGTCCAACCCGACGCGGCCAAAGTGGCCGTGGCCGCAAATGTGTAATCAGGGGACAGGCCCCTGGACACGGCCTGCAGAGACAACGTCCAACCCGACGCGGCCGAAGTGGCCGTGGCCGCAAACGTGTAATCAGGGGACAGGCCCCTGGACTAGGCGTTCTTGGACATGGCCGTTTTTGGAGGTGGAAGAAAACGCTCGTCCGCGGCGTCTCTGTTGGTGATCCATGTCCGAAGGGAAAGGACAGCGATGCTCGATCGGGTGAACACCTTGAAGAAGTAGTTCTCGCTGTGGCCGGACGGCCCCAACCGTCGGGGCCACGCCAAGCGGGTGCTGCAGCGAGTGGTTCCCGTTCACGCGTCGTTTCCGCAGGCACCAATGCGGGTGGGCGGCGAGGTTGGACCCTCCTCCGGCCTCGCCGTTTCACGTTGCCTTCGCAGGACGGCTGGAAGCTCGCGGCGCGCGGCCGCCGTTCCGGAGCGAGCCGGATCGGGAGCGGGCTACGGATCCCGCGGGAGGCGGCGGCGAAGCTCGGCGAGGATCGCGCCGTCGGGCTCGATGCCTTCGAGCTTCAGGGCCGCCTCGAGGTCGGCGAGCACGATCCGGCGGTATTCGGCGTCGGCCTCGGCACGCTCGACGATGCCGTCCATCAGCTCTCGAACCCGCGGGAGCTCGCGCGCGGCTTCCACCCAGCCGGGCGGTGCCGGGGGGAGCACGCGCGAGTAGCTCCGCGATCCGCTGCTCGTCGTCGCCTGTCATCACGGCCTCATTCTCCAGACTCGGGGGTCGGCCGGTTTCTTCCTTCCGCGATCACGCCGCGGAGCTTCGCCAGGCAGCGCGAGATGCGGCTCGCGACCGTGCCCATCGGAAGGCTCAGCTCGTCGGCGATCACGCGGTAGGGCTCATCGCGTGCGAAGAAGCGGTCGAGCAGCTCGCGGCAGGTCTCGTCGAGAGACGCGAGAGCGTCGCGGACGTCCATCGCCTCCTCGATGTCCGCAAGCCCTCCCTCGGCGACCTCCAGCGCGCCGTCGCCCGGCGCAGACCGGCTCGCCGCGGCAAGCCGGTCGAGGCAGAGACGCCGTGCCACCTGGGCGATCCACGGCCGGATCGCCTCGTCGTCCCTGAGCGTCCCGAGCCGCTCGTAGACGCGAAGAAACGTTTCCTGGAAGACGTCCTCCGCATCCGCCTCGGGCAGCCGGAACCCCCGCACGGCGATCGCGTAGACGTACCTCGAATACTCCTCGACGAGCTCGCCCCACGCCGCCTGGTCGCCCGAGCGGCAGCGGGCCACGAGCCGGGCATCGCCGCCGAGACCCCGCTCGGTCCGGGCCTCGGTCATCTCGCCTCCGCGGCGCGGCGCGCAGAGCGCCCGGCCTCGTCACGGAGCCGCGCGATCCGAAGGAGTCGCTCGTCATCGGGGCCGACCGTGAGGTTCGCCCTGATCAGCACCTCGGCCACCTTGACCGCCGACTCGGCGAGCAGCGAGGCGGCCGCCGCGTCGGCCTGCACCAGCGGATCGCAATGTTCCGCAACGAGTGCCGCGAGATCTGCCACGTCGGCGGCGACATCGCCGAGGCCGAGCAGCGCCTCGACGGTCGCCCGGAGCGGTGCCTCGATCTCGGTACCGCGCTCGAGCGCGAAGGCCGCGCCGGCATAGGCATCGGCATTCGCCTGGGCCAGCTCGAGCGAGCGGGCCTCGAGCGTTGCAGCCTGCGCAGCAGCTCCGCCCGCCTCCCCCCACGAGGCCCGCGAGCGCCCGGCGGCCATCGCGACGAGCGATGCCGCAAGCGCCGACGCGCCCGCGGCGACCGCACCGGCAGCCGGATGCCCGGGCACGCCGGCGGGCCGGGCCAGGAACTCGCCCACATCGGGCCGGCGAGGATCGGGGCGACCGCTCACGTCGGGCATCATCGCCGCGGGGGCGCCCGATTGCCACCTGCTCGCCCCGGTTAAGCTGTGTCGTGGCCGAAAACGCCACCCACCGCTCGATGCGCGCGAGGCTCGTACTTCTCCCGGCCGCGCTCGTGCTTCTCGCCGTGGCCGGCTGCGGGCACAAGCCGGCAGCCTCGACCACGACGGCGGCGACGGCGACCACGGCCGCCGCGATCGCCACCGGCGCCACCAACACCCCTGCGAGCGAGGGTCCCCGCCTCTCCTTCGACGCCCCCTCGGGCAATCTCCACTTCGTCGATCACGGCGTGATCGAGCGGAAGGGGTCGGTCGTCGTCCATGACGTCGAGTTCGCGAGCGGCACCGAACCGATCCAGGCCTACCTGGTCGAGCCGATCAGCGGGGGACGGGTGCCCGGAGTCGTGCTCGTTCACGGGTCGGGCGGCGATCGCAGCGAGCTGCTGCCGAAGGCGATCGAGCTGGCCCAGCGCGGGGCCGTGACGATGACGATCACGGCGCCGTCGACCGCCGACCCGCTCCCGCCGCCGACGACCATCGGAGAGCTGCTCGCCGGTTCGACGGCGACCACCGTTCGCGACGTCGTCGCCGTCCGCCGGGCGGCCGACGTCCTCGCGTCGCGCCCGACGGTCGACCCGAAACGGATCGGTTATCTCGGCTGGAGCGCCGGGGCGAAGACAGGGACGTTCGTGGCCGCATCCGATCCACGGTTCCGGGCGGTCGCGCTTCTCTCCGCGGGCGCCGACACGGTCTCGGCCTTCGTGAAGGCGGCTCCGCCGGGAGACCGGCAGATCGCCCGCCGTGCGCTCGGCAGCATCGACCCGATCCGCTACGTCGCGCTTGCACGGCCGGGGACGCTCCTGCTCGAGGACGGCACCCGTGACGAAGTCGTCCCGCACGAGGCCCTCGAGAACGTGGTCCGCGCGGCCCCGCACGGCACGCTCGTCCGCTGGTACCCGACCGGGCACGCGCTGAGCGCCAAGGCCTACGACGATGCGTTCGCCTGGCTGCTCCAGAAACTCGGAGCGTGAACGAACTATTGTCTTCTCTCTATAGAAACAGCCCGAAGAAACACTTGATCTCTACGGCCCGGTGGGGTTTACTGTGCTGCCCGAAGCGAGGTGATCACTGATGTCACGCCCCGTCATGCTCGGCATAGTCGGCGATTCCGGATCCGGCAAGACCACGATCACGCGTGGCCTCGTCCGCGTGCTCGGCGAAGGCCAGGTCACGCACTTCTGCACCGACGACTACCACCGCTACGACCGGCGCCAGCGCGCCGAGCGGAACATCACGCCGCTCGACCCGGAGTGCAACCACCTCGACATCCTCGCCCAGCACCTCGGGCACCTGAAGGCGAAGGAACCGATCATGAAGCCCGTCTACCAGCACCACGACGGGACATTCGGCGCACCCGACTACTTCGAGCCCGGCCGCTTCGTCGTCTGCGAAGGCCTGCTCGGCTTCCACAACCGCGACCTCGCGGACAGCTTCGACGTGCGGATCTACCTCGACCCGCCCGAGGAGCTGCGCCGTCACTGGAAGGTCCAGCGCGACTGCTCGCGCCGCGGCTACACGACGGACCAGGTGCTCTCCGAGCTCGACCGGCGCGAGCCCGACTCCGAGCGCTGGATCCGGCCGCAGCGCCATCACGCGGACATCGTCGTCTCGTTCCAGCCGAACGACGACGGCGAGGACCAGGAGCACCTCGACTGCAAGCTCACCCTCTGCGACTCGCTGCCGCATCCCGACCTGGCCGGCGTCGTCAACGGCGGGCAGGGGATCGTCCTCACGGAGCGCTCGGGCGCGGTCGAGCTCTACGTTCCGGGCCGGCTCCCTCACGAGCGCGCCTCGGAGATCGAGGAGGCGATCTGGGAGAAGATGCACTTCGCCCGGCACCTGCGTGAGGAACGGCTCGGCGAGTTCACGATCGGCACAGATCTCCACCGCTCCGACTCGCTCGCGGTCGTCCAGCTGCTGATCCTGTACCACCTCGTGACCGCGCGGGCGGTCGTGGCGCTCGGCGGAAGCTCGACCCGCGACTTCGATCTCAGCTCGCTGGACGAGCTGATCGCCGAGGGCGGCCAGTCGCCGTTCTAGAGGCTCGGCCTGCTCGCACTCACCGCCGCCGAATGGCTCCTGCTCGTGGTCGCGGTCGGCCCGGTGGTGCTGGTGGGGATCATCGTCTGGGTCTTCTGGCGAGCGGCCAAGCGGGCCGACGCGGCAGAAGCGGCTGAGCGGGAGGCCGCGTCAGGCCAGGGCGGAAGAGGCTGACGCGAGCTCGCGGTCGCGGTCGGTGATCGCCCCGGCGCTGTGAGTGCTCCAGCGCAGCGTCACGTCGCGGTAGGCGATCGCGATCTCGGGATGGTGGTTCTCGGCCTCGGCGAGCTCGGCGACGCGATTCACGAACGCGACCGCCGCGGGGAAGCTCTCGAGGCGGAAGGTGCGCTCGAGCGCGCCGTCGACCTCGTCCCATCCGCCGGGTGCCTCCATCTCGGACAGCATCTTATGGATTCGCTCGTGGTTCGAGAGCTCGAGCTCGAGCCCGTGCTTCGCACGAAACCGCTCGAACTCGCCGCGGCGATTCGGCGCGTCATACGCCCGGGACAGGCTCTGAGCACCGACCTCGTAGCAGACGCCGAGCCCCGGCACGCGCACCGGCGCGTATCGGGCATCGCACATCCGGAGCATGAAGTCCCAGTCGCAGTACCCGCCGACCTCGGGATCGAGCGGGCCGAGCTCGGCGTGCGCCGCGCGCGGGTAGGCGATGCTGCTCGTGAGGACGGTGTTGTTCACGCGCAGGGACTCGCAGGTTGCCCCGTGGTCGAAGGCCTCGCGGGAGCCGTCTTCCTCGCGGACGATGAAGCCGCCGCGAAACAGGAACCGCCGGCCGCCGGGGGCCCCGAGGGCCGCGCGGAGCGCCGAAAGATGATGCGGATCCTCCCACCAGTCGTCGTCGTCGAGCCAGCAGACGAGGGCTCCCGCGGCCCGCTCGATGCCCGCGGCACGCGCTTCGGCAGGGCCCCGGCCGGCACCAAGGAACGCCTCGATCCTTGCGTCGGCGAGCTCCTTCACGACAGCGAGCCCCTCCCCGCCGCCGTCATCGACGACGATCGCCTCCCAGTGCGGTTCGTCCTGTGACTCGAGGCTACGAAGCGCCCGGAGAAGCTTTCCGGGTCGCCCACGTGTCGGCAGGATGATCGAGGCGAAGGGCGCAGGGTTTCGCCCGAGGGTCACGGCGAGACGATACTCTGGCCCCCGAAGGGTCACGGGGGCCGACCGGGCGGACGCTCCTAGACGGCAATCGCGCCGGCGAAAGGAGCACCGATGGAGAAGCCAGCCCAGGAAGAGTCGAGCAACGTGTTCGAGTTCAGCGCGGCCGTCCCGCACGCCGCCGCGGCACACCCACTGCCCGAGGCCCGGACGGGCTGGTTCGAGTTGCCGCCGCGCGAGATCGCCGTCGAGGACTGGGCGCGGTTCCGCGTGTCGATGGCGGAAGTCCTCGAGGCCTTCGGGCTCGATCTCGATACGCCGGGGACGCGCGAGACACCGGAGCGGTTCCTGCGGGCGCTCTTCGAGGCGACCGCGGGCTACGACGGCGACTCGAAGCTCGCGACGACGTTCCCGGCCGAGTCGGTCGAGGCGTCCTCTTCGTCCGGGCAGATCATCGAGGGCCCGATCGAGTTCCACTGCCTCTGCGAGCACCACGCGCTCCCGTTCTTCGGCACCGCGCATATCGCGTATCTCTCCGGCGCCCGGATCATCGGCATCTCGAAGCTCACGCGGCTCGTGCGGCTGTACGCGCGGCGGTTCACGGTTCAGGAGCGGCTCGGCGAGCAGATCGCCGACGGGCTCGTGTCACTCGTGGCGCCGCGCGGGGTAGCCGTCCGGCTCGAAGCGTCGCACCTTTGCACCCAGATGCGCGGCGTCGAGGAGCAGTCGCGGACGGTGACGACCTTCTGGCGCGGCGCCTACGACGAGGACGCGGAGCTGCGACGCGAGTTCCTCGCCGAGGTTCGCTCCCACGGCAGCTGAGGGATGGCGGAGACCTCCCTCGTCTGCGGTGGAGGCGGCGCGCTCGGAGGAGCGATCGTGGATGCGCTGCTCGGGCGCGGCGACGACGTCGTCATCGTCGACCGACAGGCCGACGGCGAGCCCGTCGAGCGCCTTCGCCGCGAGGCGGTCGACCTCACCTCCGCCGATGCCGTCGAAGAGCTCTGGACGCGGCTCGCCGGAGACGGGGTCGCGCCCCGGTGGGTGGTCAACGCCGCCGGCGGGTTCCGCGGCGGCCGCGTCTCGGAGTCCGAGCCGGATCCCACACGGTTCGTCGGCGAGCTGAACCTCGGCACGGCCTGGTGGTCGTGCCGCTCGGCGGCGTTGCATCTTCCGGACGGCGGGGGAATCGTGAACGTCAGCTCGCGCTCGGGCGTTGCCGGCGGAGCCGGGTCGGCCGCGTATTCGGTCGCCAAGGCGGGCGTCAACCGGCTCACCGAGGTACTCGCGGCGGAGCTTGCCGGGCGCCACGTCCGGGTCAACGCGGTCATGCCGTCGGTGATCGACACTCCCGCCAACCGCGAGTCGCTCTCCGCAAAGGCGCTCGAGCAGGCCGTCGCCCCGTCGGATATCGCCTCGGTGATCGCCTTCCTGCTGAGCGATGCCTCGGTGGCGATCACCGGCGCCGTCATCCCCGTTTACGGCCACGCCTGAGCCGACGTCGATCCGTCCGCTCGAGCGGCTCTGGGAGCTGGAAGGGCTTCCGTCGTTCGACCTGCCGGAGCGTCTCGCCCGACTCTACGGCGGACCGCTCGGATTCGACGAGCCGAGAGTCTTCGCGAACTTCGTCTCGACGATCGACGGCGTCGTCGCGATCCCGTCGGTCCCGAGGTCGAACAGGCTGATCGCCGCAGGGAGCGAGGCCGATCGGTTCGTGCTCGGGCTCCTTCGCGCCTGCGCCGACGTGCTCGTGATCGGGTCGGGGACTCTGGCCGCCTCGCCACGGTCGACCTGGTCGCCGGCGGAGGCGTTCCCCGATGCCGCCGCGGACTTCGCAGAGCTCCGCCGCCGTCTTGGCCGGCCCGAGCGGCTGGAGGTCGCGGTGCTCACCCGCAGCGGCCGGCTCGATCCCGCGCACCCCGCCTTCGCCGCGGGCGCCGTTGCCGTGACCACCGACGACGGTGCCGCCGAGCTCGGCAGATCGCTCCCGGCCGAGTCGCTGCTGACGATCGGCGAGGAGCTCGACCCCGTCCTCGTGACGACCGAGCTCGAGGCGCGCGGCCACCGGCTGATCCTGTGCGAGGGCGGCCCGCACGCGATCGGGCCGTTCCTCGAGCGCCGGCTCGTCGATGAGCTCTTCCTCACGCTCTCCCCGCTCCTGACCGGGCGGGGCGGGGCCGATCCCCGGCTTTCGCTCGTCGAGGGCACCGACCTCCTTCCCGGCGGGCCGCTCGCAGCGAGCCTCCTCGGGATCCGGCAGGACGAAGATCACGTGTTTCTCCGCTACCGGCTCGACGGCGCCACAGCGTAGGATTCGCCGGGGCTGCCGAGGGGCAGCATCCGAGGAGCGAATGTCGCTGACCAGCCTTCGATCGAGCCCGGCGCTGATGAACGCGGCCTTCGCAGGGTCGCTCGCCGCCCTGATCGCCTGGTTCGGCCCGCCGGGCACCGACTTCGCGGCCCACGTCTTCCAGCTGCACGTCTACCTCCAGCACGGCTTCGCGCTCTGGACGAACTACTGGTACGCGGGCCGTTACACATTCGTCGGCTACAGCGTCCTCTACTACCCGCTCGCCGCCGTCGCCGGGATCCGCCTGCTCGCGGTGCTCAGCGTCGCCGCCTCGACCGCGGCGTTCACGCTCGTGATCCGCCAGACCTGGGGCGAGTCCACCGTCTGGGCGACGCGGTTCTTCGCACTCGTCGCGGCCGCCTCCGTCGTCTCGGCTGCTTTTCCCTACGGCCTCGGCCTCGCGCTCGCGCTGACCGCGCTCGTCGCGATCGTCCGGCGCCGGCTCGCGATCTTCGGGGTGCTCGCGGCGTTGACTCTCGCGGCGAGCCCGCTCGCGTTCCTGTTCCTGCTCCTCGTGCTGGCGGCCGCCGCGGTCACGCGCTCGAGGCACGAGACGGCGAAGCCGGCGGCGATCGCCGCCTCGATCTGCGCGCTCGGCCTGCTCGTCTGGCGGCTCTTCCCCGATCACGGCATCTACCCGTTCGCGACGAGCGAGCTCCTCGCCGCGCTTGCCTTCTGCGCCCTCGGCGCCGGGCTCACCTGGCGCGTCGAGAAGGCGCGCGTCCTGCACGCGCTCTTCGTCGCGTATGCAGCCGCGTGTCTGCTCGCCTATCTGATCCCCTCGTCGCTCGGGGAGAACGTGGTGCGCCTCCGGTATGCCGCTCTGCCGATCGCGGTGCTCACCCTGTCGCTCCGCCGCTGGCGGCCGCTTCCGATCTGCGTGATCGCGTTCGGGCTGGCCGTCTCGTGGAACGTCTCGCCGCTCCTCTGGAGCCTCTCGAGCAGCTCGAACGACCCGTCGGCGAAGGCCGCCTACTGGCAACCCGTGGTGGGTTTCCTGCACCACTCGCTCGGGCCCGCCTACCGCGTGGAGGTCGTCGGCACGGCGAACCACTGGGAGGCCGTCTACCTGCCCCAGGCCGGGATCCCGATCGTCCGCGGCTGGTTCCGGCAGGACGACTTCCCCGAGAACGAGGTGCTCTACGACAAGCTCACGCGCACCTCCTACCGCCAGTGGCTGCGCCGGCTCAGCGTGCGCTACGTCGTGCTCACGAACTCGGAGCCCGACTACAGCGCGAAGGACGAGATCGCCCTGCTCCGGAGCGGCGACTCCGGGCTGAGGGTTGTCTTCCGCACCGCCAACGCCACCGTCTACGCGGTTCCCTCGCCGCAGCCGATCATCACCGGCCCCGGCCATCCGAGCGTGCGGGCGATGACCGAGAACACGATCACCCTGAGACTCCCCGAGCCCGGGAGCTATCACCTCGGGATCCGCTATACGCCCTACCTCGTCTCGCCGGAAAGCTGCGTCACCGAGTCCAAGGACGGAATGACCGTGCTGACCGTGCCCCGCGCCGGGACGCGGAAGATCGCCTTCAGCGTCTCGACCTCCGGTGCGCTCGCCGCACTGACGGGCAGCCGCACGACCTGCGCGAAGCCTCACTGACCGTCGACGCGCTCGACGTCGACTTCGCTCACGAGGCGCGTCCCCGTCGCCTTGAAGCTCGCCACCGCCGACTGCCCGACCGCGAGACCGAGCCGCTCGAGCGACGATGCCGTCAACTCCGCGGTCACGGGGCCGAGCTTCACGCGCGCGCGATTCCCGACGTGGGCGATCGAGCGGATCTCGCCCCGGATCACGTTCTGCGCCGAGTCCGGGTGATGCTCGCGGGAGACCGAGATCTCCCATGGATAGACGACTGCCTCGATCCGGCCCGCGCCGGCATATGACGAGTAGATCGTCTCGCCGCTCTCGAGCACGATCTCCGTGAGCCCGTTCTTCCCGGGACGGGCGATCCCGTGGAGGAGGTTGGCGCCCGTGAACGCGGCGACGAAGCCGTCGGCCGGGTGGGAGACCATCTCCTCCGGCGTCGCGAACTGGCGGAGCTCGCCGTCGACGATCACGCCGACGTGGTCGGCGAGGGCGGCGGCGTCCTCGTAGTCGTGCGTGACGAGCAGCGTCGGGAGCCCGAACTCGCGAAGCAACTCCTGCAGCTCGCCGCGCACGGCCACCTTCGTATGCGCGTCGAGCGCGGAGAGCGGCTCGTCGAGGAGCAGGACACCGGGGTCGCGTGCAAGTGCGCGCGCCAACGCGACCCGCTGCCGCTCGCCGCCGGACAGCTCCGTCGGCCGGGCCTTCGCGAGATGGGAGATCCCGAACCGCTCGAGGTATTCGTCGACCCGTGTCTTCCCTGCGTAGGCGACGTTCTGGCGGACGTTCATGTGGGGGAAGAGCGCGTACTCCTGGAACACGAGCCCGACGCGGCGCTCGTCGGGTTGCAGGAAGACGCCTGCAGCCGAGTCGAACCAGAGGTCGCGGTCGAGCGCGATCCGTCCCGACGCCGGCCTGACGAGCCCCGCGACCGCACGGAGCACCGAGGTCTTGCCCGCTCCGGAGGGCCCGACGAGCGCGACCGTCCCCTCGACCCGGAGGGCGACCTCTAGCTCGAACGACCGAAGGGGGAGACGGAACTCTGCCGCGAGGGCTGCCAGAGGACCCCGACCTTGAGGATGAGGAGGATCGAGAGACTGAGAACGACGAGCAGCGCGCTGATCGTGAGCGCCGTCGTCAAATGGACGCCCTCGAACTCGTTGTAGACCGCGAGCGGCAGCGTCTGGGTCCTGCCCTGGAGGCTGCCTGCGAACAGGATCGTCGCTCCGAACTCGCCCATCCCCCGCGCCAGGCAGAGCGACTCGCCGGCGAGAAGCCCGCCACGTGCAAGCGGGAGGGTGATCCGGAAGAACGTCCGCAGCGGCCCGGCGCCGAGCGTCCGCGACGCCGCGATCATCGTCCAGTCGACCGCCTCGAACGAGGCGATCGCCTGGCGTACGTAGAACGGGCCGGAGACGAGCGTGATCGCGAGCACAACGGCGGTCAGGTTGAACGAGACGTTGATCCCGAGCCAGTCGAAGGTCGACCCGAGGAGCCCGTAGCGGCCGAAGGCGACGATCAGCCCGATCCCGGCGACCGCAGGGGGCAGCACGATCGGAAGCTCGACCAGCGTGACCGCGACCGCGCGTCCCCGGAACCGCCGCGAGGCGAGGAACCAGGCGGTCGGCGTCCCGAACCCGAGGATCACGACCTGCGAGACGACGATCGCCTTGAAGGTCACGATCAGCGCGTCCTTGACGACCGGGCTCGTGAGCTGGCCGAGGAGATCGCTGATCGGCACGTGGAAGAAGATCGCGACGATCGGCAGCACCATGAACGCGAACGCGAGCGCAACCGCCCCGAAATAGAGCACGGCCAGAGACCAACGCACGATCACGGGCCAGATCGCGGTGCCGCGGGCGGCGGCCGGCGGATGCTCGGCCGCCGCGGTCAGTGCTGAACCATGACCGACGTCGACTTCACGATCGCGGTCGCCGGCATCCCCTTGCGGAGGTCGAGCTCCTCGACGGCGTCGCGCGTCACGAGCGCGACGAGCCGAACCGGATCGGAGACGACCATCTCGACCTGCGCCATCAGGCCCTCGACCTTCACGTCGGTCACGATCGCATTGAACCGGTTCCGTGCGCTGAGATGAGCTGAGCCGGCGTCGCCGCGGAGCCGCTCGATCTCGCTCGCCGGAACGACCCGGCGGTTGCTCTTGTCGCGGTCTGCCTTGATGCGGCCCTGCCTGTCCCAGCGACGAAGCGTGTCGACGCTGATCCCGAGCGTCTTCGCGGCCTCGCTGACGCTGTAGTACTCCCTCGGCACCCTGTACCTCCCTTTGGGGACTTGGCGGGACGGCGTCGGCGCCTGCCCCGTGGACGCTCGCGGTGGCTCGAGCGCCCACTCTCAAAGGTACCTATGCAAGTCCTAGCCTGCAACCGCAAGGCACTAGAACCGGCTCGAACCCATCTGCCTAGGCGCGGCGCCGGCAACCGGGGGCGGCGAATCCCGGCTGCCGGCATGCGAGGCGCGCGAGAACGGATCGCGCACCGGGAGGATCTGGCGTACCGCCATACTAGTCATCCCCTGACTACCAAGTCAAGTCCGCCGTGCCGCTGCCTGCTCTTGTCGCCGCGAGCGCCGAGCCCGAGCGAGTAGCCTTCGCGCTCGTGGCAGCGGTCGGACGCGACCTGGCACCCGGCGAATGGTCGGTGCTAGCCCTGCTCTCCGACGCGCCCGCCCACGGTTGGGCGATCGCGAAGGCAATGTCCCGGAACGGCGAGATCGGAAGCGTCTGGGCCGTCGGGCGCCCCCTCGTCTACCGCGCGATCGATCTCCTGGAGAGCCGAGGACTGATCGAGGCCGTCGGCAGCGAGCCCGGCTCTCGAGGGCCGAATCGCGCGCTCTTCAAGGCAACGCCGGACGGTCGCGAGGCACTTGCCCGCTGGCTCGCAGAGCCGGTCGACCACATGCGGGAGGTTCGCTCCCTGCTGCTCTTGAAGCTCGTCCTGATCGAGCGTGCCGGCCTCGACAACCGGCCCCTGCTCGAGGCTCAGCTCGCGCTCACGCTGCCGGCGATCGCCACGCTCGAGGCCCGGCTCAGGCGCAGCATCGGGACCGAGAACATCTTCGTCCGTTTCAGGCTGGAGTCGACCCGCTCGGTGGCGCACTTCATCGAGAGCATGCTCGAGGATCCACCCGCAGAGCCGACGGTCGAGCACACGGCAAACCGACACGGGGCGAGCGGCAACTCCTAGCCGCCGCTCGCCCCGCGCGGGCCGTCAGGTAACCGTGATCAGCTTCAGGGTTGCCGTTCCGGACGGGTTCGTGATCGTCAGCGTCCCCGTCTTGGCCTTCGCGGGCACGGTGACGGCGAGCTTGGCGGCCGAGACGACCTTGAACTTCGCCGGAACGCCCTGGAAGGTGACCGAGGTCGTGCCCTTCAGGTTCGTGCCGGTGATCGTGACCGTCGCGCCCTTCTTCACCTTGGCCGGGGTCGCCTTCGCGATCGTCGGCACCGGGGCCGTGAGCGGCAGGAAGCCGTCCTTGACGAAGACGGCCTGACCGGACGGGCTCAGGATCTTGTTCACCCACGCGGTCGCCGCTGCCTGATTCGGGCTCTTCGACATCACGCACATGGAGTAGGTGATCTTCGGCTGCGCCCATGCAGGCACGGGGATGAGCGTCAGCGCCGACGGGTTGATCACGTAGTCGGACAGGTACACGAACCCGGCGTCGACCTGGCCGAGCGCGACCTTCGCAACGACGTTCGCGTCCGAGGTCTCCTGGCTGACGACGTTCGCCTGCACGGCACTGTTCAGGCCCATCTGATTGAGCACCTGCACCGTGTAGCTTCCGACCGGCACCGAGGAGGCGGCCACATCGACCGTGACGCCCGGCTTCGTCAGGTCGTAGATCGACTTGATCCCGGCCGGATTGGACTTCGGCACGACGGCCTCGAGCGTGTTCCGCGTGAAGTTGACCGGCTTCTCGGCAACGCCCGACGCATAGAGCGCGGCGCAGTTGGTCGTGTTGGCACCCATCAGCACGTCGGCAGGTGCGCCGTTCGTGATCTGGGTCGCGAGGGTGCCGGTGCTCCCGAAGGAGTAGGTGTTGCCCGGGTCGATCGCAGGCAGGACCGACGTCATCGACGAGCCGGCGAAGACGGTGATGCCCGCCGTTGCGTGCGTCGAGGAGGCCGACGCCGCGCCGACGCTCACGGCGAGGGTGAGCGCGAGGGTTGTGACGAGCGCGGTGACGCGCTTGCCTGTTGGATGGAACTGCAAAAGAACCCCTTTCCTTTTTCTCTGACTCCGGAACATGGCCATCGTCAGGCCGTGTACGCACTCATGGCGTCGGAGGCCTGCTGAATGGTGAGAGCCGGCGGGAACGAGAGGCTGAACGCCTTCCCGCCCGTGGCGGTCGTGAAGTACGAAGAATGCTGTGCCTCGCAGGCCGCGATCTGGGCGAGGCCGGTCTTGAACGAGTTCGTCTGCATCTGGCCGACCGCACCGAGGTAGCTGCCGAGGACGATCGCCTCGAGCGTCACCGCAGCCTTCCCGATCGAGTCCTTGCTGTCGAAGGTGCCGGTCGGATAGCTGAAGTCGATGTCGCCCGACACGGCCGGCGTGTTGCCCGAGCCGCTGAGGATGCCGGCGACCGACTGGTAGTGCTCCTGCTCGTTCAGGTAGGCCTTCTTCAGGTACTTGGCGAAGTCACCGGTCGTGTTCGATGCCGCAATCGCCTGGGAGTAGAAGTCGGATGCGAGCAGCTCCGCTGCCACGAGAAGCCTCGTGTAGGCGAGGTCCGAGACGGGGAGCGGATCTGCGCTTGCTGCCTCGGCCAGCGTGCCGAGCACGCCGCCCGCGACGACGAGCGCCGCACCGCCCCGTGCCCCGCGGCTGAGAAGGTCTGCTCTGCTGATGGATACGGTCACGTTCGCTCGAGCTCCTGTCCGGTTGTTGACGACGGTGTTGCCGGCTGCTCTCGCTGCGCACATCTGAGACCTACTACCGCAACGCCTATGCAACCGGATTTATCGACGGCCAGAGTACCACCGGCCGGACATGGACTGCGTGAAGGTTTCTGGACTTCGATGTAAGGCTTCGGCGTGAATTTTCCGCGACTCCGAGCACCTCTGGAGGGCTGAAAACCGAAAGCACCGCTCGATCCGTAGAATTCGAGGATGAGCGATCGCGACCTGGCACCGGGAGAATGGGCGGTGCTCTCGCTGCTCTGCGAACGCCCTGCGCATGGCTGGGCATTGGCTAGACAGCTCTCCCCGACGGGTGAGCTCGGCTCGATCTGGTCATTGACGAGGCCGCTCGTCTACCGCTCGCTCGAGATTCTCGAGGACAGGCAACTGATCGCCCCCTCCGGCAGCGAGCCGGGCGCCCGCGGGCCGAACCGAACGATCTTCCGGGCAACGCCGGCCGGCCACGCGGCAGTGGGTCAGTGGCTCACCGAGCCGGTCGAGCACGTGCGCGAAGGCCGCTCGCTGCTGCTGCTGAAGCTGGTCTTCGCCCAGCGTGTCTGCGTCGATCCGCGGCCGATGCTGGTCGCGCAACAGGAGGCGCTCGAGGAGGCAATCGCCTCGCTCGAGGAGCGCGTTCCCGAGAGCACCGGTACGAGCGCAATCCTCCTCCGCTTCCGGCTCGAGTCCTCACGCGCGGTGGAGCGCTTCATCGGCGGCATGCTCGACGAGCTCACCCCCGCCGCCCGCGCGATGTAACAGAGGTTCGGCCGGTAGGCACAGTGGGCCCTCACGCGGAAGGGATGGGAACTGCGTGAGGGCCCACTTCGGACGCGGTTGGCCTGTCCCGAGGCCGACCTACTGTCGCTGTGCGTGACAGGACTTTATTCGTCAGAGCCTGACTAGTCAACGGCATCGATCCGTGACACCCTTGCGCGAAGTTGTGACGGTAAGCCGGGCGCATAGCTCTTTCTGAGGCTTCGCCTCGACAAACGCAGTACATGAGCGGAATAGGTCGCGCGTACACTCAGAGGCAATACATATGCACCATCGGCGCGATCGGTTACCCTTTGCACGCCACAGCCCCGGTGCGCCACCCCGTCTCCCTCCGAAAGAAAGGCCGTCGAATGAAGAAATACGTGCTCGGTCTGATGCTCGCGGTCGCCGCGCTCGCAGCAGGTGCCGGCGCCGCCTATGCCAGCCGTTCCTCAACATCGATCGTGCCGACGATCACGATCAACACTCCGACCGGCCCGCTCCTCTCGCTCAAGACCTCGGAACTGAGCGTGCTTCCGCAACAGACCGTGACGGTCAACATCAACGGCACGCCGACAACCGAGCAAGGACCGTCCCTCGCCGCGCTCCTCACGTTCGCCGGCCTCCAGTACAACTCTGCGTGCAAGAACGACGAGCTTCGCTACTGGATCCAGGCAACCGACGCGAAGGCCGAAGCGGTGACGCTCACTGCGGGCGAAATCGACCCGGGGTTCGGGAACCGGCCGGCGATCCTCTCGATCTCCGAGAACGGCCAATTCCTGACCTCCGAGGGCGCACGGCTGATCGTGCCGAACGACTCGGGGGCGCGCGACCTCCAGGGCATCCGGGTGATCACCGTGGGACGCGCGCCGGCGCAGCTTGCCGATCCGCCCTCGTGCGCGTCGAGCGGGCTCGTCTCCACGCCGCCCGTGGGGTCCCTCGTGATCAACGGCGACGTCTCGAGCCCCACGACCTACACCTTCGCGCAGCTCCAGGCGATGCCGCAGGTCAACCAGACAGTCAGCTTCCTCTCCGGCACGACACCGACCTCGTTGACCGAGTCCGGGCCGACGATCTGGTCGCTCGTGATGGCTGCGAAGCCGAAGTTCCTCGCGTGCGACAAGAACGACGAGCTCCGGTTCGTGGTGGAGGTGACCTCGAGCCAGGACGGGTATGCCGCGCTGATGTCCTTCGGCGAGCTCGATCCGGCGCTCGACAACACGATCTCCCTGGCCTCGCTCGTCGAGAACGGCGCCTCGCAGGCGAGCCAGGGACCGCGCTCCACCGTTCCGGGCGACGTCAAGGGCGGCCGGTACGTCTCGGGCGCGGCCGTGATCACGGTGCTGCGCCCGCCGACCGAGCTGCGGATCCCGAGCTGCAAACGTTCGGCCTAGGCGCTTCATGGGCCGCCCTACCGAGCCCCAGGCTCAGGCGGGGCGGCCCAGATTCCTCGTACGCGAGCGATCGAGCATCCCGTCGATGAAGCGGACGACCGCGGCCGCCGTCTCGACCCTGAAGACCGCGACGGTCGTCTCACCCGGCGCCTCGGTTCCTGCGTCGTCGAGCTGGGCTTCGAGCCATCCGATGAGCGGGACGAGCGCCGCCCGCTGGGCGACGAGGAGCGGCTCCACGTCGATCCCGGCCCGCTCCGAGAGCACGACCTTCAGCAGAAACAGCGACCGGATGTCCCGCACGTGCTGGACCGGCGCCCGTAGCCAAGCGGCAAGCTGTTCGCGCCCCGCCGGGGTCGCCACGTACACCATGCGGTGCGGGCCCCGGCCTCCACGCTCGAGCCCGGCCGCGCGGATCAGGCCCGCGCGCTCGAGCCGGTCGAGGCCGTGATAGACGATCGGCCGGCTGATCGCCCAGATCGTCCCGATTTCACCGCCACGCGCCAACTTGGCCGCCAGGGCCCAACCGTGCGATGAGCTCTCGCTGACGAGCGCGAGCACGGCCCAGTCGTTCGGACTCAGGCGCTCCGTCATCGGGGGACAGCATATAGTCCTCCAAGGAAGTAGTAAGGCAACTTACTAGCGGCCCTACCCCGCTGGGAACAGGAACGGCACGAACGAGGAGAGGTCGGTCTCCTCGGCGGTCGGTACCTGGTCGTTGAGGCACGAGGCGGTCGCTAGGAGCGCCTGCTCGTGTGTGCGCAGCCAGTTGCGGTAGATCGTCTCGCGCGTGAGGCGGGAGAGAGCCTGGCGTGCCGCGGCCGCCGCCTCGGCGGGCGGCAGCAGACCGAGCGGCATCGCAGCGCCCGACGGCGTCACGTCGAACGTCCCGTCCGCCGTGTCGATCTTCCCGGGTGCTGCGAGCGTGAAGATCTCTGTCGGCGCAAGCGACTCGATCGCCCAGCCCTTCTCGAGCCCGCCGAGCCAGGGCGCAGGAGTGGTTGCCGAGACGAGACGGACGTCCGCGTCCTTGTAGGTCGCGAGAAAGTCGGCGATGGTCGCCCGCGAGGGCACCGGTGTCTTGAACGTCGCCTCGACGTCGTCGCGTTCCAGCCGGGCGGCGATGATCGCGCGGGCGTCGGCGAGCGTGAGCTTCGCAGCCTTGACCGCGGCCCAGTACTTCGTGCGGTCGCCGCCGAACTCGGCGGTGATCACCGCCCGCTCGGCCGAGAGCAGCTCGGGATAGGCCACCGGCTCCTGGGATGAGAGCGTGAGCTCCTCGAGCAGCGCACTCGCGGCGTAGCCCGGATCGCCGGTGAGCGCGGTGTAGCGGGCGACAGCGTTGCGCGGGATCGCACCGGCGCTCGTCAGGCAGCGGTCACCGGCCGGAACGTCGAGCTGCCCCTCGGTCAGCGAGGCGTCGAAGCCCGCGCCGGCGGCTGCCGGCCCGTCACAGAGACTCTGGTCGCGTGCCCACAGCCAGACGCAGGCGGCGGCCGTCTTGTCGGGATCGGGGACCGCGGTGGTGCTGAACGTGGCCCAGCCCCACGACCAGACGCCCTGGAGCTTGAACTGCGTGGCGACGGACTTCGCGGCGAGCGCCTCGAGCTTCACCATCTCGAACCAGGCCTGCGGCGGCTCGAGCCCGGCACGTTGGCCGAGCCCGGGAGAGCTCGTGAGCTGCATCTCGAGCGCAACCCGGCCGGACGGGATCCCGATCTGCGTCAGGTGGTCGACGAGCCCGCGGAGGCTCTGGCGCATCGACACGCTTGCGGCCGTGGGCCCGAGCTTGTACAGGGCGGCCACGTTCGGCGAGGTGAAGTAGACCTGCCGAAGGAGGATCGCCACCTTCGAGACCTGCTGCCACCAGTAGCCGGCGTCGCCGCCTGTGTAGGGCGGGTTCGCGATCGAGAGGAGCGGCGTGGCGCCGAGGTTCGTGAGGTCGGTGAGGAACTGCAGAACGTTCGCGCGGTACTGCGCGTTGTTGGGCGTCCACGGAGTCGGCGTCTGGGCGCCGGCGAGCTCGTTCTCGGCGATCATCGGCGTCTGGCAACCGGTGACCGAAACGGCGTAGTCGAAGAAGGACTTCGCGCGGGCGTCGATCACCGAGGGATCCGCCGGGTTGCTCGTCGTGCCGACACGCTTGTTGAGGTTGAGGTCGAAGATGACCGTCGCGGCGCCCGCCTGGCGCATCTGGAGCGGGACATCCGTGCCCGAGGCGACGGCGATCGTCACGCCGGGCTTCGCGGGGATCGGCGCGTCGTGGCCGCCGAAGTCGACCCACACGGGAGGGATCGACGGAACACCGCAGGCGTCGGTCGCCACGGCGGCGGCAGGCGTCGCACCGGAAGCCTCGGCCCCGCAGACTGCCAGGACGAGGAATACCACGAGAAACCGCATAGACCCGAGACCAGGCTACCGGCGGGCGGCGATCATCCCGCGCTACCCCGCCGGCCGCACGGCGCGCGCAACGTGGCTCCGGGTCACCTCGGCGGGAGCCCGGCAGCCGGTGAGCTGGAGAGCGAGGGCGAGTCTCGACCCGGAGCAGCTCGAGAACATGGGCCACGCCCTCTTCGCCGCCGACGGTGAGCCCCCAGAGCGGCGCGCGGCCCACGAGGACGGCGCGAGCCCCGAGTGCGAGCGCCTTCACGACGTCTGTCCCGCGCCTGATCCCGCCGTCGAGCAGCACCTCGATCCGGCCGTCGACCGCCTCCACCACCTCGGCCAGCGCGTCGATCGTGGCAGCCACAGCGTCGAGCTGCCTACCGCCGTGGTTCGAGACGACGACCGCGGCGGCGCCGTGCTCGCACGCGAGCCTCGCGTCCTCTGCGGTGACGACGCCCTTGAGCACGACCGGGAGGCCGGAGAGAGACGCGAACCGCTCGACATCCGGCCCAGGTCAGGGACGCGGACATCGCCCCCAGCGCGGTCAGCGGCGACGGGTTCGTCGGGGCAACCGATTCGAGCCCGAGTGTGTGAGGAACGACGAACCCGCTTCTGAGGTCGCGTTCGCGCCGGCCGAGCACCGGCGTGTCGACCGTGAGCACGAGGGCGCCGAACCCCTGCTCCTGCGCATTGCCGGCGATTTCCGCAGCGAGACCCGTGTCCCGTGGGACGTAGAACTGGAACCAGCGGGCGACGCCTGTCGCCGCGATCTCGTCCCAACTCGAGGTGGCGAGCGTCGAAACGCACATGACCGTTCCCGCCGCCGCGGCGGCGCGGGCCATCGCCACCTCGCCGTCGGGGTGTGCCACGCGCTGGTAGGCGACCGGCGCAATGAGAAGCGGAAGGGCAACCTCCTGCCCGAGCACGGTCGTCGCCGTCGACGGGTCGGCGACGTCGACGAGTACGCGGGGCCGGAGGTTCCAGCGGCGGTAGGCGGCGACATTGTCCGCCAGAGTCAGCTCGTCGTTCGCGCCGCCCGTGAAGTACCCGAAGGCCCCGGGTTCGAGCAAGTCAGCGGCCAGCCGCTCGTAGTCCCACACGTTGAGCGGCTCCATCGCCTCAGGATGATACGGAGCGGGGCGACGGGCCCCGCCCTGTGAGCGCCACGACGGAGCGGAGCCCGGCCAGCAGGCTTGCCGGCGTCGGTTCGCCGTCGGCATCCACCTCGAGCGCCGGGAGGCTCTTCGTCACCGGACGGCCGGCTTCAGGTCGTGCGAGGTCGAACACCCGGGTCGTCTCGTCCGGGAGCACGACGCCGACCATCGCCTCGTCGAAGGTCATCCCGCCGAAGCTCACGATCTCCGCGAACGCGCCGGCGTCCCCCGCGAGATAACGCTCGATCAGCGAACGCTGGATCCGGTGGCCCGGCGTCCGGATCGCGACCTCGAGCTGGACCCTCGCCGCCGACGCCGGATCGACCCACTTCCCGGTCTCGCCGGCGGGACGCTTACCGGCGGGCTCCAACCTGATCAGCCGCAGCTTCTCGATCCGGTCGGCCGCGACGGCCTCGCGGAGGGCATCGGGATCGGCGCGCCGCTCGATCTCGAGACGAAGCTCGGGGAACGCCGCGCCAAACCGGGCGACGAGGCCCTGGACGACGAGGCCCTTGATCCCGCGGCCGTTCGAGACGTGCACGGCGAGGCTCCCCGTCGTCGCGGCGACGGGGAGCCGGAAGAGACAGCCGCAGCGGACGAGCTGGACGTCGTCGGGAGTCTGGCGGAGCCGGACGCCGCCCGAGGCATCGACGATGTCCGCCGCGAGCCCGTTCTGCCCGTGCTGGATGATCGTGAACAGATCGGCGCCGTCGGACTGCACGAGCAGCGCCCTGGCGATCCGCGAGCCGTCCGGGCTCGCCTCGGAGAAGCCCGCGAGAACCGAGGCGAGCACCTCCCCGAGGGCCGTTCCGTTGCCGTCGATGTCGCCGAGCGAGAGGCTCTCTCCGCCCCGACTGCGCGGGCGCACGGCGACGGTGTAGAGAGCCGCGCGCTCGCTCACCTCGGGCCTCCCGCAGTGACGAGCGCGAGGTCGCGTTCGAGCGTCTCGAGGTCGAAGCCCGCAGGCGAGCGGCCGCCGGCCAGGAAGTCGGAGCTGATGATGCAGTACGCCTCATCGCAGTAGCGCTCCCAGAACGACCAGGTGAGCCGCTGGAGCATGCCCCAGGTGACCACTGTCAGGCCGGCCTCGTCGTAGCCGACGACGTCGACAGCGTGACCGCCCCAGGAGCCGGGTGCGTCGGGGCCGTCGAGCCTGCCCGTCCAGTCCCACACAGCCTGTTCCTGGGCGCGTAGCGGAAGCTGGAGCCCGATATAGAGGCCGACGAAGAGCTCGGCGGCCGTCCGCACGAGCTCGCGGTCGCCGATCGAGACGGAGGCGAACGCGCCGATTGCGTGCCGGCCGATACCGGTCGTTCGCCAGAACTTGAGCACGTCGAGCTCGACCGCACCCTCCTCGCCTGTGGCGGGGTCGACGATCTTGACGGCATCGAAGGCCGAGAGCACGTCGCTCTCGGCGAGCTCGACCGAGTTCCCAGATGCCGCGGCCGTCCAGGCTTCGATCATGTGTGCGGCGGCGGCCGTCGTGCAGTCGCCGATCCGGTCGTTCGCGTACATCGGCCAGTCCGGCACGGCATGTGAGAGGTCGAGCACCGGCGGCGGGGCGGGGAGCACGTGCGGCTCGACGTAGCGTGCGAGCTTCAGCGTCCGGGGGTCGACCCTGGCGGGAAGCTTTCCGAGCTTGACCTGCGTGGCGGCAGGGGTGGTGACCATCTTGCGCCTCCTTCTCGTGGACGGGGCGCCGCAGAGAGGTCAACACTAACCTGACTGTTGTCTTATGTCAACGCTCGAGTCTGCGGTGCCTCGCGGGGCCGAGCGGGGCGGGTGCGAGCAACTCTGCGACCACGGAGGCGACGGGCCGAAACGAGCCGTCGGCCTCGAACGGATCGACGAAACGCAGTTCGCCGCCGTGCGGCATCGCGGCTCCGCGATCGCCGTCGAGCCAGCACAGTTCGAAGCCAATCGAGCGAAGCTCGTCCCGGATCCGGGATGGACAGCCACCGGTCCAGGTGACGACGACATCGACGCGCGAGGCGCGTCTCTCGCCGAGTGCTCGATGGAGCTCCCGTTCCTGAAGAGCAGCATCCGACCCGGCAAGGCTGACGTGCCTGAACCTGTGCTCGCTGGCGAGCAGCTCGGCGATCGTGCGCCTCCCCGTCCCACCCGTTCCAGTCAGGAGGATCCGCCGTGGCCGGCCCATCCCCCGATCGTACCTATACAACGCCTATCTCCATTTAGTCACAACTTGACTAAATGAGGAATCCTCGATACCTTGACTTCGATGCCTGCGGTTGAAACGCAACGCTCGCTCCTCGCGGGTGTCGACCCACGCCTGAACCGGCTCGTCACCGGTCACGGACTCGAAGACGGCGCGCGCGCATACCTCGAGGAGCTTCGGTGGCCCGACGGAGTCGAGTGTCCACGCTGCGCATCGCAAAGGGTCGGGTTCCTCGAAGCCCGGAAGAAGTACTACTGCCGTGATTGCTTCTATCAGTTCCGTGTCACGGTCGGTACCGTCTTGCACAACTCCCACGTCTCGCTCACGGACTGGCTCGTGGCCGTGAGGCTGATCCTCGAAGCCGAACGCGGCTTCCCGGCGACGCGACTCCAGGCGAGGCTCGGGCTCACATACAAGACAGCCTGGTTCGTCGGTCACCGGATCCGGGCGGCGATGTCGCGTTCGCTGATCGACCGGTCCCTCCCGGTCGCCCTCGCCCACGACGCGGCGAGCGCCGCGGCCGGCGCGGACGGTGATCCGGCGCGCGACCGAGGGCACGACGAGGCGGCTGCCGGCTGGCTCCTGCTCCGGCAGTTGATCGCAGGCGACTATCACCGCCCGAGCCTCGAACATCTCACGGCGTACTGGAACGAATCGCGCTGGCGCTGCCGCGCACCGAAACGGCGAGGACGCGTTCCGCGAGACGGTCAAGGCGCTGCTCGTCGCCGAGCCGCTGCCCTACGACCAACTCGTCCAGCGCGAACCGGCCTGACGTCGGCTCCGATCAGGGGCAGCGGCCCGCCTTGTAGGCGGCGACAGTCGGACGAGGAGAGCACCTCGACCCACTTCCCCTTATGCCGACGCCCGGCACCGACTCGGTCGCGCTGGTCGTCACATTCTCGCTGATGTCGGCGACCCTGGGGCTTCCCGCGGCCCTCCGGGAAGGCCCCTGGCCTGCGTCGATCGTGGAGTGCCGCGGGTGCCTGTACGGACCATCGAGGGCACCCGCTGCGTCTGCGGTATCATTCACTTAGTTAATGGTTCAGCTGGTGAATGATTCTCTGGAGTTGGCGAACGAGCTGCGGCCCGTGTTGCTGCGCTTGGCCCGGCTCGTACGGCGCGAGAGCCACGCCCTCGGGGTGACAGCCGGGCAGATTTCGCTGCTCGCCGCCGTCGGCGACCAGCCTGGGATCACGGGCCGCGAGCTCGCGGACCGCGAGCGGATGACGCCGCCCGGCATGTCGGCCGCGCTCGACCGACTCGAGGCCGCGGACCTCATCGTCCGCACCCGCGCCACCGACCGCCGGCGAGTCGGGATCTCGCTCTCCCCCGAAGGCGCTCGCGTCCTGCGCTCCGTACGCAAGAAGCGCACGGCCTGGCTCGCGGAACGCCTCGAAGGGCTCTCCGAGGACGAGCGCGCCGCGATCGACGCCGCGATCGAGCCGCTCGCGCGATTGCTCGAGCGGGCCGAGCGATGACGAGGATCCGCACCGCCGGCGGCCGCACGTTCCTGAGCCTGCGCCGGCACCGCAACTACCGGCTCTTCTTCGCGGGCCAGATCACGTCCGTCTGCGGCACCTGGATGCAGAACGTCGCGCTCTACTGGCTGATCCTGAGCCTGACGCATTCCCCGCTCGCGGTCGGGATCCTCTCGCTCGCGAGGTTCGGGCCGTTCACCGTTCTCGGGCTCTTCGCGGGCGTCGTGGCCGACCGGTTCGACAACCGGCGAACCGTGATCGTCACCCAGTCGGTGCAGATGGCCTTCTCGGGCCTCCTCGCGGCAATCACGCTGCTCGGCACCGTGCAGACCTGGCAGGTCTACGCGATCGCGATGCTGACGGGCACGGCGGTCGTGTTCGATCTTCCCGCCCGCCAGAACCTGACGATGCAGCTCGTCGGCCGCGACGAGCTCCCGAATGCGATCGCGCTCAACTCGAGCCTCTTCAACGCGGCCCGGATCCTCGGGCCGGCTTTCGCCGGGATCGTGCTCGCGACCGCCGGCGCCGGCTGGTGCTTTGCGATCAACAGCCTCAGCTTCCTCGCGGTGCTCGCGGGCCTCGTCGCAATGCGGCGATCCGAGCTCTTCCCGCTGCTCGGCCGCGGCCGCCCGACGCTTCTTCGGGGGGCAGCGGAGGCGCTCAGGTTCGTTCGCGCGGATCGGAGCGTGCTCGTGATCAGCTCCCTGGCGGTCGTCGTGATGTCGATCTCGTTCAACGTGAACGTCCTGCTCCCCGTGCTCGCGAAGAACACCCTCGACGCCGGGCCGCAGACCTTCGGGATCGTGACTGCCTGCTTCGGTGCGGGCGCACTCACCGGGGCGCTCGTCGCGGCATCGCTCGGCGGGGCGCGATGGCGCTACATCCTCGGCTCGATCGCCGTCTTCGGAGTCACAGAGCTCGTGATCGCGCCCCTCCAGAACGTCGTTGCGGTCGGGCTCCTCCTCTTCGTGTGCGGCGTCTGCTTCACCACGTACACCGCGAGCTCGAACTCGGCTGTCCAGCTCGGAACCCCCGACCACATGCGGGGCCGGGTGCTGGGCGTCTTCTTCTATGCCTGGACGGCTCCGCTACCACTCGCGAGCCCGCTGATCGGCTGGCTCTGCACGGTCGGAGGAACGGAGCTCGCGTTCACGGTCGGGGGCCTCTGTGCCCTCGGCGCTGCCGGCGTCGGCACGCTGGCGGTGCGCCGCTCGCCTCCGGGCTCGCTCAGGGTCCGGTCGATCGAGCCGGCACTCGCCTAGAGCGAGACGACGATCTTCGCGCCCGGGCTCCCCGACGCCTGGCGCGCCCAGGCCTCGTCGAGGCGTTCGAGCGGGAAGGTCTCGACGTCGAGCGCGATCGATCCCTCGCGGACCTGGGCGCAGAGCTCGCGATACCCGGCCGCCGCGGCGTCGGCGGGGACGTCGAACAGCGAGTGCCCGAGGATCGATGCGGTCTTGCCGCGAACCCACCCCGACTGGATCGTTGCGGCCGGCCCCGCCGACTGGCCGAGATGGACGACGCGCACCCCAACCGGCGCGGCCGCGAATGCCCGCTCGAACGGCTCGCCCCAGAGAGCATCGACGATCAGAGACGCCGCAGGCAGCTCGCCGTCCGCGGTCAGGTCCACCACCTCGTCGGCGGCGGCCGGAACGAGATCCGTCCGACGGGCGGCGCCGATCACCCTGCGGGCGCCGAGCGCCTTCGCCGCCTGGACGGCAACCGAACCGAGCGTCCCGCTCGCCCCGAGCACGAGCACCGTGTCGTCGGTTCGCACCTCCGTCCGCCAGGTCACCGCAAGCCACGCCGTCAGCCCCGAGATGCCACAGCCGAGGGCGGTCGCGTCGTCGACTCCTTCCGGAATGTCGAACACCCAGGCCGAGCCGGGTTTCACCACCTCGGCAAGGAGCTGCCTGCCGCGGACCCAGACCCGGCGGCCGTCCGCGGTCGTCGCGACCGCCTCGGAGCCGATCACGTACGGCAGCGGAGGGGTCCCACCGTAGAAGCGGCCGTTCGCGATCGAGACATCGATCGGGTTCAGAGCCACCGCCGTGACCCGCACGACCCCGGGCCCCTCGGGCGGGTCGAGCACGTCGACCTGCGGCACAGCGCCGAGCTCGTGCAGCCGTGCCGCTTTCATCCCCGCAGGTTAGAGAGATCCACGGTCGGTCGTCAGCTTTGCCTTTCGGGCGATCACAACCTTTTGGCTGGGCCGGCCGAAGAACTTCTGGCCCTTGTTGCGCGCCATGACCGTCTCGATGTTGAAACCGAGAGCGCCAAGCGTCTTTCTCAGACGACGGTCTGAAACGAATGCCCGTCCGCGCGAGAAGCCGGGTTGGCGCCCGGTTATAGCCACGATCGAGCCGAAGACGAAGTTCCGCATCGCCCTGAGAAACTGTTCAGGGTTTCGGGTGCGCAGCCTTACGAGGTCATACGTCATGGTCTCATAGGCAAGCACCAGGACGCCATCGTCGACCAATGCGCGAGCCATGCTTCGAAGCGCTCGTTCTTGATGCATGTACGAGAGTGCGTTGACACAGAACACGATGTCGAACTCCCCGTTGTAGGGAAGTTGCGTCCCGTCGCCGACACGTAAAGTCGCGTCTTCAGCGGCGAGCATCTGTCGGCCATATTCGACTGCGTCGACGTTACGATCAACGCCTACGCGCGCGCGTGGAGCAAATTGGCCGAGCGCTTCCAGGAGGCCGCCTGTATCGCATGCGACATCGAGGACGCGGGAATCTGGGCCGATCAGGGTACCGGCGATCCGCATCATCTGTGGGTCATTCAAGGCCCAAGCCCGTTGAGTTGCTATGTCCATGTTCAGGTCTCGCTAGCCCCTCCGAACTTCTCGGAACAAGAAAGCTCCCCCTGGGCCAACCTGCTCGACGAGCGGGTCGCTCTACATCCCCATCGCGTGGATCACGGTGACCTCCAAGGGATTCCCTTCGCAGGAAGGCGCGGCGACAACGCGGTGACACCACCTGGACCGAGCTCTGCGGCAACCATTCCGGCTCGGTTGCAGCTTGCCAGCCGGCAGCCGTCCGGCCTTCATCCCCTCAGGTTAGAGAGGTCCGGGGTCGCGTTGCGCCGTCCCGAGCCCGAGAGCGCCCAGCCGGCGAGCGGCCAGAGGACGAAGACCACCCAGGGCACCCCGATGATGTCCGTCTGCAGCCCGAGCGCCAGCATCGCAGCCATCGCTGCCGCGATCCACCCGCCGCAGCGCAGGAGCCCGACGAGCAGGGCGAGCGACCAGGCGGCGAACAGCAGGCCCCCGACCAGACCGGTGTCGACCCCGAGCTCGGTATAGGTCGATTCGCCGGCCTTGATCGCGGCACCGGTGCGTGCCGCCGTCGAACCGGCGTTGCCGGGCCCGTAGCCCTGGGGATGGTGGATGACGGTCGAGATCCCGTCGCGAAGGCTCTGCCAGTGGCTCTCGGTGCTCGCGTCCGAGAGGCCGTTGACCGCGGGCTCCCCCGCGGGTGAAGCCTGGGTCTCCCGGACGGCGAGGGCCGCCGCACCCACCTGACGCGCGCAGTCCATCGGCGTTGCCGGGTGATGAGCGTGGTAGCGCTGGCAGTCGAGCTCCAGCTTCGTGAACGAGGTGCTCGGCGCGATGTGGGGGTAGGCGCGCACGAAGACGAGGCCGACGACAGCGACGCCGGCCGCGGCGGTGAGGAGCCCGAGCCGCCATCCCGGCTGCACCGCTGCAAAGACCACGAGGCCGAAGGCGAGCGCGAGGTAGGAGCTGCGTGAATGCGTCCAGAGGAGGCCCGCGAAGAGGAGCGCGGTCGTCGGGATCCAGAGGATGAGCCTCGGACGCAGCCGCCCGAGCCACGCCGCCGAGACGAGGAGCGCGGTCACGAGCATGTACGACGTCGCGAGCGGCGAGAGGAAGAACGAGACCAGCCGCCGCAGCGGATGCTCGTTTCCCGTGTTGTAGACGAAGTTCTCCGGCAGGCCCGAGAGCCCCTGGTACTCGAAGCCGAGCTGCTTCGTGAACCAGTTCGGGGCGCCCGAGTGGCGCCACCACGAGAGCGGGATCGCATAGATGTCGATCAGGCCGAATAGGGCCACGGCCGACGCCGCGGCGAGGATCGTCACCCCGACTCGCCGGAGCTGCCGCTGCGACATCACGAGGCCGCGGCCGAAGAAGTACGCCGCCACCGGCAGCAGGTCGTGTCGGACGCCGAGCACGACACCGCGATGCGTGGCGCCACCGTCGAGCCAGTGCTGGGGGATCACGCCCCAGACGACGACGACCGCGCCGTAGGCGATCGCGAGCCAATCGACGAGGGTCGGGTGGAAGCGCAGGGACCAGCGGCGCTCACGGAGCACGAGCACGATCCCGAGCGCGAGCAGCGCCTCCTTCCAGGCCGAGACGACGTCGAGCGCCGTGCCCCGGACGCCGGCCGCCCAGAGCTCGGCCATCACGAAGTTGTGCAGCGCGAGGCCGACGACGAAGACGTAGAGGATCCAGACCGGGCGCTTCACGCGGGGCCGACAGCGACGAGCGTCATCCCCCGGCTCACGATCCGCACAGGGTACGGAAAGAGGCCGGCGAGCTCCCGCGGGCCGAGCGGGTCGAGCACGTCGTCGAATCCCCTTGCCGCGAGCAGCTGCCGCCGGCGCGCGCCGTCCGGAAGCCAGTGGACGAACGGCAGCAGCGAGTGCGGGTCGACCGGGAACAGCCGGTTCGGGGTCGTCACGAAGACCTGGTCGGCGACCCGGCAGAGCTCGGCGACGAAGCGCCGCTGCCCTTCGCGTCCCCCGCCGACGTGCTCCACGACCGCGTTCGAGAAGCCGAGCTCGAACTCGCGGTCGGCGAACGGGAGCTCGCGGCCGTCGGCGCGGACGACCGTCACCACCGGAAAGGCGGCCGCGAAGCGAGCGAGCTCCGTGTGCCCGACGGCGGTCACGCGCTCCGGCCACGGATAGAGAGCCTCGAAGAAATTGTCGCTCGAGCCGGCGCCGAACGGTGCATCGGTCACGCCGACGTCGACAACGGTCGTCTCCGGCCCGGGGTGGAAGAGCTCCAGGAACAGTCGCAGCTTCCGCTCGCGGCTCCGCAGGGAGATGCGAGCCGACGTACGGCTGACCATCGCCCCAGACTATCGCCGCAGCGTAACGGCGCGGGCGGACCGGGGTCGCACCGCCCGCGCCGTTTCCGAGCCCCGATCGGGCCCCGCCTCACGGCCGCTCCCTACGGGCCCTGAGTCATGGGCCCTGAGTCATGGACCCTGAGTCACGGACCCCACGGGCAGCCGCCGAGCAGCACGGCCGCGACGACCGACAAGAGCGCAACGAGCCCAAGCTGGACACGCTTCGAAACGAACGACATCGCAAGCACCTCCTCTCAGGAATCGAGCACCGACACACGAGAGAAGACACGAGATTCCTTTTGTTGTCAATCCTGTCATCAAGAGACATGGCCGAGTTGACGTCGGCGAGTCCGGACGGGCATGATCGTCCCCGTGAGCTCAGTTTCGGAGCCTCGCGAGGAGACGGTCGGCGCCCGCCTACGGCGCCTGCGGCTCGAGCAGGGGCTCTCGCAACGAGACCTCTCGTCACCCGGGATCACCTACGCGTACATCTCCCGGATCGAGGCCGGGGCGCGGACGCCTTCGGTGAAGGCGCTGCGGATGCTCGCCAAGAAGCTCGGCGTGACACCCGAGTTCCTGGAGACGGGCTCCGAGCTCGACGCCGCCGCGCTGCGGGAGCTTCGGCTTGCCGAGCAGGAGCTCCGGCTGCGGCTCGACGGGGAGGCCGATCTCGCCGCGGTGACCGCCGTCCTCGAGGAGGCCGGGGCATATGCAGACGAGGCGGCGGCGGCGCGGGCGCAGATCGTGCTCGGGCTCGCCGCGGCCGCGAACGGCGAGCCCGCGAGGACGATCGAGCACCTCGAGGCTGTCGTCGACTCGGAGCTCGTCACGGCTGCCGGCCGTCCGGATGTGTACTCGGCGCTCGGACGTGCCTACGCGGCGTCGGGGGCCCCGCGAGAGGCGGTCCAGCTTTTCGAGCGGGCGCTCGAGGAGCTCGCGCGAAGCGAGCCGGAGAATGCCGGGGCGCGGATCCGCTACAGCACGTACCTCAGCTACGCCCTCACCGACCTCGGCGAGCTCCAGCGGGCACGCGCCGTCGTCTCCGGACTGTCGGCGGCAGCAGAGGTCGCGCCCGACGCCTACACCCAGGTGCGCCTGCTGTGGTCGCTCGGCCGGCTCGCGCTCGAGCAGGCAAAGCCGCTCGCAGCCCTCGACAGCTTCCGGCGGGCGGTCGCACTGCTCGAGGCGACGGAGGACACGATGCATCTCGCCCGCGCGCACGTCGCGTGCGCCGACGCCGCTCTCGCAGCGGGCGACGACGTCGGAGGCGCCTCACGCCATCTGGAGCAGGCGGAGCAGCTCCTCGGCCCACGTCCCGCCGACGCCGACCTGGCGACGATCCGCCGGATGCAGGCGACATGCTCGACCGAGACCGGCGACCCCGGCGGCGCGGAGGCGCTCGCCGAGGAGGCACTTCTCCTTTCCGGCAGCCTTCCGAACGAGCGCGGGAACGCGTGGTGGGCGATCGCCGAAGCCAGGAGCCGCCGGCCTGGGCCCGGCGCGGCCGAAGCCGACGCCGCCTACGGAGCGGCACTCGAGCTCCTCGCGGCGCACGGCACCGTGCGCGAGCACGCCGCCTTGCTCCGCTCGTACGGGCGCTTCCTTCGGGACGCGGGGCGCGAACTGGAGGCCCTCGACGTGTTCGAGCGGGCTGCGGAGGTGGCGGCGAACCTCCAGCCCGATCCGGCCGGCGCAGAGCGGTAGGGGGCGCCCGGCCGCCCCGAACCATCCGTCCTGTGGAGAGATTTTCACGAAGTTGGTACAGACACGAACGCCGTCGACCCTTAGAATTTGCAGTGAGGGCGGAGGGGTGCGTCCCCACCCATAGGGCGGGGGTGAGGTCTCGCAGCCGCGAAATTGCGCTCACAGCGGGCCTGATGGAGAGGGGCTCCGGAGTCCGCGGTAAGGTCGCGCGGTGAACGCTCCGGAGTCGATCGGCCCCAAACGAGTCTCGGTGGAGGTGCGGCCGCGTGGGCCCTACTCGCTTCGCCTTTCGGCGCGGCACGCGAGCGATGCCACACGGATCGTTCGGGACGGGGTCGTCGCGGCCACTCTGGCCGTGGGCTCGGGGGAGCTCGAACGGGCCCGCGCCTGGCAGCGACCGGACGGTCTCGTCTGCCTCGAGGCCGCCAGTGAGGAGGGGATCGAGCGCATGCGCTTCGTGCTCGGGCTCGACGACGACCACTCGGAGTTCCTGCGCCTGTTCGCCGACGATCCGCTGATCGGGCGGGCGACCCGGCATCTGCGGGGACTGCGGCCGATGCGTACCGCCACCGTCGCGCATGCGCTCCTGCGCGCCGTTGCGGGACAGCTGATCACCGCGAGCCGCGCCCGCGAGATCGAGCGGAACGTCGTCCGCGCGGCGACTCGCTCGCTCGACGGGCTCCATGCCGCTCCGACCGCGGCCGACCTTGCGCGTTTCTCGCCGGCCGAGCTGCGGAACCTCGGGCTCGGTGCGCGGCGCGGCGCGACGCTCGTCAGGCTCTGCCGGGGGACGGAGCTCGAGACCCTCAAGACGTTCGGCACGGAGATCGCGGCGAAGCGCCTCGAGCGCGAGCGCGGGCTCGGGCCCTGGTCGGCCGGCGTCGTCTGCATCGAGGGGCTCGGCCGCTACGAACGAGGGCTCGCTCGCGATCTCGGCCTCGTCAAGCTCGCCTCGGCCCTGTGGGGACGGTACGTCGAGGCCGAGGAGACCGACGCGCTCCTCGAGCCCTACGGCGAGTGGGCCGGGCTCGCGAGCGTGTACATGCTGGCGGGATACCCCGCCGGACTCGTAGGCTTGCAGGATGAGAATCGCGATCCTCGGCACCGGGCGAATCGGCGAGTCGCTGCTCGCCGGGCTGCGTAGCTCGGACTGGGCCGACATCGTCGCGACCTCGCGGCGCGAAGAGCGGGCCGTGGAGCTCCGCGAGCGGTACGGCGTCGAGGCGACGACCTCGAACCTCGAAGCGATCCGCGGCGCCGATGTCGTCGTCCTCGCGGTGAAGCCGCAGGACATCGAGACGCTGCTCGGCGAGATCGGGCACCTGCTGACCGCCGAGCAAACGGTGCTGTCGGTCGCCGCCGCGATCACGACGGCGCGGATCGAACGCCATTTGGCGGCCGACGTCCCGGTCGTGCGTTCGATGCCGAACACGCCGTCGACCGTTCACGAGGGCATCGCCGGCATGTGCGCGGGGAGCCACGCGGGGCGCGAGCACCTCGAGCGTGCCGGTACCGTGCTGCGCGCCGTGGGCGCGGTGGTCGAGGTGCCCGAGTCCCAGATGGACGCGATCACGGCCGTCTCCGGCTCGGGGCCGGCCTACTACGCGCTCCTCGCCGAGGCGATGATCGAGGCGGGGCTCCTGCTCGGGCTCTCGCGCGAGGTGTCGACGAAGCTCGTCGTCCAGACGATGCTCGGCACCGCGAAGCTCCTGCGGGACGAGGAGATGCATCCCGTCGAGCTGCGCGAGATGGTCACCTCCCCGGGTGGGACGACGACCCGCGCGATCCGGGAGCTCGAGCAGGCGGGCGTCCGCGCAGCCTTCCTGAATGCGATCAACGCCGCGATGGAGCGAAGCAAAGAGCTCGCCCGCGGCGATGAGTGAGCCCCAGCTTCACGTTCTCGAAGATCCGGCAGCAACCGTGGCCGAGCTTCTCGCCGCCCAGGTGCGCGTCGGCGGAGCGATCGTCCTCACCGGCGGCTCGACTCCCGCCCGCGCCTACGAGCTCGCCGCGGCGGCGGCACCGAACTGGCGCCGCGTCTCGCTGTGGTGGGGGGACGAGCGCTGCGTGCCGGTGTCGGACGAGCGCTCGAACTACGGCATGGCCCGCCGGACCCTGCTCGACCGGATCGCCCATCTGCCCGATGTCCACAGGATCCGCGGTGAGCTCGCGCCCGCGGAGGCGGCGGCGGAATACGGCGACGCGCTCTCCGGGGTGACCCTGGACCTGCTGATGCTCGGCCTCGGGCCGGACGCGCACGTCGCGTCGCTCTTCCCGGGCTCGCCGCAGCTCGCCGAGCGCTCTCGACTCGTCACGCACGGGCCGGCCGGGCTCGAGCCCTTCGTCGAGCGGGTCACGCTCACGCTGCCGGCGCTGCTCGCTGCACGGCGGATCGTCTTCCTCGTGGCCGGCGCCGACAAGGCGGACGCCGTCGAGCGCGCGTTCTTCGACGAGATCGACGAGGCCGCTCCCGCGAGCCTCCTGCGGGCGGGCGAGACGCCCATCGAGGTCTACCTCGACCCGGACCTCGGCCGGAGCGCACGCATCGCCGTGAGCGCACCTCGACGTCACTCGTCCGGAAGAAGCGCCGAGCCCCTCGACTCGACGGTCAGCCCGCGCCTCGAGGCGAGCGCCAGCAGCACGAGCACGGTGTCGGCGACCGGCACTCCCTCGAGATAGTCGTCACGCGATTCGAACGACTCGAGCACGGCCTCGATCGCGAGACCCGCGCCCGTCGCGTCGCCGGCCCCGATCGCCATGAGC
This sequence comes from uncultured Actinomycetes bacterium, assembly GCA_963758125.1. Classification (GTDB taxonomy): domain Bacteria; phylum Actinomycetota; class Thermoleophilia; order Gaiellales; family Gaiellaceae; genus PALSA-600. The sequence goes on from CAVWUL010000009.1 coordinate 191,283, forward strand.
GCATCGGCCACGGTGGATGGGAAATCGTCGCGCCCGCGGAGCGTTCCCGCGAGCTGCCCGGCCTCCGCCCACCGCCCGAGGACGAGCAGCGCAAGCGTTGCCGCATATCGCCCGATCGGCGAACCGGTGCCGGCCGAGCCGAGCTCGAGCGTCCAGTGCGAGTAGCCCTCCGCGGCGCCCCGCCCGGCGATCACCGCGGCCTTGATCGCGCCGATCGGGCGCCCCCAGGATTCCGGCTCCGCATGCGACCAGCTCTCGCGCCACCGTTCGGCGGCGCGATCGAACCACGCGAGAGCCTCGTTGCGGCGGCCGAGCATGAGCAGGGCCAACCCGGCCCGTATGCAGCGTTTCCCATGCGGACGAGCTGCCCCGGATCGAGGCGCGAGGACGCCGTCCTCGTATCGCGACCGCTCGCGGACGAACACCTCGGCGAAGTCCATCCCGCGGTTCTACCGTGCAGCGGCCGGCGAGGCCGAACACGTACCGTGAAAAGCATGCGACGCCGAGCCTCCGTCCGGCTGATTGCAGTCGTCGGCCTCTGCCTGACGGGGATCGCGCTCGCCGGCTGCGGCGCTCACCGCAGCGTGGTCGCGACGACGACGGTGACGAGGCCGCCCGCGGCACACCGAACGCTCTGGCTCTGCTTCCCGGGACGCGCGGCCGATCCGTGCGCGGGGAGCCTCGCGACGACGGTCATCCGCGCAAACGGCTCGAAGACGGTCGAGACACCGGCACGGCCGGCCGATCCGCCGATCGACTGCTTCTACGTCTATCCGACGGTCAGCAACGAGAACACCGGCAATGCGCCCCTCCAGATCGGGCTGCCGCAGCTCTTCGTGGCGCAGGCGCAGGCCGCGCCTTTCTCGCGGGTCTGCAAGGTCTACGCGCCCGTGTACCGGCAGATCACGAACCCGGCCCTCACCGATCCGTCGCTGCATCCGAACGCCCGCGAGGCCTATGGCGACGTGCTCGCCGCGTGGCGCGACTACCTGGCGCACGACAACCACGGCCGGGGTGTCGTCCTGATCGGCCATTCGCAGGGCGCCTATGTCCTGAAGCACCTCGTGAAGACGGTGATCGACCGCTCGCCGGCCGAGCGCCGCCTGCTCGTCTCGGCGATCCTGCTCGGGGGGCAGGTGCTGGGGGCAAACCACCCCGGGGGCCCGGGTGACTTCGCCCACGTTCCCCCGTGCTCGGCGCCCTCGTCCCTCGGGTGCGTGATCGCCTACTCGAGCTTCGACCGGAAGCCGCCGCGAGGCGCGATGTTCGGGCGCGACGCGAGCCCGGCGACGCACGTGCTCTGCGTCAACCCGTCCGTCCCGGGATCCGCGGCGGCCGAGGCCGTGACGCCGCTCTATCCGACCGCGCTGATGAGCCTCGTCGGCGCCGCGGGAAGTGTCAGCGCGAAGACACCGTGGGTCTCCTTCCCCGGCCAGTACACCGCACGCTGCGAACGGTCGGGAACCGCGAGCTGGCTCCAGATCACCCAGACCCACGTCCCGGGTGACGATCGACCCGTCGTCCACGCGATGCTCGGCCCCGGCTGGGGGCTGCACCTGACCGATGTGAACATCGCGCTCACCGACCTCGTCGGCGTCGTCGGCGCCGAGTCACGGGCGTTCACCCGGTAACACCTCCGGCCGGCATGTCCGCCGCCCGATGCGGTATTCTCTGACTGCGGCTTGCGAGAGGGGTACCCGCGAGTCGACCTGTAGAGGGGATTTGGCCTGTAGAGGCAGTTTGGCCTGTAGAGGCGGCACCAGCGGGTGTCGCGCCCATGCACGAGACGCTGACGCAATCTCCGGAGGTGTGGGAGACGTCCGACGGCATTCGAGCCGCGGCTCTCCGGGCCGAAGCCTGGGCTGGAGAGCCCTTCCTTCGCCCCGATGACGAGGATCCCGAGACGACGCTTCGTCACGGATCTGCGCTTCGGCATGCGCTCGACGATGCGCTCGCGGAGATCGAGGCCGGACGGGCCGAACCGTCGTCGGAATGGAAGGTGCGCTACGCGCTGCTGCTCGGCCTCGAACGCGTCCTTTCCGAGAAGCCGCCGCACCTCGCGTCCGGCACCGAGCTCCGCCGCCACCAGGTGGATGCACTCGCGGGGATGCTGACCGAGCTGATCGCCGCCGTCGAGAAGCGGGAGGCGAACGGCAACGGAAACGGCAACGGCAACGGCGCCGCCGTGGAGGAGATTCTCGACGAGGAAGAGGAGGACGAAGACGACCTCCCCGTCGAGCTCGACGGCCAGGACTCCGACGAGCTCGAGCTTACGGCCGCGTCCATCGGCCCCGACCCCGGCGCCGAGCGCCGTTATCGCTTCCGGCACCCGACCGCCTCCGGCAAGACGATCGCCGCCGCCGGGTTCGTCGAGGCTGCCCGCACCGAGGGGTCCTGATCCTCACCCATCGCCGCCTGCTCGTCGACCAGTTCCGGCGGGAGCTGACCGACCACGGCTACGGCAGCCGCTTCGCCGACGTGATCCTGAACGGGGCCACCTCATTCCGCTCGAACCCGATCACGATCCAGACCTACGCCTGGTTCGCCCGGCACGTCGACGAGGTCTCGCGCTCTGCCTACCAGCTCGTGATCTGCGACGAGGCGCACACCGCCCTCGGCGAGAAGACCTCGGCCGCGATCCGCAGCCTGAGCGAGCCCATCTACATCGGCATGACCGCGACCGAGGAACTGATCGCGAAGCAGGTCTCCGACGTCTTCCCCGCCTCGGTCGACGACCTTCCGCTCGCAGACGCGGCCCGCCGCGGCCTGATCGCCCCGCTCCGCTGCCTCCGCGTGCCGCCGGTCGCGGCTATCAACTCGGTCCCGATCGTCGGCGGCGACTTCGAGGAGCGCGCGCTCGCCGACGCACTCGACCACGAGGCGCTGAACATGGCCGCCGCGACCCTTTACCGCGAGCGGTTCGAGGACACGCCCGGGATCGTCTACGCCGCCGGCGTCGACCACGCCTACAACCTCGCGACCGCATTCCGCGCCGCGGGCGTGAAGGCCGAAGCGGTCTCCGGGCGCACGCCCCCGGTCAAGCTCGCCGCCGTGCTGGCCGCCTACGAGCGTGGCGAGATCGACGTGCTGATCAACGCGATGCTGCTCGCCGAGGGCTGGAACTCGCCGCGCGCGACCGTGGTCATGCACCTGGCGCCGACGGCGTCGAAGCGCGTCTACCAGCAGCGCATCGGCAGGATCATGCGCATCCACCCGCGGAAGGAGGCCGGGATCGTCGTCGACTTCGTGCCGAAGGCGGCAACGCACTCCGAACGCGTCGTCTCGCTCCACTCGCTTCTCGGCGCGGACTTCTACCGCGAGGGTGCCCGCGTCACCCCCGCGCCGCGGCGCCGGACACAACGCCGCGCCAGGCGGAAGCTGACCCCGGCGAACTGGCTCGTCCCGGTCACACCCGACGTCGCCCGCCGCCTCGCGGTGATCCAGCGCGAATGGCAGCGAATCGATCCGAAGTACCTCGACGACGACGAGCAGCGGTTCTGGGCCACGATCGCCGGCCGCCAGATGCGCTTCGACGAACGGCAGACGTTCGTCCAGAAGTTCACCGAGCGCGGCGCGTCGAAAGGAGCGCTCGAAACGTTCCTCTCGACGTGCGCGGCTCAGAACGCGAACCGGCGGCTACGGCTGATCGCCCTCGCCGACCGCGTCTCGATGCGTGTCGAGCGCGCCGACTTCGACGACCTGGTCACGCTCGTCACGCAGGCCCCGCCCTGGGAGAAGGATCGCGCCGCCGGCGTCCGGATCATGCTCCGCGCGATCGCCGACGGCAAACCCGACGCGCCCGAGCAGATCCTCGCCCGCTGGACGTGGCGCCTGGCGCGCGCTGTGAGAAAGACGCTCGACCGCAAGGCTTCGCAGGAATATCCCGACGCGAAACGCCTGCTCGGCGCCCTTGCGAACTCGCGGGGCAACCGGCACGAGGAGAACACCGCCCGCCTCGTCAAGGCCGCGCTCGAGATGCCGCGCGACGTCGGGGCGGCGCTGCTTGCGACCGCCGAGGGCTACACCCCGAGGGCGACGAAGCTGCTCGACGAGGCCCGGGAGCAACTCGGATCGATCGAGGAGATCGCGGGTGCACTTGCCGACGACCTCCCGGCGCCGAAGACGGGCCCCACCCGCACCCGCCGCAGGCGGCGCCGCAAGAAACGGAACGGTGCCGAGCAGGTCTCGGCCCCTGCAACTGCCACTGCCGAGGCTTCCGAGGGCGAGGAGGCCGCCGCTCCGGTCGAGCCGAGCTCGAACGGCGACGGCTCGCCCGCCGAGCCGCGTCGGCGCCGCCGCCGACGGCGCCCCACGCAGTCTGCCGCGGGAGCCGCCGAGTCGGAAACAGCCGCGTCGGACCCTGAATAGCGCGCCTCGCCTCACGGCACCCGGCTCACGAACCCATGTTTTCGGACGATGTCCGAGACCGCCTTGACGCCTGCCTCACGGAGATTTGCGCACCTGGTTAGCGGGTGCTAACCTAGCGCGGACTAACTTAGCGCTGACTAACAAGGGGGCACGCAGAGATGAGAGCAAGGCTGTTCGACGAGGAGAACCGGAAATGGTGGACGCTGGGCGCGGTCGCGTTCGGCCTCTTCATGATCATGCTCGACAACACGGTGGTGAATGTCGCGCTGCCGTCGATCCAGGAATCGCTCGGCCTGAAGGTGTCCGAGCTCGAATGGGTCGTCGCGGGCTATGCGCTCACCTTCGGCGCGTTCATGCTCACGGGCGGCAAGCTCGCCGACCTGCTGGGCCGGCGCAGGATGTTCGTTGCCGGGCTCATCGTCTTCACCGCCTCGTCGCTTGCCTGCGGCCTCGCCGGTAGCGCGACCATCCTCATCGGCGCGAGGGTCATCCAGGGCCTCGGCGCCGCCCTGATGAACCCTTCGACGCTCTCGATCATCACGGTGACCTTCCCGCCGAAGCAGCGCGGAACGGCGATCGGGATCTGGGCCGGCGTGTCGGCGCTCGCACTTGCGATCGGCCCGCTTGTCGGAGGCGTGATCACGGAGCACATCAACTGGAACTGGATCTTCTTCATCAACGTGCCGATCGGGATCATCGCCGTCGTGGCCGCGTTCCTCTTCATCGACGAATCGAGGGACAACTCCGCCGAGCAGCGACCGGATATACCCGGCCTCGCCACCTCGGCACTGGGCCTCTTCGCGCTCACCTACGCGCTGATCGAGGGCAACAAATACGGTTGGAGCTCGACGCGGATCATGGGCGCGATCGCGGTCGCGGTCGTCTCGCTCGTCGCGTTTGTCCTCTTCGAGCGGCACCAGCGGCTTCCGATGCTCGATCTCTCCCTGTTTCGGAACCGCACGTTCACCGGCGCGAACCTGGTGATGCTGCTCGTCGCGCTTGCGATGTTCGGCGTGTTCTTCTACATCTCGCTGTTCATGCAGCAGGTGCTCGGCTACTCGCCGACCCAGGCCGGGGCGGCCTTCCTGCCGATGACGGTCCTGATCGTGTTCCTCGCTCCCCTTGCCGGGAAGTACTCGGATCGCTTCGGGTCGCGGTACCTGGCAGGGGCCGGGATGTTGCTCCTCTCGGGCTCGCTCTTCCTGTTCTCGCGCGTGGGCGAGCATGCGAGCTACTGGCAGCTCCTCCCCGCGATGCTGATCGGGGGCACCGGGATGTCACTGACGATGACTCCGACCACCGCGGCGGCGATGTCCGCGGTCGCGATGAACAAGGCAGGCGTGGGCTCCGCCGTCTTGAACAGCGCACGGCAGGTCGGCGGCTCGCTCGGAATCGCGCTGATCGGGGCGATCATCGCCTCGGAGATCCCCGCCGGCGCCTCGGCGTCCGGCACCGGCCAGAAGCTCCCGCCCGAGGCCGCGCACCTGTTCACGGACGCGCTTCACTCTGCGCTCGAGGTCTCGGCGCTGATCGCCCTCGCCGGGTCTGCGGTCGCCCTGATCACGGTCCGCAAGCCCGTCCGCCACGACCATCCCGCGCCGGTGGCGCTCGAGGTCTGAGTTGGCGGCCACCCCGGCACAGGAGAAGCCCCGGCCGCGCCTTCCGGCCGGGGAGCGCAGGCAGGCCGTGCTCGACACGGCCTGCGCCGTCTTCTTCGAGAAGAGCTACCGCGGCGCCACGACCTCGGAGATCGCCCGGAAGTCCGGGATCACCGAGCCGATCCTCTACCGCCATTTCGGCTCGAAGCGCGACCTCTACGTTGCCTGCCTCGGCGAGGCCTGGCGGATCCTCCGCGAGTTCTCCGAGCACGCCCTCGAGGGGGACCCGGCCCGCTGCCTCGGGGCGATCTCCGACGCCTACATGGAGAAGCGCTCGAAGCTGCGCGTCGTCGACATGTGGATCCAGGCGCTCGCAGAGGCATCCGACGACCCCGTGATCGCAAAAGCGGTGCGGGACCAGATCCGGGAGGCACACGACTTCTTCGCCGACGTGATCCGGCGCGGGCAGGAAGGGGGCGTGATCCATGCCGATCGCGACCCGGTGGCCGAAGCGTGGATCTTCGTCGCAGGAGGGCTGCTCGCCACGATCGACCATCGGCTCGGCGGACTGCTGGGCGGCGATCTCGAACGCGTCCGGGCCTCGCGTCGCGCCTGGATGACCGCGGAGTGAGACCCCTCAGCCGAGGGACGGTGACGGTGAAGACCGCACCGTCGAGGGTCGCTGGACCGGGTGGCCCGTTGACGTCGATCCCGCTCCCAAAGACGGCGATCTCGCGGAGGCAATGCGCGGCTCGGAGCTCCCCCTTTACGTCCCAGTCAGGTTGAGGCTGTCTTGACTCAGTGCGGCAAGCGCTATGGGCACCCAACCGCTGTCCCAACGGTGGGCCATCGACGTCGGCGTCTCGGTCGTGTGCGCAATACCGTCTGACGTCAAGAGTGCGTCGTAGTCCGTCACGTCGGTCTGGAAAGCCGCGTATCCGCCGATCCAGATCCGGTTGGCGCTCAGGAAGGGCGTCTTGTGGGCGTTCACGAAAGCCGGCGTCAGGCGGTAATTGGCCTGGAAGTTTGCATCCGTACCGTAGGAATTTGCCGAGCTGGACCCGTAGTCGCTGTAGCTCGACATGTCGGCCGGGAAGTCCCAGGATGCCGCGAGCGTGAAGAGGTCGGGGTGCTTCAGGATCAGGTCTTCTCCTCCTATGCCAGATTTCGAGAACCCGATCAGCCAGTTCTGCTCGTGGCCGGTGAGCGCGAGATTCTGCGTCACCCACGGCAGGAGATCCTTGGTCATGAACGTTTCGTACTGGACAGTCGCGTCGTTGGGATTGTCGGCGTACCAGGGATCGATCCCGAAGGAAGGCTCGATGATGGTCAGGTTGTACTGGTTCTGCGCATTGAGGGCCGCGGAGAGTCTCCAGCCCGTCTCCGTAGGTAGTACCCAGGCCGGCCTCGACCGGAAGCACGTAGAGGAAATTGTGGGGGACTCCAGGGGCAGGATTGGTCGGGGCGAGCACGCGGAGCACCTGGGTGCCGCCATCGTCTGGAGAGCTGGCGTCATACGTCGCAACTCCGTTGACGTCGGTTCCCTGGTAGTCGACCTGGAACGCAGGGTTGCTCGAGGAGGTGGCGATCCCACCCGACCAGTTGTCTGCCGTGGCAGCGCCGAAAGCGATGATCCCCGGCGCGCCGCCCGTCAGGCTGTTGTCAGTGACGTCGATCCGCACTACCCCGTCCTGCAAGAACGAGATCTCGGAGCCGACCGCGACCAGCTTCAACTGCGTTCCCGCCGCCAACGGCCCGGAGTTGTACGAGCTCCCCAGCTGGGTCCAGGTGCCCGCGCTGCGCTCGTACAACCTCAGCTGCGGGCTGCCGCTGTTCCAGAAGTAGATCCCGAGGTAGGTGTCCTGGCCACCGTTCTGGACCCTCACCGCCGGCCCGATCCACTGGCCGCCCGTCAGCTGAGTCGAGGTCACCTCGACCTGCGAGTACTGGTCGCCGGCATACGTCTGGCCTGTCCAGATGTCACCGGCGACACCGGCACTCGACCCGACCGTCGCCGCGGACGAGATCGACAAGCCCCCGTCACTGACGTCCGTCCAGTTCGCGCCCAGACCACCGTCCGCCCGGTTGAAATCATCCGAGCTCGCCGTCGCGTCCGCACTCGTCGTGGCGCTGACCGTGTTGCCGTAGTTACCGAGGTTGCCGGCCGCATCGGCGGCGCGCACCCGGTAGCTGTAACCCGTCGAGGCGCTAAGCCCGGTATCGCTATAGCTCAGCGTGCTACCCGACACGGTCGCGATCTGCGCAAAGCTGCTGCAACCAGCGCCCTGGCAACGCTCGATCCGGTAACCACTCACCCCCACGTCGTCGCTCGCCGCACCCCAACCAAGATCGATCCGGCTGCTCGACGACGCCGACCCAGTCAGCGTCCCCGGCACCGACGGCGGCGTCGTATCAGCCTTCGGCGGCGCGACCGGGGTCGTCATGTCGGTCTGGATCTGGGCAGCGGTGAGCGCGACGTTGTAGACGCGAACGTCATCGATCATGCCGGCGAAGAACTGGCCGTAAAGGCTGTCGCCGCCGATCTGCAGCGGATTCGTCGAGGTCGCAAGCGCGCCCGTCTTGGCCGTGCTCGACACCTGAGCGCCGTTGACGAACAGGCGCACCGCCGTCCCGTCATAGGTCAATGCGATATGCGTCCAGCTCGCAGTCGGCAGATTGGCGGTGCCATACGCCTCGGCGTAGCTGCCGCCGATGATCCCACCCCCCGCCGGCCGCCCGCCGGGGGACGAGCTCCCCTCCAGGTAGTAGTTGTCGTTGCCCTTGTAGATCACGTCGCGCCAGGCTCCGTTGACCGTCGTCGGGTCGACCCACGCCTCCAGCGTCATCGCCGCGGTCAGGTGCAGCGACGCCGAATCCGGGATCGTCACCCGCGAAGTCGACCCGTTGAAGCTCAGCGCCTTGCCGTACTTCCCCGCCGCCGCCCAGGTCGTGTTCGAAACCGTCCCGTTGTTGCCGTTCCCCGAGGCGTCAGCAACCGTCGTCCCAGAACCCTCGTCAAACGCATACGCAGCAACCGGAGTCGGTGCCGCGAGCGCCTGTGTCGTCGCGCTGACCGTGTTGCCGTAGTTACCGAGGTTGCCGGCCGCATCGGCGGCGCGCACCCGGTAGCTGTAACCCGTCGAGGCGCTAAGCCCGGTATCGCTATAGCTCAGCGTGCTACCCGACACGGTCGCGATCTGCGCAAAGCTGCTGCAACCAGCGCCCTGGCAACGCTCGATCCGGTAACCACTCACCCCCACGTCGTCGCTCGCCGCACCCCAACCAAGATCGATCCGGCTGCTCGACGACGCCGACCCAGTCAGCGTCCCCGGCACCGACGGCGGCGTCGTATCAGCCGCCGCCTGAGTCGTCGCACTGACCGTGTTGCCGTAGTTACCGAGGTTGCCGGCCGCATCGGCGGCGCGCACCCGGTAGCTGTAACCCGTCGAGGCGCTAAGCCCGGTATCGCTATAGCTCAGCGTGCTACCCGACACGGTCGCGATCTGCGCAAAGCTGCTGCAACCAGCGCCCTGGCAACGCTCGATCCGGTAACCACTCACCCCCACGTCGTCGCTCGCCGCACCCCAACCAAGATCGATCCGGCTGCTCGACGACGCCGACCCAGTCAGCGTCCCCGGCACCGACGGCGGCGTCGTATCAGCCGCCGCCTGAGTCGTCGCACTGACCGTGTTGCCGTAGTTACCGAGGTTGCCGGCCGCATCGGCGGCGCGCACCCGGTAGCTGTAACCCGTCGAGGCGCTAAGCCCGGTATCGCTATAGCTCAGCGTGCTACCCGACACGGTCGCGATCTGCGCAAAGCTGCTGCAACCAGCGCCCTGGCAACGCTCGATCCGGTAACCACTCACCCCCACGTCGTCGCTCGCCGCACCCCAACCAAGATCGATCCGGCTGCTCGACGACGCCGACCCAGTCAGCGTCCCCGGCACCGACGGCGGCGTCGTATCAGCCTTCGGCGGCGCGACCGGGGTCGTCATGTCGGTCTGGATCTGGGCAGCGGTGAGCGCGACGTTGTAGACGCGAACGTCATCGATCATGCCGGCGAAGAACTGGCCGTAAAGGCTGTCGCCGCCGATCTGCAGCGGATTCGTCGAGGTCGCAAGCGCGCCCGTCTTGGCCGTGCTCGACACCTGAGCGCCGTTGACGAACAGGCGCACCGCCGTCCCGTCATAGGTCAATGCGATATGCGTCCAGCTCGCAGTCGGCAGATTGGCGGTGCCATACGCCTCGGCGTAGCTGCCGCCGATGATCCCACCCCCCGCCGGCCGCCCGCCGGGGGACGAGCTCCCCTCCAGGTAGTAGTTGTCGTTGCCCTTGTAGATCACGTCGCGCCAGGCTCCGTTGACCGTCGTCGGGTCGACCCACGCCTCCAGCGTCATCGCCGCGGTCAGGTGCAGCGACGCCGAATCCGGGATCGTCACCCGCGAAGTCGACCCGTTGAAGCTCAGCGCCTTGCCGTACTTCCCCGCCGCCGCCCAGGTCGTGTTCGAAACCGTCCCGTTGTTGCCGTTCCCCGAGGCGTCAGCAACCGTCGTCCCAGAACCCTCGTCAAACGCATACGCAGCAACCAATCCCGACGTGGCGGCCGTAGTCGTCGAGGCCGAGATCAGCACGAACGCCGTCGCGGCCAGAACGACGACCAACCTCATCGCCGGCCGACGCGACAACGACTCGACGGTCGTCACACCGGATCGTTCACTGCCCAGTCCCATCCCGCATGAGAGACTGACAGCGCCGAGGCCTACCGTCAATGCCCGAAACGCCAGGAAGCACCCACCTGCAGGACTGCGTTCGCTGTCGAGGTCGTCCGATTTTCTGCGTAGGCGGTTCACTCGGGTAGCGTCCAGTTCCGCGTTCGCGTCCAAGCCGGCACGGCGTGGATGATCGCGACAGTCCGCGGGCCAGTCAACGCCCAACAGATGCGGACCGATGCGGACAACGGCGGATGGCTCCTTCGAGCCGAGAACCGCCCGCAGGCCCAGCGACAAGACCAAGAATGGCGTGATTTCAAGCGACGTCTCAATCTGACCTACAGCCCAGAAAAACGAAGAGCCCCGGCTGCGGCACCCGGGGCTCTTCCTGTGAGGTGGTGCGCTTCGTGAGGAACTCGTAACGTCGACTCTGCGGCTCAGGCGACCCTACGCGCTTTGATCCCCAGCGCTCCCCCCGCACCTCGTCACATTTCGAAAGCGATGCAAAAAGGTTGTGCTCGCACTCTAGAGAGCAGAGCCGTAACTGTCAAGTAGAGCGGTCAAGTACCGTACATACCGCGGACTTCACCGGCAAAACCGCATGAATGCACGATTTCTTCGAGTCGGCGACTGCATTCGGGGGCGGAATCAGCTATTGTCTTTTTAAGGGGATTGCGCGGCGACACCCCTTTCTGCAGACTGCGCGAACCTCATGGCAACCGAAATCTCACGCTCCAGTCAGATGCACGGATCGAGTACGTCGCGCTCCGGCGGCTCGCGACTGGGCGACCGGCTTCGTCAACTCCGCGTCGCCGCAGGGCTCACCCAGTCGGAACTCGCAGGCGACCGGTTCTCGAAGGAATACATCTCGCAGATCGAGCGCGGGAAGACGCGTCCGACCCCCGAGACGGTCGAATGGCTCGCCGTCCGCCTCGGCGCCGACGTCACGTTCCTCGCAAGTGGGGTCTCGAGCGATGAGCGCTCGCGCGCGGAAGCCACACTCGCCCGGGCCGAGGCCCTCACCGAGAAGCTCGAGTTCGCCGGCGCGCTCGACGAGTACGCGCGTGCGCTCGGGCCTGTCGTCGCAAGCGGAGCCGCAGAGCTCCGGGTGCGGCTGCTCTCCGGCGAGGCATGGGCGCGGATGCAGAATGGCGAGGTCCGAAACGGCCTCGACCTGCTCGCAGAGGCCCGCGGCCTCAGCGAGAGCCCGGACTTCTCGGACATCGACCGGGCCGAGATCCTCTTCCGGCTCGGTGTCGGGCGCTATCTCATCTCGAGCGTCGCGACCTCGGTGGCGCTCTTCCGCGAGGCACTCGACCTCCTCGACCGAAGCGAGTTGGCCTCCGACCTGCTCCGCGCCAACATCCTCACTTGGCGGTCGCGGTGCTACCGCCGCCAGCGCGACTACGAGGCCGCGCGCGAGGACGTCGAGCGGTCGCTCGAGCTTGCGGAGGCGATGCAAGATCCACTCGCGATGGGCGAGGCCTACTTCCAGGCCTCCCTGATCGCGGAGCGCGACGGCCACTGGGTTCTCGCGCGCACGTATGCCGAGCGCGCGAAGACGCAATACGAGGTGCTCGCCGACCGCAGCAACATCGGTCGGCTGCTGAACAACCTCGGTGGCCTCGAGTTCCTCCTCGGGAAGCCCGAGCAGGCAATCGCACGCCTCGAGGAAGCATTCGCCGTCGCGCTCGACCACGGGACCGACGACGACGTTGCGACGATCCTCTCGTCTCTCGCACAGGTGTGCCTGAAGACCGGCAATCCGCTCAAGGCCGAGGAGCACGCCCGGCACGCGCTGAGGCGGCTCGACGGGCGCGAGGATCGCGTCGACGAGATCGGGAACGCGCAGCTCGTCCTCGGGCGTGCACTTCTCGAGCAGGAGCGGCCCGAGGAGGCCGAGGCGATGCTTGCCGAGGCCGAGCAATCACTCTCCCAGCTCTCGTCCGGCCCCCACCGCGCAGCCGCTTGGGTCGCACAGGGCGACCTCGCAACACGCCGCGGCGACGACCGCAAGGCGGCCGCCCTCTATCGGGCTGCTGCGGAGGCCCTCCAGGACTTCAGGTTCTGATCGCTCGACTTCTGGTCGGCTGTTCTTCTAGCGAGGAGGAGGTGAATCGGCACTGTGGCGAGGTTCCTCGTGTTCATGAGGGGCAGCCGCGCCCTCTTGATCGCAATCGCAGCGCTCGCTGCGGCACTCAATGCAAGAGGGCTGGGGGCGTTCCACACGAACGGATTCTTCGACGGGCCGCACTGAACGTGCGGTGAGCGCGTCCACGGTTTTCGACTCTCCTGATGCGCCGGCAAGTCCGGCGCATCGGGCTTGAAGGAGTCGCCCGCACTTCGGCGAAAGACGCGACACCCAACACACGTTCCTCTCCCCGGCGACGGCCCTCCCCAGGCCGTCGCCACTTTCTTGGAGCGACACCGATGCGGCGACGCGGGCGGTTCGGAGCCTGCGCGCCCGGGTTACGCGGGTACAGTGCGAATCGATGGAAGCTTCGCTGCCGCGCTTCCTCCGGCTTGCGATCTCGGCGCAGTCGTTCCGGCGACTCGCGCTCGCAAGCGCCGTGATCCTCGTCCTGATCGTCGCGTCGGGTGCAACGGTGAGGCTGACCGGATCGGGTCTCGGTTGCGAGCACTGGCCGGGCTGCGAGGCGGGCGACCCCTTCCCGAATACCGGCTACCACTCCTACGTCGAGTTCTCGAATCGGCTCGAATCGGGCTTCGTGATCGTCGTAACGCTGGCGACATTCCTCGCCTCGTTGCGGGTCTCCGGGCTCGCACGGTGGGTCCGCTGGGTGGCCGGGGCGGCATTCGTGACCAGCCTGCTCCAGGCTCCGCTCGGCGCGGTGACCGTCCACTACAAGCTGAACCCCTATCTCGTGGGCTCGCACTTCCTGCTCTCGATCGTCGCGTTGACCTTCGGCATCCTCGTCGCGCTCGAAGCCTGGAACATCCGCGGCGAAGCGGTGAGCCGCGGGCCGCGCTGGCTCGCGTTGGCCGCCGGCGGCGCCTGCGGAGCGCTGCTCGTGAGCGGTGTGGTCGCGACCGCGGCAGGGCCGCATTCGGGGGGCACCGCGGTTCCGCGGGTCTGGCGGCTCGAGCCGGCCGTCTACCTGCACGTCCGCGCGACCGCGCTCTTCGCACTCACGTTCGCGTCGCTGATCGTCTGGCTGAGCATGCGGGGCAGTCGTCACATCCGGGGCGCCCTCGTCGTGCTCGGCCTGCTGGTCATCCAGATGATCGTCGGCGAGATCCAGTATCGAACCCAGCTTCCGCTCGGTCTCGTGATCGCGCACGTCACGCTCGCGGCGGTCGTCTGGTCGGCGACAGTCGTCTTCGTGGCCACGCTCTGGCGGCCCAGTAGGATGGCTTGATGGGGGATAAGGGCTTCGGCGACGAGAGCTCAGAGCTCACCTTCGAGCGACGGCCGAAGCTCAGGAAGCCTGTTCTCATCTGCTCGTTTCGGGGGTGGAACGACGGCGGCCAGGGAGCCTCGCTCGCAAGCGCGTTCCTCGTCCGAAACTGGCATGCCGAGCGGTTCGCCGCGATCGATCCCGAGCTCTTCTTCGACTTCCAGATGACCCGGCCGCAGGTCTCGCTGGTCGACGGGCAGCGCCACCTCGACTGGCCCGAGAATGCGTTCCACCACGCGCGCGTCAAGGGCGAGGGCGACAAGCAGCGCGATGTGGTTCTGCTCGTGGGAACGGAGCCGAGCCTGCGCTGGAAGGCCTTCAGCGGCCTCGTCACCGGCGTCGCGACCGAGATCGGCGCGACGCTGGTGGTCACGCTCGGCTCGCTGCTCGCGGACGTGCCGCACACGCGGCCCTCACCGGTCACCGCCAGCGCCTCCGAGGCCGACGTGCTCGAGAATCTCGGGCTGCAGGCCTCCCGTTACGAAGGCCCCACGGGCATGGTCGGCGTCCTCCACGATGCCTGCCGCGAGCACGGCATCCCCTCTGTCTCGCTCTGGGCAGCCGTGCCCCACTATGTCCAGCTCACCCCCTCGCCGCGAGCGGCGAAGGCACTCTGCGACCGACTCTCAGCCCTCATCGAGATCCCGCTCGACACCTCGGAGCTCGAAGCCGCCGGGAACGCCTACATCCAGCAGGTGAGCGAGGCAGTCGCCGCGGACGAGGAGACGGCCGCGTATGTCGACGAGCTCGAGAGCCGTGCCGAGGAGATCGACGAGGAGCTTCCTTCGGGCGAGTCGCTGGCGGCGGAGCTCACGCGTTTCCTTCGGGAGCGCGAGCAGGGGGACGACGGCCCTCCGCCTTCGGGCGAGCACTAGCCCCGTCCCGCTCTCGACCGCCGATGGGCTCCGAGCGGAACCGGATCGCCGCGATCGTCCTCTTCGCCGGGGCGGCCGTGCTCGTCGGGATCGGCAACGAGACGGGTCGGCGACTCCTCATCGGGCTCGCGTTCGGGCTGTTCGCCCTCGGCGTCGGAGCGTTTCTCCGCTGGCGCAACGCGCAACGCGCTAGAGTTTTAGATCCAGAGGAGAAAACCTCGCACCAGTCGGAGGACACCTGAGAATCGCGCTCGCACAGATGAACAGCGTCGTCGGCGATCTCGAGCGGAACAGCGCCCGGATCCTGGAGCTCACGGCCGAGGCGCGTGCGGCCGGGGCCGACCTCGTGATCTTCCCCGAGCTCGCGGTGACGGGCTACCCGCCGGAGGATCTCCTCTTACGGCCTGCCTTCATCCACTCCTCGCGGCGCGCCGTCGAGCGACTTGCCGCCGAGACAGACGGGATCGTGTCGCTCGTCGGCGCTCCGCATCTCGACACCGATCTCAGCAATACGTGG